>NZ_PDKB01000005.1 GCF_003316695.1 Aliarcobacter vitoriensis
TAACTTTTAAAGATTCACACGATAGATTTTTAATACTTGATAAAAAAGAGATATATCATTTGGGAGCTAGTTTGAAAGATTTGGGTAAAAAATGGTTCGCTTTTTCTAAAATGAGTTTAGATATAGAGGATATTTTGAGTAAATTAAAATAGATATTTTGTTACATATTGAAACACAAGAAAAGAATTTCAAAATTCTTTTCTTATTTGTGTCCGTTTTTTGTAATCTCAAACGTTTAATATATAGAAGAAACTTTTTAAAAAATCTCTATCTCACAAACAACTTGTGCATGGTCACTTTGTTTTAAACTTCCATTTTGATTTTTTTGTAAGTGTTCATCAAAAACTTTATAAGAAATTATTTTTTTTAGTTCTTTTGATACAAAAATATAATCTAAAACATTTCCTTTCCCAGCAAAATAGCTTGTAGAAGTTCTTTTTAAACCTTTAAATTCTGGATGAGGATTGTAGATTTTTGGTTTAAAAAGATTGTAAGCATCAAAAAGTAAATAGCTATTTTCTTTCAAATTTTTATTATAAAACTTGAAGTTTGTAAGGGCATCAATCGTTATAGAAAACTCTTTATCATTCAAATCGCAAACCAAAATAGTAGAAATTTTTGAAGATTTTATATCAAAAAATAGATTTTTAGCTTCATTTATTCTTTGTTTCAAAGAAAGAGAGTAGTTATTTTTGAGTGCTATTTCTACTTTTTTTAGTTTATCTTCTAGGGAATCATTTTGTGTAAAAATATATTCAAATTCATTTAATCTATTTGATTTTAGGTGTGTGACATAAAAATAAATCTCTTTTTTATCTTGTAGTTGTATTTTTGCTTTTATTGGTTCTCGTGCAAAATGAAAGCCATCTTTTCTTTGCACTTTTTCGATTGATATAATTGGAAACTTTGAAGCTATTGCTACAGTTGTACTTATAAAAACAGTTGGATTTTTACTATTATATTTAGGAGAATCAACAACTTTAAAATATGAAAAACCACACTCTTTAAGTAAATTTTTTAAATCTTCACTTGAGAAAACTTCTTGAAAACCTATGATATCACAGTTCATTTTAGAAATTTGTTGTTTTATCCAAAGCTTTTTTTCTTCCCAATCATTTGGGTTAAATTTGTCTTTTTTAGTATAAAAATAGAAGTTTGGATTACAAAATTGGAAAAGGTTAAATGTAGCAACTTTTAAAATCATCTTGAAATATTAACTAAAAGAGATTAAGAAATCATTAAGATTTAGATTAAAAATCATTAAAAATATATTGTAATAATTTCAAACATTAAAAATAAGGAGTATTATATGATTTCAGGTAAAAAAATAGTTTCAAGTATGATATTAGCTACACTTTTAGGTGGAGCATTATATGCAAATTGTGATGTAAATAAAGGTCATAATAAAGGTGATAAAACACATTTCTCAAAAGATAAATTTCATAAAAAATCTGAAAATGGTCATTTCTTTGGAATTTTTAAAGAGTTAAATTTAACTTCTGAACAAAATGAAAAAATCAAAAAAATTATTGAAGATAGTAGAAAAGATAATAAATCTATAAATGAAGCATTTACAAAAGATAGTTTTGATAAAGATAAATATAGTAAAATAGTAAGTGAGAAAAGAGATAATATGCTAAAATCACAAGCAGAAGTTCTTGAAAAATCTTACGCAATATTAACGCCAAAACAAAAAGAGCAGTTAAAAGTTTTACTAGATTTAAAAGCAGAAAAGAAATAAGGATAAGTTTTGATAAAAATTGCAATGATAGAAGATGATTTAGAGTTAGCAGAAGTTCTATGTCAATATTTAAAGCAATTTCATATCGAAGTTACAAATTTTGAAGAGCCATTTTTGGCTCTTTGTGATTTGAAAATACACAAATATGATTTGATAATCTTAGATTTAACTTTACCAGGTATGGATGGATTAGATGTTTGTAAAAAAATAGTTGATGATTTTGATATTCCTATTATTATTTCTAGTGCAAGAAGTGATATTACAGATAAAGTAACAGCTTTAAAATTAGGAGCTGATGATTATTTGCCAAAACCTTATGACCCTAGAGAATTAGAAGTAAGAATAAAGACTATTTTACGAAGATTTAATCACTCGAAAATAGAAGATGAAGATAAAACTAGTAAAAATTTCCTTTTAGATGAAGAAAAAAGAGAGATAACAAAAAATAAAAACTATCTAAAATTAACCGCTGCTGAATATGAGATATTGTCATTACTTATCAAAAGAGAGAGTTTTATTGTAAGTAGAGAAGATATTTTTGAAAATTCAGATATTTTAAACCAAGATTATGAAAATTCTGGCTCACTAGCAGTTATTATAAATAGAATTAGAAATAAAATAGAAGATAATCCAAAAGAGCCAAAATATCTTCAAACTATTCGTGGAATGGGATATAAATTTTTACAATGAACAGGCAATCAATATTTTTTACAATAGTTGTAAGTTTTATAATATCTATTTTTTTGGTAATTATAAGTTTTATAGTCCTTTTGACAAATAACTATCAAGAACATGAAAAACAGATATTTGATAAATATTTTTCACTTTCAAAAATGATAAATAGAGCAGAATTTAATTTCAATGAGAAATTTATAAAAAATCTTGAAGAGATGAATTATAAAGTTTATATAAAAAATAGTGAAATTGAAGATGTTAAAGATAACACAAATTTGATAGTTTTTTATGAAAGAGTTCATCCAAAGCATGGAGATATTTTTCGAATTTTAAAAGATGATGAAAACTTTTATGTTTATTCAAAAGTAAAAGATGGTGAATTTTTGATAAAAGATGAAAATAGTCCAAGCAATGATGGACAAATATATATTATTTTAGTATTTTCTATTTTGCTTGTTACTATTGTAATTTTATATTTGATGACTTTAAGAAAGCTTGTTCCTTTACGAATTTTACAAGATAAGGTAAAAAATTTAGGAGATGAAAATTTTGATTTTGAGTTTAATCAAACTTCTTCGAAAGATGAAGTTTCACAACTTTCAATGGAATTTAAAAAATCAGCTTTAAAGCTTAAAAATTTAAAAGAAGCTAGAAATGTTTTTATAAGAAACATTATGCACGAACTTAAAACTCCTATTACAAAAGGAAAATTTTTAACTCAATTAGAACAAAATGAGCAAAATAATGAAAAATTGAAATCTGTTTTTGATAGGTTAGAATCTTTGATAAATGAGTTTGCAACTATTGAAGAACTTATTTCTTCAGCTGATAATATAGAAAAGAGAAATTACTTTTTAGATGATATTATTGATAATGCAAAAGATATTTTGATGCTTGAAGATGATAGTGTAGTTTGTGAGTATGAAAATAGAAAATTAAATGTAAATTTCAAACTTTTTAGTATTGCATTGAAAAATCTAATTGATAATGGTATAAAATACTCTATTGATAGAAAAGTAATTGTGAAAAATGAAGATGAAAATATCATAGTAGAAAACTATGCAGAAGAGTTGAAAGAACCATTTTCTCAATATTTAGAGCCATTTTATGCAAATCAAGGGAAAAAGGACTCTTTTGGTTTGGGACTTTACATAGTAAATAATATTTTAAAAGCAAATGGATATATTTTAAAATATGAATATAAAAATGGCTTAAATAGATTTATTTGTGTAAAAGGATAGAAAATCTACGATATAGCGATAATTGGAGCAGGTGCAAGTGGTTTGATGTTTGCTTCGAATTTAGATAAAAATAAATATAAAAATATTTGTTTAATAGAAGCAAATACTAAAATAGGGCAAAAGATTAAAGTTTCTGGTGGAGCAAAGTGTAATATTACAAATGAGTTTGTAACAAAAGATAACTATTTGGGTGATAAAAGTTTTATAGAGAATATATTAGATATTTTTTCAAAAGATGACTTACTAAAATTTTTAAATAAAAACCAAGTTTTTCCAAAAATAAATCCAAAAATTGTCAAAGGAACATATTTTTGCAACTCTAGTCAAGATGTTATAGATATGTTTTCTTTGATTACAACAAATATAAAAAAATATTTGGATACAAAAGTTTTAGATGTAGATTTTGATAAATGTTTTAAGATAAAAACATCAAGAGGATTAATCGAAGCTAAAAAAGTTGTAGTTGCAAGTGGTGGATTATCTTTTCCTAGTTTAAATGCTAGTTCTATTGCTTTTGATATTGCACAAAAATTTTCTCATACAATCATAAAACCAGAACCAGCATTAGTTGGTTTTACAGTTCAAAAAGATCAGTTTTGGTTCAAAAACTTAAGTGGAATTTCATTGGATGTAAAAATATATATTGATAAAAAAGAGATTGAAGGAAGTATGCTTTTTGCTCATAAAGGTTGTTCTGGTCCAGCAATTTTAAGTAGTTCTTTATATTGGAAAAAAGGAAAAATGACAATAGACTTTTTACCAAATCAAAAGTTAGATAAATTTTTCAAGGGTAATAAAAATATTTCATCAGCATTTCCTTTACCTAAAAGGTTTATGCAAGAGTTTTTAATATCTCAAAATTTAGAAGATAAATCTATATCAAAATTAAGTATTGAAGAGATAGAAAAATTAAAATTACTAAAAAATTATGATTTTAGTCCAGCAGGAAATTTTGGCTTTTCAAAAGCAGAAGTTACTAAAGGTGGAATTTGTACAAATGAAATAAATAATATTACTTTTGAGAGTTTAAAACAACAAGGATTATATTTTATTGGTGAATGTTTAGATATTACAGGAGAACTTGGTGGATTTAATTTTCAAATGGTTTTTGCTCAAGGTTTTATTTGTGCAACGCAATTAAATAATATCAAGTATTAAGTTATTTTTAGGTAATCTATTGCCAATTTTAACAAATATAGGGTGGTTTTTATGTTTTTTGGAAATAAAGATAATGAGAAAAAGATATCATTGTTACAACAAGAGATAGAAAATTTAAAAAGAGATTTGGACAATAAGACTCAAGAGATTGAAAATATTAAAGATAATTCAAAAGAGTTACAAAAGGTTGCATCTTCAAAAGATGATATGATAGATTTATTTAAGCATATAGCTTCTATATCTCAAGAAGAGGGTTTAGTTGTTTTTGATGAAACTGATAAAGTATTTTTTGTCAATGAAAATACAAAACAAAATTTAAGTGATTTTTCTCCAATATTAAATGCTTTAAGAAACAGTGAAGACAGTGTTGTTTTAGAAGAGTGTGAAGTAAATATTATGGTAAAGAAATATGGTAATTATAATATTGTATCTTTACGAAAAACATCTATTCATGACAATAAAGAAGATGGACTTCTTTCAAGACACAATAAAAATATGACAAAATCTTTAAGTGATACACAAAATACTTATTTAGGACTTCTTGAAGAACTTCAAGAAATGCAAAAAGAATCAAATGAAACTGCAAGTGGTTCTACTGATGGTTTACATTTAATCAAAGAGATAGTTTTAGATACAGATAATTTACATCATGAAATTGCTAGTGAAAATGAGGTTGTAAACTCTCTTGTTTCAAAAAGTAAAGATATCGCACAAGTTATAAATATAATTCAAGAAATAGCTTTCCAAACAAATATATTGTCTTTAAATGCAGCCGTAGAAGCAGCAACAGCAGGTGAAGCTGGAAAAGGATTTGCAGTTGTTGCACAAGAGGTTAGAAATCTAGCAAGTAGAAGTGCTGATGCTGCAAAACAGATAAAAGATGTTGTTACTACTATTCAAATTGAAACAGAAAAGATAAAAGGTAGTTCAGATGTTGTTACAAGTGTTGTAAATGAGACAAAAAATAGAATAAATTCACTAAGTAAATTGATGTATACTTTCCAGAAAAACTCAAATAGAGGAGTTTATGAGGTAGAGAGTATTTCAAATAAAATATTTATCAACCTTGCAAAACTTGACCACGTAATTTATAAAAATAATTTATACCAATTAATTTTTGGAAATGAGAATAACTTTAATCCAGTAGATCACCATAATTGTAGATTAGGAAAATGGTATGATACAGGTTTAGGAAAAGAACAATTTAGTTTTGTTCCTTCATATAAAGGTTTAGAAAAATATCACCATACAGTTCACCATGAAGCAAATATTTTAGCAAAAGAGTGTTCAGGAAATAGTGTGTCGTGCTCAAAACAATTGATTGAAGATAAGATAGATTTAGTTGAAAAAGCAAGTCAGCAAGTATTTATATATTTAGAAAAAATTCTTGAAGAAAAGAATGAAGCAGTTATGAAAGAAGCTACAAAAAAACTATTTGAAGGAGAAAAATAATATGAATAAAAAATATTCAATAGCATTAGTAGATGATGAAATAGAAATTTTGGATATGTTAAATAGATATTTATCTCGAAATCCAAATTTTACTATTTCATCTTTTTCAAATCCAGTATCTTTTTTAAGTAATATGGATAGTAGTAAATATGATGTTGTTTTACTTGATATTATGATGCCACAGATGAATGGTATAGAAGCTTTAGAAAAAATAAAAGATAAAGATGAAGACCAAAAGGTGATTATGATGACAGCATATTCTACTTTAGATAAAGTTCTTAAATCACATAAAATTGGGGCAACAAATTATGTTATGAAGCCTTTTAGTTCTCTTGATGCTTTAGAAAAAAAGATAATTGAAGTTTTAAAAGACTAATTATGAACAATAAAAACCTAATTTTTAGGTGTTTTATATATTTTATTATAATATTTGTCATTATATTTTTTGTATTAGATTATTTGAAAAAAGATGATTTAAATAGAGTTACAAAAAATTATGAAGAAACTACTTTAAAAAATTATAATATATATTTAGATGAGTTAAAAAAAACTGCTGAATTTATATATTTTAATGAATTTACAAAAGATAAAAAGCTAATACGTGTTTTTCAAAATGAAAACATAGAAGAACTATCTATAAAATTATATGATGAGTTTGAACCAAATTTTGCTTATTATAAAACTCTAGGTGTTTTTGATATAAGTTTCTATTCTAATCAAAAAAAGCATATTTTAAATTTTAAAGATATAAATTTTCAAGACAATTTTCTTTCATCTTTAGTTGGAGATGTAATATCAACAAAAAAAGATATTATGGAGTTTAAAAATAGACAAAATGACACTTTTATAGTGTTTTTAAAACCAATAATAGATGATAAGCTAAATTTAGTTGGAGTTGTAAATATAGAGTTTGATTTTAATACTATTTTAGAAAAATTAAATGACAGTTTAAACTTAGAATATAAAAAAGCTATTTTGGATAAAACAGTAGTTAAAAGTGATGAGTTTTTAGAAATTTTTAAATCATCTTATTATGATAATAGTATATTTTTACAAATGAACAATATAAAAGATAGTGAAAGTATAAAAAAAATATATGATTTTTATGATTTATTACTTATATCTTTGATTGCTATTTTGGTTTTATTTATTTATATTTTTTATAAAATGAAGCTATTGCAATTTCAAAAAGATTTAATACAACATAATTATGATGAACTTTTTACTCAAATTGACAATTATGTTTTGAAGTTAGATACTAATTTAAAAGGTGAAATTACATATGCAACAAACTATTTTTGTAAATCTTCTGGTTTTTCACAGGATGAAATTATTGGAAATAATGTAAATATTTTAAGACATCCTGATATTTCTTCTAGTTTTTATAGAAATATGTGGAGTGATTTAAAAGCTACTAAAAATTGGCAGGGTGAAGTTAAAAATAGAGATAAATTTGGAAATACTTATTGGGTTAAAGCAGTTCTTTTCCCAAGATACAACTTTAAAAATGAGCATATAGGTTTTAGTTCTATTCGAACAGATATAACATCAACAAAACAGTTAGAAAAAACAAATAGATTATTAAAAGAAGATTTATCTAGCAAATTAAACGATTTAAGAATAAAAGATGAAAAAGTTTTAAATTCAACAAAAGTTGCTTTGATGTCAAAAATTTTAGATTCATTTTCTCATCAATGGCAACTTCCTATATCTAAAATATCATTTGAGCTACAAAAATTAAATAAAGATATTTTAGAAAAAAGTAGTTTAAATGATATAAAAGATAGTATAGAAGTAGAATTAAAAGAGCTTTCAGATATGTTAAATGAAACAAAGATAATATTTACTTCAAGGGATAGTACAAATTCAAACCTTTTTGAAGTGATAAAAGAGACCATAGAATCTTTAAAATATGATAATATTGAAATTAAGTACGATATAGATGAATTTATAAATATAAATGTTGCAAATAGTGAGTTGAAAAAAATTATTAGTAATATATTAGGAACTATAATAGAACAAGCTAAAACATATTCAATTTCAAAAGCTACAATAAAACTAAATATGGAAAATGATAGCAATGACACAGTTTTAAAAATAGAGGATAATATTAAAGATATTAGAAAAAAAGCCTATTTAGACAATATTTTAAAATTTGAAGATGAGAAATATTTTGATACAAAATTATATTTAGCAAAACTTTTAATAGATAAAAATCAAGCAATTTTTTGGTGTAATAATAGTTTAGAAAAAACTTCATACTATATAAAATTTAAAAAGAATAAAAAATGAAAGCATCTTTTTATATAAAACTTTTTGGAGCTTTTTTAGCTCTTATTGTGATTTTATTATTTTTAATTACTCTTAGTTTGAATAATTTTTATTTATCATATAGTGAAAAAAAAGAGTCTGTAAAAATAGATACTATCTTAGAAACCAAAATAGATAAATTTTCATCTTATATTAAATTTTATGACAATAAATTGGTTTTCATAGAATCTATATTGTCAAAACAAAATAATTTAGAAGAGATAAAACATCTTATAGAAAAAACTATATTTGAAGATACAAATATTTTGGATTTTAAAATAGTTGGTTTTGATTCAAAAGAATTTTTAAAAATTGAAAATTTGCAAAATAATGAAAATACAAATAAAAATGTAAGATTAGAGTCACTTTTTTTTGAAGAATATTTTAAAACTTTACAATCTTTGAATAGATATCAGATTTATCATTATTGTGATACTAAAACAAATCAAGTATTAAATTTTGCAATTAGAGGTACAAATAATTTTTATATTTTTAAAGTTGATATGAAAAATATTTTAGAAGATGTTACAAACTCTTTTTCTAAAAAAATATTTATAAAAGATACAAAAGGCAATTTTATAGATAATTTTGATTTAGAAATATTAAATGATAGTGAATATATATCAAAAAAAGTTTATTTGGAAGACAATATATATTTTACATTTTTTATAAAAAAATCAGTAATTGAAGATGATTTTATAAAAGAGTATTATAAATATATTCTTATTGCTACATTTATCTTGGCATCAATTTTAGCACTTATTTTTACTTCAATTATTACTAAAGAGAGCAATAAAATAGAATTAGAAAATCAAAAATTAAATTTTGATATAAATAAAACAGATATCACTTTAAGTGAAAATCAAAAGATTATGGATAGCTATATTATGTTTATCCAAATTGACAATGATGGAATAATCTTAAAAGTTAGTCAAGCATTTTGTGTTTTTCTAGGATTTTCAAAGAGTGAATTAATAGGTAATAGTTATAAAATCTTTTTCTATAAAGATATACAAAAATCTTTTAGAAAAGCTATAAACAATCAAGATATTAAAGAAAATTATAAAATTACAAATTTAAAAGGTAAAACAAAAGCAAGTGAAGATTTTTGGGTTGATTTGTTTATTGAAGAGTATATTTTAGATGATGAATCAAGAGTTTACAATATAGTTTGTCAAGATGTAACTGATAAAAAAAGAACATATCTTTTATATAAAAATCTAAATATGAAAATTGAAGAGTATGATGCAATCTTTGAAAATGTACATAGCGGAGTAGCACTTTTAACATTAGATTTAAAATTTGTTAAAGTAAATAATCAGATGAGTGAACTTTTAGGTTTTAGCAAAAAAGAGTTGCTGGATATTACACCTTTGGATATAGTAAATAAAAGTTCAAGGAATATTTTGAAAAATATTTTAGATGATATAAAAGAGTTTACAAATATATCAAAATTAGAACATATTTTTATAAGAAAAGATGGAACAGCAATACATTTAGAACTTTCTCTAATTTTGATGCTAAAAAAACAAAGAATAATATTTATTATAAATTCCTTAGAAGATAAAAGAGAATTACAAGAAGTAAATGCAAATTTAGAAAGTACAATTAAAAGTGAGATTGAAAAAAGTAAAGTAAAAGATGAAATACATCATAAAGAGCAATTAAAGAGTGCAAAACTAAGCTATATTGGTATATTGTCAGCTGGAATCACACATGAAATAAATACACCTTTGACATATATAAAAGGTAATTTAGAACTTATGCAATATGATATTGAAGATTTGCCAAATTGTCCAGAAAAACAAAGAATGTTAAATGATAGTAAAAAGATAAAAGATGGTATAAATAGAATAGCCAATATTGTTGAATCTATGAGAGAAATTTCTCATTCAAATGAAGAAACAAGAGGTGATTTTAATATATATGCTACTTTAAATACAGCTTTAACAATGGCTCACAATAGAGCAAAGCATATTAGTAAAATTTATTTAAATGGAGATTTATTTAGTATTGATAATATAAATAATGATAAATTCTCTTTTTATAGTTTTATTCAAAAACAAAGAGTTGAGCAAATTTGGATTATAATTATAAACAATGCTCTTGATGAGTTGATTAAGATTGAAGATTATGAAAAAAGAGAACTTAAAATAGATATCTTTGAAGAAGAAAATTTTATAGTTGTCAAATTTAAAGATAATGCAAAAGGTTTAAGTCAAGAGATTATGAAAAAACTTTTTGAACCATTTACTAGTTCTAAAGAATCTGGTGGAATGGGAATAGGTTTATCTATTGCTAAGAAAATTGTAGAAGAGCATAAAGGAAGTATAAATGCATATAATGAAAATGGTGCAGTTTTTGAAGTAAGATTAAAAAAATATAAAGAAGAAGAAAATATATGAGAATAGGATTTATAGGCGATATAGTAGGACGTCCAGGAAGAAAAATAATAAAAGAAAATTTACAAAGTATAAAAGATGAGTTTAAAATAGATTTTATAATTGCAAATGGTGAAAATGCAAGTCATGGTTTTGGCTTAACACTAGATAGTTCAAAAGAGTTGTTTAGAAGTGGTATTGATGTGATAACTGGTGGAAATCATAGTTTTGATAAGAAAAAAGATATGAAAGTCTTACTAGAAGAAGGAAATGTTTTACGACCTGCAAACTATCCAGATGGTGTTATTGGAACAGGTTTAAAAATTTGTGATGTAAAAGTTGGGCAAAATATAGAAAAACTAGCAGTTATAAATCTAATGGGGCAATATTCAATGCCTATAGTTGATAATCCATTTAATTTAGCAACAAAGCTAATTAAAGATTTAGAAGAACAAAATATAAAAAATATTTTTATAGATTTTCATGGTGAAGCAACAAGTGAAAAAAGAGTTATGCTTATGATGTTTAAAGGTAAAGTAAGTGCTATTTGTGGAACTCATACTCATATTGGAACAGATGATTTGCAAATCTTTGAAAATACTGCATATTTAACAGATATTGGACTTACTGGTTGTTATGATAATGTGATAGGAATGGATAGTTTTGCCCCAATTCAAAGAGCAACTTTAGGTATTGGAGGACATTTTGAAGTTCCAAACTCTTGTAAATCTATTTTACAAATTATGGTTGTTGATATACAAGATGGTCTTGCTTCAAAAAGTTTTAAAATAAAAAAATATTGCAATAGCAGCGAACTTCATATTAGCAATGCAATTATTGTTTAATCATAGTTTAGATAAAATCTAAGAATATTTGCTTAAAAAAGGTTGAATTAATGATTATAATTCCTCAAACAAAAGGTGGTGTTGGTAAATCTACTGTCGCTATGCAAGTGATTGCACCATATTTGTATAAAAAGCATGGTAAAAAAATTACCTATATTGAAATTGACGATGAAAATAACGATTCAAGATCATTTACAAGAACTGAAATTGTAGATAAAAGAATGCTTGGAACAAATAGAATAAATGAATTAGATGAATTGATTTTAATGGATGATAATCATGAAGTTATCGTTGATGTTGGTGGAAATAAAACATCTTCTTTAGTTTTAGATGAGATAAAAAAAGTTGGTTCATTTGGAAATGTTAAATGGATTATTCCATTAGGTGATGGTGAACTTGATGGAAAAAATGCTATCGCAACTATGAAAAAAATTAAAAAAATAGAGAAAAATCCTGAAGAGAATTTAATTTTTGCTCTCACTAGATCTATATCAATGGAAGAAGATTATTATAGTGAACAATTCATAAACTTTTTTGGTCATAAATATCTTGATTCAAACTCTGTAATTTGTGATTTTGTAAAAGAACCAAAATATTTTCCAGTTCAAAATGATAAAATAATTACTATGAGTAGATATTTAGGAAGTACTGTTTGGGAAATGGCTTATAATAATACAGATTTTGCTAAAAAAGCTATTGAAGCAAAAGAGTTAGGAGATGTTGAGTCTGCTAGAAAGTATCTATTTTTTAGGAGAATACAAACAGAAGCAAAAGATTATGTAATAAATACTTTAAACAAAATATTTTGTGATTTGGATAAATGGATAGAGATTAAAAAATGAGCGAAATGAGTTTCAAACAAGCAAAAGAGCTTGTTGAAAGAATGGAGTTTAGTGAAATAGCTATTAGAAAATCTATTGATAATTTAGAAAAAGCATCTAATAGTTTTGAAGAAAGTCTAAAACTTCAAGATGATATTGTAAATAAACTTCCTTATGCTGATAAAAAACTTTCAATTATGAAAATTGCAGTTTCTTTGAATCTAGGTTTAATCTTAGGTATTCTAATAGGAAAATATCTTTTATAAAAATAAAATAGGAAAAATATATTAATGGAAAAACAAGAAAAAATAGTATCGATGTTCAATAACATTGCACCAACTTATGACACTGCAAATAGAGTTTTATCAATGGGAATAGATAAATCTTGGAGAGATAAAGCTTGTAAAAAAGCTTTTGAACTTTATGGAAAAAATAGTATTGATAAAATAGTTGATGTTGCTTGTGGAACTGGAGATATGATACTTTTTTGGAAAGAAGTTGCAAAGAAAAAAAACATTGATTTAAAAAATATTGTTGGAGTTGATCCAAGTGTTGGTATGATGGAAGTTGGTAAGAAAAAACTTCCAGAAGTAGATTTTATAGAAGCTTTTGCAACTTCTATGCCAATTGATATCCAAAGTGCAGATATTATTTCTATTTCTTATGGAATTAGAAATGTTGTACAAAGGCAAGAAGCGTTTATAGAATTCGCAAGAGTTTTAAAAAAAGATGGATTAGTAGTAATTAGTGAATTTACAAAAAATAAAAAAGAGAACTTACTTGACCATATAACAGCTTTTTATATGGATAAAGTTTTACCAACAGTTGGTGGAATAATATCAAAAAACAAAGAAGCTTATAGATATTTACCAGATTCAATTGATGAGTTTTTAACAACAGAAAATCTTTGCAAAGAGCTAAAAAATGCTGGTTTAGAACCAGTTTATGTAAAAGCATTTTCTATGAATATTTCAACACTTATAATTGCAAAAAAAGTTTAATGAATCCAATTAGCGTATCAACTTTAAATACTCAAATAAAATCTCTTCTTGAAACAACATTTATGCAAATTTGTGTTGAAGGGGAGATTTCCAATCTTACAATTCATAGTTCAGGACATATTTATTTTTCTATAAAAGATGAAAACTCTACAATATCTTGTGTTATGTTCAAAGGAAATACAAAATATCTAAAGTTTGAACTTGAAAATGGACAAAAAGTTCAAGTAACAGCAAGTATAACTGTATATGTCCCAAGAGGAAATTATCAGTTACTTTGTACAAAAATAGAGCCATCTGGAGTTGGAAATTTGGCTTTTGCTTTTGAACAACTAAAAATAAAACTTCAAGCAAAAGGATATTTTGAACAAAGTATCAAAAAAACTCTTCCAAAATATCCTAAAAAAATAGCAATTGTTACAAGTGCCACAGGTGCTGCAATAGAAGATATGAAAAAAGTTGCTAGTAAGAGATGGGCTTTGTGTGAACTCATATTAGTTCCAACTTTGGTACAAGGAAATGGCAGTATTGAAGATATAGCTAGTTCAATAAAATATGCTGATAAATTAAACTGCGATATTGTGATTGTAGGTCGTGGTGGTGGAAGTATTGAAGATTTATGGGCTTTTAATAGTGAAATTGTTGCAGATGCTATTTTTCAAGCAAAAACACCAATTATTTCAGCCGTTGGACATGAGATTGACTATTTGATAAGTGATTTTGTAGCTGATATTCGAGCTGCAACTCCATCAAATGCTATGGAAATAGCACTACCTGATATTAATGAACATATTTTATATCTTGACAGTTTTGTTATCGAATTTCAAAATAGATTAAAAATGATTTTTTCAAATAAAGAACAAGAGTTAATAAATACAAGAAAACTTTTAGAGCAAAACTCTATTGAGTCAAAGTTTAGTTTTATCTCTTCTCAAATTAAACTTGTCAAATCATCTTTTAATAGTAGTTTTTCTCAAAAGATTCATATTTTTCAAAATAGTTTAGATAATCTAAAATCAAATTATGTATTGAATCATCCAGAAAAAAAAGAAAAAAATGGTTTTGTACAAATTTCAAAAGATAATAAAATTGTATCATTAGAAGATTTGAAGATTGGGGATAGTTTAGAACTGCAAACTGTAAATATAATAGCAGATTGTAAGATTACTAATTTAAGTAAACAAAAGGTAAAATAGTTCAATTTTATTAATTGTGCTTTAAAGAGGGGATAATATGGAAAATAGTTCAAATAAAAACATTAGTCCAAATGTAACAGAATTTATGACATTTGAATTAGGTAAGATGAAGTATGCAATTGAGTTGCCAAAGATAAAAGAAATTTTAACATATCCAGATAATATTACGATTTTGCCAAACACTTCTGAATGGGTAAAAGGTCTTATAAATTCAAGAGGTGAGGTTGTTCCTATTTTAGATATTAGGATTAAATTTAAAACAGGTCCTGCTATATATGATGAAAATACTTCTATTATAACAGTTATCACTGAAGATAAAAGAATGATAGGAATAGTTGTAGATCTAGTTGATGATGTTCAAAAAATAGATACAAATATGTTAGCACCTGTTGCAGAAATGGGTACAGGTATTCCAGCAAAATATCTAAAAGGTTATGTAAGATTGAACGATAGCAAAATGCTAGTTCTTATGGATATCGAAAAAGTTGTTTGTAAAGAAGAGTTAGAGGATTAATTTAATCCTCTATTTTTATAGATATAATTTTTACATCTTCTATTGGTTTATCACCACCATATTTCCCACTTGTTTTTACATTTTCAATTTCTTTTACAACATCAAATCCATCAATAACATATCCAAAAATAGTATGATAACCATTTAACCAATATGTTGCTGCAGTTGTAATAAAAAATTGGCTGTTGTTTGTATTTTTACCTTTATTTGCCATTGCTAAAATGTATGGTTTATCAAAAAGAGCATTTTTAGAAAATTCATCTTCAAAATCTTTATTCCAAATAGACTCTCCTCCAATTCCAGTTCCTGTTGGATCACCACCTTGAAGCATAAACCCTTTTATTACTCTATGAAAAATTTGACCATCATAATAACCATTTTTTGAATGTGTTATAAAATTTTCAACAGCCTTTGGAGCGATCTTTGGTCTAAGTTCAACTTTTATAATACCTTTTGATGTTTCAAAAATAGCAACAGGGTTCTTTTCTAAATTATTTGCAAATACAAATAGCGAAAAAGAGAAAATAAATAGCAATATTTTTCTCATAATCTTTTATCCTTTTAATATGATTTTATATGAAATTAGTATAGTATATTAGCTTTAAAAAAAAATAAAAAGTTAAGGATTTTTTATATGACATTTGAGATGTTATACAGCAAAATTCATAGAGCAACAGTTACAGATGCAAATTTGAACTATGTTGGTTCTATTACGATTGATGAAGATTTAATGAATGCTGCAAAGTTGAAAGTTGGGCAAAAAGTTGATATTGTAAATATTAACAATGGTGAGAGATTTCAAACTTATATCATAAAAGGAAAAGCAGGTTCAAAAGATATGTGTTTAAATGGAGCAGCTGCTAGAAAAGTTGAAATTGGCGATAAAATAATCGTTATTGCTTATGCAACATATAATGAAGCAGAACTTGAAAACTATAGTCCAACAGTTGTTTTAGTAGATGATAAAAATAATATTGATTTAATTACAAATAAACTTGAAGGTGGAAAATATGTTTGATGGAATTGATTTAAAAAACTTAAATCTTGGTGATATGATAAATAAATTTCAAGATATGGCACAAAATGCACAAAGTGAAAATGCTTCTAAAATTTTTACATCAAAAGCTGGTGGAGGAATGGTTGAAATTTCTGTAAATGGAAATTCAGAAGTTGTTGATTTAAAAATTGATGATTCATTACTAGAAGATAAAGACTCTTTACAAATATTGTTAATTTCATGTATGAATGATATTATCAAACAAAGTGAAGAGAATAAAAAAATGATGGCTATGAACTTGATGGGAAATCTCGGTTCTTTTGGACAGAAATAAAATGCAAGAACTTTTAGAAACTTTTGAAGAGTATTTATTAGCAAATCTTCCAAAATCAAAAACTATTCATCCACATTTTGAATTAGCTTTGGGTGATATGCTAAAAGCTGGAGGTAAAAGATTTAGACCTATGTTGTTACTTAGTGTTGTAAAATCTAAAAAATCACTTTTAGTAAAAAATAGTCTAAGTGTTGCTTTAGGAGTTGAATTTCTACATACATATTCTTTGATTCACGATGATTTACCAGCTATGGATAATTCTGATTTAAGAAGAGGATTTCAAACTTTACACAAAAAATATGATGAAGTAACAGCTATTTTGGTTGGCGATGCTTTGAATACGGAAGCTTTTAAATTAATTGCAAATGCTTCTCTTCACAATGATATAAAAATAGAACTTATCAAATCTTTGTCACAAAATGGTGGAATAGATGGAATGATAATTGGACAAGCAATAGATTGTTATTTTGAAAAGCAAAAACTATCTTTAGAAGATTTGGAGTTCTTGCATATTCATAAAACAGCAAGGCTTATAGCAGCTAGTCTTAAAATGGGAGCAATCATTTGTGAATATGAGAAAGAAATACAAGATAAACTTTATGATTTTGGTTTAGATTTAGGTCTTTTATTTCAAATTCAAGACGACATTATAGATGAAACTTGTAGTTCTGAAGAAGCTGGAAAAACTACTCAAAATGATAGTTTTAAAAACTCGTTTGTAAATCTTTTAGGACTTGATGAAGCTAAAAAAAGTGCTGATAAATTGGCTTTAAAATGTATAGAAACTTTGGATAGTTTTGAAGATAATTTGAAAGAATCTTTAGAAGAACTACTTTTAAAATATATAAATAGACATAAACTTTAGTTAAAATGACTCAAAGATATTGACAAAATTTAAAAAATTTTATAAAATTTGGCACTTGGAATTTACAAGTGCTAAATTCTAAGCTAAATAAAAAAATAAATATAATAAAAAAGGAAGACAGTATGAATTTTAAACCACTAGGTGAAAGAGTTCTTGTTGAAAGAACAGAAGTAGAAAATAAAACAGCAAGTGGAATTATAATTCCAGATAATGCTAAAGAAAAACCACAAACTGCAAAAGTTGTAGCTATTGGTAATAAAGTAGAAGATGTTAAAGTTGGTGATGTTATTGTTTTTGAACAATATAGAGGAACTGAACTTAAACTTGAAGAAAAAGAGTATCTTATTTTAAATATTGAAAATGTTATAGGAGTTATGTAATAACATACGTTGCATAGCAACTTATCCATTTACATAAAATTGTTTAAAATAGAAAATAAAATTGAAATAAAAAAGGAAGATTAATATGGCAAAAGAGATTTTTTTTAGTGATAATGCAAGAAATAAATTATATGCAGGTGTTGAAAAACTAGCAGATGCTGTAAAAGTTACAATGGGACCAAGAGGAAGAAATGTTTTAATACAAAAATCTTTTGGTGCACCATCAATTACAAAAGATGGTGTAAGTGTTGCTAGAGAAATAGAGTTAAAAGATACTTTAGAAAATATGGGTGCACAACTTGTAAAAGAAGTTGCTTCTAAAACAGCAGATGAAGCTGGAGATGGAACAACAACAGCAACAGTTTTAGCTCACTCTATTTTTAAAGAAGGTCTTAGAAATGTAACAGCAGGTGCTAATCCAATTTCTTTAAAAAGAGGAATGGATAAAGCTTGTGAAGCTATTTTAACTGAACTAAAAATTGCTTCAAAAGTTGTAGCAAATAAAACTGAAATTGAACAAGTTGCTACAATCTCAGCAAATTCAGATAGTGCTATTGGAAAAATGATAGCAGAAGCTATGGAAAAAGTTGGAAAAGATGGTGTTATAACTGTTGAAGAAGCAAAAGGAATTTCTGACGAACTAGATGTTGTTGAAGGAATGCAATTTGATAGAGGATATTTATCTCCATATTTTATTACAAACCCTGAAAAAATGATAACAGAGTTTAGTAATCCATTTATACTATTATATGACAAAAAAATATCTTCATTAAAAGAGATGTTACCAATACTTGAAGCTGTAAATAAAACTGGAAGACCACTTTTAATTATTGCTGAAGATGTAGATGGTGAAGCATTGGCTACACTTGTAGTTAATAGATTAAGAGGAGCATTACAAATTGCTGCTGTTAAAGCCCCAGGATTTGGTGATAGAAGAAAAGCTATGCTTGAAGATATAGCAGTATTAACTAGTGGAACAGTTGTTTCTGAAGAATTAGGAATGAAGCTTGAAACTAGCGATTTGAGTGTTTTAGGAACTGCTTCAAAAGTTGTAATAGACAAAGATAATACAACTATTGTTGATGGAAGTGGAGATAAAGATGGTGTTGTAGCTAGAGTAAATCAAATAAGAGCAGAAATTTCTAATACAACAAGTGATTATGATAGAGAAAAACTTCAAGAAAGACTTGCAAAACTTAGTGGTGGAGTTGCTGTTATCAAAGTTGGAGCTGCAACAGAAACAGAAATGAAAGAGAAAAAAGACAGAGTTGATGATGCTCTAAGTGCAACTAGAGCTGCAGTTGAAGAAGGAATTGTAATTGGTGGAGGAGCAGCACTTATAAGAGCAGCTTCGAAAGTAAAACTTGATTTATCAGATGATGAGTCAATTGGAGCAGATATTGTTTTAAGAGCTATCAAAGCACCTTTAAAACAAATTGCTATAAATGCTGGATTTGATGCTGGAGTTGTTGCAAATGAAGTTGAAAAATCTTCAAATGATAACTTAGGGTTCAATGCAGCAACTGGAGAATATGTAGATATGTTTGAAGCTGGAATTGTAGATCCTGCTAAAGTTGAAAGAGTTGCTATGCAAAATGCAGTTTCGGTTGCTTCTTTACTTCTTACAACAGAAGCAACAGTAACAGATATAAAAGAGGATAAAGCTCCTGCTATGCCAGATATGAGTGGTATGGGCGGAATGGGAATGCCTGGAATGATGTAATAAAACATCATAAAAATTTTTAAAAAGAGAGTGATTTTTTGCTCTCTTTTTTTTTGCTAAATTTTACGATTTATATTTAAAATTATTATTTTATATAAATCAATTTTATGTGATTCTAACAAGAAATATACTTAATTTTGTTACCAAAAGTAACTCCAACTAACAAATTTGAAAATTCTTTTGTAAAAATTGTCCATTTTTTTCATTTAAATCGTCTTACTATATAGAGAAACAAATTCTCAAAATTAATACAAAGGATTTAAGATGAAAAGAAGAGTTTTCATGTCAGTTGTAACATCTTTGATGTTAGGAAGTTCTTTTGCAAATGCAAAAGATATAAGTTTGCAAGAAGCAGTAGAGAATATAGTAAAGAAATATAATGTAACATATATTTCAAAATCAAAAGATTTAAAAAATAAGATAGTAGATTCAGAAAAGTTAGGTTTCGGGGGGGGGTACGGTATTAAGTAATCTAAATAGTGTATTAGAAGAACATAATCTCAAAGCTATACAAGAAAATGATGTGATATATATAATAGAAAATCCCCAATCATCATATAAAAAAGTAGGTAAAACTTATATCTTAGATGAAGTTTCTGTAAAAGATAATAAAGAAAATAGCTATACAAGAACTCAAGACAACTCTGCAACTGGTATGAATTTATCTTTAAAAGAAACTCCACAATCAGTTTCAGTTATCACTTCAAAAAGAATGGAAGATCAACAATTAAATAATCTAAATGATGTTCTAAGAAAGATACCTGGCGTTACGGTAGATTCACAAGCAAGTAATACAGGTTTTGCTCAAATTTATTCTCGTGGATATGAAATAAAAAATATTCAAATAGATGGAGCAATGAGTTCAAGTAACAATGCATATTACAAAGGCAATGAGAGTATGGATAGTACAATTTATGATTCTGTTTCAGTCGTTCGTGGAGCAACTGGACTTTTAACTGGTGCTGGAGATCCTAGTGGAAGTATAAATTTAGTACGCAAAAAACCAACAAAAGATTTTCAAGCATCAATTGAAGCACAAACAGGAAGATGGGATAAATATAGAGGTGTAGTAGATATCGCTGGAGGATTTAATGAAGATGGAAGTATAAGAGGAAGATTTATAGCAGTTCATGATCAAGGTGGATATTTCAATCCCTTACTTGATAAACAAAATAGCACTTTATATGGTGTTATAGAAGCTGATTTAGGTGATTCAACTACAATATCAGGTACTTGGGAAAGAGCAGAAGCAGAAAATAATGGTACTTATTATGGAACAGAAGCAAGTATATTTTTTATGGATAGTGGATGGGGGAAAGTTGGATTATCAAATTTTGATAGATATACTTGGACAGCAGCAGATTGGACAAAGGTTGAAACTACTAAAGATACATATACTCTATCTTTAAATCATCATATCAATGACTCTTGGAAAATAGATACAACTTATCATTACAAGGAATATGAAAATAAGAGCAAATATGGTATTTGTAGGTTATGGACTAACTATTGTAATGAGTATTATGAGGATATAAGCAAAAATCAGAAAGATAAAGATAAAGCTCATTCATTGGATGTAAAACTAAACGGTACTTTTGAGCTATTTGGTCAAACTCATGATTTAGTAGCTGGATTTAATGGGCAAAAAATCAAAAATAATGCTATAACTCTTAAAAAATCTGATGTCTCATTACAAGATATTAAAATAATTAATAATAAAATTGTAGTTCCTGAACCAACTTGGGGTGGAATATCAAGGGCAAATAATACTGAAACACAACAATATGGAGTATTTATTTCAACTAAATTAAATTTTACAGATGATTTATCGGCAATTTTAGGTGGTAGATATAGTGAATGGAAAACTGAAAAAATAAATAATATTAATAATAAAGTTACAGATGATAGAAAATTTGATAATTTTTTACCATATTTAGCTTTAACTTACGATCTTACGGAAAATATTACAACTTATGCTAGTTATACAGAGATATTTAATCCACAAAATTATAAAGATAAAGATGATAAATTTCTTGATCCAGAAACTGGATTTAACTATGAAGTAGGTTTAAAAGGTGAATGGTTTGATGGAAGATTAAACTCTAGCATTGCACTATTCCAATCAGGAAAAGATAATCTTGCAGTAACAGATTATATCAATGGTAAAGATGGTGAATGCCATAGAACTTCAACTGGTGTTTGTGCATCTAAAGCAGAAGATGATACAAAAAACAGAGGTTGGGAGTTTGAAGTTGCAGGAGAAATCACTCCAAATTGGCAACTACAAGCTAGTTTTTCTTCTTCTAGTTTAAGAAAAAGCAACAAAGAATTAATAAGTAATACTAAAACAGCAAATCTATTTACAACTTATAAAGCAACATCTTCATTAACAATAGGTGGTGGTCTTAGTTGGCATGATAAATTTTCAAGTGATAGTATAAAAAACTCTTATATTAATATCGGTCGTGAAGATTTAGTTGGAGAAGCTGAACAAGATGATTATTATGTGGTTGATTTAATGGCAAACTATGAATTCAATAAAAACCTAAGTTTACTTGTAAATATCAATAATGCTTTAAATAAAGAGTATAAAACTAATTTTGAAAAATACGCTTATGGAGAAGAGAGAAATTGGATGGCTACTTTGAAATATAAGTTTTGATTTATTTTCAGTATATTTGAAAATTTTATTGACATTATAATTATTAATAGATATAATTCTCATTATTTAAATTAAAGGAGATAAGATGAAAAAATTTATGGTATTACTGATGTTATGTAGTTCCTTTTTGTTTGCAATTAATTTACAAACTGCTTCAAAAGAAGAACTTATGGGGATAAAAGGAATAGGTGAGAAAAAAGCTGAACAAATACTAGAATATAGGAAGGTTAATAGTATTAAATCACCAGAAGATTTGAGAAATATCAAGGGGTTTGGAGATTCTATTATTAACAATGTAAAAAATGATGTAAAAGCTAAAGGCTCATCAAATAAAGGTGATGAAAAAGAAGTAAAAGATTCTAAAGAAAAAGAATCAAAACAAGATAAAAAATCTAAAAAAGATAATGAAACTAAAAAGTAATCTTTTGATTTTTTAAGATAGTTTAAGAGCAATTCTCTTGGCTATCTTTTTTTTGATATTATGAATTCAAAAAACTAAAACATAGCTCATAGATGTATCACAATTTGTTAAATAATCTATATTTGGTGGAGATGTGCGGGGAAAGTAATTCCAAAACTCCTTTAAATACGGCTAAATAAGGGCTACAAATCAAAAAAAACATTTAAAAAATCATCTTGTGATATATAGAAGGGATACACCATTGGAGAAAAATGGCAAACTTTCTATATAAAAGAAGTGGAACTTATTATTTTCACAAAAGAGTATCTTTTGATAACAACTCTTTTCTAATTAGACAATCATTAAAAACTAAATGCTACAATAGTGCGAAAATTTTGGTTAGTTTACTTAATTTTCAAATTCATAAAAATCTATTAAAAGGGCATTTAATGACAAAACAAGAGATAGAAGATATAACATATAAATATTTTACTGATGGATTAGAAGAGTATGAAAAATTAGAAGATTTAAGGCATGAAGCAAATACGACAACTATTAGGGGAACAACTTATGAAGGCAGCACAGAAAAGGCTATCATAAACAAACTGAATGAGTTTCAAGCTATTAATGAAAAAAGAGATTTTAAAGAAGTTAAAAATATTATAGATAATCAAATAATCCCAAGAAGTGGAATTAATGAAAATATAATTGAAGAGTTAAAAAAACACAAAGAGTTCTATTGGAAGATGTTTAAATATGAGATTGAATTATTAAATACTGATTTATCAAGATATTATAGCTACTCTCCAAAAATGGAACAAGAAACACAACAATCTCAAATATACATAAATGAAGAAAAAAAAGATATTCCAGATTTTTATGAACTTATGGAAGAGATTAAAAGATACTATAAAGAAAAAAGAAAATTAAAAGATGAAACAATAAATACATATATAGAAACTTTTGGAATTATTAATGAAGTTTTCCCAAATAAAAAACTAAATGAACTAACTTTAAAAGATTGTGAATATTTAGAAAATATAATTGTAAATCTCCCTAAAAATAGAAAAAAAGGCAAACTAACAAGAGATTTGAATATTGAAGAACAAACAGAACTAATTAAAGATATTTTAAATCAAAGAAATAATGATATATATTTATTAGAATATGAAAATATACAAGTGATAGAACATGACACCATAAATAACTACTTCGACAGGATTAAATTTTTTATTAAATATTGTTCTGAAAAATATGATTTTAAAAATCCAGTGAATCAATTTGTTTTAGAAAGTTTCAGAATAACAAAAGACCCAAGCATGGATAGATTTTTACTAAGTGATGATGAAATAGTTAAAATATTTAATGAATTCGATTATCTAAATAATAGAATATTATACACATTAAAAAATGACCCTTTGAAAGTTTTTGGAATATTTCTTACTATGTTCTTAGGATTAAGACCTAGTGAAATAGGGCAATTTATGATTGCTGATTTAAAAACTACTAAACATAGTAAAACTGGTGAGTTAATATATTATTTAGAAGTTTCAAAAGAAAATCAAAGTGATAATAAAAGCTTAAATGATGTAAAAAGTAATAAAACAATATATGCTAAAAGAAAACTTCCTTTAACGAAACTATTGATTGAAAAATTACGGCTTTTAGATTTTATAAATTATAGAAAGAAAAATAAACACACTTTTATTTTTGTGGATGAAGAAAAAGGAAAAGAAACTAAGAATCTCATAAAATCAACCATTAGAAGATGTGAAAGTAGATTTAATGACAAAATCAAAAAAATAGATATTGAAGATAAAGAAAAAAAATCTTATTACTCACTAAGACATAGTTTCGCAAATAAAATAAAACATATGCCCGAAACATTAAAAGATAAAAGGGGAGAAAGTTTAATGGGGCATACACGAAATGACACAGAACTTTTTAATCGATATGGAAACAAATATTTTGAGCCTGATTTTTTAGTGGAAATATTGGAAAAAGTAGAGTATAAAGGATTAAATGTAATCTTAGATAAAGTGAACTTTTCTATTGGAAAGCTTTTGGAATAGAAGATTATTTAAAAAATTCTTCTATTGGAATATTGAAAGATTTGGAAATCTTATATAAATGTTCTAAGTTAAAATGTTTTTCATATTTATTATTTTCACAGTTTGAATAAAAAGCTATTGATTTGATACCTATATCAAGTGCTACTTTTTCTTGTGAACAACCTTTTTCTATTCTATATTTTCTCACATTATTTGAAATGTTTTTATAAAAATCATGTATCTCTTCTTTTGAACTGTTACTAAAATCTATTTCCATTTAATTTATCCTATAGAGTAAAAATAATTTAAACTTTATTCAGATAAAATACATATGTCTTTATTCTATAGGATAAAAAATTAAAAAGGGGAAAAATGCCAATATGTAAAAATTGTGGTAAAAAATATTTATATCTTTCTTTAGGAAGTAGTGATTATTGTGAAAATTGCCAACCAGAGTTGAGTTTTAGCGATGAAGGTATTGAAGATATAAAAAAAGAAAATAAAAAAGTAGATAAAAATTCAAAACAAAAAATAGAAGATAGCCAAACTTGTGGGATTGTATCTTGTGTGTTAGGTATTTTATCACTTTTTACTGGAGCGATAGGGATAATTTTTGCCATTATAGGGCTTATTTGTGGTCTTAAAAACTCAAAAAATGCTTTTGGAATAATAGGAATAATTGTTTCAAGTATATATCTTATAGTATTTTTACTTGGTGCTTTAGGCCTTGTTTCAATTTTGGCTATGAGTTAAAAATAAATCAATAAAAAGGAAATTTATGAGTTATGAAAAAATAGTTATAGTTTTATTAGTTTCAATAATAGGAGTATCTGCTAAAAATTTATTTATGGATAATTCTGGTGCAATAGATTCTTTAGCAATAATTGTATGTGCAGTAGGAGTTATTTTAATTCAAATAAAAACAAGAAATCAAGAATAAATTAAAAAAGGGGAGAAATGAAAAATTTGTTATTAGTAGCATTGTTAATGCTAGGATTGTTGTTTAGTGGTTGTTCTTCAAAATCAGACCCATCTTCAAATATAAATCAAGGAAATTCAGCGAGTTTTGCTGGTGGTTTGTTATCAAGTGGAAATCCTATTTTAATGGGAGTTGGAGCATTGGTTGGAGCTGTTGGTATTGTTGGTATAGAAAGTGGAGATAATAGAGAACAATATAATTCTTTAAATCAAGAGCAAAAAGAAAAATATGTTCAACTTATGCAACCTTGTATGAGAGAACTTAATATTATAAAAATAAATACACATTGGAAATATGAAAAACTTTCTCAAAATGAAAAAGATAAACTTTATAAAAGACCTATGATAGAAACTTTATCAACAAGAGATTTTGATAGAGGATTTGTATGGAGAAATGGATTAGATAAATTTTCAGAATATAGAGATGTTTGCCACCCACAAGCCATAAAAGAAATTCTAGGTGAACAAACACAAACTGTTCCAGTTTTGGAAACTAAAGAAACAACAGAAAATGAAGCAATAGAAAACCAAACTCCTACTTTAAGCAATGATGAAAAAGTAGAAGAAAATAAGAAATAAAAAATTAGTTAAAAAAAGGGTTTAAAATGGAAAATAAAGAAGAATTATTAAAACTAGAAATAGAAAAACTAAAATTAGAAAATGAGAATCTTAAATTAAAAAATACAAATTTAACTGTTTTCCCTATATATGAGAATAAAGTTATTAAAAGTAATTCTTATTCATATAAAGAAGAAGTTGAAACTCCTTCTGAAGGATTAAATAATCATCAAATAGCTCTTATATTAATCCCAATTATTGGATTTATTGTAGTATCTTATTTAATATTTACATCATAAAATAAGAAGTTCTTTTTATTAGTTATTTTATTCCTACTTCATCGCATTTTTAAAAACAATCAACTTTTAACTAAAAAATATCTTATAACAATATAAGCCCTTAGAAAGGGTTATATTTTTATAGGATACTTTATGTATAAATATATAATCAAAAATTAAAAAACACTTTATTATTGTTAAGCTAAAAGCAATAATAAAAGTAAGTATGGGTGGCACCATATTTTTTAATTTCTGATTTTGAACTTGTGGGAGCTTCCTTATCTCTGTTTAAAAAATTAAACAGAGATAGGAAGCGATACAAAAAATCGCACTTGCGAAAAGATATATCGAGAAAATGGGCATTTAGCAATGTCCATTTTTGCTATATTTTGTATAAAAACACACTAAAAACTGACAAATGCTCCACTATTCAATAACTAGCCAAACTTATAAACTGCCCCTTTGAATTTTGAGTTTTTTTATTTCTGCTTTTACCTTGCCTTTTAACTCTTCGTTATTACACTTTGGCATTTCGTGATATTGCCTTAAAAATAAATCACAGGTCTAAACCACAGTTAAGAAATAATTTATATTTTAAACATCTTTTAGGTGTTCAGTATATAAAAATATAAAGGAGTTATAAAATATGTTCACTCAAAAAAAGAAACAATATTATTCAAATATTTTGGGATTTAAAAATTCAGATGATTTTGAAAACTTTGCTAAGAGATATTTAAAATATCTCCAAAATCAAACATTTACAAAAAATCGTGTTATGGCAGGATTTTTCATCTTGCTTGAAATTCAAAAAGAAACAATATCAAAAAATAAATCTCTGATAAATTTGGAAAATATAAAAAATCAACATATAAAAAAATACTCAACTCTAATTTTAGATTTAAGAAAAAATGGAAGTGGTAGCCAATCAATAGAAAAATATTTATATGAAAATCACAGAGTAAAAGTAAGTAGGGGAACGATAGAAAAATTTTATAAACAAAATAATCTTTAGTTTGTTTATAATATGGCAAATCTAAAAGGTGGAACATTTGAAAAGCAAATTAAAGATGCTTTCCACAGATTGGAAGCATTTGGAATTGGAAGAGTTGGAAAAAGCGATAATTTAACTCATTCTGACAAATTAGCCGAAAAAAGGGAAATGTATTTAAAAGATATAACATCTTTTTTTAAATCCCAAAATCTAAATAATAAACTAAATACACTTTTTACAAAAGAAAATCTTAATAACTTTTTTAATTCAAGATTAGAAAATCTATCTTCAAAAACTCAAGAGAATTATTTAAGGGGCTTCTCCAGTATGCTTAAAGGATTGGAACAACAAAATATTTATATTCCTTTACAACTAGAAGATAAAGATTTTTTTAACGATAGAGTATCAATTATCAAAGATGAAGCAGATATTATCATCGAAAATAGATATATTGAAAATGTTGATAATGTAATAAAAAGTTTATATGAAGATAGGGCAATATCGGGCTTAATTGCTGAAATTCAATATAACCTAAGTATAAGACAAAGTGAAGCCTTTAAACTTGTAAAAAATCCAACTCTATATTTAGATAGTGGTTATGTTGTCAATTTAGTAGGAAAAGGTAATCATAAATATAATCCTAAAGAAATATCATTTGAACTAGAACAGAAACTTTTAAATAATAAAGATTTTTTAATAGATAAATCAACCTATTATAGCGATTTAAAAAGTTATGATATATCTTCTCATGATTTTAGATTTACAGCTGCTCGTGATAAATTTGAAGATATGTTAAAAAGTGGAATTAGTGAAAAAGAAGCAAAATTACAAGTAAGCCAGGAACTAAACCATAAAAGGGAAGCTATCACTAATTATTATTTAAAACGAACAGAATAAAAGGCTTTTATTTAGGTTTTGTTTTACTTGTTTTTAGCTTTAGCTAAAAATAGCCCCGTTTGGGGATTTAAGGGTAGGGGCTATAAAACAAAATAATCCCCGAATTAAAAACTTATCAAAAAAATATTTATCTTCTTATCAATTTATAATCTTCATGTAAATATTTAATTTTTATCTTTAAAAAAGATGAAATATTAACTATCCATTCAAAAAAATACCTCTCTAAGCCCGATATAATGGCACTTTGAAGCCAAAAAAATGTTTTTATTATTAATTAATATATATTCTTATTTATTTATATATTTTATTATTTAAGATTAATATTTATTCTTTATTCTCTCTTTTTTATCCTTACTATTTGCTATCTTCAATTATCTTTTATTTCTTCACTTGGTGTTAATTTTAAATAATACAGTAAGACCATCTACAATGAACATTTTTTTTTACTTTTTTTTAAAGAATTTTTCATTTTTTTTACTAAATCTAACTTTTACAAAAAATCACTCTTATAACAATAAAAATATGTATTAAATTCTATTCCAACACCTTTCAGGGTTGCTCCAAAAAAAAGGAGTAAGCCCATGACAGTTTTAAATAAATATAAAAATGAAGATGAACAACTAAAAGAACTTTTATTAAAAAATCTTCCTAAAAGAACAAAAGCAGGAAATGAAAAACATTTATCAAATATTTACCAATACCCAACTATAAAAGCATTAAACAAATATAAATTTATTAATTTTAATACAAAAGATAGAATAAGTTTTCTAATATTTGATATAGATAAGTTTGAAGATAAAACAGCAAAAGAGCATTTTAAAAATATATATAATTTCTTAGATTTTATAACAGATAATATAGGGATAGAACCAACTTATATCCTGGAAACAAACAAAGGATTCCATTTTGCCTATCATTTAAAAAATCATATATTTACTCATCAAAGAAAACCACTTAAATATGTGATGGATATAAAAGTAGCAATAACGAGATTATTAAGATGTGATGAAATAGCTTCCCATAGATTGTATGGAGTATGGAGAAATCCATTATTACATAACTTTTATTTTTCTCAAAAAATCAATTATGAATTGAATGATTTTAAAAAATATATTCCAAAATCTGAATTTACAAATACACCTTTAAGATTAAAAGTAAAAGTTGATGAAAATGAATTAATAGAAGGACAAAGAAACAAAACCTTATTTAAATATGCTATGAAATATGCTAAAGGTAAAAAAGTATTAAATAAAGATGATATATTAAACTTTTTAATAAATATAAATAATTCCAAAAATGTTGGATTAGGAAATATAGAATTAATACAAATTTCAAACTCCACTTTCAAATATTGGCAAAATGGAAAAATACTCTATGGAACAATGAAAGATGAAAATTTAAAAGTTGTAAATAGTGGTGTCATGGAATTTGAAAAAATGAAAAATTTATCTTATGATGAATACTTAGAAGAAACAAAAATAAGACAACAAAAAGCAGCAAATAGAACTCTAAAGTTAAGAGATAAAGAGAAAAATAAAAAGCAATTATTAGAAGCAAAACAAGATTATATTTCAAAATTACAAACACAAAAAGAGAATCTAGTAATAAATGCTATCTTAGAACTACAAGAACAAAAACTAAAAGTAAATATTGCTTCAATTTCAAAAATTGCTAAGATTGACAGACGAACAGCTAAAAAATATTTCTTGAATTATTTGAATTATGAAAAAGTAAGTTAAGAGTTTTTTATAAACTTTAATATAAGAAAATATTTGATAATATGAAATAAAAAAAAGTGTGATACTTCTATGTGATACTTTTGATTTTTTAGATGTAAAATTGATAAAAACCAATTTATTAAGCCCCATTATTTGGGGTGTTTGAAAAGTGTAATTGGTGGAGATGTGCGGGATCGAACCGCAGTCTTAAAACAGCTCATAAAAGCGTCTACATGCTTAGCAAAGTTGAAAAATTTCACTCTATAGCAACTCAACTTCCAAAAGCAACTATAAAGCTAAGATTTAAAATTTCTCTTCAAAGTTCAATCAATCCTTTAAAGATAATCTATCTAGTGTGAACCAGCAATAATCTACATAGATAGAATCTGTAGTGCCAGTCTCCAAAGACTCAAGCCGTTAGGCGAGTCAGTAAGTTGTTAAACTTACGCAGCTTTTGCGTAAGCTGGAGCGTAATTTGTATTGTTTGCGTCTAAAAAAAATGAACCGCGTAACGGCATGTTCAGGCCGACATGCAACTAATACTCACTGCTCTAATCGATACCAAGTCATCCCCAATATAAAACGTAATTCTACATAAATAAATTTAAAACTATGTTAATTTTGTAATTATATGTAATTAAATGGTTACTAAATACTATTTTTTTATTATAAAATAGTTATAATCAATACATAAAAATATTTGGAGTATTTAATATGAGTAAAAAAGGTATTTTAATAATTGGTGCTGGTGGCGTAAGTAGGGTTGCCACTGTGAAATGTGCAATGAATATTGACACTTTTGAAAAAATCACTTTAGCTTCAAGAACTGTTTCAAAATGTGAAGCAATTGCTGGGGATATTTTAAAGAATCAAGGTGTTAAAATTGATGTAGCTTCAGTTGATGCAGATAGTATTGATGAATTAGTAAAATTAATAGAAAAAGTAAATCCAAAGTTAGTATTAAATGTAGCTTTACCTTATCAAGATTTGACAATTATGGATGCTTGTACGAGATGTAAAGTTGATTATGTGGATACTGCAAATTATGAACATCCAGATGAAGCAAAATTTGAATATAAACTTCAATGGGCAAGAGATAATCAATTTAAAGAAGCTGGAGTTATGGCACTTTTAGGTTCTGGATTTGATCCAGGTGTTACAGGTGTTTTTTGCGCTTATGCTCAACAAAATTTATTTGATGAAATTCATACAATAGACATTATGGATTGTAATGCAGGTGACCATGGGTATAAATTTGCTACAAATTTTAATCCAGAAATAAATCTTAGAGAAGTTTCTGCAAATGGTAGATATTGGGAAAATGGAGAATGGATAGAGACAAAACCACTAGAAATAAGAGTTGATCATGATTATCCAGAAGTAGGAATAAAACCATCATATTTACTATATCATGAAGAGTTAGAATCATTAGTAAAAAATATCAAAGGTTTAAAAAGAATTAGATTTTTTATGACTTTTGGAGATAGTTATATTCAACATATGAATTGTTTACAAAATGTTGGAATGCTAGGAATTGAACCAATTGAACATAAAGGTGTAATGATTACTCCAATTGAATTTCTAACTACATTATTACCAGATCCAGCTAGTTTAGGTCCACGTACAGTAGGACGAACAAATATTGGTTGTATTATTGAAGGCATCAAAGATGAAAAACCAAGAAAAGTTTATATTTACAATGTTTGTGACCATCAAGAGTGCTATAAAGAAACGGGAGCACAGGCAGTTAGCTATACAACAGGTGTTCCAGCAATGATTGGTTCGAAATTACTTTATAAAGGTATTTGGAAAAATACTGGAGTATTTAATATAGAAGAGTTTGATGCAAAACCATTTATGGATGAGTTGATGACACAAGGTCTTCCTTGGAAAATTTTAGAGTTAGATGCAAAATAGTATGAATAAAAATTATGAGATTTTAGATAGCTTTGAAAAACTTCCAAGCCCTGCTTATGTTTGTGAAGAACAACTTTTAGAAAAAAATTTAAGGCTTTTAAAAAAAGTTCAAGAAGAAGCGGATATTAGTATACTTTTAGCATTAAAAGGTTTTGCTATGTACTCAACTTTTGATTTATGCAAAAAATATTTAAAAGGTTGTTGTGCTTCTGGACTTCACGAAGCTATTTTGGCAAAAGAAGAGTTTGGAGGAGAAGTTCATACTTATAGTCCAGGATTTAAAGATGAAGAAATTGATGAAATTATTTCTATTTCAAATCACTTAGTTTTTAACTCTTTTAGTCAATTAAAAAGATTTAAAGATAAGGCTTTTGGAAAAGCATCTTTAGGAATTAGATTAAATCCTGAATATTCAAGTGTTGAAGTTGATTTATATAATCCTTGTGCACCATTTTCAAGAATGGGAACTACAAAAGCAAATTTTGATGAAACACAACTTGAATTTTTAGATGGTTTTCATTTTCATGCACTTTGTGAACAAAATGTTGATGCACTTGAAGGTGCACTTGCAGCTTTTGAAAGAAATTTCTCTCAATATTTTGATAAATTAAAATGGGTTAATTTTGGTGGAGGACATCATATTACAAGGGCTGATTATGATGTAGAAGGATTGATAAAACTTTTAAAAAGTTTTAAAGCTAGATATCCACATCTAAAAGTTTATATGGAACCAGGTGAGGCTATTGGTTGGCAAACTGGATATTTAGTTGCAACTGTTCTTGATATTATAGAAAATGGAATGAATTTAGCAATTTTGGATACAAGTGCAGAAGCACATATGCCAGATACTTTAGCAATGCCATATCGTGCAATGATAAGAAATAGTGGCGTTGCAAATGAGAAAAAATATACTTATAGATTGGGTGGAAACACTTGTTTATCAGGAGATATTATAGGAGATTATTCTTTTGATGAAGAGTTAAAAGTTGGAGATAAAATTATTTTAGAAGATATGATTCACTATACAATGGTAAAAACAACAACTTTTAATGGAATAAAATTACCATCAATAGTTATAAAATCTAAAGAAGGTAATTTTAAAGTTATAAGAAATTTTGGATATGAAGATTATAAAATAAGACTTTCATAAAATTTACATAAGGATAGGAAAATGGGACACGATAGAGGATTGGTTAAACAAACATTTGAAGATAAAGATGTTATTGATACTCAAGAAAATATTGAGCATGGTCAAGATAAAAAAAGAAAAAGGGTTAAATTAAAAGAAGAGATACAAGATGGAGAGCAAAAAGTTCAAGTTTGGATAAAAAAAGAGACTTTAGAATATCAAAAAAAACTTACGAAACTACAAATTGAACTTTTAAAACTTCAAAATTATGTTAAATCTAATGGACTAAAAGTTTTGATAATCTTTGAAGGAAGAGATGCTGCTGGAAAAGGTGGAACAATAAAAAGAATCACTGAACACTTAAATCCAAGAGGAGCAAGAATAGTGGCTTTAGAAAAGCCAAGTGATACAGAAAGAACACAGTGGTATTTTCAAAGATATACACAGCATCTGCCAAGTGCTGGAGAGATAGTATTGTTTGATAGAAGTTGGTACAATAGAGGTGGAGTTGAACCTGTTATGGGCTTTTGTACAAAAGAAGAACATCAACAATTTTTAAGAGATGTTCCTGAATTTGAAAAGATGCTTGTAGAATCTGGAATAATATTATTTAAGTTTTATTTTTCTGTATCAAAAAAAGAACAAGAAAAAAGATTTAAAAAAAGAGAAACTGATCCATTAAAACAACATAAATTATCACCAATAGATAAAGAATCACAAAAGATGTGGGATAAATATACATCAGCAAAATACTCTATGCTTATGGCATCTCATACACAAGTTACTCCATGGATTATAGTAAAAAGTGATAATAAGAAAAAAGCTAGAGTAAATTGTATTCGACATATGTTAAATTCTATAAATTATGATAAAAAGTCTAAAGAAGATATTTTTGAAATAGATAAAAAAATTATTATTGGTGGAGCTTTAGAGCTTGAAAATATGCAAAGAGAACAATTATCATAAAGGTTTGTAATGAATTTAAATGAATTTGAATTAACAATACAAAATGGATTGTATATATCCAAGGATGAACACCCTAAATATGGTAAAAAATATATAGCAAGATTTCAGTATGATAAAAAAAGATATGTTAAAGTTTTAGGATATACAATAAGAGATAATATTACTTTAAATAAAGCTATTGAGCTTATTGAGAATTTTAAAAATTCTGTTATGAAAGATACAAAATTACCTGCAAAAACTGCATCAAAAGTATTAAAAGAAGTTCCTAAAAAACCAGTAAATAATAGATTAGAAGAACTTCAAGATGAGAATAAATATCTTAAATCTTTATTAGGCGATTATAAAAAATTGGATAAAGAAGTTTTAAATGAAGGTGTTCAAAAAATATATGATTTACAAAGTTTAAAACCTTATCAAATTGAACTTATAAAACTTCAAGATTGGCTTGAAAAAGTAAATAAAAGAATGATTATTATCTTTGAAGGAAGAGATGCTTCTGGAAAAGGTGGAGCAATAAGAAGAATTACAAGATATATGAATAACAAGCACTATCGTGTTGTAGCTCTTGGAAAACCAACAGAGACACAGAAAAATCAATGGTTTTTACAGAGATACATAACTCATTTTCCAACTGGTGGAGAGATAGTTTTATTTGATAGAAGTTGGTATAATCGTGCTATGGTTGAACCAATTTTTGGATTTTGTACAGCTGAAGAACATGAAATCTTCATGGAAGATATTGTAAATTTTGAACAAGATTTAGTTAGACAAGGAATGATTCTAATCAAACTATATTTTTCTGTTTCAAAAGAGGAACAAAAAAGAAGATTTGATCGAAGAATAAATGATCCTTTAAGACAATGGAAATTTTCAGAAGTTGATATGCAGGCACAAGATTTATGGGATGAATTTAGTGAGAAAAAGTATGAGATGCTTAGACGAACTACCTCAAGAAGTGCTCCTTGGCATATCATAAGAAGTGATGATAAACATTTAGCTAGATTAGAAGCTATGAAAATAATTTTAAATTCTGTTGATTATGATGGAAGAAATTATTCTTTAAATTTTGAAGCAAATGAAAATATAAATATTTCAGTTCAAAAAGAGCTACTTCAAATGAGAAAAACTAAAGATTATTAATCTTTAGTTTTTCTTTTTACTACATTAAAAAACTTTTTAGTAAAGCCTTAGTAAATTTTCGGTAAAATATTTGTTAAAATTTTAATTCGGAGTAAGTTTAATGGAATTTAAAGCAAATAGAGTTGATGAAGCAAATGTTGAAATAACTGCAACACTTTCAAAAGATTTAATTGAAAAAAACTTAGATAAAGTAGCACAACAAGCTGCTAAAACTATGAATATTCAAGGATTTAGAAAAGGTAAGGTTCCTGTTGCTGTTGTAAAACAAAGATATGCGGATAAACTTTTAGAAGATGCACAAGTTGAAGCTGTTAGAAAAGTTTTAAATGAAGGGTTAAAACAATTAGATATTAAAAATTCAGATTTAATTGGTGAACCAAGTATTACTAAATTTGATAAAAAAGACAATGGAAGTGTAGAGATAGAAATATCTGTAGCTTGTAAACCACAAATTGATTTAGGTGATTATAAATCTTTAGTTCCTGCTGTTAAAGATATTGAAGTTGGAATAGAAAAAATTGATGCAAGATTGACTGAAATTGCATCTTCATCTGCACCTTTAGAAAAAATTTCTAGAAAAAGAGCAGTAAAAGATGGAGATTATGCGGTAATTGATTTTGAAGGTTTTGTTGATAATGTAGCATTTGAAGGTGGAAAAGCTGAGAAATATCCATTACACATTGGTTCAGGTTCATTTATCCCAGGATTTGAAGAACAAGTTATTGGAATGAAATATGAAGAGGAAAAAGATGTTGTTGTAACTTTTCCAAAAGAGTATCAAGCAAAAGATTTAGCTGGTAAAGAAGCTATATTTAAAGTAACTTTACATGAAATTCAAGAAAAAGCAGCTCCTGAACTAAATGATGAGTTTGCACAAAAAATGTTACCAAATGAAAAAGATGTAACAATTGATACTTTAAGAGAAAAAATAAAAGAGCAAATGGTTGCACAAGATAAAGCTACATATTATAGAGAAGAAGTTAAACCTACATTCTTAGAAGCTTTAGTTGAAAAAATTAACTTTGCTTTACCAAAAACAGTAGTTGAGCAAGAAGTAAATTTTGCATTAAATAACAAAATTAGAACAATGAGCGAAGAAGAAATTAATGAATTAAAAGAAGATGCTTCTAAAGTTGAAAAAATAAGAGAAGAATTAAAATCTGATGCAACAAATTCTGTAAAAGCTACATTTATCATTGATGCTTTAGCAAAAGCTGAAAGTGTTGATGTAACTGATCAAGAAGTTACACAGGTTTTATATTTTGAAGCATTACAAATGGGACAAAATCCACAAAATGTAATAAAACAATATCAAGAAGCTGGTTACCTACCTGCTATTAAAATGTCAATGATTGAAGAAAAAGTTACTTCAAAATTATTTGATGAAAAATTAGGAAAATAATTTTAGGAAATAAAATGAGTTATATACCTTATGTAGTTGAAAAAACTGGACGTGGTGAACGAAGTTATGATATTTATTCAAGACTTTTAAAAGATAGAATCATCATGTTAAGTGGAGAGATAAATGATGCTGTTGCTTCAACAGTTGTAGCTCAGCTTTTATTTTTAGAAGCTGAAGATCCAGATAAAGACATTTATCTATATATCAACTCTCCAGGTGGAGTAGTAACAAGTGGTATGTCAATTTTTGATACTATGAATTATATTAAACCTGATGTTTGTACTATTTGTATCGGACAAGCTGCATCTATGGGTGCATTTTTACTTTCAAGTGGTGCAAAAGGTAAAAGATACTCTTTACCAAATTCAAGAATTATGATTCATCAACCTTTAGGTGGAGCAAGAGGTCAGGCAACTGATATTCAAATTCAAGCAAAAGAGATTCAAAGATTGAAAGATACTTTAAATGGTATTTTAGCTAGTCAAACTGGACAAGATGTTCAAACTATCGAAAAAGATACAGATAGAGACAATTTTATGAGTGCAGATGAAGCTTGTAAATATGGGCTTATTGATGAAGTGATTTCAAAACACAAATAAGAAAGAGTTATGATTAGAGAAATTATTACATATCCAAATAAATTACTTCGAACAAAATCTGAAGATGTAGTAAAGTTTGATGAAGAACTTCACACTCTTTTAGATGATATGTATGAAACTATGATGAACGCTTCTGGAGTTGGACTTGCAGCTATTCAAGTTGCAATTCCACTTAATGTTTTGATTATAAATATTCCAAATGAAGAAGATATTCAAGATAAGGCTGAGTTAATAGAAGCTATAAACCCAGTTATTACTCACAAAGATGGTGTTCAAATATATAAAGAGGGTTGTCTAAGTGTTCCTGAATATTATGAAGAAGTAAAAAGAGCTCAGCATATAATTGTTGAATATTTCAATAGATTTGGAGAAAAGCAAACTATGGAATGTGAAGACTTTTTAGCAGTTGCTTGGCAACATGAAATGGAACATTTAACTGGGCATCTTTTCATAGAAAACCTATCATATACAAAAAGACAAAAATTTGAAAAAGAGTATAAAAATAGAAAAAAATCTAAAAGATAATTTCTATTTTAAATACTTTTATATGTAATATTCGCTACTAAAACTATCAAAAATGAATTAAAAACTATCCAAACTCCCCAAAAAAATATCTTTTCAAATCTTGAAGCAAAAATATCTCTAAAATGAATAGGACAAGATTTAAAAGCCATAAATATCGCAAATACAATAGAAAAAATAAAACTATAAATATTAATTTGTGAAAAAAGAACAGTGAAAAATACTAAAAATGGTGTAAAAACATTTAATGCAAAAAGCTTTGCATAAGATTTTCTTCTTTTATCTCCATTGAAATATCCCACTGTAAAACCACAATTTGGACAGATTGTTCCTAATCTTGATAATATTTTATTGTTACAATCTGGGCAATCTATAAAATCTGACATAAAATTTCCTAAAATTTTTTGCCAATTATAGCTATATTATTTTAAATATAGTACTATAATAAAAACATTTTATGAGAAAGATAATGAAAATAATAAAATCAGCAAGCCTTGATACAATAGATGCTATTTCCATAGATGTAGAATCAACATTTACAAGAGGAATGCCAAGTTTCACAATAGTAGGTATGATAAGTACAAGTATAAGTGAGTCCAAAGACAGTGTCAATTATCTTAGTTAATTGTATTTTATCAAATAAATTTGTACAAAAATTATAATATTCCAAATTTATTAGATAATATTACTCTTAATAATTTACTAAAAATACGCATTTTATTGTGCTCATTTTAATTTATTTAAATGATATTTATTTTAAGTTTAAATCTATTATTTTACAAAAAATTATCCATAATTACTTAAATAGTTTTTATCAGATTTAAGCTTATTGTGAATAATATTAATATTATATTAGGCTATATAATAAGTTTGGACATAAATGATTTAAACTCTTTTTTTATTTATTAACATCATTGAGCACTTTTTTTATATTTTATTGTTATACAATCTATCTTAATAATTTGTGACTATTTTTTAAAATAAAATTAAGTAAATTCGATTGTTAATTAAATCTTTTGTATAATCATTAGCCATAAGTATATTCCTACATTCAAAATATAAATTGTATTATCAAATATATGTGATTACATTAAGAACACATTCATATCTGTTTTTTTATAATGATTTACCCTAAACTTAAATATTCCTTGTAATGATGAAATATTAACAATTAATTATCAATAAAAAGATTTATCATACTTTAATTGGAAATTTTAGGAGTTAGTTTTAGAATAGAATAGCAAGCAAGAAAATCAATATTTGAATATATAGAAGTGTTTTATAATAGAGAAAGGTTGCATAGTTCAAATGATAATTTGTCTCCAGTAGAATTTGAAGAAAAACAAAAATTGTTACAAAAAGAAATGGTGGCTTAATAGTTTATCTTTTTTGTATGTTTCTCTGTTGACAGATCAATACAAACCATAAATAGTTATCTCTTGAAATTTGCATATAATCATGCTTTAATGTGATTTCTTTATTAGTTACTTTATTTAATATCTTGATTCCTTTTTTAAATATTTTGTACTTGCTTCAAGTTCTTTTGATTTATTTATGTATAAGACTCTTTGATTATGTAAATATTGTTTATATGATTGTTTCTTTATTTTAAAAGAATTAGAGCTAGCCCAAAAATCTTCCATTAGCAAACTTTTTGTATTTGCTAATTTATTTTAAGTTAATGAAATTGGATTTTTTGGTTTATTTTGTTTTAATGATATTATTTAGAAAATATGTGATATACACTTTTTATAAAATAAGACAAGACTTATAAAATTACTATAATAAATTTGATATAATAATTTAAATATGTATTCCTGCATAATTATATAAATATAGGGGATTATTTTGGAAAATTTTGATGAAACAAATTATTTTGAAGATAAAGATGAAATAAAAGACGATGAAGTACTAGAAATACCTAAGGAAATTAGAAGATTAAATATTGAAACACATGATTATCCAATTGAAGTCTTAGTAAAAAAAATCCAAGATAAAGATATCATATTAAGACCTCATTATCAAAGAGATTTTATATGGGATAGAACAAAATGCTCATTACTTATAGAATCAATTTTATTAAATATACCATTACCTCCTGTATATCTTGCAGAAGAAGAGGATGGTTCTTTAAGTGTAATTGATGGGTTACAGAGATTACATACTTTTTTAGATTATTTTGAAAATAAATTTTCATTAACAAAAATGGAGGGAGAAGGTTTAGTTGAATTAAATAAACTAACTTATTCTGGACTTCAAAAAGATTTTCCTAAAGCAAAAAGAATATTAAATAAAGGAAATATTAGAACTATTACAATAAGTAAAGATTCTGATCCTGATATAAAATATGATATATTTGAAAGATTAAATTCTGGTTCAGTAAAATTAAATGATCAAGAAATTAGAAATTGTATTTTTCATGGTAAATTAAATGATGCAATTATGGGAACATACAATTTAGAAGAACAAATTTACAATAATAATGGATTAAGACACAATAAAGTAATTCAACAATCAATGAATTTAACTGAAGCTCATCCTAGATACTTAGATGCAGAAGTTGTAATAAGAATATTAGCAATGATGAAATATCATAATAATTTACAAACAAAATATAAAAACTCAATGAAATTATTAATTAATGATTATATGAAAGAACATAAAAATTCTTCTGATCATGATATTGATTTAATTAAAACTGAATTTGAAAATACAATGAATAAGGTATTTTCAGTTTTTGAAGATAAAACTTTTAAAAGATATTCTGATACAGATGTTGAGAAAACATTAAATCGTTCAATTATGGATTGTATAGTTGTTACTTTTAAAGATAGAAAAATTGAAGATTTAATTACTAAAAAATTTGATATCGTTAAGTTAATGGATGAAATGCTAAATGACAAAAATAACAAATATATAGGTAGAATAACTTCTTCATCTTTTAGAGACTTAGTTACAAAATGGACTTCAAGTAAAAATGTTTTAAAAGATAGGCTAGAATTGTGGGATTTAAATTTTAATAGTTTAATGGATAGTTAAGATGAGTCATTTTTCTTCATATTTAGCGTGTAGAGAAGAATTAAAATCTATTTTAAATATAATAGAATATATAGAAAGTATTTCTCCAGATGAAAATACATTAAATACTATTAATAAGGGTAATGCAATTATTTTAGGTAGTATATTCGAAAGTTTTAATGAAAATATTATTCAAGAATATATTGATCAATTAATAATTAAATTTAATAATGGATTAATAAAATTTGATGCCTTATCTACAGAAATTCAAAAGTATATTTCTAAAAAAATTGTTATGCAACATCATAAAAAAGAGTTTTCTAGTATTCATCCTAATGAAGCATTTGAAATGATTAATAAGTTTATGATTCATATTGGTCAAAATAATCAAAATTCTTTTATTATTAATAATGAATTAGATGAAATAAATAAGTTCAACTTTGGAAAACATGGAGAAACTGAACTAAAAAAACTTTTTAAAAGAATAGGATTTGATTCTTTGAAAATTAGATTTAATATTCTAAATGATTTTTTCTTCATAAGAAATACTATTGTACATACTGAAAATATAAATGGATCAATTACAACAAATTCTATAACTAGTTCCGAATTAAAAAAATACATTAAGTACTTTAAAATGTACGCTAGATATATAAATAGTATATTATCTAATAGATAATTATTACTAGATACTTTTTCAATATAGCAATATTAAAAGGCTAAGGCACACTTCGCCCTAAAGTGCTTTTGACTACGTCAAAGTGTGATTAAGGTAAACATTAATAATCCTTTCGCCTCTCGTTGCATTTAATTAAATAGTAAAGCAATCAATAAAGCTATCTTTCTATCTCATAGTTTTTTTGTTGCTTTTGGCTTTTAAAATACTTTTGAAAAATGAAATTAAAATCAATGTTTGATTCTGAAGCTTATTTATCTTTTTAGTTTGTTTCTCTATTATTTGCTTATCTTTTATTTGTTTAAGCTCCAAATTTTGAATTAATTTTTGATTTTGCAAATCTTTTTGTATTATTTTATAGTTTTCATTTTTCAAATGTTGATTTTCTCTTTTTAAATGTGTAATTTCATTTAGTTGAATATTAAGAGGTTCTTTAATCTTATCTACTAATTTGTTAAACATTATATTTCTATCTTCAACTTTATAAAAAGTATTACCTAATAATGGAGTTTCTTTTTTAGTATGTTCTTTTACAATTTTTGCAATATCATTCTTTAAAGATTTTTCATAGTTTTCTACATTTTCAACTTCAATTTTTTTATCTTTTATACTATTTTCTAAAGCTTTATATTCTTGTCTTTTTTGTTTTTCGAGTTGTTGTAATTGTAAATATTGTTCATTAAATTCTTTATATTCCAAATCAAACTTTTGGTATAAATCTCTTTGCTTTTTCATTTAATTTTTTTGTTTATTAATTTCAGTATAAATATTTTTAAGTTCTTTTCTGAGTATCGATATCGACAAATAAAGACTTTAATTGTTTTTGTTTTTGCTGCTTGATATAATCTTCTCTACTTAAATGTTCTTTTTTTGTAGCAAACTTTGAAACACCTCTTTTAAAATCAAGATTAACTTTTTGAAAACTATCTTGGGGTCATTACATAATACCATACAATGTGTAACAAGTATTAATTTACTAAATTCATAAAAAAGTAATTATAAACACTATAAAACAAAGTTTTTTAAAAAAAGTAAAGTACCAAATAAAGATTATATTTATTCTTAAATAGATAGTAAACAATGTCAAAGATTTTATTTATATAAGTTTAAAAATTTATCTTTTAATAAGGATTTTTTTCATATTATTAGACCAATAAGCTCTAGGTTCACCCTGAATAGGGATTGCCTCTCTCGTTTTATCGATGATGATGCCTTGAGTATGGCTTTTTCTGACATATCTCAGAGTGTTTTTTACTTTTCTTTTTTTATATTATTTTATATGCCTTATTTAGAGTATCCTGTTTGTTTATATCGTTAGATATTTCAATTTTTCTATTAAGTGATTATTATATTTACTATTTTTGATTTTTAGTTTAAGTTTTTTTAGAAAATAACTTCGTATATATAATTCAATAATTTTAATATCACTAGAATTTTTCATTGTATTTAGATTTCTGACATATTCAATGAATATTTGATCTATTTCTGCATCAAATAATATTTCATCAGATAATTCTTTGTGTAATTCTCCAGGATGAATAGTTTTGGTTAATTCTTTTTTAAAATTCAATTCTGAGGGGTTAATCTCTTCAGCAGTTTGTGGATTAATTGCATATACCAAATTAATATCACTTCCATCATATGTATTCGATAAACATATAATATAACGGGCAATACCAAATAATTCAACATATGCATTGATTATATTTTTATTACTAAAAACATATACACAATGTAAAGGTGTAGCAAAAGGTCTATTTTCAATAAAGATATAATTATTATACTCTATACAGTTGTTAACATCATTTTCTAAAAAATCTTTTGCGACTTTACAATATTCTAATGTACTCCCATTATTATGAGTAGAAAGGAGTGCTAATGCTGATTTTACTATTGATTTTGAAAAGTTTGATTCAAGTTCGGGAATATTTAAATTAAATGATGTATTTATTTTTATTTCTTCATTGGTTACAAAATCTTTTTCTTTTATTGTTTCCTTTGGTATTATACCTAATTTTTTTAATTGTTCTAAATATTGATTTCCTCTTTTTTTATTAGGTGCAGTAATAAAAATTTTTCCATTCTCTTCATCATAAGTATATTCAGGTTCTATTTGTTCAATTTTATTTGAATTTATAAGAAAATTATTATTTGAAAGTGTGTCCTTAACTTTAATATCCTGAACTTTACCTCTATCTCTTTTAATATTGAACATTACAGATAAAATTTCCCCAAAATTTTTATCTATAGCATGATCCCATTCTTTACCTGTTGTTGTATTACAAGTTTTACAAATAAAACCTTTGACTTTTTTTTGGCCACCTATACTATTTTTAATAATATGTTCACCCGAACAGTGTCCTTATTTAATTTCTTATCACATAAAAAACATCTTGTAGCCATTTATTTATATTCCTTAATCTTAATATAACTATCGAATATCGATTATATTTGAAATAGCATAAAATTAACAAATAGCATACATAAAAAGTGTGTCATATAGCAAAATGCTTACAAACACATTGAGGTGTTTGTATAGAGGTTACTATAAAAAACATTTGAAATTGAGTTTTTTTATCTATGTTTAATGTGAATATCTAGACGATAATAGTACATAACTTATTTATATCGAGTTGATATTGAAATAACCCTGTAAAATGTGATAAGATAGAAATCTTATAAAAAATATGTAATTCATATATGGTATTTAGAAAAAAGATGATAGAGAATTCTTAGGTTGTTCAAGTTATTATAAAACAAGTTGTAAATATACTCAAAATTTCCAGATAAATAATTTAAGCATATTTCATAACTCATTAAGAATAAATTAATATTTTAGTGTTGGAAATTTACTATTTAATTATTCTATTATTTAGAAAATAATAAATATTCAAATTAATAGTTTATACCTATAAAAATAATTATGAGATATACAAAATAAAAAATCTATACTTAGAAAAACATAAAGTCAAGAATTTAGGGAGTGTTAGATAATATTTTTCTTAATAATTGATTAAAATACACATTTTATTGATATCTACTTTAAGTTTAAATGTATTATTTTACCAAAAAATTATCCCTAAGTACTTAAAAATGGTTTTTAACAGATTTAAGCTTATTGCGAACACTATTAAGATTATATTAAGCTATATAAGAAGTTTGGAAATAAATGATTTAAACTCTTTTTTTATATTTTATTATTATATAATGCATATTATAATTTGTGATTATTTCTTAAAATAAAATTAAGTAAATTAGATTTTTAATTAATGTACCATTTTAAATTGCATTACCAATATATGTTCTTATATAAAGATCACCTTTATATCTATTTTTTTATAATAATTTAGCTTCAATAAATATACCTTGTAATTGATAAAATATCAACAATTAGTTTATAATATGCTACAACCAGTATAAAAATATTCAAATTAATAATCTATACTTAGAAAAACAAGAATAAAATATTTATTTTTAGGAGAAGATTGTAATATAATAGATATATATTAAATATAAAATTTTAAATAACAATAAAAGGATTTATTGATAGTATGAAAGTTAATATAGATAAGGTTAGATATAGTAGAGCAGGACATGATTTCCATTTATTATGGACTTCAAGACGTTCTCTACAATTATTAAATCCGAAATCTGATTTGGTTGCAGTTTCAATTGAAGGGATCTCCCCTGAAGAAGAATTTATAGATGAAAAAGGTCTATTATCTATTGATACTGCTGAATATGATACTTCCGAAAATATAGCTGAAGCTTCAAAGATTAGATATTTTCAATTGAAATATTCGACTACAGATTCAACTAAAGAGTGGACTGCTAGTACATTATCTCCTAGACAAAAGAATCATCCTAAAGGTACAATAAATTCATTTGCTAAAAAATTTAAAGAAAATATTGATAAATATGGAGTAGATTTTGTTCTATCTAAATATGAGTATTATTTCGTAACAAACAGACCTATTGATGATAATATTAAAAAGCTTTTAAAGTTAAATAGAAAGAATAAATTAGAAGATGGAAATGAAGAATTTACACAAGAAATTCAAAAAATATATAAACGTTTTTTAGAAGATTCTGAACTGATAAAAGAAGAATTTCATAATTTTTTATTAATATTTGATTTTTTGGATACAGAAGATACAAGGTATTATCAAGAACAAAAGCTTAATCAAGAAATTAATGATTTTATTCCAAGTTTTGATATGGATGTTTCAATAAAGCTAAAAGAGTTAATAAATTCAAGAGCAATGCCAGAATATGAAAATGATCCTGTAATTAGAAAAGAGACTGTTTTTTACGCTTTTGGGATAACTAAACTTGAGGATATTTTACCAGCTCAATCATCTTTTAATATCTTAGAGAATTATATTCATAGAGTACAAGAAAGAGAAATTGCAAAGTGTATATTAGAATCTAAATATCCTGTTGTAATTCATGCATCAGGTGGTGTAGGTAAATCAAGTTTTGCACAAAATTTATCATATTTAATGCCAAAGAATAGTAAATGTGTTATTTTTGATGGATTTGCAAATGGTGCATATAGATCACCAAAAGATCAACGACATTTACATAAGAATGGATTGATTCAAATAATTAATGAGTTTGCGATCCAAGGATTATGTTTACCTTTACTACCAAGAAATACAACAACTGACGAACTTTTAAAAGCTTTTTATAATAGATTAGAACAGATTGTATTTGAAGTTAAGAGTCATGATGAAAATAGTATTGTTATAATTATTTTAGATGCTGCAGATAATACACAAACTGCTGCTTTAGAGTTTGGGCTACAATCATCTTTCTCAAATGATCTTTTAGGAATTCCCTTACCTAATGGTTGTAAAATAGTAGCTTTATCGAGAACTGAACGATTAAATATATTGAATTTAAAAGAAAATGTATTAAAGATTAAATTAAATTCTATGACATTTGAAGAAACTAAAGAATATCTTCAAAGTAAATTTAAAAATATTTTAGATAAAGATATTGAATCATTTAATAAATTTACTTTTGGTAATCCTCGTGTTCAATCTTATTTATTAGATTCAGGACGTTCATTAAATGAGATAATAAAACTATTAGGTCATAAAGGATTAAGTTGTGAAGACCTTATAGAATTACAAATAGAACAACATTTAAATAATTTACAAGAACAACAGGTATATAAAAAAGAGGAAATAAATTTACTCTGTGAATCTTTAGCTATATTACCACCAATGGTACCAATGGACATATTAGCTAAAGCTAGTAATATTGACAAAAGTTTAATTGTAAGTTTTTCAGCTGATTTAGGATTAGCACTATTTATTAAAGGAGAGAATGATAGTATACAGTTTAGAGATGAACCTGTAGAGACATGGTTTAAAAAAAGATTTAAAGCTACGAAAAATACATATGAATTACTTTCTTCTAGGCTTTATGATTTAAAGGATTCAAATCCATATGTTGCTATAACCATTCCTAGATTATTATATGGAGCCAAGCGATATGATGATTTGTATAATAATATATATTCAAATAATTTAGATATTACTGATCCTATTCAACGACAATCAATTATTATAGAAAATGTCACTTATTCTATTAAAATTGCTAGTCAACAAAAAGATTTTTTAAATTTAAATAGATTACTTTTAGAGCTTTCAAAAGTTTTATCTATAAAAGATAGAGGCTTAGAATTTATTTTTAATAATGCTGATTTAATAGCTACATTGGTAGGACCTGAATTTATTAACGATTTTTTATATAGAGAAAAACAAATTGATAAAGCAGGAATCATATATGCTAGTAGTGCATTGATGTTGTCTATGAACCCACTTTATCATTCTGAATCAAGAATATTTTTAAGACTTACTCAAGAATTTTTAAAAGAATGGGTTAATTATTCCAATAATGAAAGATATGAACATCGTATTGAAAATAGAGATAGAGCAAATATTACTCTGGCATATCTATACACAGAAGGTATAGAAAAAGCAGTTTATGAGTTAAATAGATGGCTTGATGATTCTGTAAAATTTGAATCTATCAAAATAGTAATACAACATTTGATAGAACATCAAAAAATTAGTTTGATAGAAGAATTATTAAATTATACAAGTTTGAAAAATATTAATATGATGTTCGCAATTATGGTTCAATTACATCATTATAATTTACCAGTATCTAAAAAAATTATTTTTATAGCTTTGAGAACTTTACAAAAAATTAAAAGTAAAATAGATAATACTCTTTTAGAAACAGTTATTCAATTAGCACTTAAAAATAGGCTAAATAAAAAGTCTATATTAAAACTTATAACCAAATATTTACCAAAAGGTGAAATACATAAAATTTCATACAATTATGAAGATAGAGGTAGACTTTTTCTATTCTATCATGTTATTTATAAGCTATTAAAAGATGAAACTTTAGATCTAAAAGATTTTATAAATAAAGATTCTGAAGACAGTAAACAATATTTTTTAAAAGCTCTTTTCCATATTTATAAATTATATGGAGAAATTATTTCGCAACGTAAGAATCTTTTAAAAGAAGAATATATAGAGGAAATTAAACAATGTTTGAGTAAATCTTCTGTTGATGAATGGAGATTTGAGAATAACTATAATTTAAGAGATATACCTTATATAATTACATATATTACTACTGATATTTTGTTATTGATTGATAGTATTGAACATTATAGTATTGTTTTAGAATATCTTAAAAAAAGAAAAAATTATGTTCCCCACCATGTTTTTATAAATATTGCTCAAAAAATATTATATAAAGACAAAAATATAGCATTAAAGTTTATTCAAGAAGCATATAATTCTACTGTTTCTATTAAGATTAGATCACAAGACTCAAACAACCTTGTAGAGTTAGCAAGAGCTATACTTCCTATATCAAAAGTCGAAGCTCAAGCGTATTTTGAATTAGCATTAGAATCTAATTTAAACCTAGGCGATGATGCTAGAGCTAGATTAAACTTATTATGCAACATTACAAATAAACTTGATAGAACTGATAATTGTCCTAAATTAGCTTATGAATTCCTGAGAGTGTCAGAGTTAGTGTATCATTTTGATGGTCATAAATTTCAATGGGATATTATAATCAATGCAATCTATAATATAGATACTCATTCAAGCTTAGCTATTGCAAGTAGATTAAAAGATAGAAATATAGTAGATTTCTATGAAACCTTAGCTGAAATCCTTAATAAATTACTTCAAGATAACTATATTTCTGCACAAACATTTACTTCAATGATTATTCTTATACAAAACTATGGGTATGGATTTCATAAATCTATAAAGATATTATCTAAGAAAGATATTGATAATGATTTATTTACAAGTCTTATTTCTAAGCTTATTAAAAATATGTTACTTGAAAACAATGGAATAGATTCATATTATATTAAAAAAATCCAGAATATCTTAAAAGAAAAAAATATTAAAAATAAAGATATTGATTTTTATTTAGAATATAATGAAGAAGATGCTTATAAAAGTAATTTTGAAAAAGATGATGATGTTATTGATTGGGATAATATTTTTAAACAATTTGATTGTCTTACTTCTGAAAATATACAAGAAGCTTATCATTATTTTAGAGAAAACACTAAATATGTGGATCACATTTATTTTTTTAAAGAGATGAGAAAAAGAATTAATTTTGATAATAGAAAACATAATTTAGATAGCTTTGTTAATTGTGATTATGGTATTAAAATTATAATTGAACAAATTGCAGAGTATTATGAAGATTGGAAGGATAGTGTTGCAATAAGAAAATATATACCAAAACTTATTGAAAATATTTTTCTTAATCAGTCTGGTCTAATTTTAAATTCTTATTGGTTAGGTGAGAGTTTAAATATTGCTGTAAAGTTAACGGGGAAATCTAGAACAAATTTGATTTTAATATTATTAGAAAAAGGTTTAGAGAATATTCAATCATATTCATATGAAACTATTTTAAGACTAGTAAATGAATTTAAAAATCTAATAACTTCTGAAGAGACAAAAGAACTATTGACTTTTGGAATTGAACAATTTAAAGAAGATTTAGAAGATGACAGTAGTGATGGAATTTGGCAAGACAATTTAATTCCTCCATCTAATATTAATGATACTTTGGGTGCATTTATTTATATTGCTTTAGGTTCTACAAAAGCTGAAGATAGATGGCGAACTATGTATACTATTAGGATGTTGTGTGAATTTGAAGAAAAAGAAATTATAAACTCTATTTTAAGACAGTTAGAAAACTATAATATTTCTTTTATAGACAAGCATTTTAAATTTTATGATTTACATGCAAAACAATATCTTTTTATTGCATTGGCTAGAGTAGCACTTGATGATTCTAAAATTTTAAGACCATATTCTAATATATTTAAATACTACTCAATAGATTGGCTTTCTCATGCACTAATAAGAAAATATTGTGTTGACATAGCACTATTAATTGAAAAGCAGTTTCCAAAGACTTATACATTAAAAGATTTGGAAGAAATAAAACAAAAAACAATTTCAAAATTTCCAAAACAAATTATTACTAGAAAAGGAAGATATTCTAAAAAAAGAGTAGAAGTAAAAAGATATAAACGTTTACGTTTTGGAATAGATTGGGAACCATATTGGTTTGAATATTTAGCAAATGCTTTTAGTATAAGTATTTCAGATATTTCACAAATGATTGAAAACTTGATCATTGATGATTGGGGTTATGATGAAAAATTTGAACATTGGGATTATGATTTAAGATCTAAATATAAAATATTTGAAGATGATATGAAAACTAATATATGGAAAAGTTACTACCCTAAACAAGATAGATTAAGTTTTTATATAACTTATCATGCAATGTTTTGTGTTGCAGGTAAATTATTTGATAATAATCCAATTTTTTATGATGAGGAATATGAAGATAATCTATGGGAAGATTTTTTATCAAGACATACTCTTACAAGAAGAGATAATAAATGGGTGTCAGATAGAAAAGATTTTTTTCCTACTAATTTATATCGAGATTATAAAGAATTGTTAAAAGATAATAACTGGCAATTCTCTGTTACACATAATGATTTTGACAAAGTTTTAAGATTTAAAGAAAATGATTTTCAATATTTACCGATTTATGGAAGTTGGGAATATAGTAATGAAGAGATTTCAATTGAAAGTGTATTTGTTAACGAAACAAGCTCTCATGCATTATTAAGGGCACTTCAAACGGTTGAAAATCCTAGAGATTTTTATTTAGCACCTGATCAAGACAGAAGAATTGTACAAAAAGATCAATTTGAAATGTTTGGTGTTATTGAAAATTGTGTTTCTTTAGATTTAAAACTAGATCAATTTGATTCATTGGCAAAAATTCGTTATCCTGGAATAAAACCAGCAGAATATATTATTAAAAAGTTTGAACTTCAATCAGATGTAGAAAATAGGATTTGGAAAAATGCTCAAACAGATGTATTTATTTCTGAGTTATGGAGTGATAGGGGGAAAAGATTGCAAGTAAATTATGATTCTTTATTATATATGCTATCTGTTATGAAAAAAGATTTGTTGGTTAATGTTGAAATAAAACGAGAGAAAAGATCTTACCATATAACTTATGATTCTGATAAAATTTATTATCCTCCTTATTTTAAACTATATTTATTTAAAAAGGATGGTACTATTCATGAACTCTACAAAAATTATAAAATTAGGTGAAAAAATTGTTGATGAGCTATTATTGAGTGATGGAGTTGATACATTATCAAAATGGATGGCTCACTATATTGCAGAACTTATTGAAAAAGCTAAATATGCTGAAGGTGAAGAAAAAGAGAAATATGAAAAAGAATGTTTTGAAACTATTTTAAAACTATGGGGAGAAATGTATAAAGTTCCTAATGCAAAAGCCCCTTTATCTCGTTTTGAAAAAATTTATGAACTTTGTGATGAAATGATGTCTAAAGATAAATATAGATATTTCCATGCAAAACATGAAGATGACTCAAATGAATTTTTAGTATTAGCAAAAGTAGTAGATAAATTATCTAAAAAAATTGTTCAAAATGCATTTTTTCTTGCATATCAAGATGCTGTGAAAGAAGAAAAAGAATGGCTAGAATTTGATATAGTAGCTGATATACAAGAACTAAGACAAATAGATAATTTATTTAAAGATAATTGTGATATTGATCAAAAAGAAAAAGAAGAGTGGATATCTACAATTAATAAATTATTAGAAATAATAGATTAAATTTATTATTTAATATAATATCAAATTAATTTGTATAAAGTTATTTTTTATGTATAATAACTTATGAGATTTGAAAATAAAGAATTTATACCTTACAAATTCCCATATGAACATAATTACAGAAATTATGCCCAATTTGTTATTTCTAATGATGTAGATTTTAGCAAAAATGATTATTATGTATATTTAATATCTAATCCTCTTAAATTTAATTACCAAAAAACTAATAATAATTATTATGTATTTGTTGCAATATTAGTTCAAAATAAGGAAACAAAAGAATTTTCTATAAAACTGGAAAAATTTGATTTTAAATCTATACTTCAATTAAATATTTTTGGAAAGATTAATCCATTGGGAGATGTTTCTTTATTTGAAGATATTGATGATAAGTTCAACAAACTAATATATGAAACGAAAATAAATATCTCAGATACTACTCAGTTTGAGAAATTTAGTTTAGAACAAGTGGTTGCAAGATTTAATATCCTAAAAAGAGCAGATATTCATAAATTAAATCATTTTAAAGATTTAGAGTTTTATTTGTATCATGTAGATGGTAAAAAAATATTAATTCCCGCAATGGAGATACTTAAATATTTTTATTTATTTAATTATACTTACCAAGATGAACCTAAAAGCCATTTTTGCCAAGATATATTAACACCAATTGGCATTTTAAATAGTTTAAATATTAATAAATATGATTCATCGAAAAAACACTATGAGTTAGAAATTAATGGAAATTATAGTGAAAATGATATTTATAAGATTTTATTTTTTATTACTAATAAAAAAAGGTTACAGCAATATTCAAGTGTAGAAAATATTTATAGAAAAACAAATATTATTAGTGCAATGTTACCTAGAGAAGATTTAAGATTAATGGCTAGAGTTTTTGATTACAAAAAAATAGATTTACTTCTAATTTTAAATATTGTAACGCATAATTTTGATTATACAAAAGATTTTCCAGATAATTTTACATGTGAGTATAGACATCCAAAATCGCAATTTAAAGAAAAAGATGAGAATAAAAGGGATTCATCTAAAGATGTAAAAAAGAAAGCTCGTAAAAATACTAATTTAGAAACAAATGATGATTTATATGGAAATAATGAGCTTGAATATGAGGAAGAAACTCTTTCAACCTTCAAATTAAATATAAATTGTGAAAAAGCTTCTGAACCTATAAACTTGAATCTTACAAAGATTGTTGATAAACAAAAAAAACAACAAGGTGGAAAGAAAAAGAAAGATTATTCGGATTTAAAAGATACCCCTTTAACATCAAAAGAAAATAAAGGTAGTAGTGATGAAGCAATATCTAAAAAAGAAGATAATAATGAAGAAGAAAGTGATTCAAATAAAAATGATTTAAATTTAATAGAAATTTTAAATCATTTAAAAAATAATATAGATTTTAAATTGGTTGATGAAAAAACTTTTAAATTTCCTGAAGTTCTTAATAAAAAAGGTGAAAAAGTTAAAAAGAGTTTTATGTTTATAGATGAAAAAAATCAAATAAGACGTAAATATTATATTGCTAAATTAAAATATAAAAATAGTAATGATATATATATTATTGAATTACAGCGCAGATTGAATAAAGAACAAAAATCATTTTTAATCATAAATAAGAATTCTGAAACAATAGATAGTTTGGATAGACAATTTATTTCTAAAGAATTAGTTGATCTAGCAAAAAATGGAAATAGAATTTGGTTTTCTTCAAATATAGAATTATTAGAAAAGGAATATTTTATATTAATGCATAGAGGTAATGTTAGTTCTTTTGAAGAAAAATTAATTATGAAATTAAGTTAGAGATATTGAGTGAAAATTTATTTTTATATGTGGATTTACCCCCCCCCTATATGACAAAATAGATTGGTTTGATATAATTTTTAAATAACATTTATAATAGAGGTAGATATGATTGATATTGAAAAATATTTTAATAAAATTATTAGATATTTTGATTTATATACAAAGAAAGATATAGATAAATTGGATTTAGAACATCAAAATGAAAGACAAGATTTGAAATTGGTGTGTAACAATAAAATACAAGAAATTAAAACATCTTATAATAATCAATTAAAAGAAATTGGAATAGATTATAACAATAAACTAGCAAAAGTAGAATCAGTATATAAAAATAAATTAGATGAGACTATAATATTTTATGAAAATGAATTGTGTATAAATAATTTAGAACGTATAAAATTTCAAGAAATAATAAAAGAGAATGAAAAGGCTATAAATAAATTTAGTTTAAATATGCCTATATTACAATTTATTGAATCATCACCAGAAATAGCTAAAAATCTTTATACAATTGAGTTCTTTGTAGATGATGAAGAAATTAAAGAATTCATTCTGTCAAAAAAACTTGGAAATCCAACTCCAGAGCAATGGGAAGTGATTTTATGTAAAAATAGTACACAGCTTGTTGCCGCAGCTGCTGGTTCTGGAAAGTCTACTACAATGCTTTTGAGAATTTTAGTTCTTATTAAATATGCCAATGTAAATTCAAATGAAATAGTAGTGTTTTCTTTTACAAAAAAATCTTGTGAAGAACTTCGAGGTAAACTTAAAGAACATGTTAAAAAAGCAGAATTAAAAATTGATGAATTATCTATTGAGAGAATGATTAGAACATTTCATTCTAAAGTTTATGAAGTAGCAAAAAAATCAGGCATTTTAGGTTCATATAAATTATTTGAATTTATTAAAGATAGTGATGAAGAAGATACTGAGGATGAATCAGATATTGAAGTTGACAATATATTTAATAATAGTAAGTTGAGTTTAGTACAAAAAAATATTTTAAAAGAGGTTTACACAAAAGCTTATCATGAAGATAGTAATTTTAAAAAATTGATCCATGAAATATTTTTGAAGAGTAATTTAAATAAAACTTCATTAAAAATAGAAAATCCAAGCATGGACTATATTCAATTTTGTTTATCTTTTTCAAAAGCATTATCTCAAACCTTTGAAAAAATTTATCAAACAACTTATGATACAAGTATTAAGAAAAAGGCTTTTTCTAAATATATAGATAATGCATTTTTTTATTATCATATCTATTTAAAAAATTTAGATATATATCTAATCTTTAGTCCTGATAAAGATATTTTAAATACATCAGAGTTTGAAGATGTCAAAGTAGAGAATAGTAAAAATGGGAAATTATATGAATTAAAATATGCTATAAATTCACATAAAAAAGTTTTTGGTTATTGTGATTTGAGAGCTATTTTTGTAGAAAGTCAACAACAGCTAAATGATATACTTTTAGTAGATAAAATATATGATAAGAAAGAAGATGATGATATTCCTATTCTTTTTGATATTAAGGTGAGTTCTTTATTCCGAACAAGTTTAATTTATGAATTTTTCTATACACTTATAAGTTTTATTGAAAGTACAGGTATTTATTTTGAACAATTAGAACAACTTAAGGATAAAATATTAGAAGATAATACTTTAGATAAAGAGCATCAAAATATATTCGTAGCTTTAATGATTTATTGGAAGTTTATGAAACAATATTTTATCGAAAATAAAATATATCAGTTTTCAAATTTGCTAAAATATCTTTCTGAAAATAATATTCAATATTTTGAATTCGCATCTGCTTCTCTTCGAAGTATGAAAAATATATTAATAGATGAGTTCCAAGATATATCACCAGAGATTGTATCATTTATTCGTGGTGCTCAAAATTATTTATATACACAAGAACAAAAAATATCTTTGATGTGTATTGGAGATGATTGGCAAAGTATTTATGGATGGAGAGGTAGTACTCCATCATATTTGATTGATTTTAATAAACACTTTAATTGTGAACATGATGAGCTTGTTATGTCGTATAATTTTAGGTCTTCTCAGGATATCCTTTCAAAAGCAGAACTGATTCTTAATAAAACAAAAATGAAGTTAGATAAAACTGTAATTGCACATAATGATTATCGTGATAGTGAGTTTATAAAAGTATCACTTAACAATAATCCCAATAATTTAGATTATAAAAAAATAATTGAAGATATTAATAAAAGAATTAATGAAATTAGAACAGAATGGTCTGATGCAATTATTTATATTTTATGTAGACAAAATCAAAAAAAATTAAATGGAATAAAAGGTGCAGATAAAATTATGACATATCACTCTTCAAAAGGTTTAGAAGCTGATATATGTTTTTTAGTAGGTGATTGTGACTATAAAGAAAAAGATATTATTCGTAATTTAATATATCGTCTTGCTAAATATGAACAAACATATGATGAAAGCCAACGAGATGAATCATTAAGACTAGCCTATGTAGCTGCAACAAGAGCAAAAAGGAAAGCATATTGGTACGGACTAGAACAATCAGAGTTTAGTCATATATTTCAATAGATTTTTTTTGTTAATAATTCATTTATTTCTACTTTGAATTTTTTTAATACAGAATACATAATTGAAATCTCTATAATTGATTCTTGTGAAGTTAAGAAACCTGGATATAGTTCAGATTCATAAGAATTTATTTTTTTATCAAGTTGAACTAAACAGTTTTGTAAAGTATTTTTTTGTTTTAGTATTTTGATACATTCAAATAAACAATCCTCATAAGCATTTAATTCACAACAATATTCATGTATGAATTCATTTTTTACTTCTTTAGGATAAGGTGTTATATCATCATTTAAAATATTATTTATTGATGATTTTCTTTTAATAACTAAATCTAAATAAAATATTACCAATTTATGTATTTCAGAATAGTCTATATTTTTTTGTGAAAGTTCCATTCTTATACATTCATAATTTTCATCATTTAGCATTTGATCGAGCATAATATATATCCAGCTATTGATTTGTTTTCATATTAAAAATACCATCTTGTAGAGATAGTGTTATATTGAATATTTGATAAATACCATGCAGGAATATTTTGTTTTTCATACCTATATTTATCTAATATTCGATTTATGTTTGAAAATTTATTTTTTTTATAAAATCGATTTATTCTTGATGGAAAATTTTGTAGTAATACAATTGAGTAAGAAAGTAAAAAAGATAAAGTTCTTGGTTCTAATGTTTCAATATATTTAATTTTAATATTTCTACTTTTCATTACATTTTTAACAATAATTCTAAGTAAATAAAATAATCCAATTGAATAGTAGTATCTTTGATTAATTTTGTAGTATCCAGATTCTAAAATTTTTAATAGTTTTTCTTGTATTTTAATATGGAATGAATTTGATTTGATTTTAACTATTTCTGATTTTATTAAATCAAATCCACAATTATGACATTCTGAAAGTTTTTGTTCATAATACAAATTTGGATATTTCAACCCTTTTTTACAGTTTGGACAATGATTTTGTAAGAAACATAAATGTTTTTCACAAATATTTACAATCATTAATCTCCATTCTTGTTTCAAATAATTGTTTTCTTCTAAGCACTTAGGGCAAAACCTTGTACTATAAAAAATATTTTTATAAGAAGTACTTGAAATAGGTGATATCCATCGTTTTCTACCTTTTATATCAATATTTTCTTCTAAAAAACCATTATACTTTCTAAGTTGTAATTCTTCAATATTAGATAATTTTGTTATTTCATAAAATGTATTTAACTCAATTTTTGAGAAATTATATAAATCAAAATCTCTTTCATAAAATCTTTTAAGTTTAAATAATTTATCTACAATAACAGAAATTCTTGTATAGTTAGCTCTTGAAATTCTAAATAACCAAGATGTTAATAATTCATCATAATAAGGAGTTGGAATATTCATAGCTTACCTTTTTCTCATAGATGGTTTAGTAAAATTTATTGAATTAAGTACATCAATATCTATTTTTTCTTTTCCATTTCTAAGTGCAAAAATTGATGCTTTTTGTAATATTCTTGCAACTTCACCAATTAATCCTTCACTCATATTATAAATTAATTTGAAAAGTTCTTTTTCATATAAATTTGATGCTTCCTTTAAAGGAATAGTGCTTTCAAAACTAAGTAATAGTTTTGCAAAATTAATATCTGGATTCCATTTTTTTAATTCAATAGGTTCAAATCTATTTGCAAGTTGTGGGTCAGCTGTTATAACACTTTGTACTTCCCAAACACCAACACCTACTATTGGTATTTGCATATCTGTACTTAGATGTTTTACTGCTGTTAAGAATTTCTTTTGTTGTATTATGTTTCCATGAAAAATATCTTGAAATTCATCTATTATAATCATTTTAGTTTCTACATCACTCATGACTTTTTTTAATTGAGCTTCTTTTCTTGAAGCTGATTCATTTACTGTATAAGGCATATAGTATGCATCTAAAAGTTTTTCATATAAAGCATTATGACTTGGTGAAATAGGTGCTGAGATTTTAATAACTGGAATTTTATTAGTAATATCTAAATATCTTTGATGATTATTCATAAATCTATTAATAATAGTTGTTTTTCCATTATTTGTATCACCAATAATAAGTAATCCTGGAATTCTTTCTTTATCTGGATAATCAAATAAATCTTCTAATTCATTAAGAATATTATTTGCTTGTGGATATGGAATCCAAACTTGTTCTTTACATTTTTTTATTCTTTCATCTATTGATTTATCTAAAAATTCTTTTGCTATATCAGTAAGACTATTATAATGATTTGTACTTAACATAAATATTCCTAAAATTCAATAGAGTCATCAATATCATCGAGTATGATATTTTTATTTTTAGAGATAGAAGAATCATCAATTCCACTAAAAGGGGTTACTTTTTCTAAATCAAACCATTCTTCTTTAATGGGTGTATTTTTATTAAGTAAAGGTTCTGAATTAAAATCATTATTTGAAATTAATATTTTATGAATACTATTTTTTTCATGAGTATTCTTGTTGAGTTTATTTACTCTGTCAATATTTTTTCTATGGCTTTTTGTCTTATTCTTTGCTTCTTGAGCAATTTCTCTAAGTTTTATAAGTGCTTCAAAAATCTCATTTTCATCATATTCTATATTTTTCTGTTTTTTTAAATACTTTTGTGCAGCTGTAAATTCCCAAATAGATGTTTTTGGTAATCTTGAATTTCTATATGGAAGTTGATAATATTTTTTTGAATCAGGGTTGTAAAACCAGATTTTACTAATATCTCTTGGGTCTCTTCTTATAATAAATTTTCTTTTGATTTTTTTACCTCTTATCATTTCAAATGATTCAATCCATACATTAAGATAATAATAAATTGTATCAAGTTGAATACCATATTTTTGAATAGTTCTTTCAAATTTTGGAAGTAAATTTATTTGTAAAAGTTGTTTGTCTTCAACAATTTTTGGTAATCCTTTTGGTGGTTGAGATGGTGTTCCCATAATTCCATCACGATATTTTTGAATAGGAGACATTTCTAATTGAGAATGTATATTTTTATGATATACATCTGCAATTAAAAGAGTAAGCCATTTTTCAAATTCATTAAGAGTCATATTGGCTTTTTTTTCAGAGTTATAATTTTTACGTTCAGAAATGTTTCCAAAAGTCGTAGCTTCAAGTGCATGAATATAATCATTTAAAGTTCCAAGTAGTCTTTCAATATGAGCTCCATATCGAGGTCTTGCAACTGGACGCCAGATTATATCAATTCCATATTCTTCACAAGTGTGTTGCAAATCAATTCCTCTAAATTCTTTTGCATTATCCATATGTAAAGCTTTTGGAATACCCCAAACATTCCAATCTGATGTAAATTGATATTTTTCTTTAATTTCATCTTTAGGTACTATTGCATTATATAAAGCCTGACCTGTACCAAAATATCCTGGTGCTTCAAATGAAATATAAAATCCTGCAACCATTCTTGAATATACATCTATAGCTACTGTAATCCAAGGTCTACCTAATTCTTGTCTATATTCATCATCAACAAGAATAATATCAACTTTTGTATGGTCAATTTGTAGTATATGAAGAGGATATAAGCCATCAGGATACTCTTTTTTATTAATATCTAATTTTTCTGCTTCATTTTTACCAATACGTTTTTTTAAAACTAATTTTTCAGATAGTGAATTAACTCTTCTTCTTACCGTAACTTCAGATGGTGGTTTTATTTTTACATTTTTACATCTGATAACAACTTCTTCATAAGTTCTTGAAACAGTTGGTTTTAAATTAGTGAGGTAATATTCTTTTAGAACAATATCAATAATCTCGTCTTGCTCATTTGTTAATCTACTTTGACCTTTTCCACCTTTTATTTTTGTTTGAACAAGTGAACTTAACTGCCCAGTTGAATTATAATCTCTTAGCCAATTATAAAGAGTAGTTGGTGATACTTCTAATTCTTTCGCTCTTTTTTCAATTTCTTTTCTTGAATTAAGCCCTATAAGTGGTTTTATTGCCTCATATCTTTTTCTAGCTTCGTCCAGTTTTTTCTTAGGTATTAAAGATAAATCTTCACATACATTTATTTTTTGCATATCTAAAGGTTTAGATGCTAAATCTTTAATTGCAATACGTTCTGTTTCAAATGTTGCAGTGCTTTTTGCAAAAACATAGTTAAAATCTATAATTGATATAATTACATACTCATTGTTAAGTTTGTAAACTTTATTTCCTTCTCTTATTTCTAAACTCATAATAAATATCCTTCAAATACTAGACCTTCAAGATGAGATTTATAAAGTTTTTCATCATAAGGTCTTAGTTGTAATAATTGTGTTTCAAGTGTAAGTTTCTCATACATATTAACAATTAATATTTTTTTTCTAATCATTGCCCAAATTGTTGAAATCATTGAAAGTTGTTTAAATTTATCACTACTATATTCTTCTAATAATTGTTGAATTGTAATTTGTGGTATGAATAAATTATAGATTATTTCATAATTCTCTATTGATAAATCTTCATAATTTAATAAAAAATTTACATTAAATTTATATTCACCACTTTTAATATAAGGACATCTATCAGTAAAAAATTTAAAATCTACATTTTTATTCTTAAGATAACTAATCATTGCCTTATATTTTTGTTTTTCAGTTGAGAATATTTTTTTTAATTCATTGTAATATTTAACTTCTATAATAATGTTATTGTATTTTGGTGGAGTTTCTATATAAAAATCTGGAGTATATGTATATCTTTTATTATCAATAAAATATTCAATTGTAATTGGTTGTTCAAGTATTTTTATAACAAAATTCTCAAATTCAAATAAATATAAGAAATCTCTTTCAAGTTTTGATTCAAAGCTAATCATTCTATTTGATTTCTTACTAGGAATTTTACCTGTAATATTTCTATAATTCTTTGGTATTTTTCTTGATGGTTCATTTAAATTCAAACTTTTCTCCTTTTTAAAATATTTAATTTAATTTGATAAATATAAACTTAGTACAATATAATTCGATAAATAATCCAAACAAATTAGATAAAATTTCTTATTAATATTGATATTTTTCAATTTTAATCCAATTTACTTTAATAATTGATAGACAGAGTCAAATCAGCTTTATTGGTAAATAATTTTAAATTTCCACCTCTAAAAATAACTGTAAATTTATCTCCTTCTGAAATATCAAAAAAAGGAACACATTTTGACTTGGCTATTGCTTTACAAATAGCACTTTTTGATGAACAAAAGCTAAAATTTGATGATTTTTATTTTTTTGGAGAGTTGGCACTCGATGGAAGTATAAAAGATACAACATTGATTTTTCCTATGGTTTTATCTTTGGTTAAACAAGGATTATTAAAAAAAGTTGTTGTTTGTGAAAATAGTGCAATAAAACTATCAAATATACCAAATATTGAAATTTATGTAGTAAATAATCTAAATAGTGCCATAGAGTTTGTAAAAACTGAAAATAAAGAGAGATTTTTATATAAAAAAGAGATTTTAGAATATAAAACTATTGAATTAAATGGTGAGAAATATTTTTATGATACAAATTATACAGAAGATTTTAGATATGTTTTAGGGCAAGATATGGCTAAATATGCAGCTATGATTTGTACAGCTGGAAACCACAATTTGATTATGGAAGGAAGTCCAGGATGTGGAAAGTCTATGATTGCAAAAAGATTGCAATATATTTTAGCTCCTATGAGTTTAGAAGAGATTTTGGAAAAAGCAAAACTTCAAGCACTTGATTTTAAAGATGTAGATTTTTATCCAATAAGGGCTTTTAGAAGTCCTCATCATACAGCGACAAAATCTTCAATTTTAGGTGGAACAAATTCAAAAATGGGCGAAGTTGCACTAAGCAACAATGGAATTTTATTTTTTGATGAATTACCACACTTTCCAAGTAATATTATAGAAGCTTTAAGAGAACCACTTGAAGATAATAAAATTTTAATCTCAAGAGTAAATAGTAAAGTGCTTTATGAAACAAAATTTATCTTTGTTTCAGCACTCAATCCTTGTCCTTGTGGAAATAGGCTCTCTAGTGTGAAAGAGTGTAGGTGCAATGAACTTGAAATTCAAAGATATAAAAATAGGCTTAGTGAACCATTTTTGGATAGGATTGATTTGTATTTGGTGATGAATGATAGTTTTAATGACAATAAAAATATCGTAAGTTCAGCCGAACTTCACGAAAGTGTTATAAAAGCTTTTATCAAACAAAAAAGTAGGGGACAAAAAGAGTTAAATGGAAAACTAAGTGATGAAGATATAAAAAAGTATTGTATTTTAGATGATGAAAGTAAAGAAATACTTGAAAAAGCAAGGATAAACTACTCACTATCTTTTAGAAGTATAAATAAAGTTTTAAAAGTAGCAAGAACTATTGCAGACTTGAATAACAATGATATTATCACTAAAAGTGATTTATTAAAAAGCTTAAATTTTAGAAGAAGGTAATAATGATTGAAGATGAGAAAATAGATTATGATAAAAATCCAATTGAAATTAAAGATTATAATACTTTGTTTATGTTCTTAGTTAATATAAGTTTAATTCCGGTTTTAATATTTGTTTATATAAATCATAAATATAATCCAGGAGAAATTAGTGAAGCTTCATTGTATAGAAATTTATTTATTATTATTCCGTTTGCTATGAGTTTTTATATGGTACCTTATATAAAATCAAGAGGAAAGCGAAAAATAGTTTTAACTAATACTGATATTAAATTTATGCACGAAAACAAGATCATAGAAGAGATTAAAATTTCTGAAATAACAAATATTAAGAAAACATATATTGATATGTATCATAAAAGCCAAAACTTAAAATCTTATCAAAGATTTGGGTTACTTATAGTTTTTCCTTTAATAGCAATACTCTCAGATTCTTATTATATATTATTGATTATTCCATTCATGCATATTTTTTTAGTAATTACAAAATATTTATTTCATAAATTAAAAGATGAAAATTATAAATATAAATTTTTTGATGCAATATTAGTTTATTCTGGTGATAAATTTATAAATATTTTACCTACTACAAATAATGAATATGAAAAAGTTAGAAAATATTTTTTGGATAAAAATTTAGGTGATATTCAGAATAAAAATATTTATTTTAAATTATTTGAACATTCATTTGAAAGAATAAAGTTTGATAGACACTAATATAAAGCCTTATAGAAATTATGTTACTATTACAACTATTTATTAAAAAAGGCAAATAATGACAAAATGCGGATATGTTTCAGTTGTAGGACGACCAAATGCAGGTAAAAGTTCTCTTCTAAATTGGCTTGTTGGTGAAAAAATAGCGATGGTTTCACACAAAGCAAATGCTACAAGAAAAAGGTCAAATATCATAGTTATGCACGAAGATGACCAAATTATATTTGTAGATACTCCAGGAATTCACGAAACAGAAAAACTTTTAAATCAGTTTATGTTAGATGAAGCATTAAAAGCTATGGGTGATTGTGATTTGATACTATTTTTAGCTCCAGTTACTGATAGTTTAAAATATTATGAAGATTTTTTACAAAAAAATAAAAAAAATACAAAACACATATTACTTTTAACAAAAATAGATTTTATAAACAATGATGAATTGATGGTAAAACTAAAAGAGTATGAAAAATATCAAGATAGATATGAGGCGATGATACCAATATCTATAAAACGAGCTACAAAAAAATCTGATATTTTAGATGAGGTTGTGAAATATTTGCCAGAACATCCATATTTATTTGACCCAGAGATTATGACAACTGAACATTTAAGAGATATTTATAAAGAGTTTATAAGAGAATCAATTTTTGAAAATATTAGTGATGAAATACCTTATGAAGCTGATGTTGTTGTAAATAAAATAGAAGAAAAATCAAATGTAGATGTGATAAAAGCTACAATTGTAGTGCAAAAAGATACCCAAAAAGGTATGATAATAGGAAAAGGTGCAACTGCCATAAAAAGAATAGGAAAAGATGCAAGAATAAAAATAGAAAAGCTTAGTGGTAAAAAGTGCTTTTTAGAACTTTTTGTAAGTGTTAAGAAAAACTGGACAAAAAATAAAGAAGCTTTAAAATCTATGGGTTACGAAATAGAGAATTAATCTTAATTTCAAGATAGCTTAAATATAATTCAAATGTTTGCTCTATATTTTCTAGGGGATAAATATGACTACATTTGCTTTATCAAAAGATATTTTTGTTTTTGAGGTCGAAACTAGCGAAAAAATAGATGAAAGATATTTAAAAAATTTTGTCTTATCTAATCTAAAATTAAAAAATATCAATTTAAATCCAAACAATACTATATATATAAATTTTATTGAAAATATAAAAGAGTATCAGTTTTTTATAATAGATAATAGTTTTAAATATTTTGAATTTGAAGCTTTTTACTCTATTTATAAAAATAAAAAAGTTAATGGATTTGAACTTTTTATTTGTGATGATTTCTTTGTTATTTTTAAAGACTCATCATTTTATTACTACCAAAAAATAAGCCAGAATATAAATCAAGATGATTTTTTACAATTTTTAGATAAAAAATTTAAAATAAAAATAGAAAAAATCCATCAGATAAATAGTGATATTTTAAAAGATTTTAAAAATGAATTTCTAAAAACAGTTCCTAAAAAATACTCAAAAGAACCATTAAAAAAGATTGAACTAAAAAGAGATTGGAGTTTTTATATATATATTTTCTATATTTTTATAGTTATTTTTTGTTCATATTATTACTATGAAAATAGTCTAAAAGTAGAAGAGAAAATAGAAAATATAGTCAATATTGAAGATATAAAAGAACAATATGCTTTTAGAAGTTTTGAAGATAGTTTTTATGAAATTCTAAAAAATATTGATAAAAATGGAATTGTTTTGATATCTTTTGAATTTAGGCAAAATATGGCAAAAATTGTTCTAAATTCACAAAAAAAAGAGAATATAAATCTTTTTTTAGAAAATTGCAAAAATGTATTTTCATCTTCTATAAATTTTATTGAAGATAGTAAAACTTTTGAGGCTACAATAGATGTTGAATTCAGTCAAAAATAGCTTTGAAACAAGTAGTTTAAAAATCAAAATAGAGCTTTATATACTACCTATATTGGTTTTGTTATTAATATATATTTTATTTTATCAACAAAATAGTGAAGATTTTGCCCAAGCTCAAAATATAGAATTAATAAATCTTGAAAATAAAAAATATGATAAATCAACATTAGAACTTTTAAATGATATTGAAGAAATAGCAAAACAGAACAATGTTTTTATCCAAAAAAGTGAAAATAGCAAAGATGATATTTTTTTACAAGCAAAATCAAAAAAGAGTGATTTATTAAATTTTTTACATAAGATAGAAATTCTAAATAATTTTACAAATATTTATAGTTTGAGTTTAAAAAAAGTTGGATTTGATGATTATTTATTTGATTTAAGAATAGATATATCAAAGTTTTATATCAAAAAAATAGAACAAAAATATTTGCTCAAAAATGATGAAATAACAGAAACTATTGAAGATATAAAAGAAGAAAAAATAGATTTAGGAAATAGTCAAAAAATTGATTTTGAAATTGGTGCAATAGTTGGAAAATATGCTTTTATAAATAATACTTGGGTGGAATTGAACGACTATATATCTAATTACAAACTTGATTTTATAAGTAGAGATTTTGTTTTATTAAAAAAAGATGAAAATATTATAAAATTGGAGGTAAATAGTATTGAGTATTTTAAAAATTCTAATTGATTACTCTTTATTTGAAAAATATGATCAAGAGTATTTTATAAAAAATTTGATTATTCCGATTTGTGAAGATAGTATTAGTTTGAAATTTGCAGTTTGTAAAAACTCAAATTTAACAACTATAAAAGATGATTTTGTAAAACTTTTGACTTATGTTGAAGTTGATGAATTTGAGATTTTATTTATATTATCAAATTTAGAAAGTAGAAAAAATCTATACAAAATTGCACAAAAATCAACAATTCAAAATAGTTCTGAAAAATATACTGTACAGTTTTTAGATGAACTTATTTTATATTCAATAGAACAAAGAGCAAGTGATATTCATATTGAAAAATTTAAAGATTTAGTATTGTTTAAATTTAGGGTTGATGGGAGATTGAAAATATTTTTTAGTTTTGAAGCTGAATTTCTTAAAATATTTTCATCTTTTGTCAAACTTATATCGAATTTGGATATGACACAAACACGCCTTGCTCTTGATGGTAGATTTACACGATATATTGATGATAAAAAATATGATTTTAGGCTTTCAACCATGCCAACAATAGACGCTGAATCAATAGTTTTAAGAATTTTAGACAATAAAAACATAGATAAAAATCTTCAAACTTTAGGTTTGAGTGAAGATATATACTCTACACTTTTTGATGTTTTAAAACTAACTCAAGGTTTGATTTTGATATCTGGTCCAACAGGAAGTGGTAAGACTACAACTTTATACTCTATTTTAAAAGAGTTAAATAGTGATGAAAAAAAGATAATAACAGTTGAAGACCCCATTGAATATAAAATAGATAGTATAAATCAAGTACCTATAAACAATAAAGTAGGGCTTAGTTTTGAAGTTGTTTTAAAAAATATTTTAAGGCAAGATCCCGATATCATTTTTATTGGAGAAATAAGAGATAAATTTTCTCTTGATATTGCACTCCAATCTTCACTTACAGGGCATTTGGTACTAGCTAGTATTCACTCTTCAAACTGTTTGGAAACAATCACAAGATTGATTGATTTAAAAGCAGATCCTTTTTTAATATCTACAACTTTAAAAGCTATTATGGCTCAAAGATTGGTTTTGACTTATTGCAAAAGTTGTATGGCAAGTGGTTGTAAAAAGTGTAATTTTACAAAATTTTATGATAGAAGTTCCATAGCTGAAATTTTAAAAGTTGATGAAAAAATATCATCTTTGATTTTTCAAAAAGCAAGTTTAAATGAGTTTAAAGAGTATTTAAAAACTATCAATTTTAAAACAATGCTTGATGATGGAAAAGAAAAAGTTGATAAAAAGATTACAAATATTGATGAAGTTTACAAAGTGGTAAACTTTTGATGAAAAAATATAAAATCAAATATCAAGAAAATGGACAAATAAAAACTAAAATTGTAACAAATACAGAACTAGAAGAACAAAAAATATCTAAAAATATTTTGGATATTAAAGAGCAAAAAAGTTTTAATTTAAACAAAAAAATCACAATTGATGAAAAAAATTTGAAAGATATATTTTATGAATTGAATTTGATGCTAAAAGCAAATATAAATATAAGTGATGCCTTGGAAATTTTGATAAAAAATAGAAAAGATAAAAATATTATAGATTTTTTGCAAACTATAAATTACTCTTTATCAAATTCAAAGCCTATAAAAAATGAGTTAGATAGATTTAAAATAGATACAAACATAAAATCTTTTTTAGAAATTTCTCAAAATAGTTCAAATTTAAGTTTGAGTATTGAAGCAATTTATATTTTTTTAAATGAGTCAATATTGATGAAAAAGAGTTTTTATAAAGCTATTTCATACCCTATATTTTTAAGTTTTAGTTTTATTGCTTCAATTATTGCTATATTTTTGATAGTTGTACCAAATTTTAAATCTATTTTTGCACAAGCTGGAAATCATTTACCACTTGCTACAAAAATCTTACTTTATATGGAATATTTTTTTAGAGAGTATTTTATTTTTTTAATATTAACTCCAATTTTACTCATACTTTTTTATATCTTTCTTTCTAAATATAGCACAAGATTCAATTTTCTTGTAACCAAAATGTTATTGAAGAATATTCCATTAATAAGAAAAATATACCTAAATTTCGAGTTATATAAACTATTTTTGGTTATAGACATAATGCAAAAATCAAAATATGAGTTTCATAAAGCTTTTCAAACTGCACATCTTTTATTAAAAAACAAATATTTGTTGGATAAAATATATAGTATTAATAATTTGTTAGAAAATGGAAAAACCATTAGCTATTCATTTAGTAAATCAGAAATTTTTGATGATATTGTTTTAAATCTTTTAAATACAGGAGAAGTTTCAAACTCTTTGGAACTTACTATTTGTGAGATTAAAAAGATTTATAAGAATAGATTTGATGATAGCGTAAATTTTTTAATTTTATTGATACAACCAATATTTCTAATATTTATGGCGTGTTTAATTCTTTTCATTGTAATTGCAATATTTACGCCAATTTGGGATATGGGAAGTATGATTCAATAAAGGAGCGTATATTGATAAATTGTTATTTAAAAAAAGACAATAGGCTCACAGTAGTTGAAGGGATTGATTTTATCAGTAATGATGAAGATAAAAGTAGTGTTATTTGGATAGATATGCTTTTCCCAACAACAAGTGAAGTAAGAGCTGTTGAGGAACTTTTTGATATGAAGTTTCCTACAAAACAAGAAACAGAAGAGATAGAACTAAGTTCTAGGTATTGGGAAGAAGATAATAGAATTGAGATAAATAGTTATTTCTTGATCAATGATAAAAATGAACCTATCAATGAAACGGTATCTTTTATTCTTCAAGAAAAACTTTTAATATCTGTTAGATATAAGAATTTGGCAAGTTTTAGTACTTTTACGAAAAGATTATTAGCTAGTCCAAGAGAGTATAAAAATGGTTATTCAATTTTTTGTCAAATCATCGATATTAGAATCGATGCTGATGCTGATATTATTGAAAACTTAAGTAAAGATATAACGGTTTTGAGAAAAAAAGTATTTCATGATGATTCAGATACTGAAGATATTTTGGAAAAAATATCTACTTTTGAAGATTTGAATATGAAAATAAGAGAAAATCTTACAGATAAGCAAAGAATTCTAAATTCTTTGATAAAATCTCAAAAATTTGTAGATGAGAAAAAAGAGATACCAATAATGTTAAAAGATATTAAATCTTTGATTGAACATACAAATTTTAATTTTGAAAGATTAGATTATTTACAAAATATCTTTGTTGGACTTTTGAGTGTACAACAAAATAAAGTTATTAAAATATTTACAATTGTAAATGTTATTTTCTTACCACCAACGCTAATAGCGAGTATTTATGGAATGAACTTTGTAAATATGCCAGAATTAAATTGGGAATATGGTTATCTTTTCTCAATAGGAATTATGGTTTTAGCAGCAGTTAGTCCATTGATAATATTTAAGAAAAAAGGATGGATCTAATTTTAAATATGAAAGGAATAAATTTTTATGAATAATGAGATAAATTTCGAAAATGCAGTAAAAAATATTTTAGAGTATGTTGGAGAAGATATAAATAGAGAAGGTTTACTTGATACTCCAAAGCGTGTTAGAAAAGCTTATGAGTTTATGTTTAGTGGATATCAATTGAATCCAAAAGAAATCATACAAAAAGCACTCTTTACATCAACAAATGATGAGATGGTTGTTGTAAAAGATATAGAGTTTTACTCTTTTTGTGAGCATCATATGTTGCCTATTATTGGTAAAGCACATGTTGCATATATTCCAAATGGAAAAGTTGTAGGGCTTTCTAAAATCCCAAGAGTTGTAGATGTTTTTGCAAGACGACTTCAAATTCAAGAGCAGATGACAGAACAAATCTGTGAAGCTTTAAATGAACACTTAAAACCAAAAGGTGTTGCAGTTATGATAGATGCAAGACATATGTGTATGGAAATGAGAGGAGTTGAAAAAATCTGTTCTACAACAGTAACTTCATCTTTAAGAGGACTTTTTAAAAGTGATAAAAAAACAAAAGATGAGTTTTTATCAATCGTAGCTTCTTCATCTTTTCGTAAATAAAACTATTCAAACTTTTTTCTATTTTTAGAAAAAAGTTTTTAGTTTTACTTTTTTATAATCCAAGTAATCTAAAAATAAAAATAACTAATTTCATCTATTTTTGTTACCAAAGGTAACTCTGGCTAACAAATTTCAAAATTCTTTTGCAAAAATTGTCCATTTTTTTCAAGTTAATCGTCTTACTATATAGAGAAACAAATTCTCAAAATTAATACAAAGGATTTAGGATGAAAAGAAAGATTTTCATTTCAGTTTTAGCATCAATGATGTTAAGTGGAACAATGTTAAATGCAAAAGAGATAAGTTTGCAAGAAGCAGTAGAGAATATAGTAAAGAAATATAATGTAACATATATTTCAAAATCAAAAGATTTGAAGAATAAAATAGTAGATTCAGAAAAGTTGAGTTTCGGGGGGGGGTACGGTATTAAGTAATCTAAATAGTGTACTAGAAGAACATAATCTCAAAGCTATCGAAGAAGATAGTATAATTTACATAATAGAAAAACCAAAATATCAAAACTTTGGTAATACTACTGTTTTAGATGAAATATCTGTTTCTAGTTCTAATTATAAAAATGGAAGTGCAGAATCAGGCTACCTTGTAGATGAAACTTCAGAGATAGGACCTTGGAAAGGTAAATCACTTCAAGATACACCAGTATCAATAAATGTAATCACAGAAGATTTAATACAAAATATTCAAGCAACTTCAGTTGATTCAATCTATAAAATAAATCCTGTTGTTCATTCTGTTACAAATCAAGGAAGAGAATGGTGGAATCCTATAAATCTTAGAGGATTTAGTATTAACACAGCTGCTTTTGATGGTATGAAAAGAGAAAAATGGCAATATTTTGAAAATGCTAACTCTGAAGAGTTTGAACGAATAGAAACTATTACTGGTTTAACTGGGTTTTTATATGGGGGAGATAGTGTAGGTGGAATTATGAATTATATTCCAAAACGACCAACCTCAAAAGCACAGCATAGTGTAACACTTGGTAATGCAGGGGGTAAAAGTGGATACTACACTCATATAGATTTAGGTGGCCCATTAACTGAAGATGGAAAACTAGGATATAGGCTAAATGTAGTTAGTCAAGATAATGACACTCATATAGAACACCAAAGTATAGAAAGACAAATGATAAATCTAGCACTTGATTATAAACCAACGGATAATCTACTTCTTCAAGCAACAGTTTCAGATAGTAAATATAGAATGGATGGAATGCCTATGTCATGGAACTTGAGTAGTGGAGTAAAAAGACCAAGTGCAAAAACAATAGATGCAAATAAACTTTGGGGAGAAAAGTGGACATTTAATGATAGAGAAACAAGAAGATATAGTACAAATCTTTTATGGAATATCAATGACAATATAAATTTTAGAGCGGCTTATATGAACGAAACTTTGACACGCAAAGGTGTACAGTCTTCTGGACGTATATCATCAGATGGAACTTATAGCAAATATACAGATAATTCTGAATGGTTACAAGATAGAGATGGTTATGGTGTAAATGCTTTCTTTGATTTTGACTTTGATACAGTTGGAGTAGAACATCAATTGACTCTTGGAATGCAAAAAGGTGAATCAAAAACAAGTGGGAATAGATATGGCTATTCTTCTGCTGCAAATGTAACTGTGACTGGATTATCTTTTAATAATCCAACATATCATAGTGAACCTATGAAAGATTCTATTACTTCAACTTTTAAAAATGAACAATATTTAAAAAGTACAAACTATATTATTGGAGATAGTATAAGTTTTAGTCCAGAATGGGATTTACTTGTAGGAGCAAATTATGTTGAATTTGAATATAAAGATGATAACTATAAAAAAAGTAAATTGACTCCATCAGCTTCACTTGTATATAAACCAATAGAAAATTTAACTTTATATACAACATATATGGAAGCTTTAGAAATGGGTGGAATAGCTGGTGATACTTATGGTGGATACGCAGTTATAAATGCAAATGAGATGATGGAACCAGTTAAAAGTGACCAAATAGAAGTTGGAGCAAAACTTACTTTAGGTAATACACTCCTAACAGCTACTTATTTCGAAATAGATAAAGCTTTTGAATTTTATGATAATGATGATATTACAAAACCAAAATATGTTCAAGATGGAAGACAAGTTCATAAAGGATTTGAGGTTACAGCAACTGGTAAAATCACAGATAATCTAACAGCTCTTGGAGGCTTTACTATACTTGATGCAAAAGTAAAGGAAAATAAAAACAATCCTGCTTTGGAAGGTAAAAGACCTAGTAATGTTGCAGATAATTTCGTAAAACTATATTTAGAATATACTCCATTTGATACTATTGATTTTGCAGTAAATGGTGGAGCAAACTATACTGGAAGTTTCTATGGAAATAATCTAAATACTGATAAAATAGATAGTTATACATTGGTAAATCTTGGTGCTAGATATACTACAAATGCGACAACTTATCCTTTGACTTTTAGATTAAATGTAAATAATGCTTTTGATAAAGAATATTGGGTTAGTAGTAATTATTTAGGTGATAGAAGAACGATTCATGCTTCTGTTCAAATGAAGTTTTAATTTGTGAAATAAAGTAATTTTTTTATAAATTTAATTCTAGTTTTTCTAAACTTTCAAGTGAAAGCTTATGGAAGTTTAGATAACTAGAGTTTTCATCTCCCATATATTTATAAAAATTTTCATTTCTTATTGTACAAACAAGTTGAAAATCTTTTCTTTTAAGATTTTCAAATTCAAAGTGAGTTTGGATATATTTTTCGCAATAATTTTCAAATATCTCATCTTTAAAATTTAGTTTATTTGTCCCTTTATTTAGTTCAGGACAAGAAATATCTATATAGATTTGATTATCCAAATGTGGACTCAAAGGATAAGTTTTACAAACTTTTGGGCGATTTTCATAAATTGTACATCTAAAATTTTTTAAATGTGGACAAAAATCAAAGCCATTTGATAGCAAAATTACAGGTTTTATAAAATCTAAAGAACCAAAGATAAATAAAATAGGAAAATTTTTGTAAACAGTTTCAAACTCTTCTTTTAATATTTGAGAATATATACTTCCATATAAGCCACTACAACATTGTGCTTGGCAATTTTTACAATCCCCAAAAGTAAAAGTTTGATTTGAAATAGGTATAAAATCTTTCATAAACGAGATTTTACATATATTTTGTTTCAATTAGATAAAATACAAAAAAATTTAGGAAAAATAGTGAAAAAGAAACTAATAAAAATTATAAAAAAAGCTGGAAAAATCTTAAAAAAAGGTTTTTATTCAAATAAAGATGTAACTTTTAAAGCAAAAAAAGATTTAGTTACAAAATATGATGTTGCTGTTGAAAACTATTTAAAAAAACACTTTAGCAAACATTTTAAAGAGTTTAATATAATCGCTGAAGAGTCAGATAACTCAAAAGTAGAATTTAATAATTCAATTATAATAGACCCGATAGACGGAACTACAAACTTTGTAAATGGAGTTCCTCATACTGCTATATCTGTTGGAGTTTACAAAAATAAAAAGCCATATTTAGCTGTTGTTTATAATCCAATTTTAGATGAACTTTATGTTGCAAAAGTTGGAAAAGGTGCATTTTTAAATGGTAAGGAATTAAAAGTAAGTACAGAAGAAGATTTACAAAAATCACTTCTAGCCACAGGATTTCCATATACAAGTGGTTCAAATGAAGATGATTTAAATGATGTTTTGAAAAAAATCAAAGATGTTTTACCACATTGTCAAGATTTAAGAAGACTAGGAAGTGCTTCTATTGATTTGTGTATGGTTGCAAAGGGAACTTTTGAAGGTTATTATGAGATGAATTTAAAACCTTGGGATGTTAGTGCAGGAGTTTTGATATTAAGTGAAGCTGGTGGAAAAATCACAAATATAAGTGGTGGAGAATATAATCTATTTGAAGATAAATATATTGTTGCGACGAACGGCAAAATACACAATCAACTTTTATCAAAACTTGATATTTAGTAAGATTTATATATAATCTTAGATTTTAAAATGAAATAATATATAAAATTAAGGGAAATTTATGTGTGGAATAGTTGGATATATTGGGAAACAAGATACTACAAAGATTTTATTGGATGGTTTAAAAGAGCTTGAATATAGAGGATATGATAGTGCTGGTATTGCTCTATTACAAAATGATAATATTGATGTTTTTAAAGCAGTTGGAAAGCTTGTAAATCTTGAAGAAAAAGTAAACTCTGTACCAAAACAAGATTATTATTTAGGTATCGGACACACAAGATGGGCAACTCATGGAAAACCAACAGAACTAAATGCACATCCACACTTAGGTGAATACTCTTATGTTGTTCATAATGGAATTATTGAAAACTATAAAGAGTTAAAAGATGAACTTATACAAAAAGGTCATCATTTTGTATCTCAAACAGATACAGAAGTTATAGTACATCTTTTTGAAAGTTTTTATAATCAACTAAATGATGCAACAAAGGCTTTCCAAAATACAATAGAGCGACTTGAAGGTGCTTATGCAATTTTGCTTATTACAAAAGTTGAACCAGAAAAAGTATTTTTCTATAAACTTGGAAGTCCTATGATAGTTGCTCGTGGAAATGAAAAAGATGAGATTTTATTTGCTTCATCTGATTCAGCTTTGATAGGACTAGCAAAAGATGTAGTTTATCTTGAAGATAGAATGGGTGGAGTTGCAACGGCTTCAAACATAGAGTTTTTTAATAAAAATGTATTATGGTCAAAGCTTCCAACTTCTAAACAATTTGCTCAAAAAAATGGTTTTAGATTCTTTATGGAAAAAGAGATTTATGAGCAAAGTGATGTTGTGAGTGATTGTATGCTTGGAAGAATAAAAGATAGTGAGATAAATTTTGATGAGATAAATCCTTCAATATTGGATGGGATAAATGAGATAAAAATTTGTGCTTGTGGAACTTCATACCATGCTGGAATTACATCTTCTTATTTGTTTGAAAGATTGTCAAAAATAAAATGTTCTGTTGAAGTTGCAAGTGAGTTTAGATATAAAGAGCCACTTTTAACAACTGATACTCTTTTTATTGTGATTTCTCAAAGTGGTGAAACAGCGGATACTTTAGAAGCTTTAAAAATGGCAAAAAATGCAGGACTTAGAACTTTAGTTGTTTGTAATGTTGATAACTCTTCTATGACAAGAGTTTCTGATGCGACTATTTTAACAAGAGCTGGAATAGAAAAAGGTGTTGCTTCTACGAAAGCATTTTCTACTCAAACAGTTGTTTTATGGATGTTAAGCTTGTATTTTGGAAAAATAAGAAATAGTATTTCAAAAGAGAAACTTCAAAGTGAGGTTTCAACTTTAAGAGAAGTTCCAAAATCTTTAAAAATAGAAGATAGTATACATGAAAAAGCAAAAAGACTATCAAAAAGATATTTACATGGGCATGGATTTTTCTTTATAGGAAGAGATGTTTTCTATCCACTTGCTTTAGAAGGTGCTTTAAAATTAAAAGAGATTTCATATTTACATGCGGAAGGTTATCCAGCTGGAGAGATGAAGCATGGACCAATCGCTCTTGCAGATCCAGAACTATTTACAATTGCACTTATGCCACAAAATATGCTGTATGATAAAATAAAATCAAATGTTGAAGAGTTAAGTGCAAGAGATAGTACAATTTGTGCTATATCGCCACTGGATTTTGATTTAGCTGATGATTTTATCAAAATAAATAAAAGTGAACATTATATGCTTGAATTTTTTGAAATGTTAGTGGTTTTACAGCTCTTATCTATGGAGATTTCTATAAGACTTGGAAATGATGTAGATATGCCAAGAAACTTAGCAAAATCTGTAACTGTTGAATAATTTTAAAAATATAAGTTATATTTAGATAAAATTAAGAACTTTTTTCTCAAAATGAGAAAACTGATTCTTTAAATTTTTATTTTAATTTTCTTAAATATTTTATAAGATATACAAAATGGAAAACAAAAGATGGAAAACAAATCAAGCTAAAGCTTGTGGAAAACAAAGGATGGAAAACAAAATGGAAAAAAAATCTCAATATCTGTTTACAAGTGAAGTTGTAAGCCCTGGACACCCTGATAAATGTGCTGATATCATAGCAGACTCTATAGTTGATAGATTAATAATTGAAGATAGTAATAGTAGAGTTGCAAGTGAAGTATTTGTAGCTGGAAAACATATAGTTATCGGTGGTGAAGTAAAATCTAATGCAAAATTATCACAAAATGATTATGAAAAAATAGTAAAAGATACATTAGCAAAAATTGGATATGATGGGAAAAGTGCATTCACAAAAGAACAAGCATTGCACCCTGATGAAGTAAAAGTTCAAGTTTTATTAAATCAACAAAGCCCAGATATAAGTCAAGGAGTTGATCAAACAACTGGAGAAATAGGAGCTGGAGATCAAGGAATTATGTTTGGATTTGCTTCAAATGAAGCAGATGAATATATGCCAGCAGCAATAGTTTATGCAAGAAAACTTTGTGATACAGTTTATAATTATGCTCTAAAAAACAATGATAAATTTGGTGTTGATATAAAAACACAAGTTACTGTTGATTATGAAACAAAAGAGAATTTTGAAAATTGTAAACCACAGAAAATTCACACAATAGTTGTATCAGCACCTTGTGTTGAAGGTATGACTATTGAAGAAGTTAGAAAGACTATTCAAGGATTGATTGATAATTCTGGATTACCTTCAAATTTATATGATAAAAATAATACAATTATTCATATAAATCCAACAGGAAGATATGTAAATCACTCATCTTTACACGATAGTGGACTAACAGGAAGAAAACTTATTGTTGATAGTTTTGGTGGATATGCACCTATTGGTGGTGGAGCTCAAAGTAGTAAAGATTATACAAAAGTTGATAGAAGTGGACTTTATGCGGCACGTTGGATAGCAAAACATATAGTTGCATCAGGCTTATCTAAAAAAGCAATAGTTCAAATATCTTATGCTATTGGTGTTGCAAGACCAACATCTGTTTCAGTTGATACTATGGGAACGTATACAAAACATAATGATGACAAATTATCACAATTTGTAATGGATACATTTGCTTTAACGCCAAGATGGATAACTCAAAAGTTTAATTTGGATAAACCAAGTTCTACTACTTTCCTTTATGCAGATGTAGCTGCAAGAGGCCAAGTTGGACAAGCTGATTATCCATGGGAAAAACTTGATGAACTTGATAAGTTTGAGAATATAAAATAAGGAGAAAATTTTGGATTTAAGAAATCTATTTAGCAAAATTTCATTTGATAATAAAGATAAAGAACAAGCAACAAAAAAAGATGCACCAAGCCACTGGGTGAAGTGTCCTTCTTGTAGTGCTTTGATGTTTTTTAAAGAAGTAGAGAATCAAGATAATGTTTGTCCAAAATGTTCATTTCATATGAGAATTGGTGCAAAAAGAAGAATAGAAATATTAGCAGATGAGAATAGTTTTGTTGAATTTGATGCTTCTTTAAAGCCAAATGATCCTTTAAAATTCGTTGATAAACTATCTTATAAAAAAAGAGTAGAAGAGGGACTTGAGAAAACAGGAAGAACATCTTCAGTTATAAGTGGAGAGTGTAAAATTAATCAAATTCCAGTTCAACTTGTTGTTTTTGATTTTGCTTTTATGGGAGGAAGTTTAGGTAGTGTTGAAGGTGAAAAGATTGTAAGAGCAGTAAATCGAGCAATAGAAAAAAGAGAAGCAGTTATCATAGTATCAGCTTCGGGTGGTGCAAGAATGCAAGAATCAACTTTTGCTTTAATGCAAATGGCAAAAACTTCAGCAGCACTTAAAAAACTTGATAGTGAAAAATTACCATATATTTCTATTTTAACAGATCCAACAATGGGTGGAGTTTCGGCATCTTTTGCATTTTTGGGTGATATTATCATGGCTGAACCTGGAGCTTTGATCGGATTTGCTGGACAAAGGGTTATTAAACAAACTATCGGAGCAGATTTACCAGAAGGCTTCCAAAGAGCAGAGTTTTTACTAGAAAAAGGTTCTATTGATATGGTTGTTAATAGACAAAAAATGAAACAAACTATTACTGATTTATTAACAATTTTTAATCAAGAGAAAATTAGTTAGAACATGACTTCAAATTTAGAAAAAGCTTTAGGTTTTAAACTTGAAGCTTTTAACTACTTATATGTTTTATGCGATTATGAAACACTTTTAAAAAGGAATATGTCTTTAGAAAAATTTGTAGATTTATGTAAAAAAAAAGATGTAAAATTAGTACAATATAGAGATAAAATATCATCTTTAGAAATTCAACAAAACAATCTTTTATATTTAAAATCTAGTCTAAATATTCCTATTATTATAAATGATAAAATTGAACTTATAGATTTTGCAGATGGGGTTCATTTAGGACAAGAAGATTTTTTTAAAATTCATAAAGATAAAAAAATAGCAATAAAGCTTTTAAGGGCAAAAATAAAAAATAAACTATTAGGGCTTTCAACTCATAATGAAATTGAAATTCTTGAATCAAACTCTTTGGATATTGATATGATAGGATTAGGTGCTTATAAAAATACATCAACAAAAGATGTTGATACAATTTTAGGAGATAAAATTTCATATTTGGCAAAAATATCAAAACATCCAGTTTGTGCAATAGGTGGAGTAAAAGTTGATGATATAATAGAAAATATAAGATTCAATGTTGTAGGAAGTGCATTTTTAGATGAAAATTAATATTTATGCAATATTGAAACCAACAACTGATGATTTTGATAAAATTATAAAAGAATTTATAAAAATGTCATCAAAATATGCAAAAGTTGAAGTTCATTATATCTTTAATAAAGATATAGCAAAAGCACAAAGTATAGGGGATAAAGAAGCTAAAGAAGTATATACAAAAACTTATTTGCCACTTTTAAAAGGCTTTAATGTAGCTTTAGATGTTTTAGGTAAAAAAGTTGATACTTATGCTTTTTCAAAATTAATAGAAGATAAGAATGAAATAAATTTTTTTATAGGTGGAGCTTTTGGCTTTGAAAGGGATTTTTTAGCTAAATGTGATAGTGTTATATCTCTTAGTGAATTAACTTTTGCACATAAAATAGCAAATATTGTTTTAACAGAGCAGATATTTAGAGCCTTATGTATCCAAAACAACCATCCATATCATAAATAATTTATATATTTTCTTGTATAATAGAAACTCGTAAAATACAAAAAGGACAGAATATGGGTCTTAAACTTTATATCTTAGCTACAATACTATTTCTTATTCTATTATTTGGATATACATATAGTTTAGAGTTAGGAGAGTATACACTTACATTTTTTGGAAATAGTTTTACATTTCCTGTTGCAGTATGGATAGTATTACCAGTATTATTTTTAATGGTTGCTACATACTTACACATAATTTTTTATGGTTTTATAAAATATATAAAACAAAAATTTGTTGATTCTGATTTGGATACAACGGTTGATATTTTGAAATCAAAACTATTAGGAAAAGATACAAAAGCTGTATATAGAACACAAAAATTTAAGAATATAGCAGAACTTTTTGGTGCTTTTGATTTAAGTGTTACAAAAAATAGCTTTGACTCTACAAATCCTGATTTTAATAGAATTGTTACTGCTATTCAAGATATTAATAATGGAAAATATGTTAGTGAAAAAGTTGTAAAACTTGAGACAAATTCTGAAATTGCAAAGAAAAACTTGATAAATAAAATAAATGAACAAGTTGATTTTGCTGTTGATGTTGTTAAAAAAGCGGATAATTATGATTTTGATATTGTAAAAATAGCTTTAAAAAATATTATCAAAGAAAAAAGTATGACAACTGTTAAAAAGCTTTATAAAAATATCAAACTTGATAAAGAATTGGCTTTTGAATTGTTAAAAAAAGATATTGATAATAAAGAGTTTGGTTTTACTGATGAAGAAATTATAGAAATTGTAAAAAATGTTGAATTTACAAATAATGATTATTTAGAACTAGCAAAACTTTATCAAAAAGAGTTAAACCCAGATAGATTGATAAATATTTTTGAAAAATTATCAAATGAATTTGACGAAGCAACAACTGCAAATTTATATGTTTTAAGTGAATTAGAGATGATTGATAAATTAAGAGAAACTTTAGCAAATTCACCTGAAGAAGACTTCTTAGCATTTAAAGCTCTTTTAGATTTAAAAGATGCTGGAAAACACTACAATTTAGAAACTCTATCATATAAATAATGGAAAAAAAACTTGATTTTACAAGACCTTTAGTGGTGTTAGCACCACTTGCAGGTTATACAGATTTACCTTTTAGAAGTGTTGTTAAAAAATTTGGTGCAGATTTAACTATTTCAGAAATGATTAGTTCAAATGCTTTAGTATATAAAAGTGCAAGAACTCTAAAAATGGTAGAAAAATCTCCAAGTGAAGATCCATATTTTGTTCAAATTGCAGGAAATAGTGTAGATTTAGTAAAAGCAGCTGTTGAAATACTAAATGATGTTGAAGGCATTGATGGAATTGACTTAAACTGTGGTTGTCCAGCTCCAAAAGTATTTAATCATGGAAGTGGTTCAAACCTACTTGGTGATTTAAATAAGCTTGAAGAAATTTTAAGTACAGTAAAAAAATACTCAAAAAAACAGTATACGAGTGCAAAAGTAAGACTTGGAGTAAATGAAAAAATCCCAGTTGAAATAGGAAAAGTAGTAGAAGCTTGTGGAGTTGATTTTGTATCTGTTCATGGAAGAACAAGAGCTGGAAAATATAAAGCACCAGTTGATTATGATGCAATAAAACAGATGAAAGAAGCTATCTCAATTCCTGTTATTGCAAATGGTGATATAAAAGATTATGCTAAGGCTAAAGAAGTCTTAGAATATACTAAAGCTGATGGAGTGATGATAGGACGAGGTGCTATTGGAAAACCTTGGGTATTTTATCAATTAAAACATGGTCTTGAGGATATTGATAATAGTATAAAAAAAGAGATAATCTTAGAACATTATGACAAGATGCTTGAGTTTCATGGCAATTATGGAGCTATAATATTTAGAAAACTTTTGCATGCTTACTCAAAAGGTTACACTGGAGCAAATGAGTTTAGAGATATTGTAAATAAAGTTTCAGATGTAGATGTTATGAGAGATTTAATTGATAGCTTTTTTTAAATTTAATATATATAAAAAGTTATTTAGATAAAATATTACACTTTTTAAAAAAATTAGAAAAGGAAAATTTTTGTCTAAACAATATTTTGAATTGGCGATAAAACCACAAAGCCATTATGAACTTTTTTTGGATTTAGTTGAGTCTATCACAACTGATGCAATTGAAGAGAATGATGGATTTATAATAATAAGAAGTGAAGATAATCTTGATGATTTTGCAGAGGCTGTAAAAAAGTTTGGTGAAGTTTTGCAAACTGAATGTGAGATATCTTGTGAAAAGAAAGATAATATAGATTGGATTAAAAAATATCAAGACTCTATAAAATCAGTTGAAGTTGGAAGTTTTTATATTCGTCCATCTTGGGAAGAAAAAAAGGACAATAAAATAGATATTATCATCGATCCTGCATTAGCTTTTGGTTCAGGACATCATGAAACAACTTCATCTTGCATAGAAGCAATCGATGAGTTTGTTCAAAAAAATGATACTTTACTCGATGTTGGAACAGGAAGTGGAATTTTAGCAATAGCTAGTGCTAAAAAAGGTGCAATTGTTGATATTTGTGATACAGATGAGATTTGTATAGATAGTACAAAATCTAATTTTGAATTAAATAAGGAGAAATTTAATCAATTTTGGATTGGTTCAGCTTCAAAATCAACAAAAAAATATGATGTAGTTGTAGCAAATATAATAGCAGATGTACTTGTTATGATAGCAGGTGATTTGAAAAAATGTTTAAATGATGATGGTGTATTGATACTTTCAGGAATTTTAGATAAACATGAAAAAAGAGTTTTAAATAAATTTCAAGATTTAAAAGAACTAAAAACTATTCATAAAAATGAATGGGTAACAATAGTTTTCAAAAATAGTAAGGAGTCTTAAAAGATGAATAACAAACGACAAAATGGCAGACCTCAAAATAATAGACAGCCAAATAATAATCATAATAACAACGATAACAACAACTTTTTTAATAATAATCCAATTTTAATATTTGTAATTTTTGCAATAGTTACTATATTTGCTTTTAAAGTAATTATGCCAGAAGAAGTAGTAAATGCTACACCAAACCAAAATATACAAGCCTTTGGTAGTAATAGTGGTTCAAATAAAACTATTGCTTATTCAGAGTTAAAGAAATTGATAAGTTCTGGTAAAATTGAGTATGTTGGTATTGGAAATACTCAAATTAGAGCGATAAGCAAAAATGATGGAATACAAAGAGTTACTTATACAGCAAGAAGAGTAGTTCCTGATGAAACTTTAATTCCTGAATTAGAAAAATATAATATTGGATATGGTGGAATAAATGAAGAAAATGTTTTATCAGATATTCTTTTTGGTTGGGTAATTCCTATTTTCTTATTCTTTGCTATTTGGATGTTCTTAGTTAAAAGAATGCAAAAATCTATGGGTGGTGGAAGTGGAGGAATACTTGGAATAGGTTCTTCTAAAAAAATGATAAATTCTGAAAAGCCTAAAGTAAAATTTGATGATATGGCTGGAAATAAAGAGGCAAAAGAGGAAGTTCAAGAAGTTGTAGATTTCTTAAAAGCTCCTGATAGATATGTAAGACTTGGCGCTCAAATTCCAAAAGGTGTTTTACTTGTAGGACCTCCAGGTACTGGAAAAACTCTTTTAGCAAAAGCAGTAGCTGGTGAAGCTGATGTACAGTTTTTATCTGTTTCTGGTTCAGCATTTATTGAGATGTTTGTTGGAGTTGGTGCAAGTAGAGTTCGAGATTTATTTGAACAGGCAAAAAAAGTAGCACCTGCTATTATATTTATTGATGAGATAGATGCCATTGGAAAAAGTAGAGCTAGTGGTGGACCAATGGGTGGAAATGATGAAAGAGAACAAACATTAAATCAGCTTTTAGCTGAAATGGATGGTTTTTCTACTGAATCAGCACCAGTAATTGTACTTGCTGCAACTAATAGACCAGAAGTTTTAGACCCAGCACTTTTACGACCAGGAAGATTTGATAGACAAGTTTTAGTTGATAAGCCTGATTATGAAGGAAGAATAGAGATCTTAAATGTACATATTAAAGATGTAAAATTGGCTAAAAATGTTGATTTAAAAGAAGTTGCTAAAATGACAGCTGGTCTTGCAGGAGCTGATTTAGCAAATATTATAAATGAAGCTGCACTTTTAGCAGGACGTGCTTCTAAAAATGAAGTTGAAGCAACTGATTTTAAAGAAGCAGTTGAAAGACAAATTGCTGGATTAGAAAAAAAGAGTAGAAGAATATCTCCAAAAGAGAGAAAAATTGTAGCTTACCATGAAAGTGGACATGCTTTAATTGCTGAAATTACAAAAGGTGCAAAAAAAGTAAATAAAGTATCAATAGTACCAAGAGGTTTAGCAGCTTTAGGATACACACTTAATACTCCTGAAGAGAACAAGTATCTTATGCAAAAACATGAACTTATAGCTGAAGTTGATGTTCTTTTAGGTGGAAGAGCTGCAGAAGAAGTATTTATTGGTGAAATTTCAACTGGTGCTGGAAATGATTTAGAAAGAGCAACAAATATTATAAAATCTATGGCTACTATTTATGGAATGAGTGATATTGCTGGATTAATGGTATTGGAAAGAAGAACAAACCAATTTTTAGGTGGACAAACTCAAAAAGATTTTTCAGATGCTATGGCAAAAGAACTTGATAACCATGTAAAAGATACTCTAAATGAAAGATACAAAGTTGTACTTCAAGCTTTAAGAGATAATAGTCAATCAATAGAGGAAATGACTGCAGAACTTCTTGATATAGAAGTAATTTCAGGTGAAAGAGTAAGGGAAATCATAAAAGGAAATGGTGGAACTGTTTTTGAAGATGAAGATTTACATACAGAAGCCTTAAATAAAGAAGAAGAAAAAGAAGATGAAACTTCAAAAAGTGAAGTAAAAGAAGAGCAAAAAGATAATATTGAAGATAAATCTTCTGAAAATTCTCAAATAGAAGAAACTAAACCTACTGAAAACTCATAAACTAATTTATTTCAAAGTTATACTTTGAAATAAATTTATATATATTTTACAAACGATAAAATTTTTCCTTGACAATTATAAAAAAATAAAATATACTTTCAGAACTATTTATAAAAAAGGAGAGTAATATGAAAATATTTGATATTTTTAAAAGCAATTTCATTAAAAGTGTAAACTCTCTACTCCTCTTAAAACAATCACTCTAATTATAAATTTATAATTAAATATTCCAAAAATCTGTTTTTCTTTTTTTATTTAAAAAAAGATATAATCAAATGTTAAATTAAAAGGTAAATATTATGGATAAAAATAAAATTATTGTATTTGATACTACTTTAAGAGATGGAGAACAAAGCCCTGGTTGCTCTATGAATACTGATGAAAAGATAAAAGTTGCTTTACAATTAGAGAAATTAGGAGTTGATGTAATAGAGGCTGGTTTTGCAGCAGCTAGTCCAGGTGATTTTGATGCAGTTAGTCAAATCGCACAAATTGTTAAAAATTCAACTATCTGTTCTTTAAGTAGAGCAATAGAAAATGATATAAAACAAGCAGGTTTAGCAGTACAAAAAGCAAATAAACATAGAATTCATACATTTATTGCAACAAGTCCTATTCATATGCAATATAAATTAAAAATGACACCAGATGAAGTTATAAAAAGAGCTGTAAGAGCTGTTGAATATGCTAAAACTTTTGTTGAAGATGTAGAGTTTTCTTGTGAAGATGCTGGAAGAAGTGAAATATCATTTTTAAAAGAAGTTATGGATGCAGTTATAAATGCAGGAGCAAAGACAATAAATTTACCAGATACTGTTGGATATAGATTACCAACAGAGTTAGCTTCTATGATAAAAGAGTTGAGTGAATATGCAAAAGATAGAGCAATAATTTCAGTTCATAATCACAATGATTTAGGATTGGCAACAGCTAATACTTTAGCATCAGTTTTAAATGGTGCTAGACAAATAGAAGTTACTATAAATGGTTTGGGTGAACGAGCAGGAAATTCTGCTTTAGAAGAAGCTGTTATGGCTATAAAGGTACGAAAAGATATATTTGGAGATTTATATACAAATATTAATACACCTGAACTTTATGCAACTTCAAGATTAATTGCAACAATAACTGGAGTTGAACCACAACAAAATAAGGCAATTGTTGGTAAAAATGCTTTTGCACACGAAAGTGGTATCCATCAAGATGGTGTTTTAAAACATCAAGAAACTTATGAAATTATGAGACCTGAAGATGTAGGAGTTATCAAAGATAGCACATTGATTTTAGGAAAACATAGTGGAAGAGCAGCATTTAGAGATAAAATAGTTCAATTAGGATTTGATAAAGTTAGTGATGATGAATTAAATGCAGCTTTTGAAAGATTTAAAGTTTTAGCAGATAAGAAAAAAGATATAACAGATGATGATGTAAGAATGTTGATAACTGATGAAGCTTTAAATCATGATAAAATTTATGAATTAGTAGGTTTACAAATAAGCGACTGTTCAAGTGGTATGCCAATGGCAGCTGTATCTATAAAATATGAAGATAAAATCATAAAAGATGCTGGTTTAGGTGATGGAACAATGGATGCTATTTTTAAAACTATAGATAGAATCACTGGATATTCTGGAGAATTAAAAGATTATAAGGTTATATCTGTAAGTGAAGGTAAAGACTCTTTAGCAAAAGTTACAACAAGAGTTAGCTTTGAAAATAGTCAAGCTTTTGTAGGGCATGGATTGAGTATAGATACTATGCAAGCAACTGCAAATGCTTATATTGGAGCTTTAAATTCATACCTTTCTCAAAAAAATAGACTTACAAAAAACTGTGGACATCAGGTATAAAAAGATAGGTTAAATCCTATCTTTTAAATGATAATGCAAAAATATATTTTAAAAGATATAAAAAATATTTTAGAAGAGAATAAAGCGGTTTTACTATATTTTAGTGCAAATGATTGTTCTGTTTGTAAAGTTTTGAAACCGAAAATAGAGCATAGTTTACAAAATAATTTTCCTTTAATGAAGTCAATTTTTATTGAAGATAATATGGAAATAAGTACAAATTTTACTATTTTCTCAAATCCAATGATAGTAGTTTTTTTTGAAGGAAAAGAGTTTAAAAGATATGGTAGAAATATTAGTTTATCTTTGTTTGAAGAAGATATAGAAAGATTATATAAGATGGTATTTTAATATGAAATTAGCAATAGGAATATTAGTTTTAGTGTTTGTAGCTATGCAGTTTATAAGACCAGAAAAGATTGAATATGAAAAGAATTCTATTTCTGAACTACAAGCACCAGAGAATATTAAAGAAATATTAGTAAAAGCTTGTTATGATTGTCATTCAAATCAAATAAATTATCCTTGGTACTCAAATATTGCTCCTTTTTCTTGGGTAGTTATAAATCATACAAAAGAAGGTGTTAGAGCTTTAAATTTTTCTCAATGGGAAAATTATAATTATGTTGAAAAACAAGCAAAATTAAAAGCTATTTATAGAAGCGTATATTCTGCTATGCCACTTCCTGCATATACTTTAGTACATATTGAAGCCGATATTACAAAAGAAGAAAGAGAAATGGTTAGAAAATGGACTGGAGTTCGAGTACCGTGAGAGAAGAGGTTGCTGAACTTTTAGAAAATAGGGGTGAACTGCTTACTATTACGTATTTTAAACTTCAAAAATTATTTGAGAAAAAGTATGGTTCAAATGCTTTAGTTCTTATGGAAATAGGGACATTTTTTGAAGTTTATGAAGTAAACAACGATAAAGAAAAAATAGGAAAAGCAAAAGAGATAGCAGAACTTCTAAATATTCAATTAACAAGAAAAAATAAATCTATTTTAGAAAACTCAAGAGAGAATCCTATAATGGCTGGAGTTCCTGCTATTTCCCTTGAAAAACATTTGGCTAGAATAATAAATGAGCAAAAATATACTATTGCTATTATACGGCAAAAGGGACTTCCCCCAAATGTAAGTAGATACTTAGATACAGTTGTAAGTCCAGGAACAAACTTTGATTTTGTGATTTCACAAGATGAAAATAACGTAACTTCGCTTTTGATTGATCAAATAAGAGGGATTTATTTAGTTGGTTATAGTGCAATTGATGTAACAACAGGAAAATGTTATTACAATGAAGTTCATGGAACTAGTGAAGATAAGTTTTTTGCACTTGATGAAGTATTTAATTATATGAATATGCACAAAACAAATGAAATAGTTGTAACTTTTGCAGATAAGAATATAAATCAAAAAGAGGTTCTTGACTATTTAGAACTTAGCCTTAAAACTTTTCATATAGGAAACTTTAGACCAAAAATATCTTATCAAAATGAACTTTTTAAAAATGTATTTAGTATAGAATCTCTTTTAACTTCTATTGAACATCTTGATATGGAAAGAGTTCCTTTAAGTACTGAATCACTTGCAGTTTTAATTGATTTTGTAATAGGGCATGATTCAAATATCATTCAAAAACTTTCATATCCAGAAAAACTTGATATTAGTAAATATATATATTTAGGAAATAATGCTTTAGAGCAATTAAATATAATAGAAACTACACATAATCCAAGTCTAATAAAACTTATAAACCATACTTCAACAGCTATGGGTAAAAGACTTCTAAAAGAGCGACTTACTCATCCAGTTAAAGATAGCAAAGAGCTTCTTAGACGATATGCCTTATCAAAAGAGTTGTATGATTACCACTCACCAATAGAAAATGAGTTAGCAAATATTTATGATATTGAAAGATTAACAAGAAGAATAAAGCTAAATAGACTTCATCCTTTTGAGCTAAACTATTTGTATGATTCTTTGATAAGTATAAAAGAAGTTGTAACTTTTATGGAAAATTATAAGTTTATAACTCCACCTTGTAGTAGTGCTGATTTGGCTTTATTTATTCAATCTATTGATTCTACATTTGATTTGAATGTTAGTGGTAAATATATGCTAAAAGATGTTGATACAAATATGGTTAGTTTTGGAATCAACAGTCAAATTGATGAATTAAATAGTCAAAATGAGATTTTATATTCAAAACTTGAACTTTTAAGAAACCATATTTTAGCATCTATGAAAGTTGATGATTCAAACTTTGTGAGTATAAATCGACTTGATAAAGAAGGATTCTTTATATCTTTAACAAAAAGTAGGTTTAATCTAATAAAAAAAGAGTTACTAAATTCTCATTTGATTATTGATGATGAATTGCATCTATTTAAGGATTTCAATATCAAAGTTCAGACAAATTCTGTAAAAATATTTTGTAAATTAACTGAAGATGTTTCGGATAAATATGTACATAATTTACGAAAAATTGTAGAGTTAAATAAACTTGTATTTAGAGAAAAAATTCACGAATTTGAGAAAAAGTTTGCTGTTTTACTTCAAGAATTAGTTCAATTCATTGCTGAGGTTGATTTAACAGTTTCAAATATAAAAACAGCAAAAAAATATAATTATACTTGTCCAAAAATAGTAAAAACAAAAGATGATGAAAACTTTTTAGAACTTATTGATTTACGACATCCAATAATTGAAGCAAATGAGGAACAAGGAATTTATGTCCCAAATGATATTATTTTAGGCGAACTTAGTCTTGCATCAAAAGAGTATGAAGACAATATCATCATAAAAAATTCAAATCCAGTAAATATGTATAACAATAAAATGCACGGAGTATTACTCTATGGGATAAATTCTTCTGGAAAATCTTCACTTATGAAAGCCATAGGAATTTGTGTAATACTTGCACAAGCAGGATTTTATGTACCTTGTAAAAGTATGAGATTTTCTATTTTTGATGCAGTTTATACAAGAATTAGTGGAGCTGATAATATCGCAAAAGGTTTATCTTCTTTTGCAGTTGAGATGCTAGAACTTAAAAATATTTTCAATCGTGCTTCTAAAAACTCTCTTATTTTAGGAGATGAAATTTCTCATAGTACAGAAACTATGAGTGGATTGAGTATCGTTGCTAGTGCTATTTTAAAATTAGCAAAACTTGAAGCTTTGTTTGTTTTTGCTACACATTTACATCAATTACCTGAAATTGAAGAGATACAAAAATTAAAAAATATCATCTCTTTGCATTTATCTGTTTTTTATAAAGATGATGAAGATAAACTGATATTTGATAGAAAACTATCTTTTGGAAGTGGTTCTTCTATGTATGGTTTAGAATATGCTAAATCACTTCATATGGATAAAGAGTTTTTAAGTGTTGCAAATGAAATAAGAAAAAAATTAACTGATGATTATAATCCACTAGAAAGATTATCTCAAAAGAAAACTTCAAAATACAATAACAACGTTTTTGCTTCAAATTGTGTGATTTGTGGAAAAGCTTGTGATGATGTTCATCATATAAAAGAACAAGCACGAGCAAACAAAGATGGATTTATAGGACATATAAATGCAAACCATAAATACAATCTTATTCCACTTTGTAAAGAACATCATAAAATGGTACACGATGGAACTATCAATGTAAACGGTTTTGTAGCAACCTCTAAAGGTTTAGAGTTGCACTATACAAGTTTGGAAGAAAAATAGCTATTTTGTAAACTTCAAAGTCAAATCTTTGTAGTTTTTTAAAGTATTTTCTAACTCTTTTAAAAATATTTCAGGTGCATAAACTAATAGTTCATTTATCTTATCTATATTGTTTCTATTTATTTTATTATTAATATTTGTATGACTACATAAATGAGATTTTAAATACTCTTTTTCTTCACTTGAAGCGGTAGCCAAAATATGTTTTAAGTACATTTTTCTATTAGCGGAACTATCATCAAACAATAATTGTTCAGGTACTTCTAATACTTCAGCTATATATGGAATCAACTCTATTTTTATACCAATTCTTCCATTTAAATATGCATAGATAGTATTTTCAGATGGTATTTCTCCTGTGTTCTTTAATTTTGGTTCAAGAGTTAAAAGCTTTTTAGAAAACTCTTTTTTTGATAACTTATTGATTTTTAGAAGCTGATTTATTCTTTCAAAAGTCTCCATAAATGTACTTATCCTATTTTTTTGTATCTATAGTACAAAAGTAAAGAATATATATGATACAATTTTTTATTATTATTTGTATTATAGATACAAATTTAGGAAAATAGGGAAAATAAAATGGAAAAAAAACAAAAATTATATTTGTACGGAATGATATTTACAGCAAGTTTATTGATTGGAATACTATATTTTATATTCTCTACAAATTTATTAGGATAAAAAATGCAAAATAGATATTTACAAGAGGATGAAATAGATTTAAAAGAGTTATTTAAAATAATATGGAATAAAAAGCTTTTCATATCTATTTTTACTATATTTACAACTATTCTAGCAGGATTTTATATTTATAATAAAACACCAATATATGAAGTGAAATCTTATATTGAGATTGGGTATATAAACAATGAAATACTTGAAGATATAAATATTTTAGAGCAAAAATTAAAAGTTATATATTCAGTTGATGAAGCAAAAGTTGGTGAAAATAGCTTTGAAAAAGGGATAGTAAGTGCTATAAAACAGATAAAAGGTGTAAAAAATCTTTTAGAAATAAAAACAGAAAGTTACTTAAATGAAAATGCTTTAGAAAGAAATAAAGAAATTTTAATATTTATTCAAAATTTATTTATTGAGAAAATAAAACAATATGAAATAGTTTTAAATAATAGTATTTTGGATACAAAAAGAGAGATAGATTTTATAAATAATATTGAGATAAAAAATATAAAATCACAAATAGAAATTTTAAAAGGGCAAGAGTTAAAAAATATTGATAGGCAAATTGAGATTTTGAAAACACAAGATATTGAAAATATAAATAAAGAGATAAATTTATTGAAATCTCAAGAAATACCAAGCTTAAAAAAACAAATAGAGTTTTTTTCTAATTCAAAAATAAAATCGTTACAAGATAAAATTGATTACTACTCAAATAGCTTAAAAACTTATATTTTAGAACTAGATAAATTAAATAAAAATATAGATAAATCAGATAGTTCAATTTCTATGATAGCATCTGTTCAAATGTTAAATTATCAAAATTTAATAACAAATGCACAAAATCAAATCAAAGATTTAGAACTACAAATTGAACTTATTCAAACTGAAACTATCCCAAAATTAAAATATAAATTGGAAAATATTACAACAATTCAAATCAAAGATTTAGAAAATAAAAAGAAAAATATTTCAAATGTAAATATAAAAGATTTACAAAATAAAAAATTAAATGTTTCAAATGAAACTATTAGAAAGCTTGAAGATAGAATAAATATTGAATTTCAAACTAAAATAACTCAATTAAACGAAAAAATAGATACTTTGAATTTTAAAAAATCTGAACAAAATCTTAGCAATTCAAAACTAGTAGGAAATTATATAGTAAATGATTATCCTATAAAACCAAAGAAAAATTTGGTTTTAGCAGTTTCCTTTGTAACTGGATTTATATTGTCAATATTTTTAGTGTTTATTTTTAATTTTATTAGAAAAGATTAAACTCTATTTTAAAATATAAAAGCTAGAATAAGCCCAAAATTAGTTTATTCTAGGAAAAAATATGGACTTTTTTATATCAACGCTTTTAAAAATGTTTTTTATTATGACACCATTTTTTGTTCTTTCAGTATTTTTAACTATTACAAATGATGCAACACCAAGTGAAAAGAGAAAATTGGCAGTTAAGGTTACATTTTCAGTTATTGTTATATCTTTAGTTTTACTATTTTTTGGGCAACACATCTTCAAAGTTTTTGGAATAACTCTTGATGCTTTTAAAATAGGAGCTGGGGCATTGTTATTTTTAACAGCAGTTGGGCTTATATATGGAAATAAAGATGGTCAAAAACCAACAGATAAAAATCTATCTGATTTAGCAGTTGTTCCTTTGGCTTTGCCTATTACTATTGGACCTGGAACTATTGGAGTTCTGCTTGTTATTGGAGCAGAGTTTCATACTATTTCAAAACTTATTATTGGAAGTTTAGCTCTTTTATGTGCTATTTTGCTAATTGGAACGATGTTATATCTTTCAAGTATCATAGAAAAGTTTATAGGAAAAGATGGATTATTGATAATATCAAAAATAACTGGTCTTTTTTTGGCTGCATTATCAGCACAAATAATGTTTGATGGAATAAAAAGCTTTTTAGGATTGTAGTTTTGTTAATAAACAATAAATTTCTAAAATATTTATCTTTTATTATTTCAACAATATTTTTATTGTATCTTTTTTATATAATTTATCAATCTTTTTTTGTAGTAAAAACAAGATTTACAGATATTGGAAAAGCAACTTATGTAAATCAAGTAAGAGTTGATGAATATACAAAAAATCTAGCTTTATTTCTTACAAAAGATTGTAGAAATGATAAAATATGTGAAGTTCAATCAATGCTTGATTTTGTTACAAGAATTCCATATAAAATAAATGATGGAATCGCAAAAAATCCAAGGAGAGTTGTTGAGCAAAATTTTGGCGATTGTGATGACAAATCAAATTTGCTTATTTCACTACTTAAAACAAAAGGTTATGAAGCATATTTTGTTTTAGTTCCAGAACATATTTTTGTAATTATAAATCTTGAAGAAAATATAGATAAAAAAGCTTTATATGTAAATCATAAAAAATTTTATATTTTAGAATCAACAGCTACAAACTCAAAGATTGGGTTTCCTTTAAAATACCAATTTGAAGAGATTGAAGCTATTGTTGATCCCTTTATAAATAAAAAGTTAGTTGTATCAAAAATAGAGTACAAATAAATCTTATTTAAACTCTTTTATGAGTATAAATTTTTCTAACTTTATCATCAAGTGGAGCTAATAATCTATATAAAGCTGGAACTACAAATAAACTTAAAATTGTAGATATTATCAAGCCACTAATAACACTAATTGCCATAGGAGCTTTTATACTTGAACCTTCTCCAACAGAAATTGCAAGAGGAAGCATCCCTAAACACATAGATATAGTTGTCATCAAAATAGGTCGTAATCTTGATATTCCTGCTTCGATAATCGCTTCATCTAAAGCTATATTGTTTTGTCTATTTCTATTTGCTGCATCAACTATCAAAGTTGAGTTTTTCCCAACTAAACCTAAAAGTAAAAATAATCCCATCATGCTAAACAAACTCATATTCATATTAGCTAAATAAAGCCCTAAAAACGCTCCTGTAAAACTAAGTGGCATAGCACTCATAATAATTATTGGTTGAAGTGGAGATTCATATAATGAAGCAAGGATTAAATATATCATTATAATTGCAGCCATGATTGCAACACCAAAGGCAGTTGCTGTATCTTGCATATCTTTTGCATCACCTTCAAAAGTATATGTAACTCCATCTAAAAGCCATTTATCTTCATTTTCAACTACAAAACTTACTAAGGCATCTAAAGCTAAGCCATTTGTTATATCACTTCCAACTGTAACTTGTTTTTGCCTATCATATCTTTTTATAACAGAAGCTATTTCTTTACTATTTATATTTACCAAACTTGATAAAGCAATAAGTTCTTCTTTATCATTTTTTACATTTAACTGATTTATCACATCTTTATTTGTTCTTAAATCATCAGATAATCTCATCACAATATCATACTCTTTACCATTTTTATTAAAATTACTTATTGCAATTTCCCCTGAATATGCCATGGCAATAACTCTTGCAATATCACTACTTTTTACTCCAAATTTTGAAGAATTTTGTTTTAGTATTTCTATAGAAACTTCAGCTTTTTTAGGTTGAATATTATTTTGGATATTTGTTGTTCCTTCAATTGTTTTTAAATAATTTATTAGTTTTTTTGCTGATTGTTCAGCAAGTTTTGAATCACTTGCTTTTAGTATAAGTTGAAAAGGAGTCATAATCTCAGCGCCTGAATTCATATCGTCAGTTTCATTTACATTTATTTCTATATTTTCAAATATTTTTGATTTTTTTCTAATTTCTTCCATTATTTGATGTTGGTTTTTAGTTCTTTTTTCAATTGGAATCAACCTTACATAAATAGAACTCTCATAAATATTTCCATTTAGTCCAATAGTCAAAGAAGAGTAATCAACTTCATTTATTGAAAGCAATTCTTCTTGGATATTGATTGCAGTTTTCTTCATCTCATCCATAGAAATATCTGCATTTGCTTTGATAGAGATTTGAAATTGACTTCTATCTTCTTTTGGCATAAAAACCATTCCCAAGTTTGAAGATAAAATTATAGAAATTACAAATATTACAAATGCACCAAGTAAAGTTGTAAGTTTGAAATTTATAGCTTTTGTTAAAAGATTTTTATAAATTCTATCCATTGATAAGAAAATTGATTCTGTCATCAAATAAAATTTTGAGTGTTTAGGATTTACCAAAAGTGAACTAATCATAGGAATAACAGTAATTGCAATAATATATGAGATTATTACCGAAGCTACAATTGTTATACCAAAACTTTTGAAAAATTTACCTACAATTCCACTCATATTTGCAATAGGAATAAAAATGGCTAAAAGCATAGCTGAAATAGCTAAAATAGAAAAAGAGATTTCTTTTACTCCTTCAAGTGCTGCTTCATATCGACTTTTACCTAATTCTAATTTTTTATAGATATTTTCTATTACAACTATTGCATCATCTATTATAATTCCTATTGATAAAGTTAAGGCTGTAAGAGTCAAAATATTTAAAGTTTGGTCGCTCCAACCCATAACTGCTAAAACACCTAAGATTGAAACAGGAAGAGAAATAGCTGCAATGATTGTAAAAGTGAAATTTCTTAAAAATACAAATACTATTAAAGAAGCTAAAAAACAACCTAAAATTAAGTCAAATTGAACACTTTTATAAGTTGATTCTATAAATGTTGTAGTATCAAATAATAAATTTATGTCAAAATCACTTGATAACTCTTTTATATAAGGGATTTTTTCTTTTACTACTTTTGCAATATTTACTTCATTTGCTCCAGAGATTTTTTTTACTTGTAGTAAAACACCTTTTTGAGTATTGTAGTTTGCAAAAGTTCTTTCATCTTTTATTGTTTCTTCAACTATTGCAACATCTTTGAGTCTTATTCCATCTTTTATTTTTATATTTTCAAGCTCTTCAACATTTATAGCATCTGAATCAATAGAAATATTCCACTCTTTTTCATTTTGGATTACTCTTCCACCATCCTTTTTGATATTTTCTTCATCTATTTTTGAAGCTAGATTATTTAAATCAAGATTATATTTACTCAAAAGAGTTGTATCTGGATAGATTTTGATTACTTTATCTCTAAAACCTGCAATATCAACCTCTCCAACTCCTTCGATACTTTGTAAAATTGGTTTTACTACTTCATTTGCATGAAGCATTAAAGAATCAAGATTATCAAGTTTTGTTGATAAGAAAAGTGTGATGATTGGAGCAGAACTACTTGAAAATTTTTCGATTATAGGTTTATCAGCTTCAATTGGTAAAACAACAGTTGATACTTTATCTCTTACATCATTTGCTGCTTCTTCCACTGGTTTACTTAATTCAAATTGTGCGATTACGATTGATTGGTTTTTTGAAGTATCTGACCTTATAATATCAATTCCTGAAATACCACTTATTGCTTCTTCTATTTTATCAGTTATTTTACTTTCGATAATTTCAGTTGAACCTTGATCGTAAGTTGTAACTATACTAACAACAGGATAATCAACATTTGGTAAAAAGGCAATTGGCATTTTTTGCATTTGAGTATATCCAAAGAAAACTAGAGCAAATACAAACATTAAAGTTGTAATTGGTCTTGAAATGGCAAGTTTGTACATCTTAGTTTCCTTTTATTATTGAACCATCGCCAAAATTACCAACTTTTAAATCAACTCCAAAAGCTTCTGCATTTAGCTTTTTTTCACTATTTAAAGTAGGGTAAACTTTGTAAATTTCAACACAAGTTTTGTTTTCTTCTTTATTTGAATTTATACAAAACTTATCACCCACTTTTACATCTTGTGCAAATTTTGAATCAAAGGCTAAAAGAAGTTTTTTTTCATTTGAAACAAGTTTTAATAAAGCTTTTTCACTATTATTTGACATATCTCCAATTTCGATATTTTTTTCAGAAATTACACCAGAAAATGGAGCAATGATTTTCATCTTTGAGAGTTTTGCTTCATTTAGATTTATCAAATCTTTTGCACTTTTTAGTTCGGCTTCTAATTTATCTAAGCTATTTTTATCAAAAACTTCAGCACTTTTTTTATATCTTTCATATTGAGTTAATAAAAATTTGTAGTCATTTTTTGATATTTCAAGGTTCGCTTTTTCTTCTAAATCATTTAATACAAGTAAAATATCACCTTTATTTACTTGATTTGCAATATCTGTATTTATTTTAGAAACAACTCCAACTGTTGAAACATTTAAAGAGGCTTCTTTTAGAGCTTTTACTTCATAAGTTGCATAAATATTAGCAAATAAAAAATTTGCTAAAAAAAGTATTAAAAATTGTATTTTCATTTTATTCCTTTATAAGTGTTAATAAATCAATTCCAAGAGCAAAAGCAAGATTAGCTTTTTTTAGTTCAATATCATTTTGGGCTAAAATTACTCTATAATTTGCATCTTGTTTTTTTGTAAGTTCAGTTAAATATTCAGTATAACTTATCAAATTTGCATCAAATCTTTTTTTACTAAAATCATAAGTTGTATTAGTAGCTTCAAGTGCTGCTATTGCACTATCTAATTTGATTTTTGAAGACTCTAGTGATTTTAAAGCTAGTTTTCTTTCAATTTGTATAGATTTTTCTTTATATTCAATCTCTTTATTTAAGGCTAAAGTCTCTAATTGGCTAGCTTCTTTATCTTTTGATATTTTTCCAAAATCAAAGATAGGAATATTGATTTGTAAAGATATTTGATTATTTAATTTATCATTATATATTTCATCATAATCTAAATATTTTTGTTTTTTCAAAGAGTTATTTATTGAAATTGTTGGTAAATAATTATGCATTTTTTCATTGTATTTCAAACTTTGTGCTTCAAGCTTTTTTGCTTCAATATCATATCTTTGTTCTTCTTTATAGATTGGCTCCAATAATTTGTCATCATCTTTTGGCAAGATATCAAGACCTGTTAAAAGAGATAGTTGCAAAATAGAATTTTCTAAATCAATTTTTAGCGTTTCAATATCATATAAAGACTCTTTTTTAGAAGCAATTAAAGCTTGAAGTTTATCTTTTGTTGCAAGGTCATTTTTTACTAATATTTCAGATTTTCTTATTTGTTCGTCTATTTCATTTATTTTATAATTTAAAACTTCAATGGCAGACTTGCTATTTTGAAAAGAAAAATACTCTTTTATAACATCTAACATAATCTCTTGTTTTAAGTATTGAGTATTGAATTTTTGTGATTCGTGTAAACTTTTTTTAGCTAATTTATTGTTTGTTATTCTTCCACCATCATATAAAGTATATGATGCTTTTAACTCTCCATATAAAATATCTTCTGGCTCATGTTCTAAAACTTTTGAATTATTTTCATAAGCACCAATTAGATTTAAGGTTGGGAAATTATCTTTAGATGCAGATTCGTACTGCTTTTTAGCCATTTGTTGTAAAGCTTGTTGGGCTTGATAGTTTTCATTTGTTACTTCTATACTATTTAGAAGTTCTTTTAGTGAAACAGCGTATAAAGAAGTCGATATTAGAAAAAATATCAATATATTTTTTAACATAAAAATCCTTTTATTTTTTTAATTGATTTGTAGTTTGGATTAAATACTCTGTAATAGTTTTTTTCAAATTGTAATTACTCAATATCAAAGAGTGATAGTACATACCATCAACTGTTGCAAGAATGATTTTTATAGATTCTTTTGAATCCTCTTTTAAAAAACCTTTTTTTATTTCAGCATCAAAAATATCTTCTATTATTTGGTACATATCAGAAAATGTACTTTCATAGCTTTTCATCTCCTCTTTATATTTTGGATGAAGATATAAGTGTATTGATTCAAACATAATTTTTCTTGCATCAATAAATATTTTTTCTTTATCATTCAAAATAAAAGCAAAATATTCAAATAATTTCTCTAAAAAGTCATTTTTCTTTAAAATATTTTCTTTGATTATTTTTGTAAATTCAAGCTCTTTTATTTTTAAAGTTTCAAATATAAGTTTCTCTTTTGATTTAAAATAGTAGTAAAATTGTCCCTTTGACATATTTAAAGATTCTATGAATTTATTTAAAGAAAATTCAGCAACTCCTTCTTCAATGAATCTTTCATAAGCTAAAGTACATATCTCTAATCTTTTTTCATCAGAATTGATAATTTTTGGCATTTTATAACCTCTTTGTATAGACTGATAGTTTTTTAAACTAGTGGTCTAATAGTAAATTAAAAAAGCTTAATAAAGAATTAATTAACAATATCATTTTTATTTTTGATTTTAACATATAAAGATTTGTAGATTTTTATCTACAAATCTTAGTAGTCTATTTTTTCACCATTTTTAAGAATATCTTTAGAAAATCTTACAACTTTATTTCTTCCTGTATCTTTTGCTTCATACAAAGATATATCAGCATATTTTATACATTTCCAAAATTGTTCTGTATCTGCTGGGAAGAATGAGTAACCTATACTTACAGTTTTATTGAAAGTATCATTTCCATAATTAAATACTATTTTTGAGAACTCTTTATTTATTCTTAGTGCTAACTCTTTTGCACTATCTTCTGTTGGATTTCTCATCAAAATTAAGAATTCCTCTCCACCATATCTTATTATGCATTCATCTTTACTTATTAATTTTTTCATAGTAACGGCAAGTTTTCTTAAAATATCATCACCTACATCGTGACCATAAGTATCATTTACCATTTTGAAATAGTCAATATCTAAAAACATAATAGCAAATGTTACTCCATCTTTTACATCAATAGGAAGTTGTCTATCTATAAATTCATCTAAATATTTTCTATTGTAAAGCCCTGTTAAAGCATCTGTTAGATTTTTATGTCTTAAAACATCCATTAAAATTTTACTTTCTAAAATAGGTTTTGTTTCTTCAAGATATTTTTTGATAATTCCTATTTTATATTTCAAATCTTGCATTTCTTCACTATTTTTGACAACTATATGAATTACTAAATTTACTTGTTCATTTATAGGAAATGGAATACAAATATGTTGTTCTTTATCTTTACAATTTGCAATTCTACAAATTTTAGGAAAATTATTTGAAGTTACAATACTATTTAATCGTTCTGCCCTACAAGCTTCTTTTATATTTTTATCCAAGCTGCAACAAGGTTTTGTATCTTTTGAAGAGTATATAGTTCTTCTTTCATCTTTTATTAAATTTGTTTCAAATATAAAGAAATTCTTAATAAAAAGTTTATCTTTTAAGACCAAAATTAATCTGTGATATATATCATCAATAGTTAAGTCATTTTCAATAGTTTTTTTATAGTGATAAATTTCACTAATATCTTCTATTATTTCTTTTGCTGTTATTAATTTATCATGGTTTATATTTGAAGCACGATTATGAACAAATGATGTAAGATTCTTTTCAATTCCTGTTAATACAGTTTCTAATTTATCTATAAGCTCGTTTAACCAATTTGAAGCTTCTTTATCCTCTTTTAGAACACCATCTTTTGCACGAACCGAATAATCACCTTCATGGACTTTTTTTAGAACTTCTGTAATTTGATCAAAAGAACTAGTATATGGAGTTATTTTTTTTCTTAGGAATATTAAAATTATTACAAAAAATACTGTTATTGTAGCAATTACATATAGAAGGACTACTATATTTGAGCTTCTATCTTCATTTATATCAAATACTAAAGATATAGCACCTAAAACTTCCCCTTCTTGTGCATTATGACATGATAAACAGTTTGGTTTATCAAGTGATGAAGCTGTATATGGAATAGTAATTCTTAAATTTGCATTGAATAAAGATTCATCTATTACAATTTTTTCTTTACCACTATTTAAGACTTCCATATCTATATTGTCTTTAGGATTTTCATTAGCTAAATGAGATTCTCCAAATTGTTCTCTTATGCTTTTAGACCTAACCAACCACAAAGATTTTACATCATCTAGTTGGCTTATACTATTTAGGAAAACATCCCTTTGGTGCATATTTCCATTTATCATGTGTGAAGTAAGAGATTTTTTAACAATATCTGCTGTTAAGTGAGCTTTTTTCTTAACATTTTCATATCCAGTTTCTCGCGAACCAATAGCAACTAATACAACAATTATAGTTGTTAAAAGTGCTATTAAAGAGAATATTATTAGAGTTATTTTTTGATTAGAACTCATATTAAGCCTTGTGCAAAGTTTATGACTATCATTTTACCAAAAAATTATTTATTTTTTATGTAAATTTACAAAATTTTAAAAGCCTCTTCAAGGTTTATTGTTCCTTCGTAAAATGCTTTTCCTACAATTACTCCAGCAATATTTCCATTTTCTTTACAATTTTTTATATCTTCAATATCTTTTACTCCACCACTTGCGATTGTTTCAATACCTGAAGCAAGTGCGATACTTTGTGTAAACTCAACATTTACTCCACAAAGCATTCCATCTTTACTTATATCTGTACAAATAATTGCTTGAACTCCAGCATTTGCAAACTCTTTTGCTAAAGTAGTTGCTTTCATTTTGGATACTTCCGCCCAACCTTCAACTGCAACCATTCCATCAATAGCATCTATTCCAACAGCTATTGGATACTTTTTTGCCATATCCTTTACAAATTGTGGATTTTTAACGGCAATTGAACCAAGAATTAATCTATCAACTCCAAGTTCTAAATACATTTGAATAGTTTTTTCATCTCTTATTCCACCACCAAGTTCTATTTTTAAGTTACAATTTTCTCTTATTTTTCTTATTTGTTCTAAATTTGCTGGTTTTCCTTCAAAAGCTCCATTTAAATCAACTATATGAACCCATTTTGAACCTAACTCTTCAAATCTTTTAGCAACCATCCAAGGTTCATCAGAATAAATTTTTGCACTATCCATAAGCCCTTTGCTAAGCCTTACAGCCTTTCCATCTTTTAAATCAATCGCTGGTAATATATCCATTTTTTCTCCTTTTTAAATAGTTCCTAATTAAAAAGGAACCGTTTTTTTAATTACTACTTTTTATAGCTGGGATTAAAAATCCCCTAAAAAGTAGCAAAAACCTAAAGGGCTTTGAGAACAAAGCTTTTTTATTATAAGTTTATAAAATTTTCTAAAATTTTAAGCCCGTTGTTGTGAGATTTTTCAGGGTGTGGTTGAAATCCAAAAATATTGTCTTTATTTACTGCACTTGTAAACTCATAACCATAATTTGTAGTTCCTATTATATTTTTTTCACTTGTAACTGCGTGATAAGAGTGTACAAAGTATAAATAAGGGTCTTTTAAACCTTCAAAAAGTTTGTTTTCTTTATTTAATATTTTATTCCAACCCATATGAGGTATTTTTAAATCTTTGTTCATTTGTGATTTATCAAATTTTACAACTTTTCCATCAATAAGACCTAAACCTTCAGTAAATCCAAATTCTTCACTACTTTCAAAAAGAAGTTGCATTCCAAGGCAAATTCCAATCATCGGTTTTCCACTTTTTGCAAAATCTAAAATAGCACTTTTTAAATCATTGCTATTTAGGTGTTCCATCGCATCTTTATATGCTCCAACACCTGGTAAAATAAGTCTTGATAGATTTTTTATATCACTAGCATCTTTTACTATTTTTACATTGTTTGTAAATTTTGAACAGGCATTGTAAACACTTGCCAAATTTCCCATATTATAATCAATAATTCCTAGCATAAATAAGTCCTTAATAAAGCGAAAATTATATCTTTTTTAATTTTATATTAGTTTAAAAATGAGCATAAAGTAAGTGCAAATAAGACATTTACGTTATCCTTTTTCAGAGTTTTTCTAGCTTCTAATATTGTTATTCCAGTTGTGAGTACATCATCGACTAAAATGACATCACAATTTTTTGCTCCATTATATTTAAATTTTCTTGGATTTTTTTGTCTAAATTCTAAGTTCTTACCAGCATATTTCACGATATTTGAAGCTTTTAAACTATTAAAAACAGGCTTTAAAAAAGGAGATTTTAGATATTTTGCTAAAATTGCAGTTTGTGAAAAATCGTGTCTTGTGTGGTCATCTATTGGTAATGCTAAAATAGGGTGAGTAAAAGTAAAATTTAAAGCGAATTTTTTAAAACTAAGCTTTGCTAAAGTATTAAAAACTCTATCTCCATAAAAATAATACTTACTTTGGATTAAATCTTCTAAGTCTTTGTAGTCATAAAAAGAGTAAACAAAAAAATCTTTGTCTAACTCTTTTTTATAAAAATTTGGTTCAAGAAGTGTACTTTGACAAGTTTTACAAATGATAGAAAAAGATAACTTATCACAACTTGTACACTTCATATTTTATACTTTATTTAAACTTATTTTATCACTATCTACTAATATTACTTCATTATTACTAATTGGTTTTAAAAAGAGTTTTGAAGAATAAATTTCGATAATCTTTTCTACACTTTCTTCAAAAGGAAAATTTTTATAGTGAGGAACTAAATAAAAATCTACTAAATTCAAAGCATCAAAATTTTTTAGATTAATATTTTCTTCTATACTATCCATCTCTTTCGCATACTCTATATTTTTAGATGTAATTATAGCACCAGCTGACTCGCCTATATAAAGTTTTCCTTTTTTTACCTCTTCAACAATTATTTTATCTGCACCAGTTCTTTTTAATTCTTGTAGTAAAAAGAAAGTATTTCCACCAGATACATAGATAAAATCATTTTTTCTTAATTTGTTTTCTATTTCTTCACTTGTATCAGTTGAAATCTCTAACTCATCTACAATTAATCCTAAGCTTTGAAAATCTTTTTTTGCTAAATCTACATAAAAATTAACTTCTTCAACTATTGAGGCTGTTGGTATAAAAGTTACACTTTTACCTTTTAAATTTTTTTGAAAATCTACAAAAATATCTATAACATCACTAAAAGATGAAGCTAAAAAGAGTTTTTTCATACTTATTTTTCCTTTATATTTTCAATACAGCCATAAAAGCTTCTTGTGGAACATTTACTTTTCCAATAGCTTTCATTCTTTTTTTACCAGCTTTTTGTTTTTCAAGTAGTTTTCTTTTTCTTGTAATATCTCCACCATAACATTTTGCAGTTACATTTTTTCCCATAGATTTTACAGTTTCTCTAGCAATAATTGTACTTCCAATACTAGCTTGTACTGCTACTTCAAAAAGTTGTCTTGGAATAAGCTCTTTTAGTGCTTTTACAAACTCTCTTCCTCTTGAAACTGATTTATCTTCAGGAACTATTATTGATAAAGCATCAACAATATCTCCTGCAACTCTAACATCGAGTTTTTTCAAGTTTCCAGGTCTAAAACCTATTGGTTCATAATCAAAAGAGGCATAACCTTTAGTAGTTGATTTTAATTTATCATAAAAATCCATAACTATTTCATTCATAGGAATATCGTACTCTAGAAGAACTCTTTTCCCTATATAATCCATTTTTAGCTGTATTCCTCTTTTATCATTCAAAAGTTTTATAACATTTCCTAAAAATTCATCAGGTACTAAAATAGTTGCTTTAACATAAGGTTCAAAAATAGTTTCAATATAGTTTGGTTCTGGAAGTTCACTAGGATTTTGAATTACAACTTTTTCTCCATCCTTTTTTAAAACTTCATAAACAACCGTTGGAGCAGTCGCTATTAAATCTAAATCAAATTCTCTTTCTAATCTTTCTTTGATAACTTCCATATGAAGCATACCTAAAAATCCAGTTCTAAAACCACTTCCTAAAGCGATAGAACTTTCAGGTTCAAAAGATATTGATGAATCGTTTAGTTTTAATTTATTTAGTGCTTCTCTTAAATCTTCGAATTTATCTGTTTCTATTGGATAAAGACCTGCAAAAACAAATGGTTTAGCTGGTTCAAACCCATCAATTACTTCAAGTGTCGGATTTTTTGCATCAGTCATGGTATCACCAACTGCAATTCCATCAAGTGTTTTTAAACCTAAAACAACTATTCCAATTTCTCCTGTTTTTATCTCTGTTGTATCTTGTTTTTTTAAGGGATGTGGATACATCAAGCTTATTACTTGGTGTTCAACTTTTGTATTCATCATACGAAGAATTTGTCCTTTTTTTATACTTCCATCATAAACCCTCACAAGTGCTAAAGCTCCCAAATAGTTATCAAACCAACTATCGTAAATAAGTGCTTTTGTAGGAGCGTTTTCATCTCCAGTTGGGGAAGGAACTCTATCAACTATTGAATCTATTAAATCTTTTACCCCAAGTCCAGTTTTTGCACTTATTAGATTGTGAAAAGTACAATCAAGCCCAATAGCTTCTTCAACTTCTCCTAAAACTCTCATAGGGTCTGCACTTGGTAAATCTATTTTGTTTACAACAGGAAGTAATTCCAAATCATTATCCATAGCTATATAAACATTTGCAATAGTTTGTGCTTCAACTCCTTGAGTTGAATCAACTATTAGTAAAGCACCCTCAGATGAAGCTAAAGAACGGCTAACTTCATAAGAGAAATCAACGTGACCAGGAGTGTCTATGAGATTTAGAACATATTTTTGTCCATCTTTTTCATAATTTAATCTAACACTTTGAGCTTTTATAGTAATTCCACGCTCTTTTTCAATATCCATATTGTCCATAACTTGTGAAGTCATCTCTCTATCACTAATTCCACCACACTCTTGGATAATTCTATCTGCTAGTGTTGATTTCCCGTGATCAATATGTGCAATAATACTAAAGTTTCTGATATTTTTTTGCAATTTTCTTCCTATAAATTTAAAAGATTTTTTGTAAAGTGGCAAGATTATATCCAAAAAGTAGTAAGTTTTTGTTAAAGTTTTATCTCTTCATCAGTATTTAAAAATAGCTTAGCTAATATTATTGATAGTATTTATCAAGGAATTTTATGAAAACAGAAAAATATGATATAAAAGGTATGACTTGTTCTGCTTGTTCAAATGCAGTGGATAAAAGTGTTAAAAAACTAGAAGGAATAAAAGATATAAATGTAAATTTGCTAAGTAATAGTATGCTTGTAAGTTATGATGAAAATGTTTTAGATTATGAAAAAATCATAAAAACAGTTGAAGATGCTGGATATAGTGCAAGTTTAGTTTCTAAAGATAATAGTAAAAAAAATGATATAGCAAAAGAGAATATTGCACAAATTGAAATAGATGAGTTAAAACAAAGATTAATCATCTCTTTGATTTTTGCAATTCCACTTTTTTATGTTTCAATGGGACATATGTTAAATTGGTATTTACCATCATTTTTTCATGGAGTTGAAAATGCTATAACTTTTGCATTTACGCAGTTTTTGTTATCTTTACCAATAGTTGTAATAAATAAGAAGTTCTATAAAGTTGGTTTCAAAACTTTATTTAAAGGTTCACCAAATATGGACTCTTTAATAGCCATTGGAACTGGTGCAGCGATGGTTTATGGAGTTTTTTCTATCTATAAAATAGCTTATGGATTAGGGCATAATGATATAAATATTGTAATTCAATACTCTATGGATTTATATTTTGAAAGTGCAGCTATTGTATTGACTTTGATAACATTTGGAAAATTTTTAGAAGCAAGAGCAAAAGGTAAAACTAGCGAAGCTATAAATAAACTTATTGATTTATCTCCTAAAACAGCTTTAGTTTTAAAATATGATAAAGAGGTCGAAATTGCAGTTGAAGATTTGAGATTACAAGATATTATTATTGTTAAACCAGGACAAATTATCCCAACAGATGGAATTATTATAGATGGAAATACATCTATTGATGAATCTATGATAACAGGGGAAAGTTTACCAATTTCAAAGAAAATTGGAGATAAAGTAATAGGTGCTAGTATAAATAAATATGGTGCTATAAAATTTGAAGTTACAAAAGTTGGAGTTGATACTGTTTTATCACAGATTATAAAACTTGTTGAAGAAGCAAGTTCTTCAAAAGCTCCTATTTCAAAACTAGCCGATAAAATAAGTAGTATTTTTGTGCCAACAGTTATAGCTATTTCTATAATTGCTACTATTACTTGGCTATTTTTAGGTTACTCATTTGAATTTTCTTTATCAATTGGAATAGCTATTTTGGTTATTTCTTGCCCTTGTGCATTGGGACTTGCTACTCCAACAGCAATTATGGTAGCAACAGGAAAAGGTGCTCAAAATGGTATTTTGATAAAAAATGCGGAAGCTTTAGAAGTAGTACATAAAATAGATACTGTTGTGTTAGATAAAACAGGAACTATAACACAAGGAAAACCGAAAGTTACAGATATTTTTACAAATGAAAATATAAGTGAAAATGATTTACTTCAAATTGCTTTTTCTTTGGAAAAGAATTCTGAACATCCTTTGGCTCTTGCAATAGTTGAAAAGGCAAATGAAAAGAAATTAGAATCTTTAAATATTTATGATTTTAAAGCCATAAATGGTTTAGGAATTGAAGCAAAAATTGAAGGTAAAACAATATTTATAGGAAATAAAAAGTTTATTGATAGTAAAAATATATATTTAGATGAGTTCTTTACTAAAAGTGAAGAGTTGTCAAATAGTGGTAAAACTCCTATTTTTATTGCTAATCAAAAAGAAATTTTAGGACTTATTTCAATAGCAGATACTATAAAATCTACAAGCAAACAAGCTATTTTAGAGTTTAAAAAAATGGGACTTGATGTGATAATGCTAACTGGTGATAATAAAAATACAGCACTTTCAATAGCAAAAGATTTGAGTATTTCAACTGTTATATCAGAAGTTTTACCACAAGATAAAGAAAAAGCCGTAAGAAAGCTTCAAGAAGATGGTAAAAAAGTAGCTATGATTGGTGATGGAATAAATGATGCTCCAGCACTTGTTCGTTCTGATGTAGGAATAGCAATAGGAGCTGGAACTGATGTAGCAATAGAATCAGCAAATATTGTTTTAGTTAAAAATGATTTACTTGATGCTGTAAAAGCTATCCAATTAAGCAAAGCAACTATTAAAAATATAAAACAGAATCTATTTTGGGCATTTATATATAATATTATTGGTATTCCATTAGCTGCAGGAGTATTTTATACAATTCTAGGATGGAAACTAAATCCAATGTTTGCTGGTGCTGCTATGAGTTTGAGTAGTGTTTCAGTCGTTTTAAATGCTTTAAGATTGAAGTTATTTAAGCCAATAATAGATGAAGAATTTAATATAATAAGCAATACAAATCAAAAAGGAGTTAATATGACAAAAGTTTTAAAAGTAGATGGTATGAGTTGTGGGCATTGTAGTGGAAGAGTTGAAAAAGCTTTGAATGCTATTGATGGAGTTGATAGTGTGAAAGTTGAATTATCAACAAAAGATGTAACTATAAATATGTCAAAAGAGTTAGATGAACAAACTTTAGTAAGTGCTATAAGTGATGCTGGGTATGAAGTTATAAAATAAAGTTAAACTTTAAACAATAAAAAAAGGGTTGGAAACTTATTTCCAACCCTTTTTAAATAGAAAAACTATTTAGAATTATTTTACCATTACAGCATCAACTCTTCTATTTTCAGCTCTTCCTTCTACAGTATCATTAGAAGCAACTGGTCTTGTTTCACCATAACCAACAGCTTTAATTCTATCTTTTTCAACACCAGCCTCAACTAATGCTTTAACAACAGAAGCAGCTCTTCTTTCTGATAATTTTTGATTATAAGCATCTTTTCCAACAGAATCTGTATGTCCTTCGATATCAGCTTTTAATCTTTTGTCTTTTTTCATAACTTCTGCAAATTCGTGAATTCTTGTATTGTAAACATTTTTGATGTCAGATTTGTCTGTATCAAAATTAACATTTAAGTTAATTAATGTAATACAACCAACAGTATCAACTTTTGCACCTTTTGGAGTATTTGGACATTGATCTAATTCATCAATTACACCATCACCATCACTGTCTAATGGAGCAGCAACTGGAGTTGGAACTGGAGTTGTAGCAACAACTGGAGCAACTTTAGCAGCTTTTTCTCCAAATGGAACAGCAAGACCTAAAGTATATAATAATGTATTATCTCCTCTATTTGTTTCAATTAAATGTCTAACATCAAATTTAACTGCTAATCTTTCAGCAACTTGATATTTAGCACCAATACCATAGTTTCCAAATACACCATTTTCATGTCTTCCAAATTCGTTATCAAAGAATTCAACACCAACTCCGATTAATCCATATAAAGATAAATCATCAGTTAAAGAATAATCTTTTACTAAGTTAGTAAATACTCTAGTGATTCCAGTATCTCTACCTTGGAAACCATTTTTACCATTTAAATCTTCTAATGTTCTTAAAAAACCAATTTCAACTTGGTCAATAAAAGAATCAGTTTGGTTAAAACCAAAAGCTAAACCACCATTAATATAGTTTTTCTCATGATTTGCATTACCTTCTGTAAGTCCTCCAGAGATTAATGGAGTTATTTCATATTTGTAATCACTATTTGCAGCTAGTACTAAAGAAGCACAAGCTAAAGATGATAATAAAATTTTTTTCATTTTGTATCCTTTTTTAAAATATAATCGTACAAATTATATTAAATCTTTTTTTAAACCTAAATTAATTATTAAAAATAGAGTTAACAGATTCGTTATTATGTATTCTTCTAATAGCTTCTCCTATCATAGATGAAGCTGTTAAAACTGTAATTTTTTTTGCATTCTCTTTTGTTGGAATAGTATCAGAAATTACAAGTTCATCTAAAACACCATTTGCAACTCTTTCATATGCTGGACCACTTAAAACTCCATGAGTACAACAAGCCATAACACTTGTAGCTCCTCTTTGTTTTAAAACTTCTGCCGCTTTTACTAAAGTTCCAGCTGTATCAACCATATCATCTACTAAGATTACATCTTTACCTTTTACATCACCAATGATGTTCATAACCTCTGCAACATTTGCTTTTTCTCTTTTTTTATCAACAATTACTAAATCATAACCTAATTTATCAGCATACTGTCTAGCACGTGCTACTCCACCAATATCTGGACTTGCAATAATAGGATTTTTAAGATTTTTACTTTTTATATAGTTAATAAATAAAATTGAACCAAATAAATTATCTGCAGGAAGATTGAAAAATCCTTGAATCTGGGCTGCATGTAAATCTATAGTTACAATTCTATCAATTCCTGCAGCTTCAAGTAAATCTGCAACTAATCTTGCACTAATTGGAACTCTTGGAGCTGCTTTTCTGTCTTGTCTTGCATACCCATAATATGGAACAACGGCATTTATGCTTTTTGCACTAGATCTTTTAAGTGCATCTATCATGATTAATAATTCCATTAAATTATCATTTGTCGGAGCACAAGTTGGCTGAATTATATAAACATCTTGTCCTCTTACGCTTTGAGTTATTTGAACAGATATTTCACCATCACTAAATTTATTTAAAGTTGCATCAGATACTTTCATACCCAAATATTCACCAACTTTTTTTGCAAATTTTGGGTTTGCACTCCCACTGAATAGTTTAAATGTTGACATAAAATTCCTTGAATTTTTATATTTTAATTATAAAATTCTATCAAAAAAGGGCTTAATAAAGATGTTCTAATTTGTTAATAGTAGATTAATGAAACATTAATAAAAAAAAGAATATAATTTTATGCCTAAAATATTGATAATAGGTATCATCAAGTCAAAAGGAGACAAAATGAAAAAAATTAGTTTAGCTGTGGCAAGTTTGGTGTTATCAACATCTGTTTTCGCTGATTCTTCAACTATTGATGAAGCGTTTAAAAATAGTGAAATTGAAGGTGCAATATCTCTATATGGACAAAAAGTAGAAAATAAAAAAGCACAAGACTTAGCTTATGGAAATGGAAATTTAAGATTAGGCTTTACTACTGACTCTTTTTATGGTTTTAATGCAAAAGTTGAAGCTAAGGGGAATTTAAAATTAGGGCAACAACACGGAAAAGACTACAAAGATGGTGCTCCTTTTGAAAATAGTGCTTTATTTACACAAGCATATTTACAATATGAGTTAGACAATATTTTATCTATTAAAGCTGGAAGATATGAAGGGGAATATGAATGGCTTACTGATTATCAACAAGGAGCAGTTGCAGAAATTTTAGCAATACCAAATACGGTTTTAGCTTTGGGATATTCAAATAAAAAATCTGAATCAGGAATAGATTTAAGTGAAGATTTTCATAGACCAGAATTAACTGATAAAGGTGTTTATTTTGTAGATATTCAAAATAATAGTTTAGATTTTGTTACATTTAATCCATACTATTATGAAATGCCAGATTTTGGAAGATTTTATGGTTTAAAAACAGTTTTTGATACAGATTATTTTGGAATTACTGCACAATATGCGAAAAGCAATGCAGATAATACTTGGTACTATGATGAAGAAGAAAATGAAAATTTTCAATTAGAAGATGGAAGTATAGCACATATTGAGGGTATTGTTAAAATAGAAGATTTTGAAGCATTTGCTGGGTATGCAAAAACAGATAAAGACGGTGGTGCAAATATGATAGCTTCTTTTGGAGATACTATTTCACCATTTGAAGATGGAGATTATGTTTATGATCCTAATTCAAAAACTTGGTATATTGGAGCAAACTACTCTATTGCTGGGGTTGATTTAGGTGCTTTATATGGTGCTACAAAACATGGAATTGAAGGTGATTTAAAAACAAAAGAGCTTAACTTAAGTATTGGATATAGTATTACTGATAGTTTAGGTGTGAGTTTTATGTATGTAAATGTTGATAACAAAAACTTTGATGAAACAAATTATAACAAATATTTAGCAGCTGTTGAATATAGCTTTTAGTTTTAAGAAAGAGATTTTTCTCTTTCTTAATTATTTTGCACTTTCTATAAATGCACTTCCTATGACTCTATCTTTATCATAAAAAACTGCAAGTTGTCCACTAGCAACTCCGAAAGCTGGTTCTTCTAAAGATATATAAACTTTATCATTTTCTATTTTGACTTTACATAGTATTGTATTCGAACGATATCTTAGTTTTACTCCACAATGAAATTCTTTATCATCAATATACATATTTAGACTATTACCAATAACTTCATTTACTTCTAAAGATGGTTTTTTACCAACAATAATAGTATTGTCTTTTGGATTTAGTTTTGTAACAAAGTGAGGTTCTTGTGCACCTTTAACTGTAAAACCTCTTCTTTTCCCAATTGTATAATGCGCATAACCTTTATGTTTTCCTACAACATTTCCATTTTCATCTAAAACATCACCTTCAACATCAATATTTGAATGTTTTTTTACAACATCAGTATAAACTGTTTCAACAAAACAAATCTCTTGTGATTCATTTTTTTCTGTGATTTTTTTATATGCAACATCAAGTTTTGCACCAAATTTTACAATATCTTCTTTTTTGTAAGTACTAAGAGGAAACATCATATAAGGAAGTGTATTTTTTGGAACTTGAGATAAAAAATAGCTTTGATCTTTTGATAAATCATCTGCCATATAAAAAAACTTTCCATCAGTTTTTGCATAGTGTCCAGTTGCTAAATATGAAGCACCATGTTTTTTTGCAAAATCAAGCATAGCACCAAATTTTATCTGTTTATTACATTTGACACATGGATTTGGAGTAGTACCTTCTAAATATGAGTTTACAAAATAGTCATAAATCTCTTTGGAAAATTTATCTGTCAAATCTAAAATATGATATTTAATACCTAAAAATTTGGTAACATCGTCAATATAACCTAAATTTGATTCGTGATAACCATCGGTTCTATTATGAAGTTTTAGATAAATTCCTTCAACTTCATATCCTTCATTTTGTAGCATATAAGCAGTAACGGAAGAGTCAATTCCTCCACTCATTCCAACCATTACTTTTTTTTTACTCAAATTCTTACCTTTTTATTTGTAGTAACTTATAAAGCCACCACCAAGACAGTAATCGCCAGAATATAAAACAAGACTTTGTCCTAGTGTTACAGCTCTTTGAGGATTATCAAATTCAACTACTACTTTTTCACCACTTGCTTCAACAACTGTACAAGCTTGTTTTTGTTGTCTATATCTAACTTGTGCCATTAATTTATCACCAATTTTTGGTGCCTCTTCAAGTACCCAATGCATATGGCTTGCTTCAACAGTTTTACTCATAAGTAAAGGATGATTTGTATCTTGAACAATAGTTAATGTGTTATTTACTACATCTTTAGAAGCTACAAACCAAGGTTTGTGTGTATTGTTTTCACTTTCATTACCTTTAATACCACCAAGACCAATACCTTTTCGCTGACCTAATGTATAACAAACAAGACCTTTGTGTTTTCCTATAACTTTTCCATTTTCATCTAAAATATCACCTGGAATAGCCTTTAAATGTTGAGTAATAAATTCATCAAATTTTTGATTACCAATAAAACAAATTCCTGTACTATCTTTTTTATCACTAACAGGAAGATTATGCTCTCTAGCTATTTGCCTAACTTCTTTTTTTGTTAAATCTCCAAGTGGAAACATAGCGTGTGATAATTGTTCACTTGATAATGCGTGTAGAAAATAACTTTGATCTTTTGTATTATCTTTTGGAGTATCTAGTACAAAATGATCTTTGTATTTTGCAATTTTTGCATAATGACCAGTTGCAATCATATCTGCACCCATACTTTTTGCTTCATTTAAAAATACATTAAATTTTATTTCTTTGTTACATAAAATATCTGGATTTGGTGTTAGACCTTGTTCTAAACCTTTTAAAAATACATCAAAAACTCTATCTCTGTACTCTTTAACAAAGTCTTTACCTCTTACTTCAATTCCTATTAATTCACCAACTTTTTTTGCATCTTCAAACTCTATACGATTAGGACATTGGCTACCTTTGATTCCATATTCCCAGTTACGCATAAAGAGTCCAACAACATCATATCCTTGTTGTTTTAACAATAACGCAGTAACAGAGGAATCAACTCCACCTGACATTCCTACAACTATTTTTTTATTTTTGTTCATTTTTTTACCTTTAAAAAGTTCTCTTTTAGAACTCTGTTTACAACAATTTAGTTGTTTTTTATATATTTTAAAGGAATAATCACTGATTCTCTAATTGCCCAATTTTTGTGAGGGATAACTAAATTTTTTGTATTTATTTTTTTATTGTCAAAAAATATTATATCTATATCCAAGGTTCTAGGCGCATCTTGAAAGGATCGCTTTCTTCCGAATTTTTTTTCATATCTTTGCATGGCTTTTAAGAAGTCATTAGGACAAAGATTAGTTTTGAGTGAGATTATACCATTTAAAAAGTAGCTTTGTTCTAAAAATCCAAATGGTGGATTTTGTAAAAGTGGAGAACTCATAAGTAAAGTAAATCGTAAATCTTTTTTTAAACATAAGATTAAATTATCAAATATTTTTTTTGTATTTCCAATATTTCCCCCAATACCAATAGTTACACAATACTTTTTATTTGAAGTAGTGTTAAATATTTTTGGAAAATTTGGGTAATAAAAAAGTGTTAAATTATTATTTAAATTTTTTTTCAAAATTCTCTCTTTTTTTATAAAAAATTAAAACTTATTAAATAAGTCAAGTTTATTTTAGCATTTTATTAATTTATAAGATAATAGCTTTTCCATTCTTCATAACAACTGTATCTTCTATTCTTACACCAAATTCATTTGGTAAATAAATACCTGGTTCTACTGTAAAAACCATATTGTCTTCTATTATTAAATCATTTTTTGTATTTATATTTGGAAATTCATGAATATCAAGCCCAACTCCATGACCTGTACTATGAACAAAAAATTCTCCATATCCAGCTTTTGTTATAATATCCCTAGCAATCTTGTCAATTTGAGAAGCTTTCATTCCACTTCTTGCTTTTTTTATAGCAGTTGTTTGTGCTTTATAAACAATATCATAAATTCTTTGGTGTTTTTTATTTTTAAATTTTTGTTCTCTTTCAAAGCTAAAATTTTCAAAATCAACTGCACTCGTACAAGTTCTGTCTGAACAATATCTTTTATATTTTACTCCAGCATCAACTAACAATAAATCATTTTGTCGTAATTTTTTTGTAGTTGGTAAAGCATGTGGTTTTGCTGCATTTTCATTTATTGCAACGATTGGTTCAAAAGAGATATTTAGTTTTCCAGTTTGGCTCATATTTTCAAAAGCTTTAAAGTATAAAAAATCTTCACTTTTTTTAAGACCTTGTTTTTTAATATATTTTGCAAAGTTTTTAAAACCATCTTTTCCTAACATACTAGCTTTTTTTAATAATTTTATCTCATCATCATTTTTTATCAATCTTTTTGTTTTTGAGAAATTTAGTTCTTGTTTAAAAATAGTTTGCATATCTTTTGCCAAGTTTGAATATGTTGCATAGCTAAAATCATTTGGATCAAATATTAACTCTTTTATTTGATTTTTATTTAGAATATTTTTTGCAGCTTCTACTAAATCTGAACTTTCTATAACTTCACAATTTTTAACATTTTGTTTTGCTTCAAGAGTATATCTAGCATCTGTTATAAAAAAGTTTTCACTTCCTAAACTCAAGAATATTACATTATCACAAGAAAAATTAGCTTCATAATATATTGCATTTTCATTTTTTAAAATAAAGTTTTTCATCAAAAATTGCCTTTTTTTGGGTTGGTTTAACAAAAATTTAATTATAATCTTACCTAAATTTTATAAAAGGAAAATAATAATGAAAATAGCAGTAATTCAAGGACCAAATCTAAATATGCTTGGAGTTAGAGAACAACATATTTATGGAAATATTACATTAGAGCAAATTCATAACCAATTAGAAAGTGCAGCAAAGCAAAATGGAGTTGAAATTGAGTTTTTTCAATCAAACTTTGAAGGTGAAATAGTAGATAGAATTCAAGAGTGTTTAGGAACAGTTGATGCAATTATGATCAATCCAGCAGCATATTCTCACACTTCAATTGCAATAAGAGATGCTTTAGCAGCTGTTAATATGCCAGTTGTAGAAGTACATATTTCAAATATTTATAAAAGAGAAGAGTTCAGACAAAAATCTATAACAGCAGGTTCAAGTACAGGACTTATCACTGGATTTGGTGGATTTGGATATCACTTAGGATTAATCTCAATAATTCAAATGTTAAATGAATTAAAAGCTTTACAAGAAGCTAGAAATGCTCAAATTCAAGCACAATCAGAAGAAGAAAATAAATAATTTATGAAAATAGTAAGTGCTTCTTATATTTTAACTTTCGACAAAGATTTTAGCATCATCAAAGATGGTGCTATTGTTTTTGATGAAAAAATTATTGAAGTAGCAAGTTTAAATTATATTTTAGAAAAATATCCAAATTGTGAACATACAAAATTGGATGAAAACTCTGTTTTGATGCCAGGATTGATAAACTCACATATTCATTTGGAGTTTAGTGCAAATAAAACTACTTTACAATATGCAAATTTCTACTCATGGTTAAACTCTGTTATAAAGCATAGAGAAAAGCTCATAGAAAAGGCTAAGACATCTTTAATATCTCAAGAATTAAAAAAACTCTTAAAAACTGGAACTACAACTATTGGAGCTATTTCTTCATATTCATTTGATTTGGAAGCTTGTTTAAAATCTCCAATAAATAAGGTGTTTTTTTGTGAAGTTATTGGTTCAAAAGCAGATATGATAGATACTTTATTTGCTGATTTTAAAGCCAGATTAAAAGATGCACAAAAATATAATAGTAAGAATTTTAAAGCAGGAATTGCAATACACTCTCCTTATTCTGTTCATCCATTTTTAGTAAGAGAAGTTTTAAATATTGCAAAAGAACAAAATTTGGCTGTAACTTCGCATTTCATGGAATCAAAAGAGGAAAAAGAGTGGCTAAATAAAGATGAAGGAAGTTTTTTGGAGTTTTTCAAGAACTTTTTAAATCAAGAAAAAGCTACTGGAAAACCACTGGAGTTTTTAAATCTATTTAAAGGTGTTGAAAATCTATCTTTTACTCATTGTGTAGAAGCAGATTTTGAAGAGTTAGAAAAGATAAAATCACTAAATGTAACAATAAATCATTGTGTTACTTCAAATAGATTTTTAAATAATAGTAGATTAAATCTTGAAAATTTAGATGAAATACCTTTTAGTATTGGTACAGATGGACTTAGTTCAAATAACTCTTTGAGTATGTTTGATGAACTACGAGCTTGTTTGAATATACACTATGAAAAAGATATTGTGAAATTTTCTAAAACTTTGTTAAAAAGTGCAACTGTAAATGGTGCAAAAGCTTTAGGATTAAATAAAGGACAATTGGAAAGTGGTTTTGATGCTGATATTATAGGTATTTATTTACCTGATGATATAGAAAATATAGAAGATATTTATATGCACATAATTTTACATACAAAATATGTAAATAGTGTGATAATAGGAGGCGAATATGTTTGAATTTTTTAAAAAGTTGTTTTCTCCAATAATAGCAGTTTTGGATTTTATTACAAAATATTTTAAAACAATAGTTTTTTTAACTATTATTTATGTTCTGTTTTTCAATAATACTGATGAAACATCATCTTCAAATAAAAGTTTTGCTAACTTACAAAAAATAGAGCTAAGTGGCGAAATATTGGATGTTTCAAAAGTTATGGAAAATATAGAAAAAGCAAAAAATGATACAAATATAAAAGGTGTTTTATTAGTAGTTGATAGCCCTGGAGGTGCTGTTGCTCCTTCTGTTGAGATAGCTTATGCTATAAAAGAATTAAAAGAGTTAAAACCAGTAGTTGTATATGCAAGTGGAGTAATAGCTAGTGGAAGTTACTATGCTTCTATTTGGTCAGATAAAATCATAGCAAATCCTGGGAGTATGGTTGGTTCTATTGGAGTTATTATGCAAGGATTTGAGGTGAGTGAGCTTATGGAAAAAATAGGTATTTCAACACAAACTATCAAAGCTGGAAAATATAAAGAGAGTGGAACACCTACAAGAAAGTGGTTTGACTATGAAGAAGAGCAACTAAAAAGTGTGATAAATGCTACATATAATATGTTTATAACTGATGTTGCAAATGCTAGAAATCTTGATATAAAAAACCATACAAGCTTTGCTGATGCTAGAGTTTTTACATCATTTCAAGCAAAAGAAGTAGGGCTTATTGATGAGGTTGCAACTATTAGCTATGCACAAAGTGTTTTAATAGAACTAGCAAAAGTTGAAAAACCTGTTTGGAAAAAAGAGGATAAGTTTGAAAAGTTTATGGATAAACTTATGAGTCAAGTTATATCAAAAGTTCTTATGAGTTTTTCTAGCTCTTTGAAAGCTTATTAATATATAATAATTTTTTTATTAAAGGAAAAAGATGAAAGATTTAATTCTTGGAATGGGTGAGAAATTGCTAAATATTTCTGTGTTTATTGGTATTATAATTGTAGTTTTTACTGGTTTAGGAACAATGTTTAATCAAAGTTTTTTTTATGGATTTTTGATAATGCTTATTGGAAGTATTGCAATTGTAATATCAACTTATTTTATATATTTACTAATAGATATTAGAGATAAAAGTACAAAAACAAATGAATTGTTGAGTAAAATAGTAGAAAAAGATAAAAGTTTATAAAAAAGGCGAAGTTTCGCCTTTTAACTTACATCTATCTATTTGTAGATACGATATTGTATGTATCATTTGCTATAACATACTCTTCTTGAGTTGGAATAACAAATATTCTAGCAGTTGAAGCATTTGTAGAGATATCTCTAGCTGAACTTGATCTTCTATTGTTTTTAACTGGATCTATTACAAGTCCCATAGAGTCCAATCCTGCACAAACTTTTTCTCTGATTAATGAAGCATTTTCTCCTATTCCACCAGTAAAACAAAGTGCATCAATACCATCAAGAGCAGCAACATAAGAACCCACATATTTTTTGATAATATAAGCAACCATATCAACAGCTAATCTACATCTATCATCTCCATTTTGCATACCTTCTAAAACTTCTCTTAAATCAGAAGATTTACCAGATATTCCTAATATTCCAGATTTTTTATTCATAACATCTAAAGTTTGATCTATTGTCATATTTTCTTGAGCCATCATATATTGAATAGCACCAGCTCCAACATCTCCTGACCTTGTTCCCATCATTAAACCTTGAATAGGTGTAAGCCCCATAGATGTATCAATACATTTTCCATTTAAAACAGCACTAACAGAAGAACCATTTCCTAAGTGACAAACAATGATTCTACTATTTTGTTTTTTCTCTAACATTCCTCTAGCTTCGTTTGAAACAAAATAGTGGCTAGTTCCATGGAAACCATATTTTCTAATTCCGTGTTTTGTATACATTTCATACGGAAGTGCATACATATAAGCATAATCAGGCATTGTTTGATGGAATGCTGTATCAAATACTCCAACATTTGGTTTTCCAGGCATTAACTCTTGACAAATCTCAATACCTAAAATATTTGCTGGATTGTGTAATGGTGCTAGAGGTGATAATCTTTTCATAGTATCAATTACTTCTGGAGTAATTAAAACTGAACTTGCAAACTCTTCTCCACCATGAACTGTTCTGTGTCCTATTGCTTCAATATCGTTGATTGAATCAATAACTTTCCCTTCCCCCGTAGTTAATGTTGATAATACAGCACTAATAGCCTCTTTATGAGTAGGCATTGGAACATTGATTACAAGTTTTTTACCATCACCATATTCATGTTTTAAAACACCATCAATCCCGATTCTTTCACAAATTCCAGCTGCAAAAACTTTTTTTATAACTGGGTTCATCAATTGATATTTTAACGATGAACTCCCTGCATTTAATACAAAAACTAACATTTTTCTCTCCTTAATTTATAGTTTAATTATTTGATTTGTGTTGCTGTAATAGCTACTAAGTTTGAAATATCTTCAACTGAACAACCTCTTGAAAGGTCATTTACAGGTTTATTTAAACCTTGAATAATAGGTCCATGAGCTTCAGCCCCAGCAAATCTTTGTACAAGTTTATATCCTATATTTCCAGATTGTAAATCAGGGAATACTAAGATATTTGCATATCCTGCTACTTTAGAATTTGGTGCTTTTTTTACACCAACAGATTCAACAATAGCTGCATCAGCTTGTAACTCTCCATCAAATGCAAAATTTACTTTTCTATCTTCTAATATTTTACAAGCATTTGTAACTTTATCAACAAGAGGGTGCGATGCACTACCTTTTGTAGAAAATGATAACATAGCAACTTTTGGCTCTAAACCAACAACACTAGAAGCTGTTGCAGCAGTAGCACTTGCAATATCAGCTAATTGTTCAGCCGTTGGATCTGGAATAACAGCACAATCTGCAAATAGTATTAACCCATTATCTCCAAATTTTCCATCTTTTGTTTCCATAACAAATGTTGAAGATACAGTGTTAATCCCTGGAGCTGTTTTAATAACTTGAATAGCAGCTCTTAAAACATCAGAAGTTGGTGAGTTTGACCCAGCTACCAATCCATCAGCATCTCCTAGTCTTACCATCATACAACCAAAAAATCTTGGTTCATTTAAAATAAGCTCTTTTGCATCTTCTCTTGAAAGATTTTTACTTTTTCTAAGTTCAACTAACTCATCGATATATTTTTCAATATTGTCAAATTTTTTAGGATCAACTATTGTTGCTCCTTCTATATTTGCACCACATTTTGAAGCATCAGCTTTTATAGTTTCAGAATTTCCAATTAGAACTACTTTTGCAGTTTTATCTTGTAAAACTATTTGTGTTGCTTTTAAAACTCTTTCGTCTTCTGATTCTGGAAGAACGATAGTTCTAAGTTGCTTTTTAGCTTTCTCTTTGATTTTATCAATTAAACCCATTTCGTAATTAATCCTTTCTGTTTGAAATTTAGAAAAAATTATAATGAAAAAATATAGCATTAAAGTAGCAATAAAAAGCGAATTTTTAGGGATTTTTTTTAGGTAAAAATTTAGAAAATATAAAATCTAAATCAAAAAGAGCTTATTGAGTAGTTTTTACAACCCAAGCCCTTTTTATTTTATTTAAATTTTACTTTTTAATAAGATTGTAAGTATCTGTTGCTATTACTAGCTCTTCATTTGTTGGAATTACATAGATTTTTGTTTTTGAATTTTTTGTATTTATTTCTCTGTTTCCTTTAGCTCTTGTAGAGTTTTTAGTTTTATCAAGTTCAATTCCCATAAATTCTAAACCTTCACAAACTTTTTCTCTGATTAGGTCAGAGTTTTCTCCAATTCCAGCTGTAAAACAAATAGCATCAACTCCATGCATTAGCCCAGCATAAGAGCATAAATATTTTTTAATTCTTTCACATAGCATTGTAATTGCTACTTGAGATCTTTTATCTCCATCATTTGAAGCTTTTATAACTTCTCTTAGATCCGAACTAACTCCAGAAACTCCTAAAATACCAGACTTTTTATTTAAATAATCAAGAATTTGAGTATGGCTTAATCCTTTTTTCTCCATTAAATATGGAATAACACCAGCATCTATATCTCCACTTCTTGTACCCATTATTAAACCTTCTAATGGAGTCAATCCCATAGAAGTGCTTATAGATTTCCCATTTTCAACAGCACAAACAGATGAACCATTTCCAAGATGGCAAACTATAACTTTGCTATCTTTTTTATTTAAAATTTTTATTGCTTCATTTGAAACATAATAGTGGCTTGTTCCATGGAAACCATATTTTCTTAAATGGTGTTCTGTATAATCTGCATAAGGAACAGCATATAAAAAGTTTTCTATTGGCATTGTTTGGTGAAATGCCGTATCAAATGTTACAACATTTGGAACTTTTGGCATCAATTCTTTACAAATTTTAACACCCATAATATTTGCTGGATTATGAAGTGGCGCTAAAGGTATAAGTTCTTCAATTTTTTGAATAACATCTTCATCAACAATAGCTGAACCTTTAAAATACTCTCCACCATGAACCACTCTATGCCCAATAGCTTGAATTTCTTCAATAGAGTTTATAACTTTTGTTTCATCATTTGTTAATATTCTTAAAACTAACTCGATTGCTTCTTTGTGAGTTGGAATAGGAAGTTCAAAAGTTATCTTTTTATTCTCTCCAATTTCATGTTTTAAAATACCATCAATTCCAATTCTCTCCACTAAACCACTAGCTTTTAACTCATGTGTTTTAGCATTGATTAATTGATATTTTAAAGATGAACTACCTGCATTTAGCACAAATACTAACATATAAAATCCTTTTGTATTAATTTAAACTTAGAATAGACTTAATAAATAATATTAGTCTTTTCAAATGGTATCTTATTAAAACTTAAATGAAATTTTATATTTATTCTGCCCATTCAAAATCAGTTGTAAATACAATTGTAAGCCAAAGATGTGGGTCATCTTTACCCAAATTTTTTTCTATTTCATCTCTTAATAAATCCCATTCTTCTAGCTTTTTGGGAGCCCAACTTTTTGGAACTATAAAATATAATTCTATTTGTCTTCCTCTGCCAACTCTTGCAACATAAGCTCTAAAAGAATCAAAACCATACTTTTCTACGATATTTTTTGCAACTTTATCGACATGAATTTTTAATTCACTAGGAGTTACAAGCAAAATATCTGAAAGCGCTTGTTTTACAGTTTTTAAAGGCATTGGAATTACAAAAATTGATACTACTATAAGTATTAATGGGTCTATAAAAGGTGTAATCCATGAAATTTTAGTATCTTCTATCATATATCCAAAGATAAAAGCAACAAGATAACCAAAAGACATAGATGCGGAGATTAACCAACTTATTGAGTCTAAATTTAAAAATTCAGATTTAATCTCTTTATTTGCTTTTTTTATAAAAAGCCCTAAATTTAATTCAACTACAATAGATATTAAAGTAATAATTATTGCATATTCAAATAGTATTTCTCTACCACCAAGTAAAAGGCTATCTATGGAATTTATAAAAGCATAAGTTGCTGCACCAATAAGAAGCATTCCATTTAAACCTAAAACAATAGGTTCAAGGTGCCAAAATCCCATAGTAAAATGTTTTTCTAATTTATTGTTAATAAAATCTTTAGATGTAGATTTTGTAATCAATCTAGCAACAATTAGTGCTAAAGTAGTCATTACTGCATCGATCATTCCAAAAATACTATCAAATATTATTGCTGATGAACTAGCAATTAGACCAAATACTATGCCCAATATTGCAAGTAAGATAGTTGTAAATATTGATAATCTTAATATTCCATCTTCTGTTTGTAAATTAAGATATTTAAATGACATAGTGTTATTTTACAATATTATATGTATCTTGAGCAATAACTAATTCTTCATTTGTAGGGATAACGAAAATCTTTGTTTTTGAGCCATCTTTACTGATTTCTCTAATTTGATGATTTCTAATTTGATTTTTTTGATTATCTAGTTCTATTCCCATAAATTCTAAATTATGACAAACTTTTTCTCTTACAATATCAGAATTTTCTCCAATTCCAGCAGTAAAACACAAGGCATCAACTCCACCAAGTAAACCAGCATAAGAACACACATATTTTTTTACACGATTACACATCATATCTATTGTAACTTGTGCTCTTTCGTCACCTTCACTTGCGGCACTTATAATTTCTCTTAAATCAGAACTAATCCCAGAAATTCCTAATATGCCTGATTTTTTATTTAAATAATCAATGATTTGGTGAGTGTTCATATTTTTTTTATCCATTAAATATGGAATTATTCCTGGATCAATATCTCCACTTCTTGTTCCCATCATAAGTCCACCAAGAGGAGTTAATCCCATTGTTGTATTGATAGATTTCCCATCTTTTATAGCACAAATTGATGAACCATTTCCCAAATGACAAACTATAATTTTTGAATCTTTTTTATTGTCCAAAAGTTTTATAGCTTGTTGAGAAACAAAATAGTGACTTGTTCCATGGAATCCATATTTTCTTAAATGATGCTCTGAATAATCTTCATGTGGTACTGGAAATAAAAAGTGAACTTCTGGCATTGTTTGATGAAAGGCTGTATCAAACACAGCAACATTTGGAACATTAGGTAACAACTGCATACAAATTTTTATTCCTAAAATATTGGCAGGATTATGCAAAGGAGCAAGAGGAATAGCTTCTTCTATTTTTTTTATAACTTTATGTGTTACAAGAGTAGATTGTTTGAAATATTCTCCACCATGAGCTACTCTATGTCCAATAGCTTCTATTTCATCAATAGAATTTATTATTTTTGTATCACTATGAATTAAAGTTTCTAATATAAGTTCAATAGCTTCTTTATGTGTTGGAATAGAAGCTTCCATTGTTAATTTTCTATTTTCATCAATAACTTGTTTTAATATACCATCAATTCCTATTCTTTCTACTATACCACTCGCTTTTAGTTCACTTGTTTTTGCATCAATTAATTGATACTTTAAAGAAGATGAACCAGCATTTAATACAAATACTAACATTCCTAATAATCCTTTTTTATTTAATGCTATTTTTCAATTTTAAAAATATCATTGCTGTCATCAAAGCATCATTTAATGCATCATGTGTATTAAATGATGGAATTTCAAGTTCCTTTAAAATTGTACTAAACTTCAAATCAATGAAGCCTTGAGGAATTAGTTCAATTTTATAATCATGATACATTTCAGATACTTCATAAGTTTTGTTTGGCAAATTTATACCTAGTTGAGGTTTTAAATATTTGTTTATCATAGAAATATCAAAATTTAGAAAATATCCAACTAAAACTCTATTTTCAATAAATTTTAAAAAATCTAAAATAACATCTTCAATATCACAAGCATGCTCTAAATCACACTCTCTTATATGATGTACCTTTATAGATTCAACACTTAAAGCACAACTTTTTGGTTTTACATATCTTACAAATTTTTTGCTAGATAGTATGGTATTGTCTTTTATAATAACTGCACCAATAGATACTATATCATCAATATTTGGGTTAAGTCCTGTTGTCTCACAATCAAAACATACAAATTCATTTGTATTTGGCTTATCAAATAAAAATGAATAGTTGTTATCTTTTAAGTTTTTTTTATTAAAACTGTTTTTTATTGTTCTAAACATAGTTCAACTTAAAATGAGATTCTAATTTTTTCTTTAATCTATTTACAATTTTAAAAGAGTCTTTTAGCAAGTCTTTTTCCATAATTGAAAGATTGTTTGGATTGATATAGTTATCTATTTTTTCTTTTTTATCTAACTTTTCAAGATTTGACTTTAGTTTTAAATTTGTTAAAAAATTAAATGCCATAATTAACTCTTTTGCACTTTCTTCATCTAAAACTTTTATCTCTTTTAGAGCATTTATTCTTTTGATTGTATTTGTATTTAGTATTTTATTTTCTAAACTTAAAGATCGAATTCCTTGTACAAGTATAAAAATACCACCTCTTTTTATATCTATCTCATTTTTATGTTTTTCATCTTTGCTATTAAATACAAATCCATCAAAAAATCCTAAAGGAACATCAAAACTATTTATAATTTTTGCAAAATTTGAATAAAAACTTTGAGAATTTGAAGAGATTTTAAACATATACTCTTTTAACTCTTTTATCATATATATATTTCCTGAAACACAAAGTGCGTCATAAAATATTGCAATATTCATAAAATTATCACCGCTTGGTTCATTTATCCATTTATAAATTAATTCTTTAAAATCACTCATTCTTCTACACCAATAATTATTTGAAACCATTATATTGCCATCACATCTAGGAAATCCAAATTCTACAAGTGTTTCTGTAAAATGATGTGTAAATTTTTTTAAATTATCTTCAGAAATATCGCAATTATCATCTACTATCAAAGCATTATCTTGGTCAGTTCTAAGTATTTGTTCTGCTCTTCCTTCGCTTCCCATCACGATTAGGCAAGATTTTCCCAATAACTCTTTTGGTGCTAGAAGTTTGTATAGTTTATCAAGTAATTTTTTATTTAGTTGATTTATAAGTTTTGATATAAAATCTATTCTTACACCTTTTGCATTTAATGATTTAATGATTTTTATAAATGAGTGAGAAGCTTCTTTTAACTCTTCTAGTGTTTCGGCATTTATTATTTGATTTGAAACAGCAAAAGTATTTGTTGCAAAAAATGATGATAGAGAGATTTGGTCTAAAATACCAACAATTTTTTCATCATCATTTTTTACAACCACTCTTTTTAAGCCATGTTTAGCCATTTGAAGTTGGGCATTAAATAAAAAATCATCTTCATATATATAAATTAAACCTTTTGATGCAATTTTTACAACATCTTCATCAAAGTTCATACGATTTAAAATGACTTTTTGCCTAAAGTCAGAGTCTGTTACGATATACATTTCTCCATAAGAGTCTTTTAATAAAAGTGTAGGGATTTTCTCTTGTTTTATCACTTTTGCAGCTTCAAAAATCGATGTTTTAGTATCTACAATTACAGCTTTATGAACTTTTGCATCTTTAACTTTTGCAATCATAATATTTGCCATATCTTTATTTTTCTCATGTAAAATATTATTATTTAGTTTATCTGATATTGATTGAAAGAAATAGTTTTCTAACTGCTGATTTGAACGCAAGATATTTATAAAGATATCTTTTTTCAGAGCATAGCAAATTGATTCTTCAATAGCTACAAAACTATTTTTACTAAAATTTTTTATAAGTGAAACTGAATCGAAAATTTCACCTTTAGAGTATATACTTAAAACTTCATCATCATTTTTTTCTTGAATTAAGCCTTTTAAAACAAAATACAAAAATTCTGGATTACTATCTTGAGCTTGTATCGTAGAATTTGCTTTAAAATACATAATATCTAATTCTTCAACTAAATCATCTAGTTCATAGCTTGTTAAATTGTCAAATGGATGTATTGTAGAAATAAATTTTTTTTGTTCTTGCATACTCATAATCTCCCCTTTTAAGTCGTAGTGCAAAATCAAGAAGAAATATCTCTTCTTGATAAGTTTTAGTGAGAAACTGCTCCTGCAGATCCAATTCCTGTGTTTGCTCTTACATTTTGTGCTCTAAATCTAGCTCTTTCTTCTTTAGCTTTTTCAGAGTTATCGATAATAGAAAACAACCAAATTCCTAAAAATGCAACTGTAACAGAGAATAGTGCAGGGTGAGCATAAGGGAATATTGCCTTTTCATTACCTAATATTTGAACCCAAACATTTGGTCCTAAAATTACAAGTGTAACAGCAGTAATTAGTCCCATGAATCCACCAATAAATGCACCTCTTGTTGTTAGTTTACTCCAATAAATTGATAAAAATAGTATAGGAAAGTTTGCCGATGCTGCAATACCAAAAGCAAGTCCAACCATATATGCAATATTTTGTGACTCAAATGCAATACCTAGCGTAACTCCAACTATTCCAACAATTATAACAGTTATTTTTGAAATTTTAACAACTTTTTCATCACTTGCATTTGGATTTATAACATTTGCGTAAATATCATGTGAAATAGCACTAGCTCCTGCTAATGTAAGTCCTGAAACAACAGCTAAAATTGTAGCAAAAGCAACAGCTGAGATAAATCCTAAGAAAGCATTTCCTCCTAGCATATGAGATAAGTGAACAGATGCCATATTACTTCCACCAAATAACGTTCCACCTTGTAAATATGCTACACCATTTGTAAAATATTGTGCTCCAGCGTCACTATTTAAAAATGCTATTGCTCCAAGTCCAACGATAGAGATAATAACCCAAAAATATGCTACAAATCCAGTTGCATAAACAACAGATTTTCTAGCTTCTTTTGCATTTCCCACTGTAAAAAATCTCATTAAAACGTGAGGAAGACCAGCAGTTCCAAGCATTAAAGCCATACCTAAAGAAATAGCTGAAATTGGATCAGATAAAAATCCTCCTGGTTTTAAAATATCCTCGCCCTTAGTATGATTTTCAACAGCTTGAACAGCTAATTCTTCAAAATTAAAGTTAAAGTGCCATAAAACCATAATAGCCATAAATGATACCCCAGATAAAAGTAGTACAGCTTTTATAATTTGTACCCAAGTTGTTGCTAGCATTCCACCAAATGTTACATAGATAATCATTAATGCTCCAACCATAAATACAGCATATTCATAATCCATTCCAAATAAAATTTGTATAAGTTTTCCAGCACCAACCATTTGAGCAATTAGATACAAAATAACAACACTTAAAGAACCAAATGCAGCCAAAGTTCTTATCTCTTTTTGTCCAAGTCTATATGCAGCAATATCTGCAAAAGTAAATTTACCCAAATTTCTTAGTTTTTCTGCCATAAAAAATAAAATTACAGGCCAACCAACTAAAAATGATACAGCATAAATAACTCCATCATAACCATTCATATAAATAAGTCCAGAAACTCCCAAAAATGCAGCTGCACTCATATAATCTCCAGCTATTGCTAAACCATTTTGAAATCCACTTATTCCTCCACCTGCTGTATAAAAATCACTTGCAGATTTTGTCTTCTTTGCTGCCCAATAAGTTATCCCTAATGTTCCAGCAATAAATACTAAAAACATAGCAATTGCAGCTATATTTAGATCTCTTTTCCCTTCAAATGTTGCATCACCTGCTGCAAATATACTTACAGCAAAAATTGATATTAATGTTAATATTTTTAGCATTATAATAAATCCCTTACATCTTTTTTGATTTCATTTGTCAAATCATCAAATTCACCATTTGCTTTTTTAACATAGATTAAAGTTGTCAAAAAACTTATTATAAGTATTGCTAAAGCTATTGGAAATGCTATTGTTGTAACATAACCTTCAGCAACTTTTAAAGAAAATAACTCTTTATTAAAAGCTATTATAGTAATGTAAGAATAGAACATTACTAAAACAAAGATACCTAACTTTAGTGCTAAAGAGTTTCTTTTCTTTAACAATTCTTGGTATTTTGGATTGGCTTCAATTTTATCAACCAATTTATCATTCATACTTATTCTCCAACCTTTTTATTTTTATCTATAAATAAAGATAAATTAGCTGATTATACAAATATAATTGTTTTTTTCTATTTTATAATGTAAAAATTATGTATAAATTTAAATTATTATGTAAAATTGTAACAAAAAATAATATTTTAATTATTATATTTAGTTATAAAATTTAAGTGTTTTTTAAGAAAACTAAAGAGAGATATCTCTCTTTAGTAAAATTTTAGTGTGATACAGCTCCATCAGCACCAATACCAGTTTCAGCTCTAATTCTTTGAGCTTCAAATCCAGACTTGTCTTCTTCTGCTCTAGCTGATTTATCAGTTATAGAGAAGAACCAAATTCCAATAAATGCTGCAAGTATAGAGAATAATGCAGGTTGTGTATATGGGAATATAGCACTTTCAAATCCAAATATATCAACCCATACTGTTTTACTTAATACAACTAAAAGTATAGCAGTGATAAGTCCTAAGAATCCACCAATAAATGCACCTCTTGTTGTTAATTTTGACCAATAGATTGATAAAATTAATATTGGGAAGTTTGCACTTGCTGCAATAGCAAAAGCAAGACCAACCATGAATGCGATATTTTGATTTTCAAATGCAAATCCTAAAAGAATAGCAACTATACCAATAACTAAAACTGTTCTTTTAGAAACTTTCATCTCTTCAGCATCTGTAGCTTGACCTTTTCTAATAACGATTGCATATAAATCATGTGCAATAGAGTTAGAAGCAGCTAGTGTAAGACCAGCAACAACTGCTAGAATAGTAGCAAAAGAAACAGCGGCAATAAATCCTAAGAAAACATCTCCACCAACAGCTTGTGATAAGTGTACAGCAGCCATATTGTTTCCACCAATAATACCTTTAAAGTCAATAACTCCATCTTTAAAGTAAATTGCACCTTCAGGGCTTAGTAAGAAAACAACAGCACCTAAACCAACAACACCGATGATTAAATAGAAATAACCAATAAATGCAGTTGCCCAAACAACAGATTTTCTAGCTTCTCTTGCATTTCCAACTGTAAAGAATCTCATAAGAATATGTGGTAATCCAGCTGTTCCTAACATTAAAGCAAGTCCTAATGATATAGCAGAAACTGGATCAGATACAAATGGACCTGGTTTCAATATAGCTTCACCTTTAGGGTGCATACTAACAGCTTCAGCTGCTAAAGTACCAAATGAGAAACCATAGTGTGAAAGAACCATTATAGCAATAAATGTTACTCCAGATAAAAGTAATACAGCTTTGATGATTTGTACCCAAGTAGTAGCAAGCATACCACCAAATGTTACATAAATAATCATTAATGCACCAACAATTATAACTGACCAAGCATATGGAATATGGAATAATAATTCAATTAATTTTCCAGCTCCAACCATTTGAGCAATTAAATAGAAAGTTACAACTGTTAAAGAACCAAATGCAGCAAGAATTCTTATTTTTTGCTCATCAAGTCTATATGCAGCAATATCTGTAAAGTTAAATTTACCTAAGTTTCTTAATTTTTCAGCCATTAAGAATAGAATAATTGGCCAACCAACTAAGAATCCAATAGCATAAATCATACCATCAAATCCATGTAAAAAAATCATTCCTGAAATACCAAGGAATGAAGCAGCAGACATATAATCTCCAGCAATTGCTAGACCATTTTGGAATCCTGAAATTCCACCACCTGCTGTATAGAAATCTGAAGCAGATTTTGTTTTACTAGCAGCCCATTTTGTAATACCCATAGTTCCTACGATAAATACAAAGAACATTATAACAGCAGGAATATTTACTGCTCCCCCATCAGATGCAAATAATGCTAATGATGATAAACCTAATAAAGATAGTATTTTTAACATTATAGAATATCCTTTACATCATTTTTAATAGACATTTCTAAGTCTTCAAATTCACCATTTGCTCTTAAAACATAAATAAGAGTTGAAACAAATGCAATAACGATAATAGTTGCAGCAATAGGCCATGCAACAGTCATAACTTCACCAACTTTTGTAGCGAAGAACTCTTTATTAAATGCGATAACTAAAACGAAACCGTAATAAACTACCAAAATAAAGATTGCTAATTTAATAGCAAAAGAACTTCTTTTTGAAATAAGCTCTTTGTATTTAGGATTATTTTTAATCCTTTCTACCAATTCTTTGTTCATTTTTTCTCCTAAAATAAGATTCATTGAAATAGTAAAATATCTTAGTTGCAAAAGCATAGCATTTAAAAAAATATTGAAAAAAAATATTTAGAAAGTGAAGAAATACCAGAAAATGGTATTTCTATAGCTTATTTTTTTGAGAATTGTTTTGTTTTTGAATTTCTTTTAGTTTTAAAAATATCATAGAAGTCATAATTGCATCATTTAAAGCATCATGTTTTCCTAAAACTGGAATATCAAGGAACTTCATAATAGTGTCAAATTTTAAGTCTATAAAACCATAGTTTTCAGTTGATTTTCTAATATCATAATACATTCCTGATACTTCAATCGCTTCATTTGGAAGTTTTATTCCGATTAATTGTTTTGTATATTTAGAAATTATTGACATATCAAACTCTATATAGTATCCAACAATTGGACGAGAACCAATAAATTCTAAAAGTTTGTAAATAGCATCATCTGGCTCAATAGCATTTTGTAAGTCAATCTCTCTTAATAAATGGACTTTTATTGATTCTGGATTTATATTTTTTGATGGTTTCAAGAAAATATTAAATGTCTTTCTCATTAAAACTTTATTTTCTTTAATTAAAACTGCACCAATAGATAAAATTTCATCTTTTTTAGGATTTAGACCTGTTGTTTCGCAATCCAAACTTATAAATTCTCCATAAGGAGCCTCGTCAAAGAGAAAATCATACTTTTTATCTAAAAGCTTTTTTCTTTGCCATTTTCTAATTAAATTTTTAAACATACTAGAAAATCTTATTTAAATTAAATCTATATGTTATGAAATTTTTAAATTCATTTACAATTTTAAAAGACTCTTTTAGTAAATCTCTTTCTATTTTCCCTAACTCTTCTATATCTATTTCATTTGATATAGGTTTATTTTGTTGTAGAAGATCTAGTTGATTTTTTAATCTTAAGGTATTTACTATCTCAAAAGCTTCTATTAATTCTGCAGCTTTGTCTTTTTCTAAAATATTTTTTTGTTCAAGAATTTTTATTCTTTTTACAGTTGTAGTTTCTTTGATTTTTTCTCTTAAACTCAAACTTCGTATTCCTTGGACTATTGGAAATATTGCAGCCTTTTTTATATTTATAAGGTTGTTTTTCCCCATAAAACTAGATATTGTCGTAGGTGTTTCAAAGGCTGTTGTTGATTTTGCAAAATATGCCATAAAAATATCATTTTGAATCTTTGATGATAAAAATTCTTTTAATTCAATTAAAAGATTTTTATCTCCTGCAACTGCAAAGGCATCTACAAATATAGCCAAATCCAAAAAGTTCTTCATATCTTGAGTGTTATTTAGCCATTTTATAATAGTAGATTTAAAATCACTAAAAGATTTGCACCAATATGGATTCGAAACCATTATATTTCCATCACAAGGTGGGTAACCTAAAAATATTAAGCTATCTGTAATTTGTTGCATATAAGGTCTATATTGTTCAACATCTATACCATCTTTTACAATTAGTCCATTATCTTGGTCTGTTTTTACTATTTGTTCATTTCTTCCTTCACTTCCCATAACGAATAGACAAGCATCTTTTTGTAAGTTTTCAGGAAGTATTAAAGAAAAAATCTTTTGATAAACTTTAGTATTTAATTGACCTATAAGATTTGAGATATGATGTATTTTTACACCTTTTGCTTGTAAGCTTAGTATAATATCTATAAAATCTTTGCTGGCATCTTTTAAATCTTCTATATTTTTTGCATTTTTTATCTTTGATTCTATTACGTATGTATGATTTGCGAAGTGTGATAATATATCTATTTGCTCTAATACTCCTATCATTTCACCATTGCTATTTGTAACTCCAACTCTTTTTATATTTTTTTTAACTAAAATTGTAAGTGCTTCAAATAAATAATCGTCATCTCTTATAGTTAGAAGTGGAAAAATAGCTATATCTTTTACAGGTATTGATAGATCTCGTCCTTGAAGTAGCACTTTTACTTTAAGTAAAGAATCTGTGATGATTCCATACTCTTTTGTATTTGATTGAACGATTATAGTTGATGTTTTATATTGCATTGATTTATCAATTGCATCTATTAATTTTGTATTTTCATCAACAAGACAAGCTTCGTGAATTAGAGTATCTTCAACTTTTGCAATCATAAAAGATGATAGTTGTGAAGTGTACTCTTTGTCTTTTAGAGTTTGGATTTTATTTACTAAGTCCTTTAAGAAAAAATCTTTAAAATCCTGATTTTTTTCTATTAAAGATAAAAAAGCTTTTTTGTCTATTTCATAACATATAAGTTCTTCATGAACTTTAAAAGTATGTTCACATTGTCCATAAATTAAAGAGTTTGAATCAAAAGTGTCTTCACTTTGATAATCCATAACTACAATATTTTCTTTAGAATACTCATAAACTGACCCTTTTATAATTATAAAAAAGTAATTAGGTATTTTTTCAGGTGCTATTAATATAGTATCTTTGGGATAATACGCTATATCCATATGTTGTACACACATAGCCATTTGGCTAGGTGATAAAACTTCAAATGGATGTATTTTTGATAAAAAACTCTCTTGATCTTGAATGCTCATCTTTACTCCTTGTGTATTGGTTATGTAAGCCTAATAAAATCAACAAATTCATCAATATCTTTTGGTGGTTTTGATGTGAATTTTGAAACAATTATTGTAACAATAAAGTTAAAAATAGCTCCTAAAAATCCTATTCCTTCAACTCTTATATTAAAAATAAAGTTTTCATTCATATATAAATAAATAATACTATAAATTAAAGTAAATATTAATCCTGTTAATATACCAAAAATAGCACCTTGTTTATTTGTTTTTTTATAAAATATTCCTAAAAATAAAGTAGGAAATATTGTAGCTGCACAAATAGTGAATGCAACAGCTACTGTTTGTAAAATAGTAAAATTTGGAATATAAAATAAAGTTGCTAAAACTATAATTATGATGATTATAAGTTTAGAGAGTAAAACTTTATTTATTTTGTTTATTTTTAGACTTTGTTCTAATAATTCGTATGATATTGTTGTTTTTATAAGTAAAATTAGCCCAGTTATAGTAGACAATGTTGCAGCTAAAGCTCCAGCTAATACTAAGGCTATAATCCAATTTGGAAGGTTTGCAATCTCTGTATTTAAAAGTGCTATTGCATCTGGATTGATATTTAATTCTCCAAAGTTATTTTCACCACTTTTTAAATCTATAATTCCATTTTGATTGTTGTCTTCAAATTTTACTAATCCTATGTTTTGCCAAATAGTTAGCCATTTCCCGCTATTTATTTTATTATCTTGGGTTTTTATTTCATCATTTATAAAAGCTTCATATTCTATGTTATTAGTATTCTCTACAATATTTAGAGTTGAAATAGCAAAAATAGAAAGCATTGATGTATAAATAACAGATATAAAAACTAATGCCCAAAATGCAGATTTTCTAGCAGATTTTACTGTTGGGTTTGAGAAAAATTTAATTATAATATGTGGCAAGCAAGCAACACCTAGTATTAAAGACATAGTAATTAAAACAGTATTTAATAAGTTTAAATCAGAATTTGGTATAAACCCTAAATCATCTAAAACTTGCTCGAAGGCTAGTAAAAGATGAGTTCCTTCTTGAACAGTATTAGAAAGAGCAAAAGATGTTTTTGAGAAAATTGCTAATTGAGGTAAAAATGTTGTTGTAAATTGAATAGTTAAAAATATAGCTGGAGTCATAAATGCGAATAAAATAATGATATATTGTGCAATTTGTGCATAAGCCATATTTCTCATTCCTCCAATAAATGCATAAATTAAAGTTATACACATACCCAATAATAAACCAGTTGTTAAATCAAGTTGAAAAATTCTTGAAAATATTATTCCAACACCTTTTAATTGTGCTGAAATATATATAAAAGATATCAAAACTACTATAAAAATAGATATTACTTTTATAGATTTTGAGTAGTACCTTTTTTCAAAAAAACTTGGAATCGATAGAAATTGTGCCTTGTGTAAATATGGAATAATAAGAGTTGAAAGTAAAACAAAACCACCAATTAAACCTATAATGTAGGCTATACTTCCATATCCATAACTTAAAAAAGCACCGCTTAAAGATATAAAAGTAACAGCACTTATAAAGTCAACTGCAATAGAAGCTCCTCCAAAAATAGGATGAAAAGTATTTTTAGCAATATAAAAATCCTTTGTAGAAGTAGCTCTTGTCCATAAAGCTAAACCAAAGTATATTGTAAATGATACACCTACAAATAAATATATTAGAGATTGTAGTTCCATTTATTTTAAAATCTCATATTTTTTCTCAATTTGAGATATTTTTTTATTATAAATGTATAGTGTAAAAATAGAGAAATAAATAGTTAATTGACCACTTATAAAATATCCTAGTTTTGTACCAAGAATTTCTATTTGATTAAAAAAATCTATGAAAATTATCCCAAAAATTATAGAGAATATAAAAAATGGTATAACTAGATTCAAAATTAATATAATATTATCTTTAAAAAAGGATTTTTCTAATTCTTGATTGCACATAACTGTCCTTATAAAATTAGGGAATTATAGTTATGAATAGTAGCAAAAACATAGCAAAAAGCTAAGTTTTATGTTTATACTGAGTAGTATCTATCGATTTTGTAGCCAAGACCACGAATATTTTTTATAAAATCTTCTTTTAAGGCTTTTTTTAATCTTGAGATTTCAGCTCTTATTGTTGGGTTATCTATATTTTCAGCATCCCAAACATCAACTCTAAATCTTTCAAAATCTACAATCATATTTATATTTAGGGCTAAAATATGTATTATTTCAAGTTGTTTCTTTGTAAGATTTTGTGGTTCACCATTAAAATATAGAGTTTGTTTATCTTTTGAATAAGAGTAATTTTCAGAAAATCTAATATGAGAAGTATTGTTTTGTTCTTTTTTTAGAATTTGATTTATTTTTATACCCAATTCTCCTAAATGAAAAGGTTTTTTTATATACTCTCTACAACCCAATTCGTAGGCTTTAGTTATATCTTCTATATCAATTTGAGCAGATATAAAAATAGTTGGAATATGAATTTTCTTATGATTTAACTCATTTAAAAGCTCAAATCCATCAATTGTTGGAACATTTACATCTAAAATAAGTAAATCATATCCATTGGAAATATTATCTAAAGCATCTTTTCCATCTAAAAAATTTTCTACCATATGACCTATATTTCTTAAATATTCGCAAATAGCAGTATTTAACATTAATTCATCTTCAAGAAGTAGTATTTTCATTTATTTTAAACCTATAAGTAAATTTTGTCTCTTTTTTATCTGATAATATAGATATTGTAACGAAATTCTTATCACAAATTTCTTTTACAATTTTTAAACCTAATCCAAATCCTCCTCGAGAAGAATTTTCTCTATAAAAATCTTCAAAAATTCTATCAACATCATCAATACTTTTTGAGTTTGTAGTTACACTAAATTCTATATTTTCATCATCTATATAAAAAAGTTTTATGAAAATTGCAGATGTACTAAAAGAATATTTTACAGCATTAGATAAATTATTATCTATTACCCTTTGAAGTTCAGTTGAATTAAATTTGATATATACATCATCTTCAATATTTTTTATAAAATATAGTGAATTTGATTTGACAATTTCATCAAAAAATTCTAATCTTCCTTTTAGAATATCAGAAAAGTTTAAATATTCTTTTTCATAAATTACTCTATCTTTTTTGATTAAATAAGATAAATCATCATATATATATTGAATTATTTTTGAACCTGATTCTATATTTGTAATATAATTATTCTCTGGAACTTTCATTTTAAGTAGATCAATGTTTGTTCTTATAATAGCTAATGGTGTATTTATTTCATGAACAGAATTCTTTATAAATTGCTTTTGTGATTCAACTAAATTTGAAAGTTCTTTTGTTTTTTCATTAACCTTAAATTCTAAATTTTTATTTAATTCTTCAAGCATAGTAGTTTTTAGTTTCATATTTGTCATGGCATCATTTGCATAGTTTGCTATGACTTTGAATTCACCAAAAATAATTCTATTTTGATTTATTGGATTACTATTTTCCTCTGATTCTTTAAAATATTTTCCAATTTCTTGAACATCTTTTACTATTAATATGGTTGCATTTTTATATATAAATATTGAATATAAAATAAGTAAGATTGTTAAAGATGTAATTTGTAAAGTATAGTTAGATATTTTTTTATTATATTCTTCTTCTTTTTGTTTTATTAATCTATCTATTTCATCAAGATATACACCTTTGCCTATTATCCAATTCCATTTATCGTAAGATTTTACAAATGATAGTTTATTTTTTTCTTTGTGTATTTCTGGCTTTGACCAAAAATAATTGACAAAACCACCATCAACATTTTTAGAAGCTTCTATTAATTCTAAAAGAACTTTTTTACCATTAAAATCTTCGAAATCTGAAAAATTCTTTCCAATATTTGTTTTATCTATCGTGGCATTGTATATTAAAGTTGCATTAGCATCATAAATAAATATATATTCGTTTGGATCAGGGCTTATGGAAATTTTTTCTAAAGCTTTTAAAATATCTTTTTTTATTTCATCATCTGATTTTTTATACTTATTCTCTTCATAATAGTAGTCGATAAATTTTAAAATATAATTTACATAGTTTTTTAATAAGTCTTTTTGATTATTTGTATAGTCAACTTTTAAAGTATGGACCTTTTCTTGTAGTTCATCATGAGCATTACTAATAATAATAAATGTAAAAAAGGAGATTAAAATAACTATAAAAAATATACTGTATACAATTAAGTGATAAAGACTTTTTGCTTTTAACATTTGCAACCTTATGTAAATAAAGTGTAATGATAACTAGATTTTAATAATAAAGAGTTAAATTTATTTAAGTGGCGCGGCCGACGAGACTCGAACTCGCGACCTCCTGCGTGACAGGCAGGCATTCTAACCAACTAAACTACGGCCGCACCTAAATAAACAATGGTGGTCGATATAAGACTCGAACTTA
>NZ_PDKB01000060.1 GCF_003316695.1 Aliarcobacter vitoriensis
TAAAAGAAATTTCAAAATTTGTAAAAAATGATGTCCGTTTTTTGATATATTTTTACTCTTATATATTATAAAAGCAATTATTATAGTTGCTTTATAAAATTATTAGGAGAAAATATGACAATACTTAAAAAAAGTATATTAAGTCCAGTTGTTGCTTTGATTATTTGCTCAAATGTTTATGCAGATAATATAAGCTATTCATTAGATAAATCATCTTTAAAAGATGCTATTGAAAAAATATCTAAAAAAGCGAATATTCCATATATTGCTAATAGTTCTATTTTTGAAGGAAAAACA
>NZ_PDKB01000061.1 GCF_003316695.1 Aliarcobacter vitoriensis
TGTTAAGTGGAACAATGTTAAATGCAAAAGAGATAAGTTTGCAAGAAGCAGTAGAGAATATAGTAAAGAAATATAATATAACATATATTTCAAAATCAAAAGATTTAAAGAATAAGATAGTTGATTCTGAAAAGTTAAGTTTCGGGGGGGGGTACGGTATTAGATAGTTTAAATAGTGTACTAAATCCAAATGAATTAAAAGCTATTCAAGAAGATGGTGTAATATATATAATAGAAAAACCAAAATATCAAAAC
>NZ_PDKB01000062.1 GCF_003316695.1 Aliarcobacter vitoriensis
TTACCTACTTTGAACGTTACTGTTTCTGCTTGTGTTGTTGGATTTGTAAATGTTACTGTATATGTAATCTCTGCACTCTCTTCATCTCCACTCGCTGTTGATGTTAATGTATAGTCTGTTGTATCTACATGATCTGCAAACTCTTTTGCTGTTGCATTATTTACTGGATTTAATTTTTCAAATTTTGAGTTATTTGTTGAACTTAAATCTGTTGGTGCTGGTACATTTGTTACATCTTGGTAA
>NZ_PDKB01000063.1 GCF_003316695.1 Aliarcobacter vitoriensis
AAAATTGTCCATTTTTTTCATTTAAATCGTCTTACTATATAGAGAAACAAATTCTCAAAATTAATACAAAGGATTAGAAGATGAAAAACAAAGTTTTCATATCAGTTTTAGCATCAATGATGTTAAGTGGAACAATGTTAAATGCAAAAGAGATAAGTTTGCAAGAAGCAGTAGAGAATATAGTAAAGAAATATAATGTAACATATATTTCAAAATCAAAAGATTTGAAGAATAAAAT
>NZ_PDKB01000064.1 GCF_003316695.1 Aliarcobacter vitoriensis
CTTTTGTTGGTACTACTACATTACCATCTTTATCTACTAATTTTACTACATACTCACCTGTCTGACTCTCCCACAACTCTTTTGTTCCATCGATTACAACATACACTGTATCTTCTGGTCCATATCCTGGATTATCTCCTGGTGTTAATGGATTATCTGGCTCTCCTGGATTATTTGGATTTGAATTATCTAATATTGTCGTATCTACTTCTTTATTCTTCCCTT
>NZ_PDKB01000065.1 GCF_003316695.1 Aliarcobacter vitoriensis
AGTTTGCAAGAAGCAGTAGAGAATATAGTAAAGAGATATAATGTAACATATATTTCAAAATCAAAAGATTTGAAGAATAAAATAGTAGATTCAGAAAAGTTAGGTTTCGGGGGGGGGTACGGTATTAAGTAATCTAAATAGTGTATTAGAAGAACATAATCTCAAAGCTATACAAGAAAATGATGTGATATATATAATAGAAAATCCC
>NZ_PDKB01000066.1 GCF_003316695.1 Aliarcobacter vitoriensis
GTTTTGATATTTTGGTTTTTCTATTATATATATTACACCATCTTCTTGAATAGCTTTTAATTCATTTGGATTTAGTACACTATTTAAACTATCTAATACCGTACCCCCCCCCGAAACTTAACTTTTCTGAATCTACTATTTTATTCTTCAAATCTTTTGATTTTGAAATATATGTTACATTATATTTCTTTACTATATTCTCTAC
>NZ_PDKB01000006.1 GCF_003316695.1 Aliarcobacter vitoriensis
AGAAAACAAAGAAAACAAAGAAAACAAAGAAAACAAAGAAAACAAAGAAAACAAAGAAAACAAAGAAAACAAAGAAAACAAAGAAAACAAAGAAAACAAAGAAAACAAAGAAAACAAAGAAAACAAATGATAAATTTAGACAATTTCAACAGTATTTTAAAAAAATCTTTAGACTTAAAATTTATTTTACTTTTATGCAACTATTTATTACTTTGTGAAATAATTTTTGTTCATTTTTTAAATATTAGTTTAATTAAACTTGAATCATATTTTGTAGAAAGTAATATTAAATATTTTTTATTATCATTCATAATTTTTGCATTTTATATGCAGCTTATGAAAATAGTAATTAAATCTATATTAATATATTTTAAAGAAGATTTAAGTTTTCCTGAAAAAGGTTCATATTATGATGAAGATATTATACTTAAATATGCTCTACATAAAAAAAATATATTAGACTATAAATATATAAAAGCTTATAAAAAAGATTATAAAAATTACTATAATTCACTTATATATAGTATCATTTTAGGTGTTACAATAATTTTCAATTTTTATATAAATTATAAAGACTCAATAATATATATTTTTCATCATAATTATCCTATATGGGCTACAATTATTGGAATTTGTTTTATGTTATTTTTATGTGTAATATTTAAATTATTATTTCAAATAACTGACAAAATATATTATCCAGAATTTGAAAAAAAATTACAAAAGGTAGAAAAGTCAAGCAGTCATACTCGTACAGTTGATAAAATCAAATCTTTCAATAATTAAATATTTTTTCACAAGAAAAAATCCTAAAATCTTTTTGAAAAAAAGTTTTAGTTAAAGAACTTCGTTAGAACAGAGTAAAAAAATGTTGTACATTTTTGGGGTGTTAGCCCCTATCTCTGCCATATATTAATATTTATTTATTCACTTAAGAATTTAATATAAATTAGTTAAATTTTAAAAATAACTATTTTGAGTAAAATAATATTCAATTTATGATTTAAGATATTTATTGTATACTTAAGAAAGAATGAATGAATAAAAGGAAAGATTGATAATGATTTCAAATGAATTAAGACGTAGCTTGAAGTTAAATATAGAATTTTATAAATCAATTAGAGAAGATTTACCTAATTTATTAGATAGTTCTAAAAAAGAAATTTTTAATATTTTGTTAATTCTTGAAAAATTAAACAATGAAGATTCAGAAATAAACTATGATGAAGTTTTAAAGAAGATATTAGATTATCTTCGTGATTATTTTCATAAAATTCACGATTTATATAGAAGTAAATTGGAGAGCAACTATAAAAATATAAATAATTTATTAATAAATCTACATAAAATAATTGAAACAATTTTGGAAGATTTTGAAAAATCTGTAACGAAAAAAATTTATGACGATTCATTTTATGATCTTGCAGAAAACTTATTAGAAGAATCTGAAATACGTATTGTTTATCCTGCTGTTAAAAAATATTTAGATGAAATATTAACTAAAAAAGATGAATTTAATTTAAATGATCAAGATATTATTAATTTTTATGAACTTTTTATTAATAAAGTAAATGATTTTTATTTTGATTATTTATATGATTTAGAGAAATTTGAAGAAATGTCTCTTGAAAGTAAAATTAATATTCTATATAAATATTTAAAAAATGAACTACCAGATTGGATATATGACTTAACTGAATATAAAGGAGAAAATGAATCTTCTGATGAAGAAAATATAAAAACAAAAAATTCAGAACCTTATGATGTAAGTAAAATAGATATTATAAACCAACCCTTTGAAGTTCAATCTTTATATAAAAAATATAAAAGAGAACCAAAAGAATTAGAATTATCTCCAGATTATCAAAGAAATTTTGTCTGGAATGGAAAAGAAAAAAGTAGACTAATAGAATCAATTATAATAAAAATACCTTTGCCTCTTTTTTATATAGATTCAAGAGATGAGGATAAATGGATTGTTATTGATGGTTTACAAAGATTAACAACAATTTTTGATTTTATGGATGATAAATTTAAATTAACGAATATGGAATATTTAGATGGATTAAAAGGAAAAAAATTTTCTACTTTAGAAAGAAAATATCAAAGAAGAATAGAAGATTTCTCCTTATTATGTAATTTAATTAGACCTAATACTCCACCAAAAATTGCATTCAATATTTTCCAAAGAATAAATACTTTAGGTAAAAAACTTGAAGTACAAGAATTGAGAAATGCTATGTATATTGGTAAATCTACACAATTATTAAATGAATTGATAAAAACAAAAGAATTTAAAGATATTACTAGTAACAAAAGAAATTTTAAAAGAATGGATGATCAAGCTATCATATTGAGGTATTTATCATTTAAAATTTTTCCTTATGAAAATTATAATAAAAATGATATGAATGAATTTTTAGAAAATACAATGGAAAAAATTAATTCAATGAGTGAAATTGAAATAAGATCATTAAAAAATACTTTTATAGATTGTATGAAAAAATCAAAAATACTTTTTGATAAAAATTACTTTGCAAAACCATCTAAAGGAAAAGATACTTCAAATCCAATTAGTAAAACTTTATTTGAGTCAATAGGTTATTCTTTAGATAAGTATACAATTAATGATATTGAAAATAATAAACTAGAACTTAGAAAAAAAATATATGAATTATATGAAAATGAAGAATTTATATTAAAAACATCAGTTGCTACTAACAATCCACCCCAAGTTAATTATAGATTTAGTAAATTTCAAGAATTATTTAGAGAAGTAATAGGATATTAAATGAGAAAATTAAAAATTAAAAATTTTAAATGTTTTATTGATAAAGAAATATCTTTATCCAATTTAACTGTACTTGCTGGTGGAAATGGTGCAGGAAAATCTACTGTAATTCAAACATTTCTTTTATTTGCACAAAGTTTTAAAAGTTCTACAAGTTTAAATTTATCAAATAAATTATATTTGAATGATTATTATACAGAATTAGGAAATTCAAAAAGTCTTTTAAATTATGATGCAAATAATGAAACAATTGAATTTGAATTTACCGATGATAATGATAAGAGTATTAATTTTAAATACAAGTATGATGAAGAAATAGATTCAAATATTTTTGAATTATTAAATAAAGAAGAAGTAATAAGAAATCTAAAAGAAAGTAATGCTTTAAATTTTGTTAATTATTTTGAATTTATTGGAGCTGATAGACTTGGACCAAAAACTTTTCATCATACTGATAAAAATTTTACTGAATTGAGGGTTGGAAAAATTGGAGAATACTCTGCATTAATATTTGAAAAACATAAAATGGAAATACTTCCAAATGGAAAGAATCTAAGAGATAATGTAAATGAAGTATTATCAAATATATTTGATTTTGTTAATATTGACACAGAGTTTAACAAAAAAGCAAATATTGCAATGTTTGAAATAAAAAATCATCCATTAAGTACAGAATATGAAAGCCCTGTTAATATGCCTTATGGTGTGAGTTATATTCTACCTATAATTATAAGTTGTTTAGTAAGACAAATTGATAAAACAAAAATTATAGAAAATTATCAATATAAACAAGAAGAAAATGAAATTATAATTATTGAAAATCCAGAGGCACATCTTCATCCATCTGCTCAGTCAAAACTTGGATATTTTTTAGCAAAAATATCGAATCATATTCAAATTATTATAGAAACACATAGTGAACACATTATAAACGGTATACGATTAGCTACTTTAGAAGATGATATAAATAATAATAATATTAGTATTAATTTCTTTTCCTCAAATAAAAAATCTTTTGAACCCAATATTCAAAATATTAAGATTGATCAATTTAGTGATTTAACTGATTGGCCTATTGGTTTTTTTGATCAACAAGAAGCAGATATTAGAGAAATATTTGAACATAGAAGAAAAAATAGAAAGTAGAGAATATGAATGTAAATTTTAATTTAGAAAGTTCTTCCTTTATAAACAGTAGTGAGGATTTAGATTATATTTATAAAAGAATAGATGAATTAGATTTGTTATTTCAAAATATAGAAAAAATAAATAAACGAAAAATTGAACTGGATAGACCTAAAGATACTATATATAAAAATTTAGATATCTATGATCAATTATTTTATGAAAATAAACCAGTTAGTGATTTTATTTATGGTACATTAGATATAAGTAGTGATTATAAAAAATTATTGAGAGCAATTATAGATAAATATACAACTTTTTATGAAAGAGGAACAGTAGATAAAAATATATTTTTTTATAATCGTGGAACAAATATTTATGATGAAAAAGATTTAAGAGATTTTTACCATAATTTCTTCAATACATTAAATAATGGAGAGAATTTTTTTTATGGTATAAAGATTCATTTTCCTAAATTAACATTAAGTGAAAATGTACAAAATACATTGTCAGCAATAGAAACTGATTTACCTAATTTTTCCATAAAAATTATTAAAACATTAGACTATTTGAGTAATAGAATTAAAGGTATTTTTGAAGATAAAAAAGATATCAGAGCCACTTTAGAAACATTAACTGAAGAAACTAGTTTTCATGCAAGTTTACAAGGTAAAAGTAAGGACTTATTAAATTTTGAATTTGAGTATATTGATAAAGAAAAAGTTAAAAAGAAAAAAACGATATGCTGTGATCCACATGTTAAATATAATAGGGGAGAAGTGTCAAAAGGAGATAAAGAATACTACAGATTATATTTCCAGATGGGAGATCCAGAGATAGATAATGGAAATATTTTAATTGGACATATTGGTAAACATATAGAATAAGTTAATAAATTTAATGTCTATGTTTAGTTTTTTTTCTTTTTTCCATTCTTTTCTTATATGTCTTTCCTCTTTTTTTGAAGGGAAAAACTTATTTTCTACTTTATCAGGATTTAGGATATATTGAATAGCAAATCTTTTTAAAGTAGCTATGTCAAACTCTTTTTTGATTTCTTTTTTATTTAATTTTTCTTTATAAAATAGTTTGGCTTCTTTTATATTTTTTCTTTGATCTTGTGAAAGAGTAAATGTATGGTTATATTTTTTAGCAATTTTAAATGCTGTAAGATTTAGGTCTCCTTCTTCAATCCATCTATTTTGAATCAAAATAATTTCTTCTTTTGTGATAATTGTTTCTTTTAATTTAGATTGCAAGTCTAAAAGTCTTAGAAATGATTTTTTCCTTATCTTTAATATAAGACCTTTTGGCATAGTCATTCCATATTTAGAATTTAATTCATCACCTTTATTATAAAGATCTCTTCCTTGATGCCTATGACTATACACATCTCTTGTTTTTTCCCAACCTTGTTGAGTAAGATTCCAAAACCAATCTCTATATTCTTTATATAAATCTATATTTTTATAACCACTTTGCATAAGACCATCTAAACTCTTATCTTGATCTCTTACCATATAACATTGCCAGCAACCAAAACGAGAAACACCACAGCCGATCTTACCTTCTTCAATATGTTTACCACCAGCACCAACAAAAGTACATTCTTTTGTATCTTTTCCACTTGCATCACTATATATTTTCCACAAGAAATCTATATTCATAAGCTCATTTGATTGTTTAAATAGATACTCCCATACATCTTTCGTACTCCAAAACTCAATAGGCATTAAATTACTTGCATTTTTATATCTATCGTTTAATTTTAGATCTGTATCTTTAACTGTTTTCTTTACTATTCTTGCTTCTCTTGAAAAGCTCTCATCTCTTCTAGTTCCAATAACAGATATAAATCTACCATCAGGAAAATTTTCTTTAATTTCTTTATCTATTGGAAATACTTTTAACTTATCAGTACACCATCTTAGTTGATTAGAAGGAGGAGGCATACCAACCCCAAGAAGTTGAACATTAAGTGTATTTTTTATTTCAGGTTTTACTTCTTTTACTTTTATAGGTAATTTATGAAGATTTGCATAATCTTGTATTTTTTTTAATGAATCTTCAAGATGTTTTAATACAGGAGGAAGTTCAGCTAAAGTATTTGAGTTTATTATTAATATTTCTTTATTTAATTTTTTATTCTTTTTAACTAAATTTTCAAGCATTTTAACAGTTAAATAAACCAATACACTACTATCTTTTCCTCCACTATATGCAACACAAAATGGACGACTATCTGTTGTATAGTAATACTCTAACATTTGTAAAGCTTGTTGTTCTTTTTCTTCTATAGAAAAAAGTTTATATTCATTAAAATTCATAAGCGATTGTATCGAAGTCTTAATTAAAAATAGTATATTTTTTAATATTATAAATTATTAATACTTATATTTATAATAAATATAACTTATTAAAATACTAAAAATACTTTCATTTAACAATCAAAGAATAATTTCATATACCTTTTAAATCTTAATTGACAAAAAGATACTATATTTAGTATAATATTTCATATTTAATTAAGGATATAAAATGCAACCAATTTTAGCAAATTATAGTGCAAGTATAACAGAACTTAAAAAATCTCCTACACAATTACTAAATGAAGCAGATAATGAAGTTATAGCAATATTAAATCATAATATCCCTAGTGCTTATTTAGTTCCAAGTAAACTTTATGAAAAAATGATGGATATTATAGATGATTATCATTTGTCATTAGAAGTTGGGAAAGCTTTAAATGATGGAGAAAAACCAATTAAAGTAAGTTTAGATGACTTATAATCTTGAATTTAAACCTCAAGCTTTAAAAGAGTGGAGTAAATTAGGCTCAACGATAAAAGAACAATTTAAAAAGAAATTAGAAGAAAGACTAGAAAATCCCAAAGTAGAAAAAGATAAACTAAGTGGATATGAAAATCTCTATAAAATAAAACTAAAAACTGCTGGATATAGACTTGCTTATCAAGTTAAAGATGAAGAAATAGTTGTTTTAGTATTGAGTGTTGGAAAAAGGGAAAAAGATAAAATTTATAAGAATCTAAAAGATAGATTTTAAATATTTAAATAAGTAGAAAAATTAAAAAAGTACAGCTTTTAGCTTGGGTGTGCTAGAAATTTTGTGTCAATCTGATAGAATTTATTCTAAAGGATTGAACAATGAATCAAACACTTAATTTAACAGATGTACTTGAACAAATTAAAGCTAGTACAAAAATAGAGGTTATGTAATACCGCATTCAATTAAGCTAAAGATGTGTTGTCTATTGGAATGTTTATTTACAGTTTTTTTCTACTGTTTACTTTCCGATATGTTATATATTGTCTTGTTTTTTCTAGTTTTAAAATCATTTTTTAAGGTTAAGAAATTATCCATATTTGTGCCACCAGTAATACCCATACAATCCAATTCATCAATCATTACATCCAATATATCGATAGAAGCTAACTTGATAGATTCTAATAGTGATTCAATGCTTAAGCCAACAAAGTCACTACTTTTAATATACTCCAATCCATTAATAACGATGATATCCAAATTAAGCAGTCGGTATGATTCATTGTTGCTTTCAATTACATAATTCTTATAGTATTCGTCATGAAAACTATCTTTAATTTCATCTAGAGTATGGTTTAATAGATGCCGTAATAGAGAATTATTTAGTAAGTTAGCACAATAATCATGAATGTATAGGTATGCAAATGAAAAGTTTTCATTTTCTAATATTACCCGTGGTGCATAATCTTTCAACATATGGTTATGCTTTATATAGTTATTTAATACAAAGATTTCATGATTTTTTCCAATAAAGAAAAAACTCATATCTGATAAGTACCTAAACTTACATTTTTCATATAAATCAAAATCATATAGTTCAGGTCTATCAGTTTTACCTACTCCATATTTTTTCAATACTTTATCAACTAAATCATAATCACCTTTCTTTATCGGTTTGTAATCAATCTTTATATCAGGTTTAGATAAACCTATACGCTGTTGTATAACCCATGAATGATAATATTCTATAAGGACTGAAAAACTATTTATTAAAAAATCGACATTGTGTTCAAAATCAGTTAAACCGATATACCAAGTTTCTCTCGGCTTATCTAATTCAGACTCAACTTTTTTACATAAATCTTGAATTTTTTTAATTTGATATACCAATGACAATTCTACGTCACAAACTTTCTCATACGTATTTTCTATATCATGTCTTTCTATTAAAGATAAAATCATCACAAATTCCTATGGTAAGTTTAACTGCTAATGTTTAAAATGAACTAATAAATTACCCTGCACGGTAATTTTATTAGTTCTACTGATTTGTTATGTATCATGCCCAACCACATAGAAAGCTCTCCAATTCTTTGGAAACTTATTATCAGCCCAAACTTGTTCAAATTTAGATTCTCCCCAAAAGTCATTTGTAACATAAAAGACAGCATAGTAAACATTGTAATCTTGATCACCATTATAACCTTTTACATCTGCTGCAATTTGTTCTATTGTTGTTTTTAGTTTAGTTTCATCTTTTGCATATTTATATTCAATAGCAGCGCTTAATTCTGGAATTAAAATATCAGGTTTAAACTCTTTTGCTGTTTTGAGAAAGTTAGAAGATGCATTTTTTGATGTAGGAAATATTGACTCAAGGAGTATTTTTACTTCATTGTATACTTGGGGTTCTGATGTTGGTTTTTTTCCCATTTTATAAATCACTGTTGCAGTGTTTTTTAAAATAGTTTCTAAATATTTAATTCCTGTTTGTTTAACGCTTAAGTCTTTTTTGAAAAAATCAAAAGGACTCAAGAAAGACCATAGCTCATGCAAATATTGACTATATATTTGTCCATTAAAAGGTTCAAAATCAATCCCGTTATATGCGTCAGTTGTATTGGGGAACTCACCAAACTTTTTTATAAAAACGTCTAAATAACTATTTAATTTCATCATGTCAAAATAGCAGATGATATGATTATGTAGTGATTTAATCATGCTTTCATGAGAAAGATTCAATTGTTTATCTTCTTCGATCCACCAATCAGGTGGCGTTGATTTATTCAAATCGTGTTTTTGTCCAAATTGTTCGTGATTGAAAATTGTGTGCTGTAATTGTTCAAGTTCAGAAAACAATTTCAACATGTTGTGTTCTAAGTTAATTAGCTTGTCTTTCAAAGTTTTTCTCCTATAGATACATACTATTAATTAAACATACATTATATACAACATAGTCTAAAATCAACAAATAACATACACAAAAATATTATATATTGAAATAGTGAAAGCACTTTAAATAAGATAAATGTAAAAATTGTTCTAAAAATAAACTATAAAAACAAGTTCAACAAACTGTACTTTTGACACAAATTAGGATTAGTAAGATTAAGTATGCCAAAACTCTAGGATTATCAATCTTTGACACAAAGACTCTGAACAGTCTCTTTTTTATTCTATAATCCTAAATTAATAACCGCTTCTCGTCCACTATCAGGACTTAATTTAGCATATCTCAAAGTCATTTTTATATCTTTATGATTCATAAGCTTTTGAATTGTAAAGATGGGTGTTCCATTGATAGCTAAATGACTTGCGAAAGTATGTCTTAATGTATGGATTACAACTTTATTTTTTCTATCATGTGTATCTATTCCATCATTAAAAAGATTGTCTAAAATAGCTCTTAATCTCTTTTCAGGATTAGATGTAAAGATTTTGTCATTTAAAGATAGATTTTGAGTTCTAAGCTCTAATAAATACTTTAATTCATCTGTTAGAAAAGCTTTATAAGTTGAATTATTTTTAAAATCTTTTAAAGTTAAAAGATTGTGAGTAAAATCAATATCTTTTTTATGAATATTTAAAAGTGTTGCTAATCTTCCACCAGTATTTAAAGCCAATTTAAAAAATAAATAAACTGTTTCATCTTCTTTTATTTCATAATATAAAGTTTGTATCTCCTCTTTAGTTAAAAATCTTTCTCTAGCATTATCAACATCAGAAAGATTTATATATTTAGTAAAATCATTTTTAATTAAATCGTTTTTCAAAGCATACTTAGTAATCGCTTTTAAAATATTTAGAATATTATTTATAGTTTTTGGAGCTAGTGGTTTCTTAGTTCTAATCCCATTTGTGGACTTTAAAACATTTGTAAATTTTAAAATATCATTTTTTGATAAGTTTTCTATATCGTAAGACTTAAAGAATGGTAATATATGAGTTTGATAATGTGATTTTATAGACCTAACTACATTATTTGAATTAAAATATTCATTTGCTATTATTTCAATAGTTAAAATATTTCTTTTCTTTTTCATAGCAATAGCTGGTGGTTCTTCTCCATTTCTTTGCTTTGTAAGTATTTCATTTCTTTTTTGATTACAATAAGCTTCTCTTATACCCTCGCTAAATTTACCAATTTTTAACCAAATTTTTTTATTTGTATTCAATTCTTTATATGTGATATAATAAGTCTTATCAGCTTTTCCATTGGTTTGTGTTTCTCTAAAATATACTCCAGTTAGGTTAGTTTTTATCATTTCATTTTATACCTTATTTATACCCATATAATGTGATTATTGGATTTTATAAGTTTATTTGGATTTTGTCAAGACTTGACAAATAACCAATTTATGGCTATTTGTGAGCATTGTATTTTTTAAGATTTATTGTAAGATATATTTATGTGAGTTCGAGTCCGACCAGCGGTACCATTAAATTTTTATTAATAATTTATTATCTAGTTTATAAATAGTATTTGTTAGATTTACAATAAAAGTTTTATGATGAGATACGATAATCATAGATTTATTCAAAGAGTTTAATATATTTAAAATCTTTTTTTCACTCTCTTCATCTAAGGCATTGGTTGGTTCATCTAAAAGAAGAATTGTAGGATCATTTACCAAAATAGAAGATAATGCTACAAGTTTTTGTTCTCCTCCACTTAATTCAAATATTACTCTGTTTTCTAAATGTAAAATATCTAATTTTTTTAATATTTCAATACTTTTTGTATAAGCTTCGTCTTTATTTAAACCTTTTACTCTAAGTGAAAACATAATATCTTCAATAACTGTAATAGATAAGAAAAAACTACTTACATCTTGAGGTAAATAGCCTATATCATTTCTATATTTTTCATAGTCATTTTTATCCTTTACTAAATTATGGAAAAGATATATTTCTCCTTTATTTGGTCTTTCTAATCCAACAATCAATTTTAAAAGAGTAGATTTACCACAACCATTTGCACCAACTATTGCTATTTTTTCTTTATGACCTAAATCAAATGTTATATCTTCAAATAAAACTTTATCATCTTTTTTATATAAAATATTTTTTAAATTTAATGTACAACTCATATAAATGCCTTTAGAATTAAAGTTATAGAAATAAAAAAGATTAAAATAATATCATATTTACAAACTATAAAATCATCACTTAGAAAAATATCTCCTTGAAAATGTCGTAATTCAAAAGTTGATTTCAAATTCATAGCTCTAGAAATACTTTTTACAAATAAAAGTCCAAAAATATTTCCAAAAGTTTTATAAGTAAACATATTGGTTTTCGCTTTAAAATTTCTTGTTATTAAAGAATTTTTTATATTCTGTATATCTAAACTTAATTCAAAAATCATCTTTACAGTAAAATATAAAGTTGATACAAATTTATTTGGGAATTTTAAAATATAACATCCTCTTACAATATCAAATCCATTTGAATTAGAAAATAGTAAAAGATTAAATAAAATTATCAAATTTACTCTAATAAATAGATTTATAGCTTCATAAAAATTTGATTCTATATATAAAAATAATGATAAAACAAATATGAAAATATTTAAAAAGAATAGTTTCTTTAATATTTTAAAAAGATTATTAAAATTTATAATAAACAAAAAAACAATTGGAATTAAAAAATATATTTCAACATTTGAGAAACTTAAAAGTAAACTATATAAAAAAGCTAAAATCAAAGATATTGCAGGATTAAGATTCAATATTTTATTCTTTTTACAAATAAAAAAATTAAAAATATAAGTACTAAACCAAAAATAACTTTAAAGATTTCAAAATAGTTTAATTGTTCTTCTAAAACTATAATTTTATGTTTTAAAGCAATATTTTCTTCTTTTAATATATTTATCTCTAAATTTACATCATTATCTGATAATAAACTATTGTTTAAAGTATTATCATTTTTTATCTCTTTTGATACAATATGACCTGATCCAGCATCAATTGTAACTTTTAACTCTTTTAAATATGTTTTAAAATTGTACTCTCCTTGTCTATCTAAAGTTCCATCAAAAATAATATTATTTTGATTATCTTCTATTTTAAATTGACAATTTATACAAGGCTTTGCATTTGCAAAATATGAATTTATATAAAGATTATTATCTTGTAAATCTAAAAAAAGATTTATTTTGTGTGCAAATAAAATAATAGGAAATAAAAGTATAAGAAATCTTAACATATATTTGTACCTTTTAATAAATTTGGCATAATTTTTTTAATATATATAAGTAAAAATAGTGTAATTACACCTTCTAATATCATTGTTGGAATATTTATAAGAAGTATAGAATATGCTACTTTTTCATATTCTTGTTTTGAAAATATAAGAAGTAAGAAAAGACTCAATGAAGCTATAAAAACTCCTAAAAATCCAACTAAAAAAAATTTTATTTTTTCATTTACTCTTTTTAAAATCTCTAATTTAAAAAGTAAATATACACCATAGGAAGATACACCCATAATCAAAATATTTGCCCCAAGTGAACTAATCCCTCCGTATCCTAAAAGAAGTGCTTGTAAAATTAAAGCCAATGATATTGAAAATATTGATAAGTTACCTAAGAAGATTCCAATAAATCCTATAAGCATTAAATGTATTTGAGTAAATCCAAAAGGGATATGGATAAAAGAGGCAACAAAAAATAACGCACTGAAAGCTGCACTTAAAGATATTTTTTCATTTGTAAGATTTTTAAAAGAATAAATTAAAAAGCCAAAAGAAACAATAGTAGAAACTATTGTTACTTCCAGACTTAAAACACCATCACTTATGTGCATTTTTATCCTAATATGCTTTTATCCAAAGTAAAGCACCATTTTCAATTGGATATTTTTTACCTTTATACTCTTTTTCACCTTCTTCAATTAGTGCTGCAAATCCCCACCAACCTTTGTGATTCATAACAAAAGAAAAAACACCATTATCATCAGTCTTTACACTTTGAGTAATATGATTTTCAGTTGGAGCTTTTAATCCAAATTCATTGTATAACTCAACTTCTACTTGTACATTTGGCATAGCTTTTCCATCTTTTAGAACTTTTCCTTGAAAAATATTTCCAGAATATAAAGCAAAAGGTTTTGTAAGAGGAACAATTTCATACTCTAAACCAATTGGTTCATACCAACCATCTTCAACTCCAAAGGCACTTACAATTACTTTTGGAACATGACTTATAAATACTTCTTCAGCTTGTTCAAAATATGGTTCTGGTTGTACAAAAAACTGATAAACTCCTGGCTTTTTTATATCAAAATTTGTAGTCCAAGCTTTCTCTGAAAATTTTTTTATTTCAGTAATATTCAAAGAATTTTTTGTATCATTTACATAAAAACCTTTTGGCTTTTCCATATTCATTCCACTTTGTTCAAAAGGATGAATAAACATAGTTTCAATTTTTAAATTTGCATCTTTTTTATCAACAATATTATCTGTAGCTGGAATTAATGCTAAAAAATGGGCATTTGCATACATTGCAAAACATAGAGCTAATAAGCTTTTCTTCATATGTATCCTTTTATTTTTTAAAAATTATATCTTCCAATTATTTATGTAAAGTAAATTTTAGTATTTCTTATGTATTTTTAGAACAATATTAATCTAGTTCTAAACTCATAAGATACATATCTTCTCCATCAGTTACTTTTAAATTTGTACTTTGACACTTTGGACAAGAAAATTCATGCTTTTCTAAAGTTGATTTTGTTTGGCAATCATGACATAAAATCTCAATTTTCTGGACATTTATCAAAAATTGTGCATCATGACAAATGGTTTGTTCTTTAAAAGTATCAAAAGCAGTTTGAAGAAGATCTGGCTCAACTCCACTTAAAACTCCAATTTTTACAACTACTTTTGTAACTTTTTTTGCTTCATTTTGTCTTGCATGTTCTTCACAGCTTTCTAATAGTGATTGAACGATTGAATACTCGTGCATTAGCAAATCCTTGGAAGTAGTTCACCAGTTGGAGTATCTAAAAATCTTTTTGTTCCCCAAGAACTATTTAATATAACTCTTTGTGGATATTGTTGTGTTACTTTTCCAATAATACAGGCATTTTTTGCCTCTTCAAACTTATGTAAAATTTCTATTGCTTTTAAAGCATCATCTTTAGGAATTGCTAAAACAAAAGTTCCTTCATTTGCTAAATTTGTTGCTTCAAAACCTAACATTTCACAAACTCCTTTCACCTCATCACTTATTGGAATAATCTCTTCATCTACTTCTATGCAAATATTTGACTGTTTTGCCCACTCATTTAAAACAGCACTTACTCCACCTCTTGTTGCATCTCTTAAAGCAGTTATTTTAACACCACCATCAATAAGTGCTTTTACTTGTGGATATAAAGAGTTACAATCACTTTTTAAATTTGAGTTTAGTTCTATTCCCTCACGTGCTGTAAATATAGTAGCACCATGAGAGCCAATATCACGGCTTACAAGTATTAAATCATCTTGTGTTATATTGTTTGAGCTAATTCCACTATAAAGAACTTCTCCTATTCCAGTTGTATTTATAAATATTTTATCAACTGCGCCCCTTGGCACTACTTTTGTATCACCACTTACAATAATTGCTTCATTTTTGGCTAACTCTTCTTTCATAGAGTTTACTATGATTTCAAGTTGCTCCACTTCAAAACCTTCTTCAATGATAACTGAACAAGTAAGATATTTTGGCTTTGCGCCCATCATTGCTAAATCATTGCAAGTTCCACAAATGGCAAGTTTTCCTATATTTGCTCCACTAAAAAAAAGTGGACTTACTGTAAAAGAATCTGTACTAAAAGCAAGTTTTCCATTTTCTATAATCGCAGCATCTTCACAATTTTGCAAAATATCATTTTTAAAGGCTTTATAAAACACTTTAGATATAAGTTCATTGTTTTCAAGTCCACCATTTCCATGTGCTAAAGTAACTGTTTTCGTCATCTATTTATCTTCTCTACTTTTACTATATTTTTTACTTCCACCTTGCGAAGTTTCAGCTGGATATTTAGCTTCATTTTTTGTCATTTTATTTAATATAGCATCTTCTAAATCTATATTTAATTTCATACAAATTCGTATAAGATAAATAGCAATATCTGCAACTTCTTCTTTTGTATGAGCTAAGACATCTTCTGGTAAATTTTGTGATTCTTCAAAATTTAGCCATTGAAAAATCTCATTTAGCTCTCCCACTTCACCATTTAGAGCCATAACTAGATTTTTTGGATTATGAAAACTTTCCCAATTTCTATCATCACTAAATTTTTGAATTCTTGCTTTTATTTTTTCTATATCCATAAAAATCCTTTATTCATAATATTTACAAAGAGCTTGTGTTCCTAAATCTCCATCACCATTCTTTTCCAAAGCTTCATACATCTCTAAAACATCATTTAATACTTTCAAATTTGGAACTTCACTTGCAGCAATTTTTAAATCTTTTACCATATGTTTTATATAAAATCCTGGTTCAAACTCTTTATTTAACATCTTAGGAGCATTATTTGTAAGATGAAAACTCTGAGCTGCACCATTACTTATACTTTTAAGCATTGTAGGTAAATCTAGCCCTACTTTTTTACCATAAGCTATGGCTTCACTAACTCCTGCCATAACTCCTGCTATTGCTATTTGATTTGACATCTTAGTATGTTGTCCACTTCCTGAACTTCCAGCATAAACAATAGTTGTTCCTAAACTTTCAAAAATCTCTTTGCATGATTCAAAATCTTTTTGTTCTCCACCAACCATTATAGATAAAGTTGCATTTTTTGCACCAATATCTCCACCTGAAACTGGAGCATCTAAAGCTTTTAAACCTTTTTGTTTTGCAATTTCGTGAATTTTTATAGATAGACTTGGAGTTGTAGTTGTCATATCTATCAAATATGTACCTTCTGAAGCACTATTTATAATACCATCTGACGAGAAATATACCTCTTCCACATCTTTTGGATAACCAACTATTGTAATAACTGCATCTTTATTTCTTACACACTCTTTTATACTTTCACAAAAAATAGCACCCTCTTTTATAGTTTCTTCTACTTTTTGTCTGTTTCGTGCATAAATACTTACCTCAAAACCTTTTTTTAGCAAATTTGAAACCATAAATTTCCCTATAACTCCAACACCAATAAATGCTATTTTTTTACCTGCAAGCAGGATTTCGCTTTGCTTCATCATAAATCTCTCCTATTTATTTTCTAATAAATTTTTTGCATTTTTATTTGTTACTACTTTTTTGCCAGTTTTTGCTTCAAGCTCTTCTTTTGCTACTTTTGCAACATTTCCACCTTGAATTGCAACATCATAACTTTCATTAAAATCTTTTGGATTGACTGCTTCACTTATATCTTTTGTTGAAGCTTCTGCTAACATATTTAAAATAAGCTCTGTATTTGTCATATTATCTCTAAGATTCTCTTTTTTGAGTCCTTTTAAGATTTTATACTCTTTTGTAGTTTTATCTGCCCAAGTTTTTGTAATAATATCTGTCAAAGTTGCAAACTCTTGCCCCTCTTTTACTCCAACTCTTTTCCATTCATCTGTTAATTCTTTTCGTATTTCTATACTTTTTAATCTTTGATTTATCCAATTTTGACTATATCCAAGTTCTAAATATTGTTTTAAAGCTCTATCAATACTAAGTTCTGGGTCACTCATCTCATCTAATCGTTCTTTTCCTACTTTTGCTAACCAAAGCTTAAAAGGCTCTGCTTTTGGTGAAGGAATAGACTGAATAAGCCTAAATAGCTGTTCAGTATCTGCTACATCTGTAAATCTTAATTTCCCATCACTTGCTTTTAATTTCAACTGGTGACAATTTGTCACCGTTTCATTTCCTTCTTCTTTTAGCCGTTGTTTTAATTTATTCCAATACTTTCTAGCTGTTTGAAAATCTTTACTATCAACAAGTATTTCAATAACATCAACGATTGAAATATACCATTTCTCTTCATTTTCATCCCAAAGAGTTCGTACCTTTTTATCTTCAAAGATTTTGATTGCTTCTTGTGATTTCATAATTACTCTTTTATATTTAAAATATATAAAGCTTCTTTATACTTTTTATCATCACCATAAAAATACTCTTCAAGTAAAGGTTTTATTTTGTACTCTTTTACAAATTCTAAATCTAAACCTTGCATAAAATAACTATGTCCTAATTGATAATCTTCTCCTAAATTATTTGTTATAAACTCATTTAATTTTGAAAATAATTCTTTTGCAATATCTGGAACTAAATCTATATTTGGTTCCATTTTTAAAAATGTAAATCTTCTTCTTAAAGCTATATCAATAGTTGCAATAGATTTATCTGTACTATTCATAGTAGCTATAATATAAAGGTTTGAAGGAATTTTAAATTTCTCTTTTGAATAAGGAAGAGTTACTTCATAATCATCTCTTTTATCTTCTTCTATAAGAGTTATTAGTTCTCCAAAAATTTTAGAGATATTTCCTCTATTTATTTCATCTATTACTATATAGAAGTTTTTTAACTCACTCTTTTCTACTTTAGATTTATTTTTTAATTTTAACAATTCTTCTAATAATGGATTATAATATGGTGCTAAACCACCATTTATAATATTATTTGTACCTTCATAATACATTTTTTCTAAAGTTTTTAAAGATAAAGTATGAGATTTATCACCATTTTGTTTCTCAAAATAAATAGTTTTATCATTATAATCATAAATATTATAGAAGCTATTATTTCTTTTTAAATCAATTTTTACATTTTCCTGATTTTCAATTTTCTCTTTTAATATTAAATTTAAAGCATCATTAAATAATATTTCCTTATTATCAACTGATTTAAATAAATTTATTTTAGCATCATCACATAGTATTTTAAATATTCCATCTTCTAACTTTATATTTCCATTATCTTGAGGTCTAAATCCCTCAATAAAATCTTCATAAGAGTAGCTTTGATGAAAAGTTACAAACTCAAGTCTATTCTCTTTTTCTATATTTTTAAAAACTGAACTATCAAAATTATCTGTATTTTCATTTTTTGAAATAGTATCAAATATAGTTTTTTCATCACTACCATTTTCTATCATAGTAATTAATCTTTTATAATTATGAGTTTTACCAACTCCTGGAGCGCCATAAAGCATAATATTTTTTGTTTTTAATTCTATTTTCATATTTTCTTCTTTATCTTTTATTATTCTTGGCTTCATTTCTATTTTATTAAGTAAATCTTGAAATTCTTTTTCTGAAATAAAGTATTCTTTTTCTAAACCATATTTTATTATTAAAGAATCTATTCTAACTTTAACATCAGAAATAAAATATAATAAATTCTTTTCTAAAGATTCATTCAAAGTATATTGAAATTTACATTGATGAATTCTCTCAACAATAACTTTATCTGATTTTTCCAAATATTCGTTAATTTCATCATAAAAAGTTTTTTCATTACCCTGAATATTATTAAAAACTATCTCAATATATTGTTTATTCTCAGTATATACAAATCCTATTGTTTGCGTATGGTTGTTAGTATCTACTTTTTTATATAATGGTACAAAAATATAATTTTCATTACCTTGAAAAGTATACCCTTTACAAAGTCTACAATTCAAATGATTATTTTCTATATCATTATGCTTTTTCCTTGGTAGAAAAACAAAAGTAGTATGCTCTTTTTTATATTTTAATAAAAAATTAAATATCTCTTGATGTTTATTAATTAATTCTTGTTCATTCATTTAATTTTTCCACCCTTTTTATAATTTCACTAATATAATCTTTATAATTATTCCCACCAAAATCTAAATCAATAGTTTTTATCTTTAAATTTACTTCTTTATAATCTTTACCAAAAACCAAATCAAAACTAAAATTTTCCAAATGTTTTGGATATAAGAGCATTACATTTCCGATATTATAATTTATACCATAACTAAAAACTTGAAGTTTATCACTTTGTTTTATATCATTTAAGCTATTTAGTTTTTTATATTTTGTATCTATTATTTTATTTTTTAGTATTATATCTGGCTTTAAAGTTAAATCACCAAAATTATTTTTATTTTGTATTTTAACTGAATTATCTAACTCTTTAAAAATTCTAGCTATAAACTGTTCAAACAATATATTCATATCAAACAAAAAAGCAAAAGATTTTTTATCTTTTTTAAAATTTGGAATAAGTTGTTTCAAAAGCAAAATAGCTATTTCAAAACTTTTTTTAAATCTTTGATTTTGTCTATTAAAATGGATATTTTCAAGTTTATTCATATCAAATTGTCTATACTCAACTTCATCGAAAATTAGCTCACACTGTTTTGAAAGTTTTTTATCTTTTACAAATTTTTGAAGATATTTTACGCTATATAAAAAGAACTGATTTAGGCTGTTATTTGGAGTAAATTCATCATACTCACAATAAATCTTATCTTTTGTAAAGTTATATTTTAGATTTTCATTTATTAGATATTTACCTTTTAAGACTGGAAGATTATCTTGCTCTAAAATATACTCTTTATATAAACCTTTTTTTAGTTCATTTAAAAGATTTGAAGCAAACATCTGTACAAAAACTTCTAAAATAGAGTGTTCTTGATTGGCACAACTTGCTATTTGTTCATTTGATAATTTTACATCATAAGCATACATTAACATATAGATAAAAATATTTAGATTTTGTTCAGCATTATGATTTGCAATTTTTGGCAAGATATAAAAATCTTGACTGTCAAAATTTAAAATCCCACAATACTGTCTAGCTTTTAGAATTTTCCAATCAAGTTTAAAATATTGATGAAGTGAAGAATTATCTATAATATGTGTTCTTAATTCTTTATAGTTTTCTTCTTTTATTTCTTCATATTCATATATTGTATTTTGCATTTACTATTTTACAACAAATTCCCATATTTATAGTAAGCACTACAAGCACCTTCTGAGCTCACCATACAAGAGCCTATTGGATTTGCTGGAGTGCATACATTTCCAAATATTTTACAATCAGTTGGTTTTGCTACACCTTTAAGTATTTGGGGACATTTACAAGCTTTATTCTCTTTTACTTCAACAGTAGGTAAAATCTCTTTATAAACCATTTTTGCATTATATTTATAAAACTCATCTTTTAGCTCATATCCACTATTTTCTACCTCTCCAATTCCTCTAAATTTAAAAGGAACTTTTTTAAAGTATTTATTTATAAGTTCTTGAGCTTTTATATTTCCATCATAAGAAACAAGTCTTTTATACTCTATTTCTAAATCACTTCTATTTTCTTTAAACTGTTTTACTATCATAGAGATACTTTGCATAACATCAACAGGTTCAAATCCACTTACAACCACTGGTTTATCATAAGTCAAAGGAAATTCTTCATATATTTTACTTCCACTTATCACACTAACATGCGATGGTCCTAAAAAAGCATCTATTTTACAATTTTCATCTTGTACTAAAACTCTCATTACTTCTGGAACTGTTATATGATTTATATGAAATAAAATATTTTTTATATTCTTAGATATTACTTGATTCAATAAAGTACAAGTCATTGGAGTTGTTGTTTCAAAACCTATTGCAAAAAATATGATAGTTTTATCTTTGTTTTCATCTGCTATTTTTAGACAATCAAGTGGAGAATAAACAAATCTTACATCAGCACCTTCGCTTCTTGCTTTTTGTAAACTTCCTTTACTTCCTGGAACTTTTATCATATCTCCAAGTGTCACTAAAATTACATCTTTTTGCAAACTTAACTCATAAGCACTATCAATTCTATCTTTTGGCATAACACAAACTGGACATCCTGGTCCATGAATAAAGTTTATTTTTTTATTTAAAAGTTGTGGTATTCCATACTTCATAATTGTATGAGTATGCCCACCACAAACTTCCATAATATTTATAGTTTTAGGGTAATCTCTTAAATCTTCATCTATTAGTTTTTGATAAGCTTTTATAACTTTTGCATCTCTAAAACCATCATACAAATCTTTTAATTGTAGCTCTTTTTTCATAATCAACCATTTTCTTCAATCATTGCTAGTCTATCCTCTTCTTCCATTTTATCTATGATTTCTTGATAAACTTTGAGTGATTCTAAAGCATACTCTTCATCTATTTTATTCATAGCAAAACCAATATGAATTAAAACATAATCTCCAATTTGAACTTCTTGATCTATTAAATCTAAACTTGCACTTCTTTCAACTCCCATAGTATCAACTATACAGGAATTCATCTCTTTATCTATACTTTTTATTTTTGATGGTATTGATAAACACATTGAGTTATCTCATCTTTCTTTTAAAATTTATCCAATCAACAACTGCCTTTAGCGATTCTTTATCTTTTATAGAAACTTCCAAAATATCAACATTTGGTTTTAGCTTTCTTGCAACTGCTTTTTCTTTTTCTAAATCATATTCAAAATATGGCAAAAGGTCAGTTTTTGTAAAAAGTATCAAATCTGCACATCTAAACATAACTGGATATTTTGCTATTTTATCTTCACCTTCTGGAACTGAAACCAATACAATATTTAAGTGAGTTCCCACATCATAAGAAGCTGGGCAAACTAAATTTCCTACATTTTCCACAAAACAAACATCAATATCATCTAAAGATAAATCATGTAAACCTTTATGAACCATAAATGCATCAAGATGACAAGCACTTCCTGTTTGTATTTGAACAGCTGGAATTCCTTTTGCTTTTAGTCTATCTGCATCTTTTGAAGTTTCCAAATCACCTTCAACAACACCAAATTTAAAATCTGCAATTTGGCTTAAATGCTCTAAAAGTGTAGTTTTTCCACTTCCTGGACTACTCATCAAATTTATTCCTAAAACTTTGTGACTGTCAAAATGTGCTCTATTATGTGCTGCTTCATGGTCATTTTTATCTAATATTTTTTGAATTACTGAAATTGTTTTTGCATCATTTAATTGTGGATTATGATGAAGTGTTTCATGAGCTGCTTGATGTGAATGAGAATGATTTTCGTGATGATGTCCATGCTCATGTGAATGGTCATGTTCGTGATGATGATTATGTTCTTTTCCTGCTATTGTACAACCGCAATCTTTACACATATTTTTTTCCTTTTAAACTCTATATTTTTGTGAAGTTTAACCCAAAAAATCTAAATCTTATATAATAACTTTAAAGCACTTATATATTTTTAGAACAAATTTGTTAGAATATTGTATGAATTGTCCAAATTGTGAAAATAATAGTTTTTATGTATTAGCTGATGATTACATAAAATGTAAAAAATGTGCAAAAAAACTATCTCTAAAAAAACTTGAAAAAGATAGATTAATCATAGAAAAATTCTGTGAAGATAAAAATGCACTTCAAACAGCAAAAGAATTGAACTTAAACTATAAAACTGTAAAAGATAGATTTGATTTACTTAGAAAAAAAATAGCTATTTATTTAGAAGAAGAGTATCAAAATTCAATAAAAGATTACAGCGAATATGAAGAGTTTTACTATATAAAAGAGCGAGAAAAGCATAAAAAAAGAAAATCTCTAAGTGAAGCTATCAATATTATAGGTTTTTACTCAAATGGAAGAGTTTATACCTTACTTATGCCAAAAGTTGGAAATCGTGCTTTTGATATAGAAGATGGATTTATTCAATATCTAAATTGGTATAAAATTCATTCACAAAACTCTCATCAAACAAAACTAAATGAATTTTGGAAATTTTTAGAATCAAACTTGAGAAAATATAAAGGGGTAAATGAAGATAACTTTTTCTACTATTTAAAAGAGCAAGAGTTTAAGTTTAACTATATTAAGAGTGAACAACTAGAAACATTAAATAATATTGTTTAAATGATATATCTGTCCAAGACTTATACATTCATCATTTGGACTATATTTTTCATTGATATAAAACTCTATATTTTCATCTTCAAATCTTTCTATAATTAACTCCAACAAAGTTTTATTTTGAAAAACTCCACCACTTAACACAACAGGTAAAGAGTAAGATTTTGTAATATCAAATATGATATTTACCAAAGTATTTATAAATTTTGAAGCTATTTTTATTTTGTCATTATCAAAAATAATCTCTTTTATCATAAGTTTTATATCTATTTCATCTTCTAAAATCTCATAATTGTAAAAATCTTTTATATTTTTATCATAAAGACTTTCAATCAAAAGCCCACTTTCTCCTTCATATTCTTGAATATGTAAAATATTTCCTAATGATGCAACTGCATCAAATAATCTTCCAATCGAACTACAAAATGGAGAATTTAAACCTTTTTTCCACATTGTATATAATACTTTTATATCATTACTATTATACATATTTATTATTGGAATGTCTAAATTTAATACTTCATCTAAAGAATATATTTCAAAAAGTAAAGATAAAGCAACTCTTTTAGGCTCTTTTATAGCTATTTCTCCACCTAAAAGTTTAAAATATTTTAGATGTTTAACTCTTTCATACTTTTTAGCATTTGCTATAAAAAATTCTCCACCCCAAATATTTCCATCATCTCCATATCCAGTTCCATCGAAAGCAATTCCTAAAACATCTTTCGTTAGTGAATATTCAGCCATTACAGATAAAATATGTGCATAATGATGTTGAATCTGTACAAATTGTATTGATTGATTTTCTTCTTTTAATTTCATAGCATATTTTGTACTTTCATAATTTGGATGTTTATCACAAACTATAACTTCAGGTTTAAATTCATAAAAATTCTCAAAATTTTTAATAGTATTTTTATAATTATCTATTGTTAAAATTGAGTTTAAATCACCTAAATATGGAGAAGTTACAATATTGTTCCCAAAAGCTAAACTAATGGTAGATTTTTGATTTGCTCCTAAAGCTAAGATATTTTTATTGAAACTTTTTTCAACACTATTTAAAATTGGAGCATATCCTCTTGAAATTCTAAGTTTTACTAATCTATTTCCAATAATTTGAACAATAGAATCATCACAACTATTTACAATATCTCTATTATAATCTAACACAAAATCCACCAAACCATAAAGTTTTAAAAAAATTTCTTCTTTATTTGTCATAATAGGCTCATTTTTTAAATTTGCACTTGTTGCAATAATGGGATTTTTTAAGTTTTTAAAAATTAAATATTGCAATCCTGTATTTGGTAAGAAGCAACCTATTTTATCTATATTTGGAGCTATAAATTGTGATAAATTTGTATTCTTTTTTTTTCTTAAAAGAACGATTGGTTTTTCTTTAGAAGTTAAAATCTTTTCTTCTTTAAAATCTATGTTTGTATATTGTTTAATACTATTTATATTATTAAACATAACTGCAAAAGGTTTTGTTGGTCTATTTTTAATAACCCTTAATTTACTAACAACTTTATCATTCGTTGCATCACAAACTATATGAAATCCACCCATACCTTTTAATGCAATAATATATCCTTGTTTAATTAAACTAGCTGTTTGCTCTATGGCTTTAAAATTGCATTCTAATATATCACTATTTATATTATACAAAGCCATATTTGGACCACATTCTTCACAAGCAATAGGCTCTGCATGATATCTTCTATTTAAAGGATTTTTATATTCATCTTCACATTTTTTACATAATTTAAACTTACTCATAGAAGTATTAACTCTATCATAAGGAATTGTTTTGATGATTGAATATCTAGGACCACAATTTGTACAGTTTGTTAAACTATAACTATATCTAAAGTTATCAATATTATCTATATCCTTGATACAATCATCACAAATTGCTATATCAGGAGAGATAATAGTAGTTTTATTTTTTGAACTTGAACTTTGAATAATTTCAAAGTTTTTGTATTCTTTTATTTTGTTATTTTTTTCTATTTTTATATTAGTGATTTTTGCTAAAACTGGAGGATTTGATTTGATTTCATTTATAAAATTTTCTATATTTTTTTGTGTAGAATAGACATCTATTTCTACTCCATTTTCATCATTTTTAACCCAACCTTTTATATCATATTTGATAGCTAGATTGTAAATAAATGGACGAAAACCAACACCTTGAACAACTCCAAAAATAGATATTTTCTTGTTTATCATCACTCTTCTTTTTATATAAGTTTAAAACTATACCTATTTTTGAATGACAAACTCTTTATTGTAGTAGATTTTGAAGTTTTTTGTTATACTTTTTTCAACAAGTTGATTAAATCTGATATTTGCAAACATATCACCACATAAACTAATACCATCGAGATCATAACTATTATGTAAAATATCAACTTCATTGGCTATAAAGTGTGCAAAACTCTCGATAAATCCTAAGCTAATAGTTTCTTCATCAACACCTGCAAGTTTAAAACTCATGGCTGTTTTTATAAGTGGTAAATAGTCAAATTTTCTATTAAATACTTTTTTACTATCAAAGATTTTATAGTCAATTCTAGGTCCTTTTTCAAGTAATGAATTTGTAGCATTTACGACTACATCTTCTTCAAAATTTAGCACTATTTTTGCTATTTGCCAATATGTAAAGAATGATTTTTTTGAAAAATCTATCTTTGTGTTTAATACTTTTTCATAATCATTTTTAAACTTTTCTTCATAGTTTTTTAGAAGTTTTTGTCCTTTTATATCTTTTTTTATACTTTCAAAAACTTCATTTATTGAAGCTGGAATATATAAATCTTCTAAAATATCAACTAATCCATTTTGTGAGTAATAAGAGATTTTATCATCATTTAAAAAGCTAATATAAAAGTTCATAATAGACTTCTCAAATAATTCATTTTCAGCTAAAACAGTCATGAATTGGGCTTTATCTTTTTCTTTAAACTTACTAAAAACAGTATCTAGCTTTTTTGGATAAGAAATCGAGTTTAAAATGAGTTTTTTATTATCAAAACATACTATTTTAGGAATATCCAAAAAGATATTATTACTATTTTTTACATCTAAAAAATAGTTAGATTTAGCACTTTTATCTTCAATATTTAAAAAATCAATATTTAATTTTTTGAGTTCTAAGCATAGTAGATATAAAGTCAAATCATTTGCAAATCGCAAATCTATTTTCTCTTTTTTGATACTATGTTTTAGTTTATATATCTCATTTATTTTAAACTCAATTTGTGGCTTTTCTATACTTGCAAGTGCTACAATAGAAGTTGCATTTTCTACAATCAAAGTATTGATATTTTCTAAATTTGTAACCAATAACTCTTTATGATTTTCTATATCTTTAACTTTTGAAAAGACAAAAGTTCCACTTAAAGTTTTTATTTTGATTTTTTTATCTTCATTTATTAGTTGGCTTAACTTCTCAAAAAGTTTTTTATGTGATTTTATCTCTTCATTTTCAAAAATAAAAGTTGCATTCTCAAAACTTTTACAAACTTCACAAGATTTAAAAGCATTATAATAATCCAAACTTTTTTCATCTTCAACTTCTTTTAGGCAAGTTGGACAAAAAGATATGATTTTATCATCATAAACAGTAGTTGAATCCTCTTTTGGTAAATTTTCAACTACTTCAACTTCAATACCATAATAAAAAATTGATATAGGAATATATAAAGATAAAGTTGAAGAAAACTCTTCTAAAATCTGTTCATTTGCTTGCATATATAAACAAATAAAATCAAGTTCTTGATATATTTTATAGCTACAATCGAACTTCTTTGAAGCAAAATCCAAAAACTTTACTAAAGTTTTATCACTTGATTTATAGGTAAATTTAAACTTTAGGACCATTTATAATATCTCTTTTAAAAGAAACCAAAGCTATGTTTCTTATATCAACTTCTTTTATTTGTTTTACTGTAACTTCAAGTTTTAAAAGATGGTCAATTATGACTTTTTCCATAGTTTTTGAAGCTTGTATAATTTCACTGCTTAACTCAAAAGTAGTATCATCTGTAACTCTTTTAGGAATTACTCCTAAAATATGCGTTGTAGGTAAATCTTTATTCATATCAATCATATTTAATGTTTGAAGCATCTCAACTTCGTGAGCACTTCCTTGCCAGTTTATATTTGAAGGAACTTTTTTAAAATCAAAGAAAAAAACATCTCCAGCTTTTGAATTTATTGCATCAATACAATCAATAATCAAAACTTCATCATACTTTACAATTTCCGGAATCAATCTTTGAGCTAAAGTTCCACCATCAACTAAACTTACACTATTTTTTTGCGATATAAACTCATACTTTTCATCTAAATAGTGAATAAAATGTGCACCAATCCCTTCATCTTGAAATAGGATATTTCCTATTCCTAAAATCAAGATATTCATTATTTATGGTCTTCCCATTTATATCCAGAGATAATAGAGTCCATATCCCCTTTTTTTCCATAAACAGAGTTGAAAACAACCAAATAAATATGAATAGGCAAAAATATTATAAAAATCCACATACAAATATGATGAATTTCTCTAACCATAGCTAATCCACCCATTAAAACCTCTATGGGTCTTAGAACATCGTATAAAAACCCACCTAATCCTTCATGGTAAACATGAATATGTAAAATCAATCCAGTCAAAGAAATAAGTATCAAAGATATATAAATTCCAGAATATGCCATAAATTGTAGTGGATTATAAACACCTTTTATATGAGTATGTTCACCTATTAAAATATAATACTTTATCTGTTTTATCCACATTTTTGGTGAAATAAAATCAAAAAAAGATATTCTTTCTTTTTTACTTTCTCTATCAAAAAAGAATAAATACATTTTTCCAATAGTTACACAAATCAATAAAAATCCAAAAATAATATGCCAACTTCTCATCAAAGCATTTAAAAAGTTTGTTGGTTCACCTCCATTTAAAGAAGGAGATATAAATGGATATGCTAAATAAAATCCAGTAAAAGTCAAAACTGTTATAGCAAGCATTCTAAGCCAGTGAGTAATCCTTAGCCATAAAGAGTATTCATAATGTTTTTTTATCATATTTGCTCCAATTTATATTAGCAAGAAAAACCATATAATGGATCTACTTTGTATGTTCCTAAGTCATTACCTTTTTTATCCATAACATGAACTGCACAAGCAATACAAGGGTCAAAACTGTGTATTATTCTGATAATTTCAAGAGGTTGAGAAATATCTTGAACTTTTAAACCAACTAAATTTGCTTCATAAGGTCCCATTTGTCCTTTTGCATCTATTGGTCCAGCATTCCAAGTTGAAGGAACAACGGCTTGATAATTTTCAACAACTCCATTTTTTATTCTAATCCAGTGAGACAACATTCCTCTTGGAACATCACCTATAAATCTTCCTCTATATTCTTTATCTTTATCTATTTTATAAGAAGTAAAAGTTATCTCATCTACTTTTAGGTTTTCAATTAGAGTATGAAAGGCTTCTAAACCATATTTAGCAACTGCTTTTACTTGTAACATTCTAGCTGCTGTTCTTCCTAAAGTAGTAAATAAAGCACTTTTTGGTAAACCAGTTTTTTGTAAAAACTCATCTACAATTGGAACTATTTTTTTATTTCCTTTTGCATAAGATATCAAAATACAAGCCAATGGTCCAACTTCAATAGCTTTTCCATCATATCTTGGAGATTTAATCCAAGTATATTTTCCTTTTTCATCTATAACTTTAGAATGAACTTTTTCTCCATCCATTCCAATTGTATCCATATCTCTTAATCCTGTATATTTAGGGTTTGTTTTACCTTCATATGGATGAAGTGCTTCATTATTTTCATACCAAGAGTGAGTTGCTTCTTCTGTTATTAAATCTTCATTTATATCGAATACTTTAGATAAATCTCCATCAAAAATAATCCCAGAATCAAATAAAAACTCTGTTTTATTCAATCTCATCTCTTCATGTGCCATAAAGTTCATAACTCCAGCTGGTCTAGTTACAGATAACTCATCTTTAAATACACCAGCAGCCATTATAATATCCGCTTGATAAGCATTTTCTATAAACTCTGCCCCAACTTTAAATAAAGTTAGATATTCTCCCATTCTTGAAGGATCTAATAAATCCATAATACATGTAACTCCACCAACAGTTAAACTTTGTGGATGTGGTTGTTTTCCACCAAAAATAGCCATAAGTTTTGCTAAATCTCTTTGAACTTCTAAAGCTTTTAAATAGTGACTTAATAAAATCAAGTTTTGCTCAGGAGATAATCTATAAGTTTTATGTCCCCAATAAGCATTTGCAAATGGTCCTAATTGTCCTTTTTCTACAAACTCTTTAACTCTTGTTTTTACTTTTTTTAAGTCATTTTCTCCAGTTGCTATTGGAAAGTCTGAGTATTTAAAAGCTTCTTTTGAAGCTTTTTGCTCATCTGCATCAAGTGCTGCAACAACATCAACCCAATCAAGTCCATGTAGATGATAAAAATGTACAATATGGTCATGCATAAATAAAGCCATATTCATCAAACTTCTTGTAAGTTTTGCATTTATAGGAGGAATTATTCCTAAAGCATCTTCAACAGCTTCAATCCCTGCTCTATAATGAGAAAATGTACAAACTCCGCAAATTCTTTGCATCAAAAAACCTGCATCTCTTGGGTCTCTATTTTTTACTATTGTTTCTAAACCTCTCCATAAAGTTGATGATGAATATGCTTTTTGAATCACATTATTTTCATCAACTTCAACTTCTATTCGCAAATGTCCTTCTATTCTTGTAATTGGGTCTATTATAACTCTTTTATTTGACATTTTATTCATTTCCTTGCGAATCTTTTGGGTTTTTAAATCTTGAAATAGCAGCATGTGCAGCAATACCTATTCCAGTTAGAGTTAGTAATCCAACTCCTATTTTATCAGCTGTTGCATCAGCACCTAAACCTTTAAATACTGTATTATACAGTCTATTTGCAACTGGTTCTTCAAAAGGTCCCATAGTATCCCAAAAGTTTGGTTCACTGCAACCAATACACCCATGTCCTGCTTGAATAGGCCAAGAAGTATGAGAATTGAACTTATTTTTTGAACAGTTATTAAAAGTATATGGTCCTTTACAACCTACTTTATATAAACAGTATCCTTTTTTTGCACCTTCATCTCCAAACTCTTCTACAAACTCACCAGCGTCAAAATGCCCTCTTCTTTCACATAAATCGTGAATTCTCAATCCATAAGCCCATTTTGGTCTATTGTAAGCATCAAGAGACGGTAAAGTTCCATAAAGTATATAATGAAGTAAAGTTCCAACTATATTTTTTTCACTTGGAGGACAGCCTGGAACATTTATTACTAATTTATCTGTAACATTTGATAAAGCTTTTGCACCAGTTGGATTTGGAATAGCTGCTTGAACTCCACCAAAAGATGAACAAGTTCCTATTGCAAATATTGCTAAAGCATTGTTTGAAGCATCAATTGCTGATTGTTCTCCTGTTTTTCCATGCCCACCAATAGTTAAGAAAGTAGCATTTTCTCCTGTTGGAATCCCACCTTCAACCATTAAAATATATCTTCCTTTATATTTTTCAATAGCTGATTCAAGATTGTGTTCAGCTTGCCATCCAGCTGCTGCCATCAAAGTTTCATGATACTCTAAAGATATATAATCGAAAATTAATGAATCAATAGTTGGAGCATCCGTTCTAAGTAATGATTCACTACATCCTGTACATTCAGCCATATGAAGCCAAATAATAGGTAGTCTATCACTTAAAGAGGCTGCTTTTGCAACTAAAGGAGTAAAAGTTGCAGGAAGTGCTAACATAGCAGTCATTGCTGTAGCCCATTTCATAAAATCTCTTCTTGAGATACCTTTTTCTTCCAAATGAGAATCTATAGATTTTTCTTCTTTAAATCTTGGTAGTTTTTCTAAATCTAATAATCTATTAGATAATTTTTCATAGAGTTTTTTATTTTTCAAGTGCGACCTTTTTAAATAATATATGGTTTATTCTACCATATTTATCTTATATACTCTCTTGTTTATGGATTTCTAATAATCTAAAGGATACTCTTTTGGTAAAATTAGATTGTGATTTTTACTTAACTCTTTTAAAACTTTATTTAAAATTAATCTGTTTGCAAAAATATCTCCACAAAGAACTATATCTTTTGCTTTTATTTGTCTTGCTATCTCTTTTGAATATTCGACAATAAATTCTCCTAAAAATTCATAAAATGAGTAAGCTAATGTTTCATTATCAACATCAGCCATTTTATATGACATTATTGATTGAATAATTTTTCTATAATCTAAATAATTTTTATCTTCAACTTTATTAATTTTCATATCAATTTGAACACCATTAGAATAGCTACTACTTAATGCCAACTCTTCAAATTCGAGAATATTATTTAAACCTAAAACTTTTGCACAAATTTCGATGATAGAACCAAATGAATTCAAGTTTGATAATTTTTGATTTAAAATATCAGGGTATTTTTTTATAAAATTATCTATCAATCTTTTAGAATTTTCATCAATAGATGAAATATCTTTAAAAACTTTATCAATACAATTGTCTATTTCTGGAACATATATAACTCTTTTTTCTTTTCCATTTGAAGTGTTTATATCTACAAAACTATTTTTTGAGCTTTGTGAAAAATATACTCCAATAGTTGAAATATTCTCTTTTGATTCATAAGAAATAATTGACTTATATATATTTGGGAAAGAGTTAAAATACTCTTTTTTTGTATTAAAAACTTTTTTTAAAGCAAAATCATATTTAGGAAAAAGTATTTTTTCGTCACTTATAACAATATTTTTATCATTATTATTTATAGCTTTTAACTCTTTTTCATCACTTGTATATAAAATATAATCTATATTTTGTTTAGATAAAGCTTGCGAGAGAAGTAACATATCTTTATTATTTGGTAATCTTGTATAAATATATTTTGAATTTGAAATATTTAAGTATTCATCTTGAAGCTTTAATCTTACAAGAGGTCTTTCAATAGAACATAACAAAGCTAAATCAGAGTCATCGATTTTTACAATATTACTTATTTTATTACTATTACAAATTAAAAGTTTAATCTCTTCATTATTTATTTTCAATTCTTCTAAAATTTCTTTATTTGGTAAAAATATTTTTATATTTTTATATTCAACAACTTCATTTTTAGATAATTTTATTATATTATCTAAAAAATCAAAGTAATTATCTTCTAAAATTTCATTTATTTTTTTTAGTGTTAAAATCTCGAAATTTGGTTTGATATTAAAATCCTTTATCTCTTCCAAATTTTCATCAAAATTATCAATAACATAAGATTTTGATATAAACATAGAAATAGGAAGGTTTTTTTCTAAAGTAGTAAAGAATTCTTCTATTTTCTCACTACTATCTTCAAAAATTATAAGAATAAATCCAAAATATTGTTTTGTGAATGCTTTTATATTATCTTCAACTATTAATTCATCAATTAATTTTTTAAAATATAAAGCTGTTGAATTAAATTCAATTTTATAGATTAATTTCATGAGTAAAATCCTCTTCATTTGGAATTCTACTTAAATGTGTACCATTGTAGCTTCCTATCATACTTTTTACTATATCACTAACACTTATCTCATCTTTTTTTGAATATGAAAAACCTAAATCTTCAATTTCTTTCAATGCAGTTTTTATAAAAAGAGGAAAAAATTCTTCCATTTTTTGAGTAAGACCTATTTCTACGCTCTGTATATCTTGAGGAACTATACCTATGATTGTTACATTTGCATGAGAATCTAATACAGAAACTATCTCTAACATTTCAATAATTTCTACTTCATGAGCAGTTTTTCTATATTTTCCAAGTCCTAATAAAACATCACTGGGAAGTTTAAAAATAGATCCAACTTCATCTTCAATAGATACAGTATCTAAGATAATGACATTATCATAATCTTGAAAATATGCCATTAGCTTAAATCCTAATGTTCCACCATCAATTATCTCTAAATCACTACTAATATTATAGTTTTGCTTTATATATTCACTTGCATAAATACCTATACCCTCATCTTTAAAGAGCATATTACCAACACCAATTACAATAGATTTTTTCATATAAAGTTTAAGAGTCAAGCTTTCGCTTAACTCTTATTTCTCCTCTTCTTTTACAAATTTGCTTCCACCAAAAACAATAGCAATATCACCTTCTTTCCAGAATATTGTTCTCCAAACTTGATAGTAAATATGAAACATAACCCATACTAAAATAAAATACATAGTATAATGATGAGCTATTCTAACTCCCATATTTCCACCAAAAACATATAAAGTCCAATCCGTAACTAAGTGAAGCATTGCTGGCCACCAAGTACCAATAGAACTCTCTCCAGAAGCTAATCCATGAACATATAATTGAAGTCCTGTAAACAACATAAACCCTAACAATAGATGGAATATTGTAAAAAATACAATATTAAAGCTATCACTATGGGCTGAATTAAATTTTTTTCTTCTATTTAATGTTATTAAATTTAAAAATACCTCAAAAAATTCAACAAGATTTGTTTTTGTTGGAATTAGCTTTTTATATGGTTTTTCAAACCTAGAAAAAAAGTATAAATATCCAACTAAAACAGCTGTTACATCAAAGATAATAGCAACTATAAAGTGTGCCCATCTATTCCAAGCCATTACATATTTATCTACAGCTGGGTCAGCTATAAATGTTTGATAATATGGATGTCCAATATACAGTCCAGTAACTACTGCAATTATCATACTAAAGAATGTTACCCAATGCACTATTCTCATAGTTTTAGTCATTCTTTTTACTTCTATATTTTTTGCCATAAGTTACTCCTTAAATTGGATTTACTTTATATACACCAAGTTCTTTACCATTTGTATCTATGATATGAACAGCACAAGCAATACACGGATCAAAACTATGAATAGTTCTTAAAATTTCTAAAGGTTGATCTGGATTTGCTACCTTTGTACCAATCAATGATGATTCATAAGCACCTAATCTTCCCTTATAATCCCTAGGAGCTGCATTCCACGTTGAGGGAACAACCGCTTGATAATTTTCTACTTTTCCATCTTTTATTTTTACCCAATGTCCTAATGCACCTCTAGGAGCCTCTTCAAGCCCTATTCCTTTTGCATCTTTTGCAACATTATTAAAATCAAACTCTGTCCAAGTTGATAAATCTCCATGTGCAACATTTAAAGCTAACTCATCTACCCATTCCATCATAATATCAGCCATAAGCTCGCTTTCTATTGCACGTGCTGCTGTTCTTCCAACTGTTGAAAATAATACATTTGCAGGAAGATTTGCATTTGTTAAAAAATTTGTAACATATTTTTTGATTCTTTCATCATTACTTGCATATCCTACAATCATTCTAGCAAGAGGACCAACTTCCATTCTCTCATCGTCATAAAGAGGTGATTTAATCCAAGAATATTTATTTTTTGTATCTAAATATGCAATATTATCTTCTTTCTTACCAAAACCTGTATAATTTGGCTTAGTAACTCCATCATATGGATGTAAATTTGTATTACCTTCATACCAAGCATGAGTTACATCTTCTGTTATTTTAGTTTCATCTACTTCAAAAACTTTAGTTAAATCTCTATTTTTTACAATTCCTGATGGAAAAAGTTTTGAAGAGTTATAAAATGGTAAATCATCTAATCTAAACCCACCATAAGACATATAGTTTCCTACACCTCCACCAATTCCTTCTAAAGCTTCATCAGCATACATAGTTCCAGCCATATAAACATCACTTAAATATGCTTCCTTTGTAAATTTCTGACCTCTTTTTAAAATTTGTTTAAATTCTGCAATTCTTGCAGGATTTTTAATATCTTGAACACATGTAACTCCACCAACAACAAAAGATTGTGGGTGTGGGTTTTTACCACCAAAAATAGCCATCATTTTTGCTAAATCTCTTTGTAATTCAAGTGCATCAAGATAATGAGAAAGTCCAATTAAGTTTTGTTCAGGAGTAAGTTTAAACCCTTTTGAACCCCAGTAAGCATTTCCAAAAATCCCTAGTCTTCCTTGTTTTACATATTTTGTAACCCTTTCTTGAACTTGAGCATATACATCTTCATTTGCATTCCATGGTCTTTGCCCTGATATTTTTGCCCACTTTTGAGCTTCAACAACAGTTGCCTTAGGATCAGCTTTAAGTGCTTCTGTTATATCAACCCAATCAAGTGCATGTAAATGGTAAAAATGAACAATATGATCATGAAGGTATAAAGCACCTTGTATAAGGTTTCTAACTAACCTTGCATTTTTTGGAATAGTTACATTAAAAGCATGTTCAACTGCTTCAATACTTCTTTGATAATGTGTTCCTGTACAAACTCCACAAATCCTCATAGCTAAAAGTCCACAATCTCTTGGATCTCTTCCTTTTAGTATTTCTTCAATTCCTCTAAACATTGTTGAAGAAGAATAAGCATCTGTTACAACATTGTTTTCATCTATAATTGCTTCAATTCTAAGATGTCCTTCAATTCTTGTAATTGGATCAATTACTAAATGTTTTTTTGCCATTATTTTTCTTCTCCTTCATTTGATTTTTTACCAGCAATGATACTTGCAACAGCATGAACTCCAATACCAACAGCAGTTGCTGTTAATAATCCTAGTCCAAATTCATCAACAGTTTTTTCAACTCCACCTGTTGGAGCTTTTATTCGTGCAGTTGCCATTGGTCTTTCATAAGCATATTTATCCCAAAAATCTGGCTCACTACACCCAATACAGCCTCTACCAACACCAATAGGCCAATTGATACCATCATTATATCTTATGATTGAGCAGTTATTAAATGTCATAGGTCCTTTACAACCGACTTTATATAGACACCAATTGTTTTTAGCCCCTTCATCTCCCCACTCTTCAACAAACTCGCCAGCATCAAAATGAGCTCTTCTTTCACAGTTATCATGAATTCTATAACCAAATGCAAACTTAGGTCGTAAAAGTGAATCAAGTTCTGGAATTTGTCCAGTTAAAACATAATGTAAGATTACTCCAACCATATTTGCTGGATTTGCAGGACAAGCTGGAATATTTACTATTGGTTTTCCTTTTACTAAATCCATAACACCAACAGCACCTGTTGGATTAGGAGCAGCAGCTGGAACTCCACCAAAGGTAGCACATGTACCAACAGCAACAATAGCTGCTGCATCTTTTGATATTCTCATTAGATGTTCATGGAAAGTTTCTCCCATAGCACCAATCGTACCATATTGACCATTCATAGCCATAGGAATTGAACCTTCTACAAAAAGTAAATATTTACCTTTAAAGTGTTCAACTGCTTCTTCAAGTTGTTTATCAGCATCATGTCCAGCAGCTGCTTGCAATGCTTCATGAAATTCCAAACTTAAAACATCAAACAGCAAATCATCAACTGTTGGAGCGGAACTTCTTAAAAGTGCTTCAGAATTTCCAGCACAGTCTTGTAACTCTAGCCAAATAACAGGTACTCTATTCATAAGCTCAGTAGCTTCTGCTACAAGTGGAGCAAACATAGGAGGAAGCATAAGAGTAGCAGTTGTTGCACTCACCCACTTCATAAAATCCCTTCTATTTATTCCTTCACTCTCTATAATATCTAGCATATCAATATTTTTAAGTGGTGTTTCTTCTCTTAAAGCTTTTAATCTATTTTTTGATTTTTCAAATAATAAGTTATAATACTCATCACCTTTATTTGTATTTACTCTCGTTGATTTTTGAGTAAATACTTCCCTTACTCTATCCATTGAATCAGTCATATCTGTTCCTCCTACAAATAAATATCTGTATCTAAAAGATAATCCTTTAATACTTATACAATACTTAATGTTTTTTTTGGAAAAGAGTGAAAATTTAATATATTAAAGATTTTTTAATTTTTGGTAAAAAAATATTTCCGATTTTATCGAATATGAATATTTATCTTGTTCTAATTTTATATAAGAAATATTAAAATTAAGTTTTTTTTTAGTTTTGTTACAGTTTTACTCAAATTTGTTTAAGTTTTTAAAAAACTCATCCAAATTTATATCTATTTCATCATTAGTTATTCCATCTTGCAATGCACCTTTTTTTACACTACTTTTAAAAAGCCTTTCTATACTACCATCTTCAAAAATAGTATATACAAAATAGCTATTTTGTGAATTATCATCTAATCTTAAAGCTTTTATAAAAGAACCATCAGAATCATTTATTAAAGGAATTTTTGAAGTTTGATACATTTTTTCAAGTTCACCATTTATAGCTATTTGTTTAATCAACCAAGGAGTATTTGATATATTTGCAACTAAAACTATATTTTTATTTGTTTTTTTATACAAATCTTTAAAAATAGCTAAAGAATCATGATTTAATACAATTATGTAACTTTGTTCACTATTTTTAAAAAGTTCATCTTTTTTTGTATATGGATTTTTACCTATAACATCAAAAAAATTAGGAATATCATTTAAACTTAACTCTTGTTTTATATCATCTTCATTACTAAAATCTGGAATTGTCAAATAAACTAACAACGCAAATCCTACTAAACCTAAAAAAACTACTTTTATTGTATTTTTCATTTTAATCCTTATATTTTTTTGCCCATCGTGAAAATAATCTATAGTTTGTAATATTATCATCTAATATCTTATTATTTATTACAAACTCTACCAAATTTGAAGCCAAATAGAGTGAAAGTACAAAGCCTCTTCCTCCTACACCATTTAAAGTGTAAATATTTTCATAAAGTACTAAATTTTCATTTTTAATGTGTGTACCATTTTTGATATGAGGATATTTTTCAAAACTTTTTTTGCTATCAACTAAAGTTCCAACCATAGGTAAATAATCTATGCTAGAAGCTCTTGAGCCTATTTTTATATCAATAACTTCAATATCTTCTAGCTTTTTTATATCATTTGCTTTTTTTAAAAGTTCCTCTGTATCATTGTTTATTATTTCTAAAGTTTTTTTATTGTGTTTTATATTATTTATATTTTTAAGTTTCAAATTATATGAAGTATCTTCCATATTTTCTTTGAATCTGTGGTGTGTTGCTCCAATAGAGATAAAATTTTTACCGTTTTTAGGAATACTTTTTGATAATGAACACTCTTTATGGTAATTTATATCTATTTTTGTAGAACTCAAAATATCTATTTTTTGTCCCCAAACTGCTCTTATATCAAAATATTCTTCATTTATTAAAGATATATCTGCACCTGTAGATAAAAATAACTTTTTTGCTTCAATTTCATCATTTATTATCCATAAATCATCTTTTTTTTCTATTTTTAAAACATCATAATTGAATAATTTTTCTACATCTTTAGATAATTTTTTACATATTTCATAAGAGCTAACAACACTTCCAATATCAAAAAAATAGCCATCTTCAAAAGCCTTAAAATCAAAATCCATATGAGGAATATAACTTTTAAATTTATCAAAATCTTCTTGATTCTTTGGAATTCTACAAGTTCCAGAATTTTGAAAATATTCAGCAAAATCTTTTTTATAAATTTCCAAAGAGAATTTTAAAGCTTTTGTAACCAAAGATTTAAACTCATTTGGTTTTCCTAAAAGTGGAGATAAAAATGCTCCAGCAGCTCCACTTGCTCCGAAAGCAACATCACTATTTTTATCTATCAATAAAATATTTTTTGAATATTGTTTTAAAAAATAAGATAAAGAGCATCCACAAATTCCTGCTCCAATAATTATATAGTCATACTTTTTCATAAAAAAGAGTATATCTAAATTTCATAAAGTAATTTTTAAATATTACTCGATAAAATACAATATTATTTTAAAAGGTAGTTTATGAAAATTTTGGTAACTGATGATTCAAAAATAGCAAGAAAAATGGTTATAAGGACTATAGAAGAAGCACTAGGTCAAGAATATCAAATTCTTGAAGCACAAAATGGACAAGAAGCATTGGATTTATATAAAGAACATAAACCAAATATAACTTTTATGGATTTAACAATGCCTATTATGAATGGTTTTGACTCTTTAAAATATATAAAAGAGTTTGATAAAGAGGCAAAAGTTATAATAATTTCAGCAGATATTCAAAAACAAGCTATCGATAGAGCTATAGAACTTGGTGCATTTAATTTTATAAAAAAACCTATTGATATTACAAAAATGCAACAAATATTAAATAAACTAGTATTTTAGGCTAAAAATGGAATCAAATATAATACTAACAGAAGACGAAATAGATTGCCTTCAAGAACTCATGAATGTTGCTTATGGTAGTGCAACAGCTGCAATTACTGAAATTTTAGATGCTTTTGCAAGATTAAGTATTCCAAAAATAAAAATTATAGATGCTTCAAAATTACAAGAACATTTATCAAATGAATTAAATCTTGAAAATGAGCATCTAATTGCTCTTCAACAAATAAATGGTCGTTTAAGTGGTGAAAATATGTTTTTAATTGATAAAAAATCTGCAATTAATATGGCATATAAATTTGGATTAAATGAAGATGAAATAACAGATGAAGATATTTGTGATATAACTTTAGAAATAACAAATGTTCTATCATCATCAACTATTAGTAAACTAGCTGAAGATATAGAAACAAATGTTTCCTTTTCAGCACCAACAATAAAAGTTGTAAATTCAATGAAACAATTGAATAATCTTTTTATAAATAACTATGAAAAAGTTATTATAATATCTACAAAATTAGAGTTTGAAGATTTAAACATTCATGGAGAATTATTTATATTAACAACTGACAACTCTATTCTTTTTATAAAAGATAAACTAAATAAAATTTTGGATGAACTTTGAAAATAAAAGATACTAGATGTGATATCATCACAAATACAGTTGATAATGGAATTATAGTACTAAACAAAGATTTAACTGTTATATTTTGGAATAAATGGCTTGAACTAAGAACAGGAATTAGTAGTTCAGCAATTGTAGATAAAAATATTTTATCTTTTTATTCAAATATAGATGAAAAAAGATTAAAAAGAAAAATAATTACTTCTCTAAAACTTAATTCACCTACTTTTTATACTCCTCAGACAAATGATTATCTTATAAACATAGAGTTAAAAAATGTTGCTGATAAAGTATTTAACCAAATGCAACAAAGCATAACAATAGCACCTTTAGATATTGAAAATGAGCTAGTTGTTTTGTATATTTATGATGTAACACTATTGAGTGAAATCAACTTTAAATTAAAAGTTGCAAAAGAAGAACTGAATGAGAAAAATGAAGAGCTAAGACTTATTTTAGATGCTACAATGGAAGCTATTATTATTTTTAAAGATGACAAAGTAGTTGATTGCAATAAAATTGCAGTTGAACTTTTAAATAAAGATATTAAATTTGATTTAATAAATAAAAATTTTAATGAAATAATTTTTGATAAATATATCTGCGAAAAATCAAATAAAAATAGTATTGAAACTGTAATAATTAGGGACGATGGTAGCAAATTTAGTGCAGTTATAAATGTAAAAGATGCTTTTATAAATAAGCAAATTTTTAAAATTCTGACTATTATTGATATAGAAGATATAAAAAGAAAAGAAAATCTCATGGCTGAACAATCAAAATTAGCAGCAATGGGAGAAATGATAGCAAATATTGCACACCAATGGAGGCAACCTTTAAATATTATATCTATTACTGCGTCTAATATTAAACTTAAAAATGATTTGGATAATTTGGATAGTGATAGTTTAAAAGACTCATTAAAACTTATTTTAAAGACAACTGAACACCTTTCAAATACAATTGATACTTTTAATGATTTTCTTAAAATACATAAAGATAAATCTTTATTTAATGTAAATGAAAATATTAAAAATAGTATAACTTTAGTAGAAGATTTTTTTAGAAACTTCAATATAGAAATAATCTTAGATTTAGAAGATAATATCTATGTTTATAATGTAGAAAATGAATTTTCTCAAGCAATAATAAATATTCTTAATAATGCAAAAGATGCCTTAAACTTAAATATAAAAGAAGATGATACAAGAATCATCAAAGTTAGTACAAAAAAAGTTGGAAATTTTGTTGAAATTTCAATTTTAGATAATGCATCTGGAATAAAAGCTGATATTATTGATAAAATTTTTGAACCTTACTTCACAACAAAACATCAATATCAAGGAACAGGACTTGGTTTATATATGACTAGAAAGATTATAAATCAGAGTATGGGTGGAGATATTAGTGTGAAAAATATTAAGTTTATGCATAATAATATTGTATGCAAAGGTGCTATATTTAAAATAACTCTTCCTTATAAAGTTGATTGACATTGACTCAACCTTTTTGATATAATTAAATTCTAAAATTTGAATAATTTATTAGAATAGGAAGAAAATATGGCAAAAAGTTTATATGAAACATTAGAAGTTAGTGAAAATGCAACTGCTGAAGAGATAAAAAAAGCTTATAGAAAACTTGCAAGAAAATATCATCCAGATGTAAATAAAGACCCAAAAGCTGAAGATAAATTTAAAGAGATAAATGCAGCTTATGAAGTTTTAAGTAATCCAGAAAAGAAACAACAATATGACCAATATGGTGATTCTATGTTTGGTGGACAAAATTTTAGTGATTTTGCACGGAGCCAAGGACAAGGTGTTGATTTAGATGAGATTCTAAGACAGATGTTTGGTGGAGCTGGTGGATTTGGTGGTGGTTTTAGTAGAGGTGGATTTGGAAATTTTGGTTTTGATGAACCAGATTTAGATACAAATGCTCAAGTTACAATACCTTTTGATATATCAATTCTTGGTGGTAAACAACATATATCTTTAAGCAATGACTCTTTTGATGTAAAAATACCAGAAGGAATTGAAAGTGGTCAAAAGATACGAGCAAAAGGAAAAGGAAAATCATATCAAGGACAAAAAGGTGATTTAATCCTTAAAATAAATGTATCTCCAAGTAACGAATACACAAGAGAAGGCGATACATTGACAAAATATTTTGATGTCCCTTTAAAAACTGCACTTTTTGGTGGTAAAATAGATATAAAAACAATTCATAAAGATATTACATTAAAAGTCCCTCAAGATACTAAGCAAAATCAAAAATTTAGAGTAAAAGAGCTTGGAGTTTTAAATAGAAAAAGTGGAATAAAAGGAGATTTATATCTCAAAGCAAATATTGTTTTACCAAAACTTGAAGAATTAGATGATAGTTTAGTAAAAATAATGGAAGAGAAACTTCCAAATAACTAAAAGGAGTTTTGAGAAATGGAAAAGAATAGTTATATAGAACCTGTATATTTAATATCAGCTGTTGCAGAAATTTTAAATATTCATCCACAAACCCTAAGACAATATGAGAGAGAAGGTTTAATAAAACCGAGCCGTACAAATGGTAAAATAAGACTTTATTCACAAAAAGATATAAATCACATAAAATATGTTTTAACTTTAACAAGAGAATTAGGAGTAAATATTGCTGGTGTTGATATTATCTTACAATTAAACAAAAAAATAGAAGATTTAGAAAATGAAGTTGAAATATATAAAAATAAAATACAAAATATCAACTCTCTAAGTGTAGTACCTGATAAAAAAGCTTTAGTTGTACAGAAAAGTTCTTTTGAAATGGTGATTATAAAGAATAGTAAGTAATTTTTACTTACTATTTCCCATCTAAAATAAATTGTCTATTTTTATAGATTGAGTGAATGAATGCCAATGTTATAGGAACAATAGCAAAAGTTGTTATAAGCATTGGTGGTAAATGGTAAAAAATTTGAACCAACATAGATAAAGCTAAAAGCCCAATACTCCACATAGCTCCATGTTCTAAATAGATATATTTTGAAACAACTTCTCGTTCAACCATATATATTGTAAGACTTCTAACTGCCATTGCTCCAACACCAAGACCTAACATTATAATAACAATATTTTGAGTAATAGCAAATGCTCCTAAAACTCCATCAAGAGAAAAACTCATATCGATAAGTTCAAGATACATAAAAGATACAAAGCCACCACTTAATTTTGTAACATCTGCACCTGCTTCTTCATCTTCATTTCTACTTTCAATAACACCTTTTAAAAGTTCTATTAAATAAAAAGCAATAACTCCAATAATCATTGGAACCAAAATTTCCAACTTATTTACAGTTACCATTTTATCACCCATCACGACTTCATTTGGGGCAATATACGTGATACCTAACATTAAAAACATTATAAAAAGTGCTTTTATATCACCTACTTTTGAAAGTTTAACTGCAAAATTTTCAATACTTTTTATCCAGTGAATATCTTTATTTTCATCAAATAAAAACTTTAAAAATAGCATCAAAAGGAACATTCCACCAAAGGACATAATAACGTGATGAGAATTTTGTATAATCTTTTCATATTCAACTGGATTATTAACTGCAAGATCAAAAGAATCAATAAATCCCATAGAAGTTGAAAAATATACTATTAAAATAGGAAATACAAATCTAACACCAAAAACGGCTATTAGCATTCCCCAAATAAGAAATCTTCTTCTCCAAACAAGAGCCATCGTAGCCAAAATAGTAGCATTTACAACAGCATTATCAAATGATAAACTCAATTCCAAAACTGAAAGTATCGTCCCTTGATAAACTGCAAAGAATCCACCATACAAAAATAATAGAATAGTTGCTACAAACCAAACTGCAAAGAAACCATAAAAATATGAAATAATTGGTTTTTGTTTCAAATTAATCCCTTAAAATTTTTTTGCTATTGTATCTAAAATTTTTAAATTTAATGATTGCATTCAAATTTTTCTAGAAAAAAACATATAAACACCAATAATAAGAATTTGAAATATCACTATAAAAAATGTTGCTTCCATAATTAACCACCTATAATAAAACAAAAAGTCAATAAAACACGTTTTAATTGCATTTTAACCTTATTTATTAACATAAACACTACATTTGTAGCTTGATTATGAATTATTACATAACTATACTTAACACTTCAAATGTAGTGTGGATAAAATGAATAAAGAAATAAATGAGTTAAGTTCTGATGAACTTTATATGTTAATTGGTAGGAATGTTGCTAAACTTAGAAGCAAAGCCAATATGAGTCAATTAGAACTATCTTTAGAAATGGGGAATAAATCTTCTAGTCTTGTTTCTGCTGCTGAATTATATGCTAATAAAAGAAAATTTAATATTGCTCAATTACATAAAATAGCAAAAATACTTAATATTGATATTTGTGAATTTTTTAAAAAATAATTATTAAATATTTATAAAAGAATACTCATATCTAATAGCTTAAGCATATATACAATATAATGGAAATAAACAATACGATACTTTTCAGCTATTTTTAAGCAAAAAATATATCGATTAAATTTTAATTTACCCCCCCATAAAATGGGAATACAGGATTTCTATTTGGCACTAATCGACCTTCAAAATATTTCAAAACAATATGATATAAAAGTTATTTTAAAAGATGCAAATTTTACTTTAAATAGTGGGCAAAGAGTTGCAGTTATTGGACAAAATGGGCAAGGAAAATCAACACTATTTAAGATTATTATGAAAACCGTTGAACCAGATGGTGGAGAAATGGCTATTGATAGATCTATAAAAATAGAGATGCTTGACCAACAACCAAAATTTGCTTCAAATTTATCTGTAAGAGATGCAATTGAAAATCAACTTGTTGAGCTTAAAAGTGCAAAAAACGAGTATGAAAATATCACAAATAAGTTGATTACAGAGTATGAGAATGAAGAACTTTTAAGAAAACAAAGTGATTTAGCATCATTCTTAGAGTTTCACAATGCTTGGGATTTAGACAATATGATAGAACGAGTTTTAGTTGAATTTCAACTAAAACAGTATGAGTTTAAAGATGTAAATATGCTAAGTGGTGGAGAACAGCGTCGAGTTAGCTTGGCTGGATTGATACTAAAAAAACCTGATGTTTTACTTCTTGATGAACCTACAAACCACCTTGATGTTTATATGGTTGAGTTTTTAGAACAACTTTTATTAAAAAATAACTTCACATTGCTTTTTATATCTCACGATAGATATTTTATAGACAATATTGCAACAAGTGTAGTAGAAGTTGATGGTGGAGAGCTAAGACGTTTTAATGGTGGATATTCTTCATATTTAGAGCAAAAATCACAAATTTTATCAAATATGCAAAAAGAGCATGAAAACCTCCTAAGAATGGTAAAACAAGAAGCACACTGGATGCAACACGGAGTAACTGCAAGACGAAAAAGGAATGAAAGAAGAAAAGCAGAATATTTTGATTTAAAGCAAAAAGCAAAATCAAATCCAGCAGCAATAAGAAAAATGAGTTTGGAACTTCAAAGAGAGCAAAAAAGTTTTAATAGTGAAGAAAAACAACAAAATAGAAAAAAAATGCTTTACGAACTAGACAATGTTTATAAAACTTTGGGTGAAAAAGAGTTAATCAAAGATTTTACAACTAGAATCTTACAAAAAGACACTATTGCAATAGTTGGTCCAAATGGTACTGGAAAATCAACACTTCTTAAAATATTTATGGAAAAACTAAAAGTTGATAAAGGAAACTTCAAAAAAGGTGATTTTCAAATAGGTTATTTTGACCAACAAAGAGAAATGCTTGATGATAATAAAACTATTATGGAGATTTTTTGCCCAAATGGTGGAGATAGAGTAATTCTTGATGATGGAAGGAATATGCATGTTTTTGGCTACTTAAAAAACTTTTTATTTCCAAAAGAATATTTAGATAAGAAAGTTGGAGTTTTAAGTGGTGGAGAAAAAAATCGTGTTGCTTTGGCACTTCTTTTTACTAAAAGAGTTGATTGTATGATTTTAGATGAACCTACAAATGATTTAGATATTCCTACAATAAATATTTTAGAAGAGTATTTGCAAAACTTTCAAGGTGCTTTGATATTTGTTTCTCATGATAGATATTTTGTAGATAAAATTGCAAAAAAACTTTTTGTATTTACTGGAAATGGACATATTATGGAAAGCTTTCAACCATATAGTGAATATTTAGAAATTGAAAAAGAGTTAAAGGAACTTGATTCTTTAGAGGTTGAAATCGCAAAAGAAAAAAATAGTGTAAAAACTGTAACTGAAACAAAAAAACAAACAAAATTATCATATAAAGACCAAAGAGAATATAATAATCTACCAAAAGAAATAGAAGATTTGGAAAAAATAATAAAAGAATTAAATGATTGCTTAGCCAATCCAAAATGTTATGAACAAAAAGGAATCATTACTTTATCGACTGAGCTTGAAAAAACTAAAGAAATTTATGAACAAAAAGTAGATAGATTTTTAGAAATTGAAGAGCTAATAGAAAGTTTTAACTAAAAAATAATATAATAAAATCTTTAAAAAGGAAATAATATGAGTTTAAAAGAAAAATTAAGTGAAGATTTAAAACAAGCAATGAGAGATAAAGAAGTTGTGAAAAGAGATTCAATTCGGGCAATTAACACAATGATAAAGCAAATTGAAGTAGATGAAAGAAGAGTGTTAGACGATAGTGAAGTTATAAAGCTAATCCAAAAAGGTATAAAACAAAGAGAAGAAGCAATAGCTCAATATAGTGCAGCTTCAAGAGATGATTTAGTTCAAAAAGAGCAAGAACAAGTTGATATTTTTATACAATACTTACCAAAACAACTAAGTGATACTGAACTTGAAATTGGAATGAAAGAAATTATAAGTGAAGTTGGAGCAACAAATATAAAAGATATGGGTAAAGTTATGGGTGCAGCTTCAAAAAAATTTGCTGGTGTTGCTGATGGGAAAAGAATAAATGAGATGGTTAAAAAACTTTTAGCTTAATGCTATTTATCTAAAGTTTTAAAGGGGAAACCAGTGGATAAATATGCAAATAAGTATATAACATTTACAATAAATGATGACAATGGTATAAAACAATTAAAGATAAAGAGAAAACCTTTTTTTTATACTATATATACTATTCTCATAAGTTCTATACTCTTGGTTTGCTCTTTTATTTTTGTGAATATAGTATTGGTTCAAGTGGATAAAGATAGACTTTCCATAGAACTCGAGTTAGTTGAATTCCAAAGAATAAATGAAGAACTTAATACTCTTATAAATCAGACTCAAATGGAGCTTCACGAGAAAAAAGAAGAAATTAGTGAAGCAACAGATTATCTTACTAAAATAGAGTCAATTATTGGTTTATCAACAGAAAATGAACTCCCTTTAAAACAAAGAGTTGATATAGCAAGACTTGATTCAGAACAAAGAACAACTCTCTTACAATTAATTCCTAGTGGTTCTCCTATGGAGAAAATAGAAATTTCTAGCTATTTTGGATATAGACATCACCCAATTTTAAATAAAAAAGCTTTACATTTAGGAATTGATTTAAGAGCACCTATTGGAACTCCTGTTTATGCTACAGCAGATGGGATAGTAGAAAGTGCTACATTTGATAAATATAATGGAAATTTAATAACTCTTCAGCACATTTATGGTTTTAAGTCTTATTATGCTCATTTAAATAAAACTGTAGTAGAATCAGGAACTTTTGTTAAAAAAGGTGATTTAATAGCATATTCAGGCAATACAGGTATGAGTAGTGGACCTCATTTACACTATGAGGTACGTTTTTTATCAAAATCATTAAATCCACTTACATTTGTAAAATGGGATATAACAAATTATACAGAAATATTTGAAAAGGAAACAGAAATATCATGGGAATCTTTAGTAACAGCAATCAATCATATCAAAATACAAGATCCGACTCCTCAACTACAATTATCACTGCAGGAACCCAAATAAAAGGTGATATAAAATTAGCTTGTAATTTATATATAGATGGCTATTTTGAAGGAAACATTATCTCTGAACAAGAGATAAATATAGGTAAAGAAGGTAAAATAAAAGGTGAAATAACAGCTTTAAGAGTTGTAGTACAAGGCTTAGCCGAAGGTTCAATAAATGCTTCAAGAGTTGATATAAAACCTGATGGGAAAGTAATAGGATCTGTTGTTTCAGAAGAATTTGTGATAGAAGCAAAAGGTCTTTTTGAAGGAAATAGTTCTGTTAAAAAATCATCTATAAATAACCTTAATGAAAAAGAAAACTCTAAAATAGAAAAAGATTTAGAAGAAGCTAGTAATGCGTCAATAGATATAAATTCAGAGAATAAAATTTAATTAAATTTATATTTTTATTATTTTAGATATAATTTCGAGCTTAGATTAGTATATAATCTGAGATTGAAATAAATTATTATTTTTTAAGGTAAAATATGAAAAACTTTTTAAGTCAATTAAATGAAATAGAATACAATGAAGCTATTACAAATAATATTGACTCTTTAGAAAAACTTATTCAACTTCTTTTAAAAAGAATTCACCCACATAATATAGATGTTATAGTAGATATTTTAAAACAATCAATTACTCCATCAATCAGTCAAGACAATGATAATAGTATAGATATTTTATTTGATGAAATAAAAAAGAATCCAAAACTTATTTTTGAAAAAAATATACAAATAAAAATAGAAAAACTTATTATTCAAAGATTTGAAAAAGATAAAAAATTAGTTATTCAAAAAACAGAAGATATATCAAAACTTGTTTTACTTATGGAAGAGTATTTTAATGAAGCTATTTTTAGTAGTGGAACTGGTTCTAAAAATGTTTTAAATATAAAAGAAAAAATAGTATCAATGAATATTAAAAATGGTGGTATTGAAGTTTTAGAACAATTAAAAAAAGAACTTGTTTCAGCTGCTACATCTATAGAACAAGAGATGAATAATGTAACAAATAAACTCGAAAGTGGAAAGTCTAAAATAGAAGAACTTGAAGAAAAAATAAGTAGTTTAGAAAATGAATTAAATAGAACAAAAGCTGAAAATAGAAAAGATTTTTTAACTCAAGTTCTTACAAGAAAATCTTTTAACGAAGAGATAATAAAAATAGAAAGTTCATATAATAGATTAAAAACTCAATATGCAGTAGTATTTTTTGACATTGATTTTTTTAAAAAAGTAAACGATACTTATGGTCATGAATGTGGAGATGTAGTTCTTTCAACTTTTGGAAAAATCTTAGATAAAAGTATAAGAGATCATGACTTAGTAGGTCGTTACGGTGGAGAAGAATTTATTGCTGTTGTACATTTTAATCTTGATAGAGAACTTTTAATGTTCTTAAAAAGAATAAAAACTATTGTTACAGAAAATAGTTTTATATACCAAGATAAAAAAATAAAACTCACATTCTCAGCTGGAGTTGCTATACGAAATAAATATCCAACTTATGAAAATACGGTACAAAAGGCTGATAATTTACTTTATAGAGCGAAACAAAGTGGTAGAAATAAAATTTTATTAGATAATGGAGTTGAGATTTAAAAAAAATTCATCTTTTTTAAAATCTCATAAGTTTTTGTAACATCATAAGTTGCACTATGGTATTTTGAGGAATCAAATTCTATACCATAGTAATTACAAACTTCATCTAATTTTGGATTTTTTAGCCGTCCTATTTTATCATATACTTTTACTATATTTTTATTTTCTTTCATAGTACAAATATGTTTTTTGAAATTCACTCTTTTATCTATATGCCTCAATTCAAAGTCTATATTATGAGCTATTAAAACTTCACTATTTTTACAAAATTCTTCAAAATCCAAATCTTGAGCAAAATATGAACTATAACTTTTATCTTTTCTATAATCTAAAATAAGCTCTGGAGTTAATCTATGAATGGCATAAGAATGTATATTTAATGGATACCTAGAAAGATAATATCTATGAAATTTATCTAATATATTAAATTTTGTATCTATTTTTACTGCTGCAATTTCAAAAATATCACCAATATTATGTGTATTCGTCTCAAAATCCAAAATTATCATTTTATTTTTTGTTGTTCTCTTATTTTTGTAACAGATTTTCCACCAATATAATAATTGTCTGTACTATGTTCTTCTATTAAAACAACAGCATTTGAAGATGGGCGATTAAATATTTTACTAAAAGTTTCACTTATACTTTTTGCCAACTCTTCTTTTTGTTCTAATGTTGCTCCACCATCTTCTTTTGTCATTTTTACACTGATTATAGGCATTTAATCTCCTTTTTAATTTTAATTATAATATCATTAAAAATGATACTATGTCAAATATAAAATTATGATTTATAATATAAGGAAAAGTGATATGGACTCAAATTTATTAAAAATTTTTGTAGAAGTTACAAATGAAAAAAGTATATCTAAAGCTGCTATAAATCTAGGTTTTGCACAATCAAATGTAACTTCAAGAATAAAACAATTAGAGAAAGTAATAGGAAGTTATTTATTTCACAGAGTTCCAAAAGGTGTAATCTTGACAAAAGAAGGTGAGAAATTATACTCTTATGCAGTAGAAATTGTAAAAAAAATTGAAATTGCAAACTTTGAGATGCAAAATATTCACAATCAAAAACATTTAATTATTGGTTCAACAGAATCAAATGCAAGTACAAGATTAATTCCTTTTTTACTTCAATTAAATAAAGATTTTCCAAATATGAGTTTAGAACTCATAACAAACACAACAAAAGATACTATAAAAAATCTTTTAGAATATAAGGTTGATATTGCATTTATAAGTGGTAAACCACAAAATGATGAGATAATTATTATAAATAAAATTGAGGAAAATATAGTTTTAGTTGAGCCAAAAGATAAAAAATGCCCTAATATTTTTTTATCATTTAAAAATGGTTGTGCATATAATGATTTTGGGAAAAACTACTTAAAAGAATTTTTAAGTCAAGAATATAAACATTTAGAATTTGGAAATTATGAAACAATTTTAGGCTGTGTAAAAGCTGGTATGGGTAAAAGTATTTTACCACTTAGTATAATAGAAAAACTAAATTATAAAAATGATTTAAATATTAAAAAGATTCCCAAAAATGTATTAAATATCCCTACTTTCTTAGTTTGTAGAAAAGATTATATTCCTAGAATTAAAAAGTATTTAGAAGACTTTAAATTCTAGGATACTTATTTATTTCCAAGAGTTTTTAAACTTTAAAAGTTCATTTTTTATAGAAGGAACTCTCATAAAATGTTCTCCAATTAAAAAAGAATCTGCCCCAATACCATGAAGTCTCTTTATAACTTCAATATCACTTACACCAGACTCCGCAACAATAATTTTATCTCTTGGGATAAGTGGGATTAATTTATCACAAAGAGTCATATCCATCTCAAAAGTTTTAAGATTTCTATGATTTATCCCTATAATATCTGCACCACATTTTAAAGATTTCTCTAAATCTTCTAAGTCATGAATTTCAACTAAAACTTCTAAATCCAAACTTCTTGCATAGCTATATAAAGAGTTTAATTCATCTTGATTTAAAGCTTTTGCTATAAGTAGTACAAAATCTGCTCCATAAACCAAAGCTTCAGCGATTTGATATTTATCAACTATAAAATCTTTTCTAAGTAAAGGGATATTCGTAAATTTCTTAATCTCTTTCAAATAATTTAAATCACCTAAAAAAAAGTGTGATTCAGTCAATACTGAAATAGCATTTGCTCCATTATCATTATATTCTTTTGCAATTGAAATTGGGTCAAAATTTTCTTTTATGATACCTTTACTCGGACTTGCTTTTTTTACTTCAGCAATTATTCTTATAGGTTCATCTTTTGAAGACTTTAAAAAACTCTTAACATCTTTTGTTTTATATGAACCTTCTTTTATTTTTAATTCAAGTTCTTCTAAACTTATAGTTTGTTTTCTTAAATTCAAATCTTCTATTGTTTTATTTATAATTTTTTCTAAAATCACTTCTTACACTCCTTTATTTTTTCCCAATGAAATTTTATCTCTTCATCTTCCAAACCTATTTCATCAACTATTTGTTTCATATTTTTAAAAGCTTCTTTACAATTTTTAATTTTATACTCACCCCATGCTAAAGTATCTATAAAAGCAATATTTGTTGGATCTTGTTCCAAGGCTTTCTTAACTAAAATTAACCCCTTATTTATATCAATATCATAATCAATCAACAAATATGCTAAATAATTTTGATATATCGGGTTAGTTGAAGTTTCTAAAATTGTATCAAACTTTTTAATTACACTATTAAGTGAACTTTTTTTATCTTCTGCTAACTCAAACTCAATTATTGCTTGTTGTCCTAAATAATCAATATTTGAACTACTTTTATACAGCTTATCTAATAACTCATAAGCTTTTTGTATTTGATTTGTTCTTTTATAAAGTTCTAAAAGTAAATCATCTTCAATATTATTTTGTTCTAAAAATAATATTAATTCATTCACCTCAAAATTTTGAAACATAAATCCAACAGTTTTATTTAATTGTAAAGCATCTTCACTATTTTTATAATACAAAAACATATCTTTTAGAAGATTTTTTATATTATCTTTTTGTCCTAAACTATCATAAAAAGCCAACAACTGCAAAGCTATATTTAAGTTATATTCACTTTTTGGAAGATAATCTTTTAAGTTCTTTATAGCCTCTTCTTTTTTATTTAAATTAAAAAATTCCAAACTTGTTATTGTTTGCATAACAGTAACAGATGCTTCATATTTTAAAGCCTCTTGTAAAGCACTATAAGAATTATTAAATTCTCCTTTTGAAGCATAAATAGCTCCTAAAAGTTCATAATTTATACTACTTTTATAAAGATTTGTTAATTTTAAAGCCTCTTCTAAAGCTTTATCATAATCTTCAAGTCTAAGTAGTGCAAAACCATAAAGTCGTATTAATAATTCTTCTTCTTTTATATTTGGAAGTAAATATTTTTCTATCTGTTCTTTTACAGCTTCATAATCTTGAAATTGAGTCGCAATAGTGGTGTATTGTGCTAAATACTCATATTTATTTGTATTTTCAAAAAGCTTCAGATATATATCTCCTGCTGTTTCATACATTCTGATATTTTCCATTTCTAAAGCATACATAACATAATAATCTTCAAAATCAAAGGGTTTTGATTCAACTTGTATAAACTCTTTTACTTTTTTCTCTTCATTAATAGTTTGCTCTTTTAAACTACAAGATGCAAAAAAACTTATTATAAAAAAATATACTAAATATCTCTTATAGCTGGGCACTCTTTGTATACCTCTTCAATATTATTTTTAAAATAGTCCCAAAAAGGGAAAGTCCTACACTGCACTGGTCGATATTCATAAATCGAGCATTGTCGTTTACTTAAATCAAAAAAACAACAAGCAAAACTATTTTTGCCTAATTTTACCTCTTTTATACTATATTTATACCCTTCTTTAAAAAGGTATCTCTCTTTTAATTCTTCAACATCCATTTTTAAATAATTTGATAAATTTTCAATTTCAATTTTATTTATCCAAATATATCCGCTTTCTCCTATACAGCAATTTCCTTGACAAATACCACAAACAGAAGGTTTAAAAGTAAAATTATATCCATCTTTTTTTATTAAATCACTCAAAATCAACCTTTATACTATGTGTTCTTATATGTTTATAAATATCTTCAACTTCTTTTGTAAAATTTGAATTTTCATCAAAAACTATTAATGGCTTTAAAATTTTCAATAAAGATTTAGAATTCTTTTTTGCATAAACTAATACTAAACTAGCCTCTTTTTTAGCTTTTGGATACACAAATTGTAAGGCTTCTATATTAAAACTAAACTCATTTAAAAATAAAATAATCTCATTTAATTGTTTGCTATCATAACAAAAAAACAATTTTCCATCATTTTTTAAAATATTAGAACTTCTATATATAAAATTTCTTAATGGCATTGAACTATTGTATCTTGCAATTTTTAAAGATTCATTCTCACTTTTTATTACATTTTGATGATAAAATGGTGGATTTGAAACACAAAAATCGAATTTTTTATCAAATTCTAAATCTAAAAAAGATCCTTTATACAAATTTGCATAAATTTTATTTGTTTTTGCATTTTGTTGTGAAAAAAACTGAAAGCTTTTTTGTATTTCACACTGATTTAGAATCAATTTTTTATAATTATTAGCAAGTAAAAGCCCTAAAATACCGCTTCCACTTCCAATGTCTAAAATATCACCATTAATATTTTTATATTTTTCTAAACATTTACAAATAAAATTAAACAAAAAATGTGTATCGCTGTTATAACAGTATCCATTTCTAGGTTGATATAAAACCAAAAAGCGTCCTTTTTTAAAATCTTTAGATTATATCTAAAATATTCAAATAATCTCTTTTAGTAAAATAAGGAAAGTTATAGTATTATACACGCTAAATTATATATTTTATAAAATTTAATTATATTTCAATTAAGGAAAATTATGTCAAATATTGAAGCTCCTTTAAATATCCCTGTTTGGGTAGATGAAAGTAGATGTAAGGCTTGTGATAGATGTGTATCAGTATGCCCTGCTGGAGTTTTAGGAATGCGACAAGATATTCATTCAACATTGGGTTCTATGGCAACAGTTGTACATCCAGAAGCATGTATAGGTTGTAATGATTGTGAATTATCTTGTCCAGATTTTGCAATCTTTGTATCAGATAAAAAAGAGTTTAAATTTGCAAAATTATCTTCTGAAGCAAAAGAAAGACAAGAAAAAATCATAAGTAACAATTATAAAATTTTAGATGAAGATAAAAAGGTTTAATAATGGCAAGAGAGCTAATATCAACAGGAAATGAGTTAGCAGCATTAGCGGCTGTTGACTCGAAATGTGAGTTTTTTGGTGGATATCCTATAACTCCATCAAGTGAAATAATGCATGAACTATCATCAGCTTTACCAGCAAATGGTGGAGTATCTATACAAATGGAAGATGAAATATCTGGTATTTGTACAGCATTAGGTGCATCAATGTCAGGTAAAAGAGCTATGACTGCATCATCAGGACCTGGAATTTCTTTGAAATCTGAAAATTTAGGTCTTGGTTATATAGCTGAAGTTCCTTTAGTGGTTGTAAACGTTATGAGAGGAGGACCATCAACAGGTCTTCCTACTAGAGTTGCACAAGGTGATATTTTACAAGCAAAAAATCCAACTCATGGAGATGTAAAATCTATCACTTTAGTACCTGGTAATTTATCAGAATGTTACACTGAAATTGCAAGAGCTTTTAATCTTGCAGATAGATTTATGCAACCTGTATTTGTATTACTTGATGAAACTATAGGACATATGGCTGGTAAAGCTACAATTCCTGATTTAGAAGAAATACAAAAAAATATAGTTTTTAGAAAAAGATTTGATGGTGATAAGAAAGACTACAAACCTTACGGTGTAGGAGCTGATGAACCAGCTGTTTTAAATCCTATGTTTGAAGGCTACAGATACCATTTTACAGGACTTCACCATGGACCAACAGGGCACCCAACTGAAGATGCTGATGTTTGTGCTGCTTTGATGAACAGATTATTTACAAAAGTAGATGCCCATCTTGATGAATTAGAGTTAAATGAAGAATATCTATTAGATGATGCTGAGATTATGATTATTGCTTATGGTTCTGTTTCATTAGCTGTAAAAGAGGCTATAAATAGACTAAGACGTGAAGGAATAAAAATTGGTATGTTCAGACCAAAAACAATTTGGCCAAGCCCAGCAAAAAGGCTAGATGAACTTGTAAATAAATTTGATAAAGTTTTAGTAACTGAACTTAATATGGGACAATATACTCAAGAAATACAAAGAGTTTCTGGAAGAAGAGAGTTTGATACACTTTTAAAAGCAAATGGAAGACCACTTTCTCCGCTAGAAATTATTGAAAAAGTAAAAGGAATGTAATATGGCGTTTAATTATGATGAATATTTAAGAACTGATAAAATGCCAACTTTATGGTGTTGGGGCTGTGGTGATGGAGTTATTTTAAAATCTTTAATTAGAGCCATAGATAAACTTGGTTGGAATATGGATGATGTTTGTGTTGTTTCTGGAATTGGTTGTTCTGGAAGATTTAGTTCATATATAAACTGTAATACTGTTCATACAACACATGGAAGAACTTTAGCTTATGCAACTGGAATAAAACTAGCAAACCCAAATAAAAAAGTAATTGTGGTTGGTGGAGATGGAGATGGTTTAGCTATTGGTGGAAATCATACGATTCATGCAAGTAGAAGAAATATAGATTTAACATATTTGGTAATCAATAACTTTATTTATGGCCTAACAAATTCTCAAACAAGCCCAACAACTCCAAAAGGTATGTGGACTGTAACTATGGATAAAGGAAATATAGACCCAACTTTTGATGCTTGTAAATTAGTTGAAGCAGCAGGAGCTAGTTTTATTGCTAGAGAAACTATGATTGATCCAAAAAAACTAGAAAAGTCTTTAGTAAAAGCTATGGAACATAAAGGTTTTTCATTTGTTGAAGTTTTCTCAAATTGCCATGTTAATCTAGGTAGAAAAAATAAAATGGCAAGTGCTATGGCTAATTTAGAGTGGATTGACTCTATTTCAATTGCTAAAACAAAATTTGAAATGCTTGATGATGAGCAAAAAATAGGAAAATTTCCAACAGGAGTCTTAAAACAAGATGAAACTGCATTGGAATATTGTGAAGCTTATGAAAAAGTTAAAGAAGCACAAAGAACAAAAACTATGGTAAAACTATAAGGATAATGTATTATGGCAAATAACAGAACTTTAATGAGATTTACAGGAGTTGGAGGACAAGGAGTTTTACTTGCAGGAGAGATTTTTGCTGCTGCTAAAATAAATAATGGTGGATTTGGACTAAAAACTGCAACTTATACTTCGCAAGTAAGAGGTGGTCCAACAGTTGTTGATATAACACTTCAAGATGAAGAAATAATATATCCTTATGCAAATGATGGAGAGATAGATTTTATGCTCTCTGTTGCACAAATTTCTTTTGATTTATTTAAAAATGGAGTAAAAGATGGTGCAACCATTGTAATAGAACCAAACCTAGTTAGACCAAATGAAGAAGATAAAAAAAGATGGAATATTATAGAAATTCCTATCATCACTGTTGCAAAAGAAGAGGTTGGAAATGTAATCACACAATCTATATTAGCTTTAGCAATAGCAAACTACTTTACTGGGGAAACTATTCCAAAAGAAGTATTAAGACAGACTATGCTTTCTAAGATTCCTGCAAAACTTCATGATATGAACAATAAAGCTTATGATTTAGGTTATAAGTATGCAAAAGAGATAGATAATAGAGCTTAAAGGCTCTATTTATTTACTTTTCTAATAATATTATCACTTTTAGAAAAAGTTATTAAATCTTCTACATTTTCTATGTTCTTAAGGTCTAAACTCTGTAAACATTTCTCAAAAATAATTTTTGTTGTGAGTGCATCAAAATAAGCTCTATGGTGATTTTCTACATCTATATTCAAAAGTTCTTTTAAGGTACTAAGTCCATATTTATCAGATTGTATAGTTCTTTTTGACAAATCGATGGTACAAATCTTTCTATTTAAAAGTTTTCCTAAATTATATTTTTCAAAACTATCAGATATAAAAGTATAGTCGAATTTTATATCATGAGCAACAAAAACATCATCACCTAAAAACTCTTTAAAATCTTTTAAAACTTTTTCTATTGTAGGAGCTGTTTCAAGCATAGCAAGAGTAATTTTTGTAACTTCTTGAATATAAGGTGGTATATCTTTTGCAAAAACTAAAGAATCAAATTTATCTATAATTTCTCCATTTTTGTATTTGACAGCTCCAAGTTCAATTATTTGAAAACCTTTTTTTGGGGTCCCCCCATTTGTTTCTATATCTACAAAACAAAAAGTTTGTTCATTTATAGAAGTTTGTGTAGTTTTTAAAAATACAGAATCATTTTTTATATCAAGTGGAAAGCCATTTATAAGCAAAAGTTCAAACTCTAATTCACTATTTTCATAAAATTTATCACTAGATTCTTCTAAAAGTGATAAAAAATCTTCGTATGGTATAGGCTCTTTTTTAAGTCTTCTTATAATATCCAAAAACGTAATTTTTGTTGGCTTAAGTATATATTTTCTTTTATAAGATTTCATAAGCTGCTTTTACAAAGTTTATCATTTTTTGTATATCTTTTTTGCCTTTTTCTTTTTCAACAGAACTACTTACATCAACTCCAAAAAAGCCAAAACCATTTAACTCTTTTAGATTATCACTACTTAGTCCACCAGCTAAAATAAACTTAGAACAATTAATATCTTTAAATAAATCTAAACAAAGTCGCTTTCCTTTACCACCAAAACCATCTACAAAGGCATCAATCAAATAGTAATTTTCATCTAAATTTTGTAAATCATCTTTATTTTTTACTCTTAAAACTTTTATATATTTTACTTTTAATTTTGTATAATCCAAAATATTTTCATCATCTATAATTTGTGCTAAATGCATTTTTGATTTCTCACAAACTTCATTTATAAAATCTACATTTTCATTTACAAAAAGACCAACAGTTTGTATAAATGGTGGTAATTTTTCAACAATATATAGTGCATTTTCTGGTGTTATATATCTAGGAGATGGCTTGTAATAAACAAATCCTAAAGCACTTGCACCAGCCTTTACAGCATCAAGAGAATCAGTTACATTTGTAATTCCACAAATCTTTACTCTCATATTTGAAGACTCTTTATTGCTTTTGTATAATCATCACTTCCAAAAATGTAACTTCCAGCAACAACTACATCAACTCCAGCATTTTTAAGTTCATAAATATTTTTATCACTCACCCCTCCATCAACTTCAATTAAACAGGCTGGATTTCTTTTATTTATAAGGTCTTTTAATTTTTTTGCTTTTTCAAGAACAGTTGGAATAAACTTTTGTCCACCAAAACCTGGATTAACAGACATCAATAAAACCATATCTAAATCTTCTAATAAATACTCTATATCCTCAACTCTTGTATGTGGATTTAGCGTTATAGCTGGACATATGCCTAAACTTCTAATTTTTTGTATAAGTCTATGTGGATGTTTTTCACTTTCAATATGAAAAGATAGATATTTTGGTTTTAATGGAGCAAATAAATCTACAAAAAAATTGTTATTTTCAACCATCAAATGAATATCAAGAGGTTTAGTTGCTACTTTTGAAACTGGTTCTACAACAACTGGTCCAATAGTCAAATTTGGTACATAATGCCCATCCATAACATCAATATGAACTAAATCACATCCAGCATCACAAATAGCTTTTATATCTCTTGCTAAATTACCAAAATCAGCAGATAAAATTGATGGAGCAACAAGCATTTATAACCTTTTTTTTCTAAATTTTGGTGATTATATCATTTAATCTCTTTTATAAAGTATAAACCAAAATTTAAGTAAAATCTAGAAAAACATAAAGAAAAAATATGAAAAAAATGCTATTTACATTAATTTTTGCTATTTGTTATGCAAATAATACAGAACTTCTTGAAAAAGCTCAAGAACTTGAGGAAGCAAAAGATTATAAAGGTGCTATGCTAATCTATAAGCAAATTGCAAAAGAAAATAGTCAAAAAGTTTTGGAAAAGAATATCTTAGAAACTAATAATTTAGAAAATTTCAAAAAAGAGATTTTTGTAGAAAATATAGATAAAACAGAAGACCAAGAAACAAATGATAATTTAGAACAATTAGTTACCAAAGATTTTGGAATTTATCCATATAAAAAGAATTATTTTTTACCAGCAACTTATACTTTTAACGATATTAATGGAAGAGATAAATTTGAAACTTCTTTTCAAATAAGTTTAGAAAAACCTATTTCGCATAATTTCTTTGGATTTGGAGAAATTTTTAGTTTAGCCTATACTCAAAAATCTTTTTGGCAGACAGCAGAAGATTCCGCTCCATTTAGAGAATCAAATTATGAACCAGAATTTTTTGTTCAAGTTCCAATTAATAACAAATATTTAAAGTTATCTAAACTTTCAATTATGCACTCTTCAAATGGCAAAAGTGGAGATGAATCTCGTTCATTAAATAGAATATATCTTCAAAATATTTTACAGTTTGGGAATATTTTTATAACACCAAGAATTTGGTATAGAATCCCAGAAAATTCAAAAAATGATGATAACAAAGACTTTTATAAATATTATGGTTATGGTGATTTAAATATTCTATACGCTCATAAAAAACACACTTTTGAGTTGCTTTTAAGAGATAATTTAAGATTTGATAGTTCAAATAAAGGTGCAGTTGAATTTAATTGGAGCTTTCCTTTACCAGAATTTATTGCTTCAAAGAATACTTTTGGTATTTTCCAAGTATTTCATGGATATGGACAAAGTTTAATGGATTACGATAGAGAAGTTACGAATATTGGTTTAGGTTTAGTATTTTCAAGGTAATTAAACCCTAATTTTAAGTAAAACAAAACTTGTTTTACTTAAAAATTTTATACGTGATAGTTTGGAGCTTCATTTGTGATTGTTACATCATGAACATGAGACTCTCTTAATCCTGCACTAGTTATCTCTACAAATTCTGCATTTTCTTGGAAAGTTTTAATATCTTTACTTCCTAAATATCCCATAGAACTTCTTAATCCACCAACAAATTGGTGAATAATATCAGAAATACTTCCTCTATAAGCAACTCTTCCTTCTATTCCTTCAGGTACAAGTTTATCAGCAGCTGTTCCTTCTTGGAAATATCTATCCGTACTTCCTTTTGTCATCGCTCCAATACTTCCCATTCCTCTATAAGTTTTAAATTTTCTTCCTTGGAAAAGTACAACTTCCCCTGGGCTTTCATCTGTTCCAGCCAAAGCACTTCCCATCATAACACAACTCGCACCTACAGCTAAAGCTTTTGCTACATCACCAGAGTATTTTATACCACCATCAGCAATTATTGGAGTTCCAGTTTTAGCCCCTTCAATAGCACACTCATCAATAGCACTCATTTGAGGAACTCCAACACCAGCAACAATTCTCGTTGTACAAATACTTCCTGGTCCTATTCCAACTTTAACTCCATCAGCTCCAGATGCAATTAAATCTCTTGTTGCTTCAGCAGTTGCTACATTTCCAGCTATTAATTGAACATCCATCTCAGCTTTTATTGCTTTAACTGTATCTAAAATACCTTTTGAGTGTCCATGTGCTGAATCTAAAACTAAAACATCAACTCCAACTGCAACTAAAGCTCTAGCTCTATCTAATTGATTAACACCAATTGCAGCACCTACTCTTAATCTTCCAAACTCATCTTTACAAGCATTTGGATACTCTCTTTTTTTATTTATATCTTTGATTGTAATAAGTCCAATTAGTTTATTTTCATCATTTACAATTGGTAACTTCTCTATTTTATTTTGGTGCATAATTTCAGCAGCTTCATCTAAAGTTGTACCCTCTTTTGCAGTAACTAGAGGCATTTTAGTCATCTTTTCACTTGCTTTGAATCTATAATCTTTAGTAAATCTCATATCCCTATTTGTTAAAATACCAACTAAAATTCCATTATCATCAACAACAGGAACACCAGAAATTTTATATGTTGCCATAATATCTTCTGCATCTTGAAGTGTTTGATTTGGTTTTATTGTAATTGGATCTATTATCATACCTGATTCAGATTTTTTCACTTTTTGGCATTGTAAAACTTGTGAATCAATATCCATATTTTTATGAATTATTCCAATTCCACCAAGTCTTGCCATAGCAATAGCTGCTTGATACTCTGTTACTGTATCCATAGCGGCACTTACAAAAGGAACATTTAATTCTATTTTTTTAGTAAGTTGTGTTTTTGTACAAACTTCTTTTGGTAAAACTTCTGATTTAGCAGGAACTAACAATACATCTTCAAAAGTCAAAGCTCTTTTTCTTATTCTCATTTTAAAATCCTATTTTATTTATTTAGTATAATTTACAGCTTTTTCCATAGATAAAGCACCATCAAATAAAGTTTGTTCTTCAAAACTATTAGCTATTAATTGTAATCCTATTGGTAAATTTTCTTTATCTTTTGCAACAGGTAAGCTAATAGCTGGTAATCCAGCAAGATTTATAGCTATTGTATATAAATCAGTTAAATACATATCTAAAGCTGAACTATAAGCTCCAAATTTTGGAGCAGTTGTTGGAGCAACAGGAGATAAAATCAAATCTGCACTTTCAAATATCTTATCAAACTCAGATTTTATAAGACTTCTAATCTTTTGTGCTTTTATATAATAAGCATCATAATACCCTGAACTTAATACAAATGATCCAACCATAATTCTTTTTTGTACTTCATATCCAAAACCTTGAGATTTTGTTTCTACATACATATCTTTTAGTCCAGTATCACCTTTTCTAGTTCCAAATCGAACTCCATCAAATCTAGCTAAATTTGCACTAGCTTCTGCACTTGCAATAATATAATATGTTGAAATAATTTTATTTGTATCTATCATATTTGTGTGAATAATTTTATGCCCTTGCTCTTCTAAAAGTTTAACTGTTTTATTAAAAGCATTTTTTATATCATCATTTGCTTGTTCAACAAAATTATCAATTACAGCTATTGTAAATTTTTTATTTGAATCTAATTTTGGAGTAACTTTTTCATAAGATATATTTGCACTTGTAGAATCTTTTTCATCATATCCAGCAATAATATCATATAAGATTGCTGCATCTTCAACATTTTGAGTTATTGGACCACATTGATCTAAAGATGAAGAGTATGCAACTATTCCATATCTTGAAACTCTTCCATAAGTTGGCTTCATACCAACACAACCACAATAAGCAGCTGGTTGTCTAATACTTCCACCAGTATCAGTACCTAATGCAGCAATAGCCAATCCACCAGAAACAGCAGCAGCACTTCCTCCACTACTTCCTCCTGGGATTCTTGAGTTATCAATAGGATTTAAAGTTTTTCCATGACAAGAACTTTCTGTTGAACTTCCCATTGCAAATTCATCCATATTTGTAAATCCAAATGGACTTAATCCAGCATTTTTTAATTTTTCAATCACTGTAGCATTATATGGAGCAATGTAATTTTTTAAAATATTACTTGAACACGTTAGCTCCCAATCTTTAACATTTATATTATTTTTAATTGCTATTGGAATACCTGAACCACTTTTATTAATATCTTTATTCTCTAATTGCTCAACATAAGCACCTATATTACTATTTTTGATTTTTGAAGCTAAATCTTCTCTTAATTTTTCTATTTCATCACTTTGTAAACTTAGTGCTTCTTTCAATGTCATATATTAGTTCTCCTATGGTTTTTAGGTGTAGTAAACGGCTGATTATATCAAATAATGTATAAAAAAAAGGTAAATAAAAATTTTTAGGATAATTTGAAAATTTATGAATAAAAAAAGGGATAGAAAACCTACCCCTTAAAAGAAATATATTTTTATATATTAGATAAAAGAGATAAATGCCATAGCAGTTGCATCACCTTTTCTAATTCTAGTTTTAATTATAGAAGTATATCCACCATTTCTACCTACGTATTTTGGTGCAATTTCATTAATTAATTTTTTTGTAGCTTCTTTTGATTGTAACTCTGCAAATACATATCTGTGTGTATTTAAATCTGCATTTCTTGCAGTAGTTACTAATTTTTCAATATATCTTTTTAATTCTTTTGCTTTTGGAACAGTTGTTTCGATTTTCTCTCTTTCAATAATAGCAATTGCTAAATTCTTTAACAATGCTTTTCTATGAGCAGAAGTTCTATTTAACTTTCTATATCCGTGCTTATGTCTCATATTAAACCCTTATTTTATGCTTTTAGTTGCTCTAATTTTCTTCTTAAAGAAGATGCAACATTCTCTGGAAGTGTATTTTCTACTGGATATCCTAATGATTCAAGCTTATCAGCTATTTCATTATAAGATTTTGTACCAAGATTTTTAATATTTCTTACTTCAACTTCACTCATAAGTACTAACTCACCTAAGTATTTAAGTCCATTTCTATCTAAAGCATTAAAGCTTCTAGCAGTCAAATTAAGTTCGTCAATTCTCAAAACTAAATCTTTTAATTCAACTGTATCTTCACTAGAATCACTCATAGATATATCTGATAAATCAAAAACTTTATTAAATACTGACATTTGTGAATACATAACAGAAACTGCTTCTCTAAATGCAACAATTGGAGAAATCTGCCCATTTGTTATAATATTAAATACAGCTTTTTCAAAGTTAGGATTATCTTCAACTAACATCTTTTCAATATTGTAAACTACTTTCTTAACTGGTGTAAAGAATGCATCAATTGGAATATAATCTGGTCCAACAATATCTCTAATATCTTCAGATGGCATATATCCAATACCTTTTTGGATAATAACTGTAAATGTTAAATTACAATCACTATTTATAGTTGCTAAATGTTCATCTGTTGAAACAATATCAACCTCAGAATTTACTAAATCTTCACCTTTAATATCTCTAGGTCCATTAAATGAGTACTCAACTGTAACTTGATTTTTATCACTATTTATTTTAAATCTCATATTTTTAAGATTTATAACAAACATTGCAACATCTTCAAGCATTCCTCTTAAAGAATCAAACTCATGAGTAACACCTTCAATTTTCACAGCAATTGGTGCATAACCAACTGAAGAGCTTAAAAGTAGTCTTCTCAACGGATGAGCTAAAGTGATAGCAAATCCATCTTCAAATGGATAAGCTATTATCTTAGCTTCATTAGCACTAATAGCCTCAATTTCAACTTCAGTTGGTAAAAACGGAGTTTCTGCAAACTTTTTCATTGGCTACCTTTTTTATTTTTTATTTAGAATATAACTCTACTATTAATCTCTCTTCAACAGGAATAACAATCTCTTCTCTTGAAGGTATTCTTGTGAAAATCCCAAATACTTTATCTTTATCTACATTAACCCAATCAACCATTCCTGTTTGATTTGTTAATTCTAATGCTCTAACTACTTGAGGATTAGATTTTGATTTTTCTTTAATTTCAATTTTTTGTCCAGCTTTAACTAGGTAAGAAGGAATATCAACTTTTTTACCATCAACTAAAACATGTCCATGAGTTGTAATTTGTCTAGCAAATGCTCTTGTTGTAGCAAACCCCATTCTATATACAACATTATCTAATCTTTGTTCAATTAATGAAATAAGAATAGCCCCTGTGTTTCCTTCTCTTCTAACTGCTTCTTTGAAGTAGTTACTAAATTGTTTTTCAGAAACACCATACATAAATTTAACTTTTTGTTTCTCTCTTAATTGTAATCCATACTCAGAAACTTTAGCTCTTCTTTGTCCGTGTTGTCCTGGAGCAAATGGTCTTTTTTCTAAAGCACTTTTACCTGAAAGTCTTCTCTCACCTTTTAAACCAAGATCTGCTTCAAGTCTTCTTTCGATTTTTTCTACTGGTCCTCTATATCTTGCCATTATTTACTCCTTACACTCTTCTTCTTTTAGGAGGTCTACAACCATTATGTGGTAATGGTGTAACATCTTTTAACCAAGTAACTCTAATTCCATTGATTGACCCAACTGATTTAACAGCAGTATCTCTTCCAGAACCTGGTCCTTGAATTTTAATTCCTACATTTTTAATTCCATGCTCCATAGCTTTGTTTAAAGCATCTTCAACTGCAGCTTGTGCAGCAAATGGAGTTGATTTTTTAGAACCTTTAAATCCTAAGTTTCCAGCACTTGACCATGCAATTGCATTTCCAGCATTATCTGTAACTGTAACCATTGTGTTATTAAAACTAGCAGCTATATGAACTATTCCATCAGCAATGTTTTTTCTTACAATTTTTTTTCTAGTAACTTTTCTTTTTGCCATCTATAATTCCTTATTTAGTTGCTGCACCAACAGTTTTCTTTTTACCTTTTCTTGTTCTAGCATTAGTTTTAGTCTTTTGCCCTCTACAAGGTAAACCTTTTCTATGTCTTAATCCTCTGTATGAACCTAAGTCCATTAAAGATTTAATATCCATAGCAACTTTTTTTCTTAAATCCCCTTCTACTAGGTAGTTTTCTTGGATCTCTTTTCTAATTAAAGCTGCTTCATCTTCTGTTAATTCAAATGCTCTTTTATTAAAATCAATTCCAGTAGCATTTAAAATAAGTCTTGAATTATGTAATCCAATTCCAAAGATGTATGTTAAAGCATACTCCATTCTTTTTTTGTTTGGTAAATCAACACCCGCGATTCTTGCCATGTGTCTTATCCTTGTCTTTGTTTATGTTTTTTGTTTTCGCAGATAACTCTTACGATACCTCTTCTTTTGATAACTTTACATTTATCACACATTGTTTTCACTGAAGCTCTTACTTTCATAAGCTGTATCCTTCTTTATTTGTGTTTAAATTTCCACTATTCAACAGGAAAAGTTCTTAAAAAACTTTTCCAACTCTCTATAAAATAGTTAGTATATTTTATAAAAACTTCTTCAATGGTTGAAAAAATGGAATTGGATTATATTTAATTATTACTTAAAGCTCGTTGAATATTAAAATCTTCTTTAATTTAAATTATAGTAACATTCTCCATATATAAAATAAGGATATAAATGTCAGTAATATTTAAAAATGAATTTATAAATATACAAATTGAAGATAGCGAAATTCCTTGGCTTAAGATATTTACAAATGAACAAATAAAAGAGTTTTCACAGTGTAATAAACAAACAAAAGAAGAGATATGGAAATATCTCGATATTATAGAAAAAATTATGATTAAACACTTTAACCCAGATAAAATAAATATTGCATCATTTGGAAATTATGTACCTCATGTACATTTTCATATTATGGCAAGATTTAAAGAAGATTCTTTTTTCCCTGAACCAATGTGGGGTAAAAAGCAAAGAGAGTCAAAATTAAATTTACCATCTTTTGAAAAGTTTTATGAAGAGTTAAAAAATAATTTTTAACTCTTATCCATCTTGATTAATTTTTGATATTAACTCTTCTAAAATCTGTTCTGATTTATCATTATATATTTGACATGCTCCAGCTTTTTTGTGTCCACCGCCACCATATTTAAGCATTAATTCACCAATATTTGTATTTGATGTTTTATTTATAATAGATTTTCCTGTACTAAAAACTGTTTTTTCTTTGTCCTTAGCCCAAAATATATGAATAGAAATATTTTGTTCAGGAAAAAGTGTATATACCATAAATCTATTCCCAGGATATATAATTTCTTCATATCTATAATCAATAATTAAAAGATTGCCAAAAACTTTAGTACACTTTTTAAGTTGCTCTTTAAACTGCTCTTCATATTGAAAATATAAATCAACTCTTTCTTTTACATCAGGTAATTCTAAAATTTCATCAATATTATGTCTCGAACAATAATCAATTAAATCCATCATTAACTGATAGTTTGATATCCTAAAATTTCTAAATCTTCCTAAACCTGTTCTACTATCCATTAAAAAACTAAGTAATGCCCAAGCTCTAGGTTCAACTATATCTTCATAAGTAAAATCTGCACTATCAGCCTTATTTGCTCCTAACATCATACCAGTAAAATATCCTGGAAATATCTCATCTCCATCATAATAGTCATAAACAACTTGTGCAGCACTTGCTGCATTTGGGTCTATGATATGATTATCTTTTTTCTCATTTCTTAATGTTTCACTAAAATGGTGATCAAAAGCCAAATAAACACCTTCAACATAAGGAAGATTTGTTGTTATATCATTTGAAGTTATCTCAATTTTACCATCTTGCATATCTTTAGGGTGAACAAATGTAATTTCATCAATAATGTCAAGATATTTTAATAATGTCCCACAAACAAGTCCATCCATATCGCTTCTAGTAACTAATCTATACTTTTTATCATTCATATAATTTTCCTAAAATTATCTATTTATGTACTCTACTATTTTATCACCCATTGCACTGCAATTTAAAACTTCTTTTGCATCATATGACGCTAAATCTTTTGTTCTATATCCATCTTTTAGTACAATTTTTATTGTATCTTCTATCAAATTTGCAGCTTTTTCTTCATTTAGAGAATATCTTAGCATCATTGAAGCACTTAAAATTGTGGCTAATGGATTTGCAATTCCAAGCCCTGCAATATCTGGTGCTGAACCATGAATTGGCTCATAAATAGCTGTTTTATCTCCTGTAGAAGCTGAAGGTAATAATCCAATAGAACCAACGACCATTGAAGCTGTATCACTTAAAATATCTCCAAAAATATTTCCTGTAACTATTACATCAAATTGTTTTGGATTTCGTACAAGTTGCATTGCAGCATTATCTACATACATATGAGAAACTTCAACTTCTGGATAGTTTTTAGCAACTTCATTTACAGTATCTCTCCAAAGTTGTGAAACTTCTAAAACATTTGCTTTATCAACAGAACAAACTCTTTTATCTCTTTTCATCGCTAATTCAAAGGCTGTTTTTGAAATTCTTTCAATTTCAGGTTTTGTATAAACCATAGTATTATATGCTTTAAAACCATCATTTTCTCTAGGTTTTCCAAAATAAATTCCACCAATTAACTCACGAACAACCATGATATCACAACCTTGAATCACTTCAGGTTTAAGTGTTGAAGCATTTACAAGTTCATCATAAACAATTGCTGGTCTTAAATTTGCATATACACCCATCTCTTCTCTAAATTTTAGAAGTCCTGTTTCAGGTCTTAATTCTCTTGGAAGTGTATCCCATTTTTCTCCACCAATTGCTCCAAATAAACAAGCATCACTTGCTAATACTCCATCTATTGTCTCTTGAGGAAGAGGAACTCCTGTTGTATCAATAGCAATACCACCCATTAAATACTCTTTATAACTTAAAGTAAATCCACATTTTTTAGAAGCTGAGTTTAATACTTTAATTGCTTCATCAACAATTTCAGGACCAATTCCATCACCTTTGATTATAGAAATATTATAATTTTTCATCTATTTTGCCTTTTTCATTTCTTCTTTTGCATAATTTATTAATCCACCAGTTGCAATTAATTCTTGCATAAAAGGAGGAATTGGAATAAATTTATATACTTTTTTAGTTGTATTATTTGTAATTTCACCTTTATCTAAATTTATAGATATTTCTTCACCCTCTTTTATCTCTAAAGATTCAGGTAATTCAAAAATAGGTAATCCCATATTAAAAGCATTTCTATAAAAAATTCTAGCAAATGATGGAGCTACAACAGCAGCTATCCCAGCAGCTTTTAAAGCTATTGGAGCGTGTTCTCTACTTGAACCACATCCAAAATTTTCTCCAGCAACTATAATATCGCCTTTTTTTAATTTTTTTGGAAAATCTGGATCAGCATCTTCCATAACATATTTTGCTAAATGTTCTGGATCTGAACTATTCAAATAACGAGCCGCTATGATAACGTCAGTATCAATATTTGCTCCAAAATTCCAAACTTTACCTGTAATTTTACTCATACTTTGTCCTTATATTATTAAACACTAAATTCATTGAAGTAAAAATTTTATCCAATATTTTAGTAAACTTTGTTTAAATAAGTAATCCTTAATACGATATTCAAATTATTTGGGTATAATGTTTGACTATTTCATAATATAAAGAAGGATTTTCTAAAACTATGAGTGCAAAAGATATAAACAAAATTATTGAGCAATTAATTAAAGAGTATAAAGATTCAGTATTAACTTACGAAAAAATCATTAAAATCTTTCCAAAAGCACCAACAGGTGCAACGATAAAGAAGATTTTAGCATTAATTCAGTTATACAACGTAACAGTTATTAGTTCTCAAGAACAAGCTAAACTTCTAAATGATGAGGAAGCTAAAAAAAGAAGAGAACAAAGAGAAAAACTAATTGAAAATGAAGATGATGAGTTTGACTTATTAAAAAATAAAGAGCTAATGGAATGGTCAAGATCAGATTCTCCTGTAAGAATGTATTTAAGAGAAATGGGACAAATCCCACTTTTAACAAAAGATGAAGAGGTTGAAATATCTAAAAAAATTGAAACTGGAGAGGATATTATCCTTGATGCTATATGCTATGTTCCATATTTGATTGATTTTATTTTAGAATACAAAGAACCATTAGTTAATAGAGAAAGAAAAGTAAAAGAGTTATTTAAAAACTTTGATGATGACAATGAAGAAGAGGAAGAAGAAGATTTAGAAACTGATGAGTATGAAGATGATGAATACTCAGAAGATGATGATAAAAAAACTTCTGGAACAAAACAAAGAAAGTTAGATAAAAGAGCTCAAACTATTATAGAAGCTTTTAAAGAACTTGAAAAAGCTAAAAAAGAGTGGTTAAAATTTCAAGCAAAAGAAACAGCGAAATCTGATGATGAAGCAGATATGATGACTTTCAATCTTGCAACTTCTTTTAAAAAGAAGTTATTAAAAGAAGCTTTATTAGATTTAGGACCAACTTCAAAACTTATAACTGAAATTGTAAAAGCTATGGAAACATCGTTAAAATCTGAATCAGGTTTTGATAGTGAATTAAAAAGATTAGAGTATAAATTACCACTTTTTAATGAAAATTTACAAAAAAATCACCAAAAAATATTAGAAAATATTGTAAATTTATCAAAAGCACAAATTACTGCAATGGTTCCAGAAGCTACAATGGTTTCAACTTATATGGAAATCAAAAAATTATTCCAAACAGCTGAAGCTTCTAAAGGAGGATTTGATTTAACTCCTGAAGAATTAAAAGCAGTTTTAGAACAAATAAAAAGAGGAAAAAGAATAACTGACACTTCTAAAACAAGAATGGCTCAATCAAACTTAAGACTTGTTGTATCTATTGCAAAAAGATACACAAATAGAGGTTTAGCTTTCTTAGATTTAATTCAAGAAGGAAATATCGGACTTATGAAAGCTGTTGATAAGTTTGAGTATAAAAAAGGTTATAAATTCTCAACTTATGCAACTTGGTGGATAAGACAAGCAATAAGTAGAGCAATAGCTGATCAAGCAAGAACTATTAGAATACCTATTCATATGATTGAAACAATCAATAGAATCAATAAAATAATAAGAAAAGGTGTTCAAGAAACTGGTAAAGAGCCAGATGTTGAAGAAATTGCAAAAGAAGTTGGATTACCTGTTGATAAAGTAAAACAAGTAATTAAAATAACAAAAGAACCAGTTTCTCTTGAAGCTCCTATTGGAAGTGATGATGATGGTAAGTTTGGAGATTTTGTACCAGATGAAAAAGCTCCAACTCCAATGGACAATATTATGAAAGAGGATTTACAAGGTCAAATTGACCAAATTCTTGGACAATTAAATGAAAGAGAACAAGCTGTTATCAGAATGAGATTTGGTCTTATGGAAGATGCAAGTGATAGAACACTTGAAGAAATTGGAAAAGAACTTTCAGTTACAAGAGAAAGAGTTAGACAAATTGAATCAAGTGCTATTAAAAAATTAAAACACCCAAAAGTAGGTAAAAATCTTAAAAATTATGTAGAGAGTTAATCTCTACATAATCGTTCTAAAAGACCCATCCAGTTTGAAACAATATCTTACTATTTTGATGAGAAGTTTTTTCACTTGAAATTGGGTCAGAGTTTAAGGTCCATGCCACTTGTACTTTTGCAAAAAAATCTTTATAGTTTGCATAGTATCCAAACCCTACATCTTGAAGTGTTCTTCTTTGAAATGTAATATCTTGATTTTTCTCTTGATATACATTTCCCATATCATAAAATGTTCCTATTTTATGATTATATAAAGATATACTAGGAAGTTTTGAAAATAGCTCTACATTTATCATATATCCATTTTCAGCACTTTGTTCATTAGAAGGATAGACTTTTACTCCATAAGCTCCACCCAAACTTAAATCTTCACTTCCATCTAGGTTTTTATTTCCTAGTACTTTTTGAGCTATTAGATTTGTATTTAGTGAAAATATTTCAGAAAAAGCTATCTCATTTGAGATATAAGTATCTACTTTATTATAGTTTCCACTATTTAGATTATTATATTTTGAGCTCAAATCTCCTGTTGTAAAATTTAGATTTGCAAATATTCTTGATGGGAACTCTCCAATACTATAATATTTTTCAAAATCAAGCGAAACCACAAAAGAATCTATAGTTTTATCTTCATATTTACTACCAGTTATATAATCTTTAAACTCTTTATGATAATACTTTCCTTTTAACCAAAATGATTGATTTGTACTTCTTTGTAATGGATAGCTTAATCCCGCCTCATATATATTTGCATTACCTTTTGCATCTAAATCTTTATACTCTTTAACTAAATTATAGTTTGTTCTAGTATATGCAACATCTGCTTTTAAACCATAAGAATTTAAAGGTAGTTCATAAGCAAATCTTCCATTTTTCAAATCAGCACCATTTGAAACAAGTCCTGAAACTGACAGTTTATCTCCCAAAGTTGCAATACTATTTATATTTACTAAAGATTGAGTTCTATACAAACCTGTATATCTACTTCCAAAGTTATCAGCAACTACATAACCATCTACTCTTGGAGTTGCAGTAGTTTCAATATTAAAGTTACTTGTTCCTACATCAGCTCCTGGGCTAATTTCTGCTTTAGATACTTTAACACCTGCTCTATCATTTATAAGTAACATAGCTTTTTGGATTACATTTGTATCAATAACAGAAGAGGATTTTGTGTTATCAAAAATATCTTGAACTACACTATTTCTAACTAAAGAGTTATTAGTTATTTTAAACTCACCATAGTTTCCCTCTAAAATAGAGATATTTAAAATATTTCTATTTTGTTCAAGGTTTTGAGCAGGTAGATATGCACGTGCAACAAAGTAACCTTTATCTTGATATAGTTTAGAGATAATAGAAGACAAAGTTTGAATTTGAGTAAAAGTCAAATCTTTGTTTTCAAACTCTTTAATAGAGTTTAAAATATCATCTGTAGATATTTTTGTATTACCCTCTATCTTAAATCCTTTTATAAGAATAGTTTTACTATCTCCCATATCTTTTAAGCTATCTTGTTGTACCCCCTCTATTTTTACAATATCTTTTTGTTTTATTGGAATATCTTTTGGTGCTTGTATCTCTCTTTCTATACTTGAGCTATTTGGTATTGGACTTGCTCCTAAAAGTAAGCTAGAGCTTAACACTGAAAGAGTTATTATTTGATTTAGTTTTATCATCTTTTTTCCTACTTATTTATCATATTTTGGAAGTTTCTAGCTTCTTCTTCTTTTGTTGGGGCATTTATCCCACCATTTACAATCTCTACACCAAATTTATTATTGAAGCTTAAAGCTTGAGTATTTAAGTTTGTATTTAATCTTTGATTATCTATTTGTGTTGTTTGTGCAATCTGATGAAAAATACTATCTACTACATCTTGTATATTTGGAGTTTCAGGTTTTGGAGTTTCAGTTTTAGCCTCAACTATTAATTTACCCTTTTTAAAATCTATCTCATAATTTGGGTTATCCAAACTACCTTTTTCTATATCATAACTCCCTACTTCACTATTTTGTGTAGCATTTGTACTTAAAGTTCCATTTAAAGTATCATTTTCTATTAATCCATTTGCTACATAAGTTAAGTTTGGATTATTTTCACCTTGTTTTTTATTTTTATTATCAGCAGTTACAGAAATATCTTTTTTTATAATATTCAATGTTCCTTGTGCTACATTAATATTATAATTATCAGATGTTCCACTAATATTTGTTTTAGTAGTTCCAACATTTTTACTAGAGCTTATTGTAGTTATTCCACTTAGATTTAAATCAGCTTCTGTATCACTTCCTAAAAGCTTATTTTCTCCAAATGTATATCCATTTACACTTTGAGTTTGACCGTTATAAACTAAACTATTTGAGTTTGCGATAATATCTAGGTTGGCTTTATTTATAGTCAAAGTTCCTTTTGTACCAACTCCTGCAACTATGAATTCATCAAGTGATACAACACCTATATTAGAATATGTTCCTGCATTTTTATATGCTGTTATATCATTATTATCAACATCTACAAATTTGAAATTTACTCCAGCTGTACCAAAGATAGCTTGTGAAGTGTAGATAGAACTTAAATTTTGAAGTAAACCATTGTAAGTAGTTGATTGATTTCCTAAATTTGCAGTAAAAGTTTTTGGAGCAATAGCCCAAACATATTTATTATTTACGCTATCATATTTTAATATTGGAGTTGAAGAAATTACACTACTATCTGCAACTATATCCCAACTAGCATCTTTAAAGATTTTTCCATAAGACATCTCCTCTGTTGTAAGTCCTGTAACTCCAGTTTCTATACCAGCTCCTACACCATTTCCACTAAACTTTGTTTTATCATAAAAAGAGTTTGTGATTGTTCCATCATTAGATCCAACCAATCCACCTAAAGAAGAAGTACCACCTACACTTACACTAGCATATGAGTTTGTAATTTTTCCATCCTTATTATTATGTCCAACCAAGCCACCCTTCTCAGAACCATTACCACCTACAGTTGCACTTGCATATGAGTTTAAAATTATTCCAGAGTTAGCTCCAGCTAAACCTCCGATCCATATACCATTTCCAGTTATTACTCCAGTAACATATGAATTTGTAATATCAGTATAATAATTAACCCCAACTAGTCCTCCTGTAAAACTTCCTCCTGTAATATTTACATTTAAAAGTCCAATATTTTGAATATTTGAACCTGATTGAGTATGACCAAATAATCCAGCTTCATTTAGATTATTTTGTCTATTTATATATAAATCTGAAATAGTATTTCCTAAACCATTAAATTTGAATAAAGCTCTATTATCATTATTACCTATTGGGTTCCATCCTTCTCCAGTTCCTATATATCCAGCTGTTGATCTATCTATATTATTTAAGAGATTAAAATAGTAGCCTCTAGTTACAATATTTGAGTTATTAATATTTTGTAGTTGTGTCCAGTTTGTAATTGTATATGGGTTTAATGCTGTTCCAAAACCACCATTAAATAGTATAGATTTAGATTTATATTCATCTTTTGTAACACCTAGTAAATAAGGAAGAAGAACTACTTCATATCCACTTACACTGGCTCCACCTCCAGTTGTTCCCCAGCCACTAATATTTGAAAATGAAGATAAAATTTCTGCTTTTGTTTTTCCATGATAAGTTTTATCTCGCATATCAGCTTGATTTGTTTCTTTATCATAATATGAGTTTGTAATGATTCCACCATTATTCCATCCAATCAATCCTCCTGCGAAAGAACTTTCACTAACTACTATTCCACTTGCATATGAGTTTGAAATTGTTCCATTATTTTGTCCAACCAAACCACCTACATTAGAACCATCTCCACTGCCACCCACTGAACCAAGAGCATATGAGTTTGAAATTTTTCCAAAAGCAAAATTACCCCCAACCAATCCACCTACAATATTATTTCCACTTACAGTTCCACTTGCATATGAGTTTTCAATTGTTCCAGAAGGAAAATTACCCCCAACCAATCCACCTACAATATTATTTCCCCTAATATTCAGATTTTCTAATCCAATATTTTTTATAGTTGCACTATTATTTATATATCCAAACAACCCAATATAATCTTGAGTTGGTCTATTTATATATAAATCTGAAATAGTATGTCCTAAACCATCAAATGTTCCTGTAAAAACATTTGTAGCATCTCCAATCGGATTCCAACCTTCTCCATTTCCAATATATCCAGTTGTTAATCTATCTATATTATTTAAGAGATTAAAGTAGTAACTTCTAATTACATTATTTGAGTGATTAATATTTCGCAACTGTATCCAGTTTGTAATTGTATATGGATTTGCTTCTGTTCCATGGCCATCTTCAAACCAAGTGTTTGAAAGTTTTGTAACATTTTTTAAAAATGGTAATTCTGCAGTTCCACTTGCACCATTTCCTCTACCCTTTGAAAAATCAGTTTCCCATTCACTACTTGCACTTTTTAAAGCAGTTGCAATTTCTATTTTTGTTTTTCCGTAAGCACTATCATTCATAGAAGCTGTATTTGTTGCATTATCATAATATGAGTTTGTAATCGTTCCACCAATATTCTCTCCAACTAATCCTCCTACAAAAGAACTACTACTTACAATTCCACTTGCATATGAGTTTTCAATTATTCTTCTATTAACTCCAACTAATCCGCCTATATAAGAATTAGTACCAATACTCACTGAACCAAGAGCGTATGAGTTTGCAATTGTACTAACATTATCTCCAACCAATCCACCTACATAACTATCTCCACTTACAGTTCCACTTGCATATGAGTTTTCAACTGTTCCATCATTAAGTCCAACCAATCCTCCTACATTACTTTGTCCAGTAATATTTATATTCTCTAATCCAATATTTTTTATAGTTGCACTATTATTTGTAAATCCAAATAGTCCAACAAAATCTTGAGTTGGTCTATTTATATATAAATTAGAAATAGTAAAACCTTTACCATCAAATGTTCCTGCAAATCTATTTGCACTATTTCCTATTGGATTAAATCCTGCTGTTCCCCATTTTGCTGTATCTGTTTTTGTAGCACTTGCATCTATATCTCTTCCTAGTTCATATTTTCCATTTAGTGCTGTTTCTATCAATTGCATTTGATTTATATTATTTACAATTACTTTTCCATTTGTACCAAATACTACTTTACCTGTTGTATTAGCTGCATTAAAATATACTCCACCGTTTGTAGAGTTTGTATTATTTATTGTTGCATTTACATTTATATTATCTGCTATTAATTTTAGTTGTTTATCTGTACTCCAAGTGATATTTTGATTTACAGTTATATTATTATCAGCTTGTAGTTCTAGATTTGTTCCAGCTAAAGCATTTTGTATAGCAGTTGCACTTACACTTCCACTATTAAAATCACTTCCACCGTTTGCTTCAATTGTCATATTAACTGGGTCAAGTAGCCATTTATTTGCAGTGATTTTAAAACTATCTTTTACAGATAAGTTTTCTCCACTTGTTTCCACAAATGAGTTTTTAGCTTTTATTTCCCCATCTATATTTGCTGTTCCACCGTGAGCAAAAAGTATTACTTCATTTGTTTTACCTGTAATATCATCTAAACTATTTGCTTCTATAATTCCTGTATTATTTACTACACCTTTAAGCAGTTCATTTTTTGCATTTGTTGTAAGATATACATTTCCACCATTTGCAACTATTAAATTATTGTTTTCAACAAGTGAGTTTAAAGCACCTTTTGTTACTTTTAGTGAGATATTTTGATTTTCATTTAAAGTTATAGAGAACTCATCTGCTCCTGTTAGATGAACAGTTCCTTTATGTACTTTTATATCACCATTGTTTATTACACTATTTGCAACAAATACTGCATAGGCTTTATCGTTTAGGTTTATATCACCTTGATTTTCAATACTCTCTTTTGAGTTACCTTTAAAAGAGTAGTTACCTTTTTGAAAGTCATCATCTGATAGCTCTTTAGTTGTTACAAGAAGTCCAGAAGTATTTACTTTAGCATTTTTACCAAAGAGTGTACCATTTGAGTTTAAAATCCAAACTTGTCCATTTGCGTTTAATGCTCCATCTATAATAGATTTTTCATTTCCTATTACTCTGTTTAGAGTTATTGAGTTTTGATTTGGTTGATTAAAGTTTACTGTTTCATTTTTAGAGATACTAAAATCTTGCCAATTTATAGAGGCTTTTTGGCTACTTTGGTTTATATTTGTAGTATTTCCATTTTGGTTTATTGTTGCATTTCCGCTTACTACTGTTCCACTACTTGGAGCTGAGTATAGATTTGAAGCAACAACAAGGGAAATCAATCCACCTTTTAGTATTCTAAATCGGTTTTTATATTCATGATTTTGATACATCTTTATCTCCTTTATTTTTTAATTTACATTTCTTAATTATAGATAAAGAGTGTGATGAAGTGTGATGTTTTTTACTTTTTTAAAATAAATTTTGAAATTTATAGTTAGATTTGATTAAAGTAGCTATAAAATGGAGATAGTAGAAATAAAGAAATTTTGAGAATTTTAAATAGAGTTAAAAAATAACATAAAATACTTCACTTTTTTACTATTTTATAAAATTTAGCATTTGCAATATTTTGGAGAAACTTTGGTTCAATCTCATGTAAGGCAATAATATTTACAAAATTACTATCCATATACCAACCTTTACCAGTATCTTTAATTTTTTCTATTTCAAATAGTTCTATTAGCTCATCTTTTGAAACAATAATTTCTTCCAAACTAACTCCTAAATATATAATTAGATCTTAATCCAACTATCTTCATCATCTATTTCAAACTCTTCTTCTATTTCACATATAATAAAATTGCAAATCCCCTTATTTGCAATTTCAATGTTTTGATAGTTATGATTTATATAATTATTTAACATGTAATATCCTATAAATTGTTTCCTAGAAATTGAATTATAGAAAAAGAGTGTGATGAAGTGTGAAGTTTTTAATAAAAAATAGTTAAATTAAAGACTTTAACTATTTTTTAAAATGTAACCAACACCATAAACATTTACAATAGTATTTTTAGGAAGTTTTTTTCGTAGATTACTAACCAAAGATTTGACACTATCAAGTGATATTTCAATAAAAATATCACTCCAGCAATGAGACATAATATTTTCAATAGTTATATCTTTATTTCTATTTATTATAAAAAGTTCTAGCAAAGAGAGCTCTTTTTTACTTAATTTTATTTCAATATTTTTATTAAATAGTTTTTGGTTAGTTTGATTAAAATATATATTTTCATCAAATCTTATGATTTTTTCTGAACTTCTTAATAAATCAATAGAAATTTTATTCAACATATCTTTAACTTTTTTTAAAGTTGCAGGTTTTATTAAATAGTAATTTACATCTATATTGATTGATTCTAAAAGTAAACTATCATTTGAATGTGCAGTTATTAACACTATCTTTGTCTTATAGTCATTTTCTCTCAAAATCTTTGTTAGTTCAATTCCTGTTAAATGTGGCATATAAATATCAAGTATGAGAACATCTGGTTTATGTTGTTTATAAAGTTCTAAAGCCTCATTCCCATCATCTGCAGTAAAAACCTCTTTAAAATAGCTAGAAAAGTATTCCAACATCTCTTTTTGAATAGCTTTATCATCCTCTGCATAAAGTAGAGTAAAATGCTTTAAACTATCTTTATTGCCCATTTTTATCTCCTATTTTTTGTGAAATATTTAAAATAAATTTTGCCCCAATAGAACTATTTTCAACTTTTATATCACCAAAACTATTTAACATAATAATTTTTGCAATATAAAGTCCCATTCCAGTTCCACCAGTTTTATGTTTTGTTGTGAAATAAGGATCAAAGATTTTATCTAAATTCTCACTTTTTATCCCACCTGCATTATCTTGTATTTCTATATAAATATTTATTTCATCTTCATAAATATTTATATTTATCTCTTTTTCTTTTATATCTCTTTGTTCAAATATATCTATGGAATTTGATAAAATAGAAAAAATAACTTGCATAAATTCACTCTCATAAGCACATATAACACTATCTTGTTTATTTAGATTTACTTTTATATTTTTTAATGAAGGACTTAAAACTTTTATACTTTTTTCTATTGCTTGATCAATTTTAAAATTTTGTTTATCTTTATTTGGATTTAAAAAATCTCTAAATGTGTCTATTGTATTTGACATAAAATATATAGTATTTGATATATCTTCTAATCTTTGTTGTAGATACTCCTCATCATAATTTTTAAGTTCTATATTTCTATCTGTATTTAATAATATTGCATTTATTTTCATCAAAGGTTGTCTCCATTGATGAGCAATATTATCAATCATCTCTCCCATAGAAGCAAGACGATTTTTTTGCATGATATTTTTTTCATAAATAATTCTTTTTTCAACCTCTTCCTCTATCTTTTTTATCATTTTATATGCACTATTGTTTATAACAGAAATTTCATTTTTAAAACACTCTTCTTCAAAGCTTATTTTATCATTTAAACTATAATTGAGCATTTTATCTTTTAGTTGCATTAGAGATTTTAGATTATATTTAATAAGAAATGATGAGATAAATAAAGATACTATAAAAAATATAGCTATAAATACTATAAATTTATTAAATTCATTTAAAAGTTTTGAGTAAATAGATGAAAATGTATAATAAACCTTTAACTCTCCTATTTTCTCTTTTAAAATAGTATCTTCCAAAAGCACATGGTATATTCTTGATTTTTTAATATCTTTTTTTATATTTTCGTAAATTACTTTATTATCAAGGTCTAAAATATCAATCCCAATTATTTCACTATGTGCTTGCATACTTTCACTAATTAGCTCTTTTATATTTTCTTCCAAACCTAAAGTAAGATTTATAGAGATTATTGGTGATATAGTTTTTACTATTGAATCTATTTTTTCATTCTCAAGTAAAATTAACTGATTAGAAACTATTGTATAATTTTTATAAATAAACACAGCTATAAAAAAGCTCATAACCACAGTATTTATAATAATGATTTGTGTGATAATATTTAAATTTTTCATTTTAATATCACTACATTAAAAATAGAATTTTGTAGTTCAATTCCGCTATCTTTTAAATTCTGAAGCTTTAAAAATATATTTACTTTTGAACTAATCTTTAATCCAAAAATGACTCCAAAGTCTAAATAACTATCATCATAAGTAAAACTCAATCTACCATTTTTAGATAAAAGTTCTGTTATCTGAACAATTTTATCTTTTTTACCAAGCAAAAAAAAGTAAGCTGTTGAAATATTACTACTTATAAAATCATTATATCTTATAAGATTTACTTCAAAAGTAAAATCTTTTAAAGTTATATAATTTTTTTCTAACATTTCTTTTAAAATTTGTGCAGAGTTTAAATCTATATCATCATATAAAATAGTTAAAAGTATTTTATTATTTATAAGTTTATTCTCTAAATTATTATCAGCAATTATTATTTTTGGAAATACTTTTGCTTGAAAATCTAAAAGATTTATATTGTAAACTCCATTTGCAAAAGTAAATATTGACAGATATAAAATAAGTAAAAGTTTATTAAAAATCATATCTAAAACTTACAAACCAAGTTGTACCCTCTCTTAGCATTTTCTCATCTTTTGTATTGTATCCATAGTAAAAATACTCTTTATCTAAGATATTTTTTGCTCCAAAATATAGTTTTGCATCTTTTGAAATATTATGAGTAAGAGTTAAATCAAGTAAAGCAACATCACCTATTTTATTACCATTTAAAAGATTTTTAGAACCATAATATCTAATCAATGGGCTAATAGTAAATTTAGAATTTATTGGATAAATATATCCTAAAATTGTAGTTATTTTTGAAACTATTGGTGTATCTATTTTTAAGTTTTCATAACTATTTTTATAAGCAAAACTATTAAAACTAGCATTTAAAATTACTTTTGAACGATTCTCAAAACTTTTACTATACTCTAGCTCTGCTCCATAGTTATATTCATCTTGCTTTTTATTGTAGTATTGTAAAGAATCTTTATACCTATAACCATCAATAGAATTTATATACTTTTGATAGTATAAATTTAACTTTAATTTCTCATCATTTTGTTGATAAATATACATCAATTCAACACTTTGTAGTTTTTCTGCTTCTAAAGCTTGGTCTTGAGAGTTTATTATATGCCCTACAAAATAGTCTTCTATTAAAGATGGATTTCTATTCGCTTGAGAAATAGAGAATTTATATATATTTATATCATCATTAGAGTAAACAGAACCTAATCTAAAGTTTAAAAGCTTTTTATAATCTTGATAGTCATCAATTCCAAGATTTGCTAAAAGAGTTAAATTCTCATTTACACTATAAGTATCTGCTAAAAAATATGACATATTAGTTTTTGAACTCTCATCACTTATAAATCCTTGCTTTCCTGAAAACTCTTTTAACTCCTTTTGTACTGGGAAATAGGCATCATATTTTGGAATGTATTGTCCTAAACCTGTTAGATAATCTACATTTGTATAGTATTTATTTTTTGGAATTTGGATTAAAGAACCATAAACTCCATATTCGATTTTATTATTTGTAAAGCTAGTATTTTTTACTAAAAGTGATATATAACTCTCTCTTTGAGTATAATCAACTTTAAAATGTGGGTCATAGATTCCAACATTATTTGGTTCAAATTTATACATATAAGTATTCATTTTATAATTACTTTGTACACTTCCTATCTTCATTTCCAAAATATTGTTTGTATTTAAGAAAGTATCATAAGTTATTTCATTTGAAAACATCTCATATTTTGAGTAACCATCATCACTCCAATCTAATAATCCAGTAGTACCATAATTGTTTTGTCTATTATTTTTTATATAATTTGAAGATATTTTAAAGTTTTTATTTTCTAAAGAAGCACCAATTAAAATATCTTCAATTCCTTCTAAAGATTCTTGTTTTCTATCAAAATTTGTTCCAAAATCTATAGAATTAGTCAAAATAGCACTAGGGGCATCTACTTTTTTATTGTGTTTCAAGTAACTTGTAGATAATTTTAGTTTCCAATTATCATTTAATTTTTCATTTAAAAGTAAAGAGAAATTCTTATTATCAAAGCTTCCTGTTCCAAAAGCAATATTACTTTTATTTTTTGTGATAATATCAATAACAGCTACAAAACCACCTTGATCATAAATAGTTGAAGCATTTCCTTTTGATATTTCTATTCTATCAATTAGACTAATTGGAAAATTTTCAAAATAGTTTGAAGATACACTAACTCCATTTATTCTATATTTTATTTTCTCTTGAAAACTATTTAAAGGTTGAGTATATCCTCTTACAGATACAATAGAGTTAACAGAAGTTGTTTTAAAAGCTTGAATTCCAGCAACAAAATTTAAAGCTTCAGACAAAGTATTTATTCCTAATGTTTGTAGATCATTAGCATATAAAACTGTCATTGCTGTTGGTTTATAATCAATATTTAAGTTAGATTTATCACTATATTCATTTAAATCATCTAATATATTTTCTAGTTCTTGAGAAAATAAAAGTATAGGAAGTAATAAAAATATAAATACTATTTTAAAAAACATTTTCTTCTCATTTTCATAAAATTCTAACATTATAGTTAAAAAGTGTGATGAAGTGTGATATTTTTTCTAAAATAATTAAATTTATATTTTTTACTTATATTTCAACTTTGTTAATAAATTTGGTAAACAATACTCCTATAGGTACAATCCCTAAACCAATGATAAAAGCTAATGGTACAAAAACTTCATTGTTATTTAAAGCAAAAAATCCAAAAATTAAAACAACATATCCTAAAATCCTATAAATAGATAAAAATCCACCTGTACTAAAAAGTGTATTTTTAAAGGTATTTTGTTTTACCCTACTTTTCTCTTCATCTATTATCTCTTTTATCTTTTGTGGAGTTAATTCATCTTCTGGAATTTCTTTGTATTCACTATATAAATCATAAGGGTCATCTATCTCATCTATTTTATCTCTATCTTCACTTAAAATAGTAGAATTGTCATCTATATTTGCTAATCTATTTTGAATATTTTTTCTATATGACAAAAATGATGCAATAGTTATAAACAATGATGAGAAAAATGCAACTTGTATATTTAAAAGCCACAAAGTATTTTGAAAAAATATTGCATAAAGGCTAAGGCAAAGGTTTAAAAATATAAAAACCTTTGCAAAATTTAGAATTTTACTATTTATCTTCGTCATCTAAAGATTTATCACCATATTTTGCTCTATGAGCATATCGTGGGTCATTTTCCATACCTTCATAAACTTTTTGAGCTCTTTTATAAGCTCTATATACATTAAGACCAGCTGCGGCTATTCCCCAAAAAACTCCCAACCAAAGAGTCCAAGTATAACCTGTCAAGTGTTTTAAACCTAATCCAATAGCAACTCCAATAACAACTGCAGCAACCATAGAAATACCTACTGATAAACTATCTAAAGCTTCTATTTTATCTCTATGTTTTGGTTTTTGTTCTTTTAAATCTTCCATATTTTTCCAATCTATTTTATATAACTACAACAGTAATCGCTTATTGTTTTTACTTTTATATCAAAGCTAGAATTTGCAGGAACACTAAAAGAACTTCCACTTTTGTAAGTTTTCCACTCATTTTCACCTTTCAATCGTACTTCAACATCACCTTCAATTATCTCCATAATTTCAGCTTCTGCTGTTCCAAAAAGATACTCTCCAACCATCATAATCCCTAAAGATTTTTTACTTCCGTCAGTATCTATAAATGTTCTACTAGTAACATTTCCATTAAAATATATATTAGATTTTTTTATCAATTCTACATTTTTAAAACTTTGCATTTTTTACCTTATAAATCTTTCATTACTTCTTTTGCTGCTTTTATACAATCATCTATCTCTTTATTTGTAATTTTTGTACAAATAAATCCAGCTTCATATTGGCTACAAGCAAAATAAAAACCTCTTTTTAACATTTCTTGATGAAATTTAGCAAATCTTTCAAAATTGCAATTTCCTACTTCTTTAAAATTTTTTGGCTCATTTTCACAAAAGAAAAATCCAAACATACTTCCTCTTGTGTTTACTTGCAATGAAATATTACACTCTTTTGCAACTTTTTTTAATCCATTTACAAGTCTTAAAGCTTTTTTAGATAAATCATCATATATCTTTGGATTTGCTTTTAATTTCTTTAAACTTTCAAGTCCAGCTGCCATAGCTACTGGATTTCCACTTAATGTTCCTGCTTGGTAAATTTTACCTTCAGGAGAAAGATAACTCATAATCTCTTTATTTGAAGCAAATGCACCAACAGGCATTCCAGCACCTATTACTTTTCCAAAAGTCAAAATATCAGCTTGTACTTTTAAAATTCCACTTGCTCCTTTTAAACTTGCTCTAAATCCACTCATAACTTCATCAAAAATTAGTAACGCTCCATGTTTATCACAAAGCTCTCTACAAGCAACTAAAAACTCTTCTGTTGCAGGAACTAATCCCATATTACCAGCAATTGGTTCGATTATAATACAAGCAATATCAGAACTCTCTTCAAAGCATTTTTCTAATTGTGCTATATTGTTATATTCGCACAAAAGTGTGTGTTTTGTTAAATCAGAAGGAACGCCAGGACTACTTGGACTTCCAAAAGTTGCCATTCCACTTCCTGCTTGAACTAGTAGTGAATCACTATGTCCGTGATAACAACCCTCAAATTTTATAATATCATTTTTATTTGTAACACCTCTTGCTAATCTTATAGCACTCATAGTAGCTTCTGTTCCAGAACTTACAAATCTAACTTTATCGATATTGTCATACATATCAACAATTTCATTAGCTAATTTTGTTTCTAAATTTGTAGGTGCTCCAAATGAAAGACCTTCTTTTGCAGTTTTTATAACAACCTTTTCAATATCTTTATCACAATGTCCAAAAATCAGTGGTCCCCAACTTTGTACAAAATCTAAATATTTATTTCCATCTATATCATAGATATATGCACCTTTCCCTTTTTTTATAAAAGGTGGTGTTCCTCCAACGCTTTTAAATGCACGAACAGGAGAATCAACACCTCCAGGGATTACTTTACAAGCTTTTTCATAAGCTTTAATAGATTTTTTAAACATATATATTCCTAAATAATTATTTATTTTCATTTTACTATAAGTTATATAAGCAATTGGTTATTTAAATATTTAAACAATTTTTGGTACAACAATTTGAACTAAAAACATATAAAAAACAGTTGAACCAATGATGCTTAAAAGTACATTATTAAACCTTATATGAAGAAAAATTGTTATAAAAATAGATAAAATTTCAGCTATTCCAAAAGGAACTTCTAAAAAATCTACACTTTTTATTGTGTAAAAAACTAAAATAACCATTATTGCCAATGGCATTGCTTTTTCAAAAATGAGTAAAATTTGTGATTGTTTTTCTTGTTTTCTAAAAATTATAAAAGGTAAGAAACGAGTCAACATAGTAGCAATCATTGCAACTAGAATAACTAAAATGATTTCTAAATTACTCAAATTTGTATCCTTCCTCTAAATAAAATAATAAAAATTGTACAAATAGTCAAACAAACAATCAACATATATTCATTTGGTAAAAATAGTCCAAAAATTCCTACTATACAAGATATTAAAAGAACGATTTTTGATTTCAATTTTTTATATAACTCTATTGCTAAAACAACAAAAAGTGATGTTAGCATAAACCCTATTCCTGTTGAATCAAAATTTAAAAATTGTCCAAAATAAGAACCTAAAAATACACCAAAAACCCAATATATTTGACTCAAAAGTGTTATAAAAAAATATACTTTTTGTTTTTCATCATTTTTTATATCTATTAGTTTAAAAAGTGCAAAAGTTTCATCTGTAAGCGAAAATATAGAGTATTTTTTAACTAATCCTTTTAGGTTTTTAAAATCATTTAACATCGAAATACCATAGAAAAAGTGTCTAAAATTTACTAAAAATATTGTTATAAAAACCTCAAATAAAGATGCAAAAGACAATATAAAAGCAACAACTAGGAATTCAGCACTTCCAGCATAAACTAAAGCACTCATAAGGGTAGCAAAATACCAAGGAATATCAGAGCTTACAGCAAATATACCAAATGCCATACCTAAAGGAATATATCCAAAAAAAATAGGAGATGTGATTTTTATGATTTGTACGAGTTTCAAGAATGCCTTTTCAAAAAACAAAATTATATCTTTAAAAAGTTTATATCTATTTTATACTATGCCAAATTTTCAAGAAAATTTAATATAATTCGCCTATGAGAATTATTGCTATATCTTTTATCATTTCAATATTAATTCATCTTCTCTTATTTATAGAGTACAAAAAGAATGATGATACAAAAAAAGATGTACCAAAAGAGCATGTAGAAAAAACTGAGGTTAAGATGGTAAAACTTCAAGAAAAAAAATCCTCACCAGAACAAATACCAACACCACCAACTCAAAAAGTAGAGAAAATAGAACCTATACAAAAACAAGAAATCCAAAAGAAGCAAGAAACTGTAAAACAGATACAACCTAAACCAAAAGATATAAAAAAAGCAAAAGAGTTTCAAGATAAAATTTTAAAAGAGCAAAATGTAAAAAATAAAAAAACAATACAAGAAAAAACTTTAGAAGACTTTTTAAGCCAAAAAGAACCTATAAATAAAGAAGTTTTAAATGAACTTCAAAAGCTTTATGGAAAAGAGTATGATAATTTTACTAAAGTTCAAAAAGCATATTTAGAGAAAAATATAAATAACTTTCAAGTTATTACACAAAGAGTTTTAAATCGTATAGGTTATCCAAAATTATCAGCATATTTAAGAATTGGTGGAATAAATGTTGTAGAATTTATGTTTCATCCAAATGGAGATATTAGTGATTTAAAAATAATTGGACCTTCTGGATACTCTGATTTAGATAAACACTCTATTGAATTAATAGAAATTGCGTATAAAGAATATCCAAAGCCTAGTGAACCAACAAAAATAAGATTTAAAGTTCACTACATAGCACATTAAAATATTTACATTTTTCGTTCATAATTATAAATATCCATATACCTAAATGCTATTAAATTTTCCAATATTGCAAAAGTTACTATAAAATTCAAAAATGAGCTTCCTCCATAGGAGAATAGTGGTAAAGGTATCCCAACAACAGGTGCAAAACCTATAACCATCAAAATATTTACACTCATATTTAAAAATATAAGTAAGGCTAGTCCAGAAGCAAAAGCTTTGACTACGAAATCATTTTTAAAAAAATAGTTTATTGTAAAGAGATGAAATATTATTAATAAATATAAAAATATAAGTCCCAAAGCACCTAAAAAGCCATGTCTTTCAACCAAATATGCAAAAATAAAATCACTTGTTGCTATTGGCAAAAATTTTAACTGAGTTTGTGTGGCTTCGTTACTATCTTTTCCAGTAAGTCCACCTGAACCAATTGCTATAATACTTTGCTGTACATGGTAACTAGGTTTTTCAGCAACTATAAAATCGTGAACTCTCTTTTTTTGATAATCTTTCATTATATAATTATAGGATAATGGTATAATTACAGATAAAATAGCAACTATACCTAGCCATATTTTCCAATTTACTCCTATTATGAAAAGTATTCCATAACCAACAAGTAGCATTACTAAAGCAGTTCCCAAATCTGGTTCTTTTGCTATAAGAAAAAATGGAATCATAATATATATAGAAAAATATCCGAAATCTTTTAAACCATATCCTCCTATTGGTGGTGGACGATGGTGTATTAAATATCCAAGCATTAAAATGTATATTGGTTTTATAATTTCTGATGGTTGAATAGTTGTATCAACTATTGGTATATGTATCCATCTTTTAGCTCCAAGTTTTGTAACTCCTATAAACTCAACAGCTAATAAAAGTATAATTCCTATCCAGTACAAAATAGGCACTAATCTTAGGTTTCTTCTTATAGGTAACATAAAAACTAAAAAAAATATAAACAAAGATACACTATAATAAAAAATCTGTTTATTAGCTAATGCTTCATTTACATCTTCAATTAATACATAAGATAGTATTATCAAAGGTGAAATAAATAGTAATATTAAATAATCAAAATGTGAAATAATTCTTTTATCAAGTAATCGCATAACAAAAGAGTAGCATAAAATGTATAAAAATTTTATTGTAGAAGAAGAGACAAGATTAGATAAATTTTTAAGCTCTAAAATAGAAGCTTCAAGAAATCAAATTGAACAATTAATCAAAAAAGATTTTGTAAAAGTTGATGGGAAAACCACTATTAAAAATGGATTGAAATTAAAATTAAATCAAAATGTTGAAGTTTTTTTCCCAGAAAATGAATTATCAAATATAAAAGATATAGATTTTATAAAAAATTCATTGAAAGATAAAGAAATATCAATTATATACGAAGATGATTCAATTTTAATAGTAAATAAACCCATAAATTTAACAATACATGATGCCCCAAGTGTAAAAGATGCAACTTTAGTTGATTGGCTAAAACTTAAAAATATCTCACTTTCTACAATAAGTGGAGAAGAAAGACATGGTATTGTACATAGACTTGATAAAGGAACAAGTGGAATAATTATCATTGCAAAAACAAATCAAGCTCACTTAGAACTATCAAAACAACTTGAAACTAGAGAGGCAGGAAGATACTATTTAGCATTGATTGATTTACCTTTAAAAGATAATATTGTTGTGGAAGAACCAATAGCTAGAAATCCTAATAATCGCTTAAGAATGGCTATTGTAAAAGATGGAAGATATTCAAAAACTGCATTTTGCAAACTAGAAACAAGTAAAAATGAAAAGTTTGAGTTAATTGCTTGTAAACTATCAACTGGAAGAACTCATCAAATAAGAGTTCACTTAAATTCCTTAAATAGGCATATCATTGGAGATAATTTATATGGATTTAAGAGCGAATTAAGTAAAATAGATGGATTTTTTTTACACGCTTATTGTTTAGTATTTACTCATCCTGTCACAAAAGAAAAGATGAGTTTCACAGCTAATATTCCTAAACATATGGTAGATTTTTTAGATAATAATTTTAATATGGAGAGAATTTATGAAAGAATTGAAACATCTAGTATCTTTAATTGCTTTAATTTTTCTAATTAGTGGTTGTGCAAATATTTTTAATACAACAACTACACCAAAAGTTAATAATTCATTTCAAACTGTAAACTACAGTTCAATCAAATCAATTCCAGATATGGCTTCTATTGGTTTTGAATGGCAAAGAATCGATGACCATAGAGTTGTTGGATATAATTTTTATAGAACAGAACTAAGTAAAGGTGAAAAAACTTTAAAACTTATAAAAGCTACTGATAGTAGATATGTAACGCACTATGTTGATAAAGGTTTAGAACCAAAAACTAAATATGCTTATCAAATTTCAGCAAGATTGAGTGATGGAAGTGAATCACCAACAACAAATGCTTATATAGTAGAAACTCTACCTAGGATAAAACCCGTTGAATTTGCACAAGCTATATCAAATCTACCAAGAAAAATAAAACTTATTTGGCATCCACATTCAGATCCTAGAGTTAGTTATTATAGAGTTGAAAAATATAACACTTTGATAAATGAATGGATTTTTCAATCAAAAATAACACAAAGATTATCAGCTGAATATATAGAAACTGGATTAAAAGACAATACAACTTATAAATACAGAGTTAAAGCTTTCTCTTTTGAAGATGTAGAATCAGCACCAAGCCCAATTTTGGAAGCAAAAACAAAGCCTGTGCCTTTACCTCCAAGAAATATAATAGCATCAAACAATATACCACAAAGTGTATTTTTAACTTGGGAAAAATCTCCTACTGCTGATGTTGTAGAATATAATATTTACAGAAGTAGTTATAAACTTTTAGGTTATAGTAAAATTGCAACAGTAAATGCAAACTCAACGGAATATACAGATAAAATCAGTAGTTCAGGAAAAGAGTATTTTTATAAGGTAACTGCTGTGGATAAAGATGGTCTTGAAAGTAGCGAAGATGTAGATGCGATAAGAGGTATTACTCTAGCTCCACCACTAAAACCAACTATAACTTTGGCTCAAATTCAAGGTAATAAAGCTATTTTAAACTGGCAAAGTGGAGACAACAGAGCAGTTTCTTATAATGTAAATAAAAAAGTAAAAAAATATCTAATCTTTTCTGATACAACAAAATTTGAAAATATTAGTGGACTTAGATTTGAAGATAATGATATTGTTGATGGAGTTGAATATCGTTACTCAGTTCAAGCTGTAGATGAATTTGGTATAGTATCAGCAAATAGTGATGAAGCTAAATTAACGCTTTCTAATTCAAGATTATAATTATGCCTCATATAGTTTTTGAAAAAAATAGCTTAATCAAAACTCCTATAAAAGATAAAAATATAGAGTTTTTGTTTACAGCTGTTTCATATCATACAGAAGAACAAAATAGAAAAACAGAATATAAAATTGCTGTAAAAAATGAAGATAAAGAATTTTTACTTACAATAAAAAACAAAGATGAAGACTTTTTAATAAAATCAGATAAAACTACAAGAATATCACCTGTTACTTTTATAAAAGATGCTTTAAATAGTTATGTAAAATTAAATAATTCAAAAACTATATTTTCAAATACAAATAATCTAAAGCAAAAAAAAGAACAAGAGCATAAATATTTAAAAGATATAAACTACTTTGTAGATGAATTTAAAACTTCAAAAGAGATTCAAATTGAAATAGGATTTGGAAGTGGAAGACATCTTTTGTATCAAGCAAAAAACAATCCCAATATACAATTTATAGGACTTGAGATTCACTATCCATCAATAGAACAACTTTTAAGACAATTGGAACTACAAAATATTACAAATGTTTTAGTTGTAAACTATGATGCAAGACTTTTTATGGAGTTTATAGAATCAAATCAAGTAGGAAAAATATTTGTTCATTTTCCTGTGCCTTGGGATAAAAAACCACATAGAAGAATATACTCAAATGAGTTTATTAGTGAAGCATTAAGAGTTTTAAAAGTTGGAGGAACACTCGAACTTAGAACAGATAGTAGAAAATATTTTGATTTTTCACTAGAACTTCTTACAAATCTTAACAAAGCAAATATATCTATAGATATAAATAAAGATTTAGAAGTAACAAGTAAATATGAAGATAGATGGAAAAAGCAAGGTAAAAATATTTATGATGTAGTTTTAACTTCAAAAAATGAAGATAATATGACAGATTTAAATTATGATTTTAGCTTTGATTTTACAATATCTTTTGAAAGATTTTTAAACCATATTCCATATAAGGCTATTATTTTAAAAAACTTTTTTGTTCATATAGAAGAGTTTTATACAATAATAGATGAAGAAAATTCAGGTTTGATAAAAGTTACAATGGGGAATTTTGATAGACCAGTTACTAAATATCTTTTAGTAAAAAATGGTGTAATTTCATACTATCAAGGAAATCCTCTTCCTACAAGTTCAAATATTCAAGCTCATAAAAAATTAAAAGAGATTGTGTCTATATGATCGTAGCAAGAGATTTATATCTAACTTATGATAATAATAAGTATATTATTAAAAGAGGTAATTTCAGTATAAAACCAAAAGAGTTCGTATTCATTGGTGGAACTTCTGGGAGTGGTAAATCAACATTATTGAAATCTTTTTATGGAGATATTCCAATAAAACACGGTAGTTTAAAAATATCTGGTCAAGAAGTTTTTGGAATAAAAGGTAAACATCTAAGGCTTCTAAGAAAAGATATTGGAGTAATTTTTCAAGATTATAAACTAATTAATGAGTTTACAATAGAAGAAAATATTATGATTCCTCTTAGAATAAATAATTACTCAGAAGAAGTTTCAAAACTTCAAGCTGATAATTTATTAAAGCATGTAAAATTATCACATAGAAAAGGCTACTATCCAAATCAGCTAAGTGGTGGAGAGCAACAACGAGTTGCAGTAGCTCGTGCTTTAGCACACAATCCTAAAATAATAATTGCAGATGAACCTACTGGAAATTTAGATGATTTTAGTGCTGATGTTGTATGGAACTTATTAAAAGGAGCAAATGAACAACTTGGAATTACAGTTGTTGTTGTAACACATAGAGTTCCTAAAAATTTAGGTATAAATTTTAGACAATTATCAATAGAAGATGGGATAATATATGAAGTCTCTTAAAGCTATTTTTGCATTTTTAATCCCCCTACTATCAATGTTAATAACTTTTTGTATATTTTTAATAATAGACAATATTGTTGACAATTACAAAACTAAAATTTCAAGAGATTACTCTATTGTTATAGTTGCTACAAATCCTATAAATAAAGAATCTCTAAATGAATTAGCTGGAATAAAAGTAGAGAATATTCAAGTTTTACCAAATGATAAAATTATTGAAAATATAAAAGCAAATTTATCTTCTAATTCTATTGAATTATTAAGACAAAAATTACCATATTTTTATCAAATTTATTTAGAAATTTTTCCTACAAGTAGCGATTTGGAAGTTATCAAAAAAACATTACTTTCAAATAAAGATATAAAGAATGTAGAAGTTTTCTATAAAAACCATAATCAAGTATATTTACTACTACTAATTTTAAATAGTGTATCTTTTATACTATTTTTTATAATTACAATTTTTGCAATAATAATAATTGCAAAACAAATAAAACTTTGGTTTCATGAGCATCATATCAAGATATCAATATTAAGACTTCATGGAGCATCAATACTTTACAGTGCATCTTCTGTTTTAAAATATGCACTAATTAGTTCTCTTTTAGCATTTTTAATTGCAACTGGATTTTTAACTTATATTTCTCAAAATATAGACCTACTATTTCCTTTAGAACTTCAAGATATTGTTGATATCAAAATAGATATTATCAAAGAGATAATAAAAATATTTATCTTATCTTTTTGTATATCTATTTTTACAATTCTTGGAGTTCTTCTAAAATATAAGATAAACAATGATTAAAATAGTTTTTTTAATATTTGCATCATCTTTTTTACTTTTTTCATCAACTATTGATAAGAAAATTCAACAAAACCAAAAGATTTTAGACTCTAGTAAAAAAAGTAAAGATGATACAACTTTAAAAGTAAAAGAGTTAGCTGATAAAATAGAAAATCAAAATAATAATATTTCAAAATTAGAAGAAGATATTATAAAAATAAATGAAGATATAGAGCAACATCAAAAACTTCTTGAGAATTCTCAACTTAAATTAAATGAATTGCAATCAAAATCAGAAGATTTATTAAAAGAAAAAAACAGTAGTGAAGAAGAGATAATAAACACAATTGTTGAAGAATTCTCTATATCTATGGCATTAAAATTGGCTTCAATAAACTCTTTTCAAGAACTTATTGACAATGAAATTTTTAATCTTTTATCTCAAAACTCTCAAAAAAAAGTTTTACAATTAAATGAAAACTACAATAAAATATCTGAAAACACAAAAGCAAATCAGCAAGAAATAAATAAGCTAAACACTTATATAAAAGATAGATTAAAAACAAAAGAACAATTTACAGCTTTAAAAACAAAACATGCTAGTTCTTTAGTAAATCTTGAAAAAGAACATAAACTATATCAAGAAGAATTAAAAAAAGTAGCTCTTCAACAAGAATCTTTAAATAAAATTTTATCTGATTTAAAAATTGTAAAGCAGCAAGAGATAAAAAAAGCACAACAAGAAGAAAAAGATAAAGTTAGTCAATCTAGCGAAATACAAACAACAAATGTAAGAAATCAAAAATTTGCAAAAGATTTAGATTTAGATGTTAGAAAAATAGGTTCTTCAACAGATGGAGTTAAAATAGCAAAATATACTGGAGCAAAAACAATAGCTCCTTTAAAATCTTTTAAAGTTGTAAAAAACTTTGGAACATATTATGATCCAGTTTACAAAATAAAGTTGTTTAATGAATCTATTGTCTTACAGTCAAATGATAAAGATTCAAAAGTTGTTTCAGTTTTAAATGGGAAAGTTGTATATGCTAAAAAAAATGCTGGAATGCTTGATAATGTTGTAATAATCCAACACGAAGCTGGAATACATACTATTTACTCACATTTAGATGATATAGCTCCAAATATAGTTGTAGGGAAATGGGTTCAAAAAGGTTCAGTTGTAGGAAGAGTAAACTCTAATCTTACATTTCAAGTTACAAAAGATTCAGCTCATATAGATCCAAAAGATCTATTTAAAATTTAGGCTTATTTATGGTAAGAAATAGTTTAGATAATCCAGTTTTTATATTTTTTTTACTAGTTTTTGCTGTTAGCATAAATTTTTTAGCTTCAATTCATTTTTTAGTTATAATCTTTGCTGGTATTATCTCAACTGCATTTTATAGAACTTTAAAACAAAGATATTATTACTCTTTTGTACTTGTAATTATTGCATTTTTATTTATTGAATTAAATATGGGATTAAAACCATTTTCTTTATCTTTATTATCATTTTTTGTATATTTATTTATTATTCCAAGATATGAACAAAGCCATGTAAATGGATATTTGTACATAATCTTTTTCTATATTGGTTTAGCAATTATGTGGTATATATTTTTCAATTTTGATACTATTTTTAGTTATATTCTTATAGTAAATCTAATCATAGATCTTATTATATTTGGGATATTTTTATGAATTGGAGATTAAATCTTATATATATTTTTGTAACTCTTATTTGTATTATGATTCTTTCAAGAGTATATTTTTTAAGTATTAAATCTAATACATATTATGAAGAATTATCGCAAAACAACTATATAAAGAAAACTTATAAAGCACCTACAAGAGGAGTTATTGAAGATAGAAATGGAGAACCATTGGCTCTGAATCAAATGGGATTTTCTATACTAATAAAACCTCATTTAAGAGCAAAAAAACATCAAGAAAAATTAGAAAATATAATCAATATAATAGTAGAGCAATTTCCACAATATGAAAAAGATAAACTAATTAAAGATTATATGAGAAATGACTCACCTTATAATCATGAATTTATAAAAATCATTGATTATGTACCATATGAAGATATCTTTTCAAAATACACATTTTTAGCAACACAAGAAGATATAAAAATAGAATCTTCATCTAAACGATACTATCCACATAAAGAACTAGCCGCTCACATTATTGGATATGTTGGAAAAGCTTCAAAACTTGATATCGTAAATAACGAAATAGCAAAATATAGTGGAATTGTAGGTAAAAGTGGTATAGAAAGATTTTACAATGAAAAACTTCAAGGAAAACTCGGATATAAAGATACAAAAGTTAATGCTTTAAATAAAGAAATAGAAGTAATAGATGAAAAAGAACCATCAAATGATAATAATGTAAGAATTACAATTGATGTAAATTTACAAAAATATCTTCAAGAATTATTCATTGATAAAAGTGGTTCAATTGTTGTAATGGATGCACAAAACGGTGAAATACTTGCAGCTGGTTCATTTCCTGAATATGATAGTAATATATTTGCAAGAGGAATTTCACAAGCTGAATGGAATGAAATGAGAAATGATTTTAATCACCCTTTTACAAACAAAATAATAAATGGTCTTTATCCTCCTGGTTCTGTTATAAAAATGGGAGTTGCACTATCATTTTTAGAAAATGGAATAAGTGATAAATTTACTGTTGATTGCTCTGGTTCATTACCTATTGGAAATAGAAATTTTAGATGTTGGAAAACAACAGGACATGGACATATCAATTTTAGAAGTGCCATAGCACAAAGTTGTGATGACTTTTTTTATAAAGGTAGTTTAAAAATTGGTATAAATAAAATATCTGCTACTTTAGATAAATTAGGAATTGGTCAAAAAACAGGAATTGATTTAGACAATGAATTTATAGGAATAAATCCAAATAAAGAGTGGAAAGAAAAAAGACTAAAAAAACCTTGGTACATAGGAGAAACTGTAATTACTTCTATTGGTCAAGGAAATATGCTTACAACACCTTTACAAATTGCTAGATATACAGCATTTTTTGCTTCTGGGAAATTACCTAAGCCACACTTAACAAGTGAATCTTATGAAGAACCTATAGAATTAGATTTTAAAAAAGAGTATGTAAAATTGATGCAAGAAGGTATGTTTGATGTTTCAAATGCTCCGTCAGGAACAGCAAAAAGATATACAACTTCAAAAGTAACAATTGCTTCAAAAACAGGTACAGCACAAGTTGTATCTATTCCACAATCTGAAAAAGTAAGGATGAAGGAAAGTGAACTTGAGTATTATCAAAGATCTCATGCTTGGATTACAGCTTATGGACCATATAAAAATCCAAAATATGTTGTAACAGTAGTACAAGAACACGGTGGAGGTGGTGGTAGTGCCACAGGTGGAGTTGCTAGTAGAATTTTTGATAAACTATATGAGTTAGGTTATATTACAGAACTTGAATAGTTTTACTTTAAGAATTTTTAGTTAGAATTACAACTCATTTTATATAGGATATTTATTTGAGAATATTTTTATTCATACTTTTTTTAACTAGTTTCTCTTTTGCACAAGATCCACTACCAATGGTAAATCTTTCAATAGCTGCCATAGAAGAACCTGTTCAATTTGTAAAAACTATAAATATAGCTATTATACTAGCTTTAATGGTTCTTGCACCATCATTACTACTTATGGTTACTTCATTTACAAGAATTGTTATTGTTCTAGCTCTTTTAAGACAGGCTCTAGGTTTACAACAATCTCCGCCAACACAAATTATTATATCGCTATCACTAATATTAACTATTTTTATAATGGAACCTTATGGTAAAAAAGCTTGGGATGAATCAATAGTTCCATATATGGATGAAAAAATATCATATCAAGAAGCCTTTACTAAAGGTGTTGCACCTTTTAAAGATTTTATGATAAAAAATACAAGAGAATCTGATTTAGCTTTATTTTATAGAATAAAAAAAGAGTCAAATCCAAAAAATATTGATGATGTAGCTTTAACTTTATTAGTTCCAGCTTTTATTGTGAGTGAATTAAGAACTGCTTTTGAAATAGGGTTTTTAATCTTCTTACCATTTTTAATTATTGATATAATAGTAGCTTCCATCTTAATGAGTTTAGGTATGATGATGTTACCCCCTGTTATGATATCCTTACCTATAAAAATAATATTCTTTATTGTTGTTGATGGTTGGCTATTAATTATTGGAAATCTCGCACAATCCTTTAAATGACAATTTTTTAATCTCTAGGTTTTTATATCAATGAAAAAAATTTTATATTTTAGTACAATATTTATTTCTTTATTATTCTTTTCACATTTTTTTTACTATTTACCAAATATTAATAATCTCACAGTTAATACTTATTTAGAAAAAAGTAAACTTATGAGAGAAATGTTTTTGGAAGAAGTAAAAAAAGAACAAGAAAAAACAACAATTTTTACATATCTTATAGGTCAAGATTCAAGAATTATAGAATCTTTAAAAACAAATCAAACAGAAAATTTAAACTATGATATTGTTATGGATTTTTTGCATAACAATGGAGATTATAAAGATATTTGGTTTCAAATAATATCTAAAGAAGGTAATGTTGTTTATAGAAGTTGGTCAAAAACAAAAAATGATAATATTTTAAGTTTTAGAGAAGATTTAAAAGAATTAGTAAAAAACCCAAAACCAACACAATCTATTACTTCTGGAATTTCTGATTTAGTTTTTGTCACTACACAACCAGTATATGATAGAACTGGAGTATTCATAGGTTTTATTGAACTTATATCGCATTTTAATTCTGTTGCAAATACTTTAAAAGATAACAAAATTGAACCATTATTCATATTGAGTGAAGAAAAAAGTGCAATAATAACTGAACCTTTTACAAAAATATTTTTAGGAAACAACTACATTGCAAATTTAAATGCTTCAAAAGATATTTTAAATTTGGTTCAAGAGCATAAAATAAATAATTTTATTGAGATTGAAAACTTTATTAGTATTAGTCAATATTTAGCAACAAATATAGAGATAAAAGATGTTGAAGGAAAAAGTTTAGGTCTATTCTTAATGTTTTTAGATAAAAAAAATATTGATTACTCAAATATATCAAATTTTCAAACTCAATACTTAACGTTTATTATTTTTTCTATGATTATTTATGCTTTTATATTTTTATACCTTTTAAAAGTTTCTTATACAAAAGAACTAAAAGCAGAAGTAAGTAAAAAAACTCAAAAAATAGATGATCAACAAAGAAAACTAAAATCTTTAATAACCATATATGATAAAAATGTAATATTTTCAAAAACAGATTTACAAGGCTTTATAACACATGCAAGTTCAGCTTTTTGTGATATTAGTGGATATACAAAAGAAGAGCTTATTGGAAAACCTCACAATATAGTAAGGCATCCTGATATGCCAAAAGAGTTTTTTAAAGATATGTGGAAAAACTTAAAAGAAGAAAAAAGAGTAACAGTTGAGATAAAAAATCTTAGAAAAGATGGTTCGTATTATTGGGTAATTGCTGATTTAGAACCTGAATATGATGAAAAAGGAACTCATATTGGATATTTTTCTGTAAGAGAGGATATTACAGCAAATAAAGAGATAGAAGAACTACAAAGAGATATTATTTTTACTATGGGAAGTATTGCTGAAGTAAAATCAAAAGAGACAAGTGAGCATGTAAAAAGGGTAGCTAAATACTCAAGAGTTTTAGCAAATGCACTTGGATTAAGTGAAAAAGATATAAAAATGCTTGAACTTGCAAGTCCAATGCACGATATAGGTAAAATTGCTATTCCAGATGAAATTTTACATAAACCAGCAAAACTAACTTTTGAAGAGTTTGAAATTATGAAAACTCATGCACAAAAAGGCTATGAAATGTTACATATTTCAAATAGACCATTATTTAAAGTAGCTTCACAAATTGCTCTAACTCATCATGAAAAATATGATGGAACTGGATATCCAAATGGATTAAAAGGTGAAGATATACCAATTTTTGGAAGAATTACAGCAATTGTAGATGTATTTGATGCAATTGCTAGTGATAGATGCTATAAAAAAGCTTGGGAAATGCCTAAAGTTTTAGAATATATAAAAAGTGAAAGTGGAAAACAATTTGATCCCAAATTAGTTGATTTACTATTTGAAAATATTGATAAATTATTAGAAATAAAAGAGTTGCATAAAGATGGATAATAAATTCAAGTTATAATATAATAAATATTTATTTATAACTATAATATTTTTTTATAATTCTTAAGAAAATATATTAATTTTTAGGTTATAATTCTAAGAAAAATATTTAGGAATTAATTATGAAAAAAATTTATATATCTTTTTTTCTATCAACAATCCTTTGTTATGCACAAAGTATAACTTTTCAAGAAGTTTTAAATCAATCATTAGAAAATAGTAAAGATTTAAAAAAACAAGAACTGAATATAGATCTAGCAAAACAAGATAGAAAAATAGTTGATAGTTTTTCATATGGAAAATTAGAGATAAATTCACAAATAAGTAGAACAAATCACTCTGGATATGTCTTTAATTCTAAATTATCAAGTAGAGAAGCAACTTTTAAAGACTTTGGATTTTCTCAAATGAATGAAGGATTAAATACTACTCCAAAAGATTTAAACTATCCAGATGATAGAACAAATATAAACTCTTATGTATCTTATGATATTCCACTTTTTATGGGATTTAAACTACAAAATCTAAAAGATATTACAAAACTTCAAGAAAAAGCAAATGAACATTTATACAATCTTGACAAAAAAAATTTAGAGTTTGAAGTTTTAAAAGCTTATAACGGTGCGGTAGTTGCTAAAGAGTTTGTAAAAGCTTTAGAAAAAGCAAAAAAAACTATAAAGTTTATATCAAACGCAGCATCAGAATTTCATAAAAATGGACTTGTTACAAAAATAGATGTAAATGAAGCAAAAGTTTATGAACTCAATATAAATTCTAGTTTTATTGAAGCTCAAAATAACTTCAATCTAGCCTTAGCTTACCTAAAATTTTTAACTTCAAATGAGGAGATAAAAAATGTTGAGGATTTAGAAAATATATATTTTGACTTAAGTAATTTTGATGAATTATACAAAAAAGCCTTAAATCAAAGAGATGAAGTAAAGATGCAAAATATAAGTATTGAAGCAAATAAAAAAAATATAGATGTACAAAAAGCATCATATTATCCAACTGTTTTCTCTCATTTAGAATATGGTTTCAATGACAATGATTTTACAGCTTCTAAAGACAAAGATTACTATATGGCACTTTTAGGAGTAAAACTGACACTTTTTGATAGTTCAATAAGTGCAAATGTTCAAAAAAGTAAAATTGAACACTTGAAAGCAAATCTTGATTTTGAAAAACTAAAAGATGGTATAAAACTAGAACTTGAAAAGGCCATTTTAGATTTTCATACAAAGCAAGAGATTTTAAAAGAAAAAATAGAAGCTAAAAATCTTGCACTTGAAGTTTTAAATCAATCACAACTTCAATATAAAAATAGACTTATACCTATGACAACTTTGCTTTTACAAGAATCAAATTATAGAAAGGCTGAAGCTATGTTAATCAATGCAAGATACGAAAATTCATTGGCTTTAGCCAATTTGAACCTTGTTTTAGGACAAAATTTAAAAAAGGATAATCAATGAAAAAATTTTTAATAGCTAGTTTATGTTTTATAAATATTTTTGCAAACTCTTTAGAGTTAGATGGAATAGTACAATCACAAAATGAAAAAATTATCTCAAGTAAAATGATGGGATATATAACAAAAATATATGTTCAGGAAGGAGATAGTGTAAAAAAAGGTGATATTTTATATGAAATAGATGCTTCTGATATTGTTTATAATGCTGAAATTTTACAAAATCAAGTAAAAAATCTTGAAGTAAATTTAAACAGATATAAAAATCTTTTAGAACAAGATTTAGTTTCAAAGTTTGATTATGAACAATTAGCTTTAAATCTAGCAACTGCCAAAGCAAAACAAAAAGAGTTAAATTCACAATACAACTATTTAAAAATCAAAGCTTCGAACAATGCTTTGGTAATTAAAAAAAATATTAAAGAAGGTGAGATGGCAATGCCTGGTATGCCACATCTTATTTTAACTGATTTAGATGATTTAATAATAAAATCAAACATAGCAGAATCAAATCTAAAAGATATAACATTAAATCAAGAAGTAAATATAAAAATACCTTCTCAAAACTTTGAAACTATTGGAAAAATAACTGCAATTTTCCCAAATCTAGCTTCAAATACACACTCTTTTGCTATAAAAATATCTTTTGATAAAAAAGATTTTACAATTTATCCCAATATGTATGCAAAAATTTTTATAAATTTAGGGAAAAAAGATGAACAATGAAAATAGAACTAGAAAACTAAATATTGCAGGAAAAACTGCAAAAATTTTCATAAATCATCCTTTAACTGCAATTTTGGGTATATTTATCTTGATTTTAGGATATTTTTCACTTTTAATAATGCCTAAAGAGGAAAATCCACAAATAAAAGTAAGTGGAGGAGTTGTAATTGTAGCTCTTCCTGATGCAAAAGCTAGTGAAGTTCAAAAAGTTATAATAGAACCTTTGGAGAAGAAAATAAGAGAAATTCAAGGGGTTGAGCATATCTACTCTTTTGCAAGAGATAGTGTTGGTATAGTACAAGTTCAATTTTTCATTGGAGAAGATAAAGAGATATCAAATCTGAAATTATATGATCAAGTTATGAGAAATATGGATTTAATGCCTAAAAATGCTATGCAACCAATTATAAAAACTATGGATATTGATACAGGTATTCCAATAGCAACTATTGCATTTTACAGTGCAAAAAAAGATGGAAAAGATTTAGTATCAAATACAGAACTTTTCAATGAAGTAAACAAACTATCAAAAGAGATAAATAAGATAAAAAATGTTGCTTCAGTGGATTTAAAAGGAGACAAAAAAGAGCAATTTAATATTTTGGTTGATGCAAATAAATTAAGTTCATACAATCTAGCACTTGCTCAAGTTATGAAACAAATTCAATCTTTGAACTTCAATACACCAAATATTTCAACCAATACAAAAGATAATGAAACTGTAGTTTTTTCTATAAAACAAGCAATACAAAATGAAAAAGATTTGGAAAATCTTATAGTTTCTTACAATTTTCAAACACCTATTTATCTAAAAGATATAGCAACAATAACAAAATCTTATGAAATTCAAAATAAAAAAGATGCCTATATTTACCAAAAAGATGAAAATGGAAATATGCAAAAAAGCAGTCAAATAACACTTAGTGCCTCAAAACTAAAAGGTTCAAACTCTGTAAAAATAAATGAAGAAATATTTAGTTTTATGGAGTCAATAAAAGATGAATTATTGGCAAAAAACATAAAATATACAATAACAAGAGATGATGGATACACTGCAAACAATGCAGTAAATGCTTTGGTTACAGATTTACTTGTTTCTATTGTAATAATCTCTATTTTGCTTATTTTTACTTTAGGATTTAAAGAAGCTATGATAGTTTCGCTTACAGTTCCTATGATTTTATCTTTAACACTTTTTATAGGATTTATGCTTGGAGAAACAGTAAATCGTATCACACTTTTTGCTTTAATTGTATCTTTAGGAATGTTGGTTGATGCAGCTATTATAGTAATAGAAAATATTCACCGACACAAAAAAGAAAATCCAAATATGGACTTGGAAACTCTAAGTATTCAAGCTACAAATGAGATAGGAAATCCTACAAATATTGCAACAATTGCTATTATTATGGTGTTTATTCCTATGTTTTTTGTTGGAGGAATGATGGGAGAATTTATGCACCCTCTTCCTGTTTTTGTACCTATTTCACTTGCTGTTTCACTCTTTATAGCTTATGCTTTTACTCCATATTTAGTTAAAAAGTTTTTAGGAGCTAAAAAATGAGATTAGAAAAAATAATATTAGATATTTTGAACTCTAGTTCAAAAATAAAAATGGTTTATTTAATCACAATAATTTTGTTTATACTATCAATTTTAACTTTTCCAACAAAAATAGTAAAAGCAAAAATGCTTCCTAGCAAAGATTCTGATAGCTTCTCAATTTATATAGATTTAAAAGATGGTTCAAGTTTAAATCAAACAAAAGAGGTAGTTGATTGTGTTGTAAAAAATATTCAAGATGATGAAAATATCACGAATATTTCAGCATTTTTAGCACAAGGGCAACCTATTGATTTTGCTGGACTTGTAAAACAAAGTTCTTTAAAATACAAAGATAGTCAAGCTGAACTTATGGTAAATATAAAAAGAGCAAAAGAGAGAAACATATCTAGCTACAATTTAGTAAATAGCTTAAGATTTGATGCACAAAAAAATTGCTCAAACTACGAAGCAAATATAAAATTTATAGAACTTCCTGCAGGTCCTCCTGTACTTGCTTCATTGGTTGCTGAAATATATGGTGGAGAAAATTTTGAAAATAGAAGAGATTTTGCAATAAAAATAGCAAATATTTTCAAAAATCAAACAACTTTGGTTGATATTGATATTCTTGCTGATGAAGATTTTATAACTTATGATTTGGATATTTTAAACAACAAAACTATTATGAGTCAAGTTGATTTGGAACATCTAAAAGCTACACTTTATCTAGCTTTTGAAGGTATGCAAATAGGAGTTATAAATGATAAAAATGCACAAAGTCAAATTCCTATATTTTTAAGACTTGATGATTCAAGAAATTTGCAAAACAAATCAAAAGAAGCTTTAAATTCTAAGTTAAATAGCCTAAAAATTATGAATAATATGGGACAAATGATAAATATTTCTGAACTTGTAAATATAAAACAAAATATAAAAGAGCCAGAAATAACTTCAAAAAATCTAAATCCAATTATAAATGTGATAGCTGAAACTTCAAATGATAGCCAGATTTATCCACTTTTAAACTCAAGAGATGAAATGATAGAAACTTTATCAAATGAGTATGAAATTATTAAAACAGATATGTTAAATCTATCTTTTATTGATAAAAAAACAGATGAAAGATTTAATTTAGTATTTGATGGAGAGCTAAAAGTTACAATAGATACTTTTATAGACTTAGGAACAGCATTTATCATAGCTTTAATTTTGATATTTTTACTTATGGTAGTTTATTATAAAAATTTTGCTTTAAGTGGTGCGATAGTTCTATCTAGTTTTATCTCTATTATTGGAGTTATTTTGGCACATATTGTTATGGATATATTTACAAATGATACTTTTTATCTAACAGCAACTTCTCTTATAGGATTTATTGGTCTTATAGGGATAAATTCAAGAAACTCAACTTTGATTATAGATTTTGCAAAACAGTTAGTACAAGAAAATGGTTTAGGAATAAATGAAGCAATAGCAAAAGCAGCAGCAACACGGTCAAAACCTATTATTTTAACAGTTTTAGTACTTGTTTTTGCAAGTTCTTTAATAGCAAATGATGCTGTGTTTGGTGGGCTTGGAGTTGCACTTATAGGTGGGACTTTAATCTCTTATGTGGTTTCTATGTTTTTTGTTCCTATTGTGATAAAAAATAGCCTTAAAAAAATAGTATAGAAGAGATTCATATATGAACGAAAAACTAAAAAAATATATTAAAAGTATCATAAAATACACTATTCTATTTGTAATAGTTTTAAATATCATAAGTTATTATAAAAGTACTGATTTAAATAAAGAAAAACTTGATATAAAAAGTTTTACTCTTTTAGATGGCTCTATTTATGAAATAAAAAATGACAAACCTCTTCTAGTACATTTTTGGGCATCTTGGTGTCCTATTTGTTCTCTTGAAGAGCAAAATATTGAAAAGATTTCAAAAGATTATGAAGTTTTAACAATAGCCACTCAATCAGGAAACAACAAAGAAATCGAAGAGTATTTAAAAAATAACTCTTTAACTTTCAATGTTGTAAATGACGAAGATGGGATTTTAAGTAAGAAATTCAATATAAAAGCATTTCCAACAACCTTTATATATGATGAAAACCAAAATCAAAAATTTACTGAAGTTGGCTATACATCGACTTTTGGACTATATTTAAGAATGTGGTGGAGTAAATAAAAAGTTCAAAACAAGTGATTTTTGGATAAACTTCCACAAAAATAATATTTATAATTGGGGTAAAAAATGAAATTTAAAGTATTTGTTGATGGGCAACATGGAACAACTGGATTAAAAATCCATGAAATGTTAGAAAATAGAGATGAAATTGAACTTTTAACAATAGATGAAAAAGATAAAAAAAATACAGAAAAAAGAAAAGAGCTTCTAAATAGTGCTGATTTAGTGTTTTTATGTCTTCCAGATGATGCTGCGATTGAGTCTGTGAGTTTAATAACAAATGAAAATGTAAAAGTAATAGATGCAAGTACAGCTCATAGAACAAATAAAGAGTGGACTTATGGAATACCAGAACTTACAATTAAACAAAGAGATAAAATAAAAAATTCTAAAAGAGTTTGTGTTCCAGGTTGCCATGCAAGTGGTTTGATAATGGCTATGAAACCTCTAATAAAAGAGAAAGTTTTAAACAAAAGTCATAAAATAATTTGCCATTCAATAACTGGATATAGTGGTGGTGGAAGTTCTATGATAAGTGAGTATGAAAATGGTGAATTTGAAGTATTTGGAGCTCAAAGACCTTATGCACTAGCTTTAAATCATAAACATTTACCTGAAATGAAATATATTTTAAAACTAAAAAATGCTCCATTGTTTACTCCAAGTGTTGGAAATTTTAAACAAGGGATGCTTGTTATGTCTTATTTAACTAAAAAAGGTTTAAATAAAAAACTAAACAAAGATAAAATTATAAAATTGTATAAAGAGTACTATAAAGATGAACTTTTTATAAAAATAATTGAAAACAATGATGAATATTTGGAAAGTGGTTTTTTAAATCCTATGAGATGTAACAATACAAATAGCTTAGAAATTTCTGTTTATGAAAATCAAACTGATTTAGTAGTTATATCAAGACTTGATAATCTAGGAAAAGGTGCTAGTGGTGCTGCTGTTCAGTGTATGAATATCATGCTAGGACTTGAAGAAAGAAAAGGTTTAGAGATAAAAATCTGATATTTGAGATAGATTAAAATCTATATTTTTAAGAATGAGTTACAAGGTAAAAGAAAGGACAATTTATTAACTTTAGCTCCTAATCTAAATTGATGTTAAAAAATCTGAAAATATAAAAAAACCTTGAAACCCATACTTAAAAATACAAAGAGAAAAACCTCTTTGTATTTAGTTAAAACTATTTATTATTGTACTTGAAAAGTTAAAGTAGAAGAGTAAAACAGTTCATCTACTTTATCTTGCATATCTTTTGGAGATTTTACAGTATGTTCAACTTGTAAAAGCCAATATCCAGAATGATTTAATTTTATATTTGCAATTCCATCTTTATTTGTAGTTGTTGCAAGTGCAAAATCTCCTTTATTTGAAAATCCAGAATAAGTTCCAACTATTTTTACATTATCTAATGGCTTATTATTAAACAACACTTTTATAGTTAAATATTCTCCATCTTTTAATTTATTTGGATTTTGCATAGGAATTATCTCTAAAGTTTGTCCTACAGCTTTTGAATAATTTTCATCTTTCGCTTCACCAACACTTATAATTGCCTTAGCAAACCTATTAAATTGTTTACTAGAAATTACATTATCTAAACCCTCTTTTGTTCCAGCTTTCCAAGTTTTATTACCTTTATTATCAAGATATTGAGTATAAAAAGCTGGATTTGTTTTACCTAAAACCAGATAATTTCCATCATTTTTCAATACTGCTTTATAGCCTAAAAGTTTATCATCAAGATTACTTTGTTTATCTCCTTCAACTATTTTGAATTCTGCTTTTGCCTCATAAACTTCATCTATTGGATAGATATGTCCACTTCCTGTATATAGATTTGTTATTGCACCTAATTTATTTACTTGTGGAGTATAACTTGAAGAGTGTATCCAAAAATCATGAGCCAAACTTTGAACTGTTGACAATGTAGTAAAAAGAACTACAAATCCTATTTTTTTAATCATTTTTTATCCTTTATTTTTAAAATTTATAATTTATACCAAACTCAAAGCTTCTTGCATCACCTAAAAATACTTGTGTATCTCTTCTTGCTGTTGTAGCGAACATCTCATCTGTTAAGTTTTTAAGTAAAAATGAGAATGTTGTATTTTTATTGTATGTATAATCAAGTGTTAAATCAACAGTTGTATAACTTGGTAATTTTACTGAATTTGCAAAACCTATGTTGTCTGTATAAAAAGAATCTACATATTTAACCCAAGTTCCAATACCTAAATTTGAAATAGGAATATATCTAATTCCTAAATTTGCCACATATTTTGGAATAGAACTTGGTGTTTTTCCAGCATAATCAACACCATTATGAACAAAATCATCATATTTTGAATCTGTATAAGATAGATTTGCATCTATTTGAATTTGTTCTATTGGTTGAATACCTAAAGCTATTTCAAAACCTTTTGAACTTTGTTTTCCAACATTTAACAATCCAGTTCCTGGCATTGGATTATTTACAAACATATTCTTTTTAGTTATTTTATATGCACTTGCAGTAAACTCTGCTTTATCATCTAAAAATGATTGTCTTAATCCAACCTCAAATTGTTCAGCTTTAGTTAAATCTAATTTTGTTTGTGCAGCACTCATTGTAAGAAAACTAGCACTTGCATCTCCTGATTCAAAAGATGAAGCATAAGAAGTATAAAGAGTTGTTGAATCTGTTAAATCATAAACCAAACCACCTCTATATGAAAATTTATTATGTGTTTTATCAATTTTTTGGGCAATAGGACTGCTAAGCCCTGCTTTAAAATCATATTTTATATCATAAGTATCATGTCTAATTCCTGCTACAAGTTTTAAATTATCCATTATACTTAACTGGTCTTCCATATAAACGCCAATTTGATTTAATTTTATATCAACATCAGGTTTTTTATAATCATCTGTTGTTGGTTTAAAAAAGTCCTTATAATACATTTTTGTTGGATTATACATAGGAGTATTTATTATATTTCCAGCATATGTTGATTGTTCTCTATTTAGTTCTAATCTACTTATATCAAGACCTACAAGAAATCTATTTTCAAGCCCAAAAAAATTACCTTTATGGATTAAATCCAACCTATTTCCTATTAAATCTTGTTTTTGACTAGAGTCATAACCTCTTCTTTGAACCATAGTTGGATTTGCTTTATCTTGTACAGCCAAATATAATCTTCTAATATCAGAATCTGCATTTTGATAATATATTTGATTTTTTAACTCTATATTTTGTGTTGGATACCATTCAAGATTATTTTTTATCCATAAACTATCACCTTTATCTATACCATCTTCTAAATTATTATAATTTATTTTTCTAACACTTTTATCCAATTTACCATTTACTAAAGGTGTTCCTTGATAGTCATGCTTTCCATCATCTTTAGATTTTTCAATAGATAATGTTGTAAGTAAATTATCATTTAATTTATAAAGCAATGAAGCACTCAAAGAGTCAATATCTCTTTTTTCTCCATCATAATTTGAACCTAATTGTCTAGTAAGTACATCCACTCTGTAAGCCAATTTATCTTCAACAGCTACACCACCTGTTCCAAAATTAAATCTATAACTATCATAACTTCCAGCTTTAAATCCTAATTCTGTTTCTTGTTTTGTAAAACTTGGTTTTTTTGTGATTAAATTTACAGTAGCTCCTATCGAGCCTTCACCATTTAATACTGAGCTTGCTCCTCTTATAACTTCTATTCTATCAAGATTTGAAACATCTAAAGTTCTTTTTGAAAAAATTGTCCCATTTAATTTTATTCCATCTTGTAAAAAATCAATTCCAGGATAACCACTAAATCCTCTTACAGAATAATTCCCAGTTGTTCCATGACCAGAACTTCCACCAGTTATACCAGTTGCTTTTGTAACAGCTCTTATTACTGTACTATCCCCTCTTTGCCCCATTGTTTTAGAGTTTATCACTTCTACACTTGCGGGAGTTTCTTTGATAGTTAAGCCAAGCCTTGAACCAGTTGATGTTTCTTGTTTTAATTGATTTGTGTATCCAGTAGAGTTACTTTGAGTTTCACTTACTGTAATAGTGTCTAATTTTGTAGTTTCATTCGCACTTAAATATGTACTTGTAATTAAAAGTGTAGCAACAGAAACTGCTAATTTTATTTTCATATTTTCTCCTATTTTATTTATGCAACTAGGTTGCAATTATTTCGTGATTCTAATATTTTTTATCTTACTTGCAACTTAGTTGCATATTTTTATTCTTTTAAATAATTAGAATTTCAATAAGAAAATTTGTGATTTTTGTAAAATAAGAGTTTAAAGGAGTTGAATATTTTTTATTTACTAATTGTTCTTTATAATATGCACCCCCCCCCCGAAACTCAATACCGTAGCAACTGAAATTGCCATTCGTATTTTCATATTTTTCCCTTTATTTTTATTTAATATAGTAATTATTACTAATATTATGGAATGAATATTAGTCACTATTTTCTTAATTTTTGCTTATTGTTAATGAAAAATGAATTGATTATTAATAATTTTTAGTTTGAAATTTAAATATTTTTTATCAAAATATTCACTAAAAATCAGCTTATAAAATAGTTATTTTACTTCCGAAGTCAGACATTCCACAAGAGTACATAGCACTCGTAACAATAGCATCTATTCCTAAAGAAGCATACTCTTTAGCATTGTTTATATTTATTCCTCCACTACATACTATTTTTACATATTTATAGCTTTGATTTCGTAATTGTACAACTTTTTTTATATCTTCTTTTGACATTTTATCTAGCTGTAAAACATCAACTCCATATTCTAAAAGATGTTCGCTATCTTTAAAAGTTGAACTTTCGACTACTATTTTCTTTTCTGGCATTTTTATTTTAAAAGTTTCAATATCTTTATAAAATTCTAAATCATCTTTATATACAACACGGTGATTTGGAAAAAATAGCAAACTTTCACTAAGATTCAATCTATGAACAAGTGCTCCACCATTTAAAATAGATTTTATACAAAATTTTTTTGCAAAAGGATAAGTTTTTCTTGTAGTTAATAATTGACAATTAGGATTTACCTCAGCAATATTTTGCTTCATTGTTGCTGTATATGTAGCTATTTTAGAACTATATTCAACTATTAGTTGTGTTGTTCTCCAAATTTTATGGATATTTTCATAAGTTCCAATAAAACTTAAGACTAAATCACCTTTGGAAGCTTTTGTTTTTGAACTTAGATAATGCACAACTTCACAATTCATAAGTTTTGCTATTTGACAAGACTCTTCACTACAAGATACAACGATATCTTCTCTTGTAAAAATATCCAATTTAGCTTTCAGATTTGATTTTTCTTGTAAAGATGTAGTTAGATCTAAATATGGTAAATCATCACTTAAAAGTTCTAAAAGTTCATTATCAGAAAATAATATCATTTTATGCGATATTTGGAACTAAGAAATCAGTCTTTTTAAGAAGTTTAGAGCCTTTTTTATTAAATTCACTCTCTAATTTACCTCTATTCTTACAAATATACTCTAAAACAAGTGGTTCTTGCTTTTGAATAAGATTTAAAATAGCAAGTTTCATAGAAGTATAAAACTCTTCTTCACTATAAATAGATTCTGCAATTTTTTCTATTATAACTTTATTTGAATTCTCTTCAAAGCTCTCTTCTAATAGTATTGTAACTTTTTTTGCAACTTTATAGTTTGTGATATGACGAAGAAGCTTATAAAATTTTAGTGATAAATCTAAAAGATAATCTTGACTTCCCATATCTTCAATACGACTTATCTTTCCTGTTTTTAAAAATTCTACCAACTCTTCATCTGTAAAAGCATACTCTATAAGAGAAATTATCTTCCTTTTATCTTGCTTCTTCCATTTATAATATGTTGGGGCAGAAAACTCAAAAAGCTTCGTCATAATCATCTCTTTAGTCATATCTTTCCTTTTTTTAAATTATGTCATTATATACTTAAATAAATAATGATTTTATTAAGCTATTTTAAATCTTGCCAAGAGTCACCAACTGCAACAGATACTTTAAGTGGTATATTTAAAACAAAGATATTTTCCATAATATCTTTTATATCTTCTTTAACTTCATCTACATACTCATCTTTTATTTCAAATATAAGTTCATCGTGGATTTGTAAAAGCATTCTTACATTTTCATTATCTTTATATTTTAGATGTATTTTTATCATAGCAAGTTTTATCAAATCAGCTGCACTTCCTTGAAATAGAGTATTTACTGCTTCTCTTAAAATTCCAGCTTGTAAAATAGGACTTGCTCCTTGAAAATCAAAAAGCCTTTTTCTATTTAACAAAGTTTTTACATAGCCTTTTTGTATTACTCCATCTTCTATAGATTTTAAATACTCTTTTACACTTTTAAATGCTTCAAAATATGAATTAATATATATTTTTGCTTCTTTTATACTAATACCCAATGTATGTGCTAATTTCTTACTTCCCATTCCATACAAAAGACCAAAATTGATAGTTTTTGCAATAGCCCTTTTACTTTTAGCTTCATCTTCTCCAAAAATTTTTACAGCTGTTTGTAAGTGAATATCTAAATCTTCTTTAAATGCTTTAACTAAAGCTTCATCTTGACTAAAGTGTGCAAGTAATCTTAGTTCAATTTGAGAATAATCTACTCCTACAAGTTTATATCCATCTTTTGCTACAAAAGCTTTTCGTATTTGTATCTCGCTTTGAGATCCAACTGGAACATTTTGTAAATTTGGAGTTTTTGAACTCAATCTTCCAGTTGCTGTTCCTGTTTGTAAAAATGAACTAAATATTCTATGCTCTTTATCTCTTAATCCAAATTCTAAAAGTGGTTCAATATATGTAAATTGGATTTTAAAAGCCTCTCTATATTTTAATACCAATGGTACAACTATATGTTTATCTTTTAAACTTTCTAAAACAGATTCATCTGTAGCATATCCTCTTTTAGTATTTTTATAAGATGTAAATCCTAGTTTTTCAAATAATATAATACCCAACTGCTTTGGAGAATTTATATTAAAATTCTCATCAACGGCTTGATGTATTTGAGAAGTTAATTCAATCAAATATTGAGAAATCATCTCTTTATATTTTCTTAAAAGATTAACGTCTATTTTTATACCTTTTTGCTCCATTGATGCTAATACATATATAAAATTAAACTCCAACTCAAAAGCTATATTTAAAAGTTCTTCTTCTTTTCGTTCTTTAAAAATATCAAGTTGTCTATTAAACAATTTTAAAGTCCATAAAGCATCTTCTGCTGCATATTCACAAGCTTCTGCTAGTTCAATAGATGAGAAATCTTCACCTTTTTTAACAATATCATCAAAAGCTATCATTTTATGTCCAAACTGCTTTTCAACTTGATAATCTAGTCCTATTTTTTCACTTGTATTTAATAACCAAGATAATATCATAGTATCGGCATATAGTTTTAAATCTAAGCCAAAGTTATTTTTGATTATTTGCCAATCATATTTAAAGTTTTGAAAAATTAATTTATATCTATTTAAAATTTCAATAGTTTTTCTAGCAACATCATGTGAGATTTGATTTCCCACACCTAAATAACTATGAGCTATTGGAACATAATATGCTTTATTCTCTTCATAGCAAAAAGAGAAACCTATAATTTTTGCTTTTGCTGTATCAAGATTTGTAGTTTCTGTATCAAAAGATATATAACTATCTCTTGGTATTTTATTTATAGCTAGACTTAAATCATTTTCATTGTCAAGTAAAATGTATTCTATTTTTTCGATTGATTTCTTTTGTGGTGATTGAGGAATCTCAGTTTTATAGCTAAGCCCATTTTTGTTTACTCTTTCTAAAATTTTAGTCATATCATATTTGATTAACTCATCAGAAATTTTAAGTATAGGATTTTCTAAAGGCAAAGTAAATTCATCAAGATTTGATATTACATGACAATCATTTTTTAAAGTTACAAGTTTTTTAGATAAAAAGGCATTATCTTTACTTTCAAGTAAAAGTTCTTTTGTTCGTTTTTTTTCAATATTTTCAATATTAGAATATATATTTTCAAGACTTCCAAATTGTTCAATTAAACTTTGTGCTGTTTTTGCTCCAACACCTCTAACTCCAGGTATATTATCAGCTGTATCCCCAACAAGAGATTGATAGTCTGTAAATTGTTTTGGTGTAACTCCATATTTTTCTATACATTTTGCTTCGTTAATAACTTGCTTTTTTGTAGGGTCAAACAAATACACACTGTTGTCATCATCTATTAACTGATATAAATCTTTGTCATGCGATACTATTCGTACTTCCAAACCTTTTTCTTTTGCATCTTTTGCTATACTTGCAACAATATCATCTGCTTCATACCCAGTTCTTATGGCTATTTTAAAACCCATTTTTTCTACCCAAGATATTGCTATTGGAAGTTGAGTTAATAAATCCTCTGGAACATCTGGACGCTGTGCTTTGTAGTTTTCAAATAATTCTGTTCTAAAAGTATCACCTTTGGAATCAAGTGCAAAAACAATATAATCTGTTTGAAAATCTTTTCCAATACCAGCAATAAAATTTGTAAATCCAGTCAAAAGACCTGTTGGTAACCCCTCATTTGAACGCAATGGTGGTAAGGCAAAATAACTTCTAAATAAAAATCCAAATGTATCTATAATCGTAATACTTTTTTTCATAACTCTTCTTTCAATATTGGCTTAAGGACTTATAATATAATAAAAACTTTTAAAAATGGGTTATTATAAAAATATTACAATTTGTAATGTTTTTTGCTGTTTTGATTTTTTTTCGATAATATTCAAAAAACAGCAAAAGTAATTTGTTGAAAATACTAACATTTTGGAGGTCTTAAATGAGTGAAACATTTATCATTGCAAGTAGTTTATTTGCTTTTATCAGTTTTTTTACTTGTGTATAGTCTTTTTATAAATTTATAGAGTTTATAATATAATAAATCTTTCTAAACAAAGGATAAAATATATGATAATAATTCCAGCAAGACTAAATTCAAGTAGATTTGAAAATAAGATTTTAGTAGATATTTTGGGTCTTCCAATGGTTATAAAAACGGCAAAACAAGTGAGTTCTTTGGACAAAGTAGTAATAGCAACTGATAGCCAAAAAGTAATTGATTTAGCTTACAAATATGGTTTTGATGCAGTATTAACATCAACTGAACACAATAGTGGTACAGATAGAATAAATGAGGCTGTAAATAGACTAAATTTAAGTGATGATGAAATAATTATAAATGTTCAAGCAGATGAACCTTTTATTGAAGAGAGTGTCGTAAAAAGCGTTATGCAAAAAGTACAAGAGATAAAAAATCAAGAAGATATTTTGATAACTTCTTGCTATAAAGAGATAAACAGTGAAGCGGCTGATGATCCAAATTTAGTAAAAGTTGTATTAAATGAAAAAGAAAATGCAATATATTTTTCAAGAGCAAAAATCCCATATCACAGAGACCACAAAGAGAATTCTAGCTATTTTGGACATTTAGGAATATATGGATTTACAAAAAAATCTCTAAATAAATTTTGTAGCTTAAACTCTTCAAAATTAGAAGATATAGAAAAACTCGAACAATTAAGAGCAATAGATAATGGCTTTAAAATAGCCATGGTAAAAGTTGAATCAAAATCATTTGGAATAGACACAAAAGAGGATTTAGAAAGAGCTTTAAAATTATTTAAGTAAGAAGGAAGATTTAAATCTTTCTTCTTATATTTAATAAAAATTCAAATCAATACAAAACATACTTCCATCATCTACATTTTTATGATACAGTTTTCCATTGAAACTATCTTCTATAATTGTTTTAGACATATAAAGACCTATTCCACTTCCAGAAACTTTAGTTGTAAAATATGGTTCAAAAATTTTATCTTGTATATCATAGATACCTTTTGCATTGTCAAATATACAAATAATATTTTTATTAAGTTCAATTGATATTTTAGGATTTTCTACACTATTTTTATTTAGTGCATCAATTGCATTACTTATAATATTTAAGATTACTTGAGAAAACTCATTTTCGTATCCACATATATAAAAATCATCGCCATTTACAACTACATCTATTTCATACAAAGATAAAGAACTTGAACAAATATTTAATGCTTTTTGAATAGATTTTAAAGCACCAAAATCACTTTTCTCTTTTTTTATAGAGTAAAAATCTCTAAAATCTTTCAATGTTTCAGACATATATGAAATCTGATTATTTGCTTCTGAAATTTTATCTTCCATATATTTTTTATTTAATTTATTATGTTTAAAAGCTGTGTGAATATTCATAAATAGATATCCCAAATGTGTTAATGGTTGTCTCCATTGGTGAGTAATATTACTGACCATTTCTCCCATTGAAGATAACCTATTTTGATGTATCAATAAACTCTGCTTTCTTTTTTTATCATCTTCACTAAGCTTAATTTTATAAGATAATGCAAAAGCTAAAATCAAAGATTCTAGTGGAATAATAAAATGAATTAAGTCTATTGTAAAAATAGGATTTATAGTTTTATTAAAAAAATAACTTTGAAAATCTACAAAAATATATGTAAATATAACAATACTCCAAGAAATAATATAAAAAATAGTTGATTTTGCTTTATTTTTTTTATAAATTACAATGGCACTAATAAGATAAATCAGCAAAAACCAAGAAAATGAAATACTTATATCAAAAAAATACAAAACTAATTCAAACAAAAATATATACATTAAAAATGTTAAAATTTTATTTAGAAATGGTGCATATTTTTTGGTATTTAAAAACTCTTTTGTAAATAAGTTTGAAAAAATCAAAAACCCAAAAATTAAAAATTGATATATTAAATATGAAAAAGAATAATCTTTAAAAGAGAAATATATTAGTAAAAATATAAAAACTTGTGTAATAGAGTAATATATAAAGCTCTTCTCTTTATTGAATATATACAAAGCAAAATAGTAAAGAAAAGTTGCAAATATGATACCATAGCTTATGCCATATAACTCTTTTCGTATAATATTATCTTTTAAATAGCTATCCTTTTGCAATAAAGAAATAGTTAAATCTACTTCATTGATTGGTGTAAATACTTTTACATATATATCTTTATTGTCCTTTATCTCTATAACATTTGATTCTATAAAAAAGTTGTTATTTTCAAATTCTACTGGATTGATAAATAGTTTTGAATATAGAGTTAGAACATACTTATTTTCGAAATTATTTCCATTAAGTTTTATTTTAAGCCAATAGTTTGAAGAAGAATCAAATTTAATATTGGGAGAACTTTTATCAAAATCTTTAACAAATTTAATATTCTCAAAAGTAAAACCATCATCTTCAACAATATATACATCAAACATTGGATTAGCAAACATCGTATTGATAAAAATTAATATTAATATAAAAAATTTCATACTATTTTTAATTGATAACCCATTTTTGATATATTTTGCAAAGCATCAGTTGGAAGTTTTTTTCTAAGACTTTTTACAACAGACCTTAAAGCATCTTCACTCATATATCCTTTCCATACAAAATTTTCCAATTCTTGATAGTATGTAATTCTATTGATATTTCTTAAAAGAATTTCTAAAAACAATATCTCTTTTTGTGTAAGTTTTATAAGTTTTTCATTTTTAATAAGTGTTTTTTTCGATAAATCAAATTTAACACCATTTCCAAAGTCAAATATATTTTCTATATTTTTACTAGCTTCTTTTAAAGCTGTAAAAAGCTTATCTTCGCAGATTGGTTTTGTAATATATTTTACAAGTTTTAGTTCAACGGCTTTTATTAAAAATTCTGTGTCTATCCTTGCAGTTACCACAATAATTTGTGTTTTTAAATCATCTTTTCTTATTTTTTCAATCAATTCTAAACCATTTATTTTTGGCATTAGAATATCACAAATAATAATATCTGGTTTTATTTTTGTATATTTATCAAAACCATCGATAGCATCTTTTGCTTCATAGACAAAATCGCTGATATAAGATAAATATTCTATTGCATTTTTTCTAATAAAATCTTCATCTTCAATATACAATATTTTCAAATTTTTCATATTTCATTATATATTAAAGAATATAAAAAATCCCCTTTTTTTAACACTTTTTTCAATTATACTTTCTTAAAAATAATCAGGAGATAGTATGAAAAAAATATTTTTATCAATTGCAATAGCCTCTTCTTTATATGCAGAAGAGCATAATTTTGTTGAATTAGGTGTTATTTATACAAATACAAAAGATAATTTTTCCACAGATAGTAAAAAAGAAATCTATTCTTACAATAATTCTAAACATGAAGATAGTATTTCACCAAATATAAACTTCTATTATGGAAAAAATATAAGTGAAAATTACCATATATATTTAGAATCTATTTATCAAGAAATAAACTTGGGTAATATATATTACACAGAATATGGAAATTTTTATTTTGGAGCAAAAACAAAGCTTTTTGAAGATGAGTGGGAAAATCCATTTGAATTAAATAGAAGTAGAAAAAAAACAGATGTAAACCAATATGGTGGATTTTTTGCTTATGAGTTTTTAAGTTCTGATTTTTCATCGTCATTGATTAAATATGAGTATGATAAAAGAGATTACGATAAAGATTTGTTAGTAAATGAGTTAAAAAGAGAAGCAAACATTCACTCGCTATCTTTAGAAAATTTTATAAATTTTGATTTTTTAGATGAAGATACAACAATTTTTACAAATTTAAAAGCAAAAAAATATGATGCTATTGGGAAAGCAAGTTCATACAATACATTTGGAATTGATATTGGATTTTCAACAAATATTACAAATAAATATAATGTTATGTTACTAACAAATTTTTCACAAAAAAGATATGATGAAAAAAATCCTATACTAAATGAAAAGATTCACTCAGATATAGTAAGTTTTTTTGCTAGAAGTGAATATAAAGAACCTTTTAACTTTAAAAATACATTTCTCAGTCTTACAATAGGATATGAAGATGAAAATACAAATAACTCATTTTATGATAATCAAACAAGCTTTGCTATTTTTGGAATAGGATACAGTTTTTAAATATTTATACCAAGTAGCAAATTAAAATATTTGCTACTTATTATGCATTAGAAACTAAAATCTTCTCCTAAATAGTGTTCTTTTACTTTTGCATCATTTTTTATCTCTTCTGAAGTTCCACTACTCAACAAACTACCAGCCTTCATAACATAAGCTCTATCACAAATTTGTAGTGTTTCTCTAACATTGTGGTCTGTTATTAAAACTCCTATATCTATCTTTGTTAATTGATGAATTATCTCTTGAATATCTTTAACTGCAATTGGATCAACTCCAGCAAAAGGCTCATCTAAAAGTAAAAATTTTGGTTTTGAAACCAAAGCTCTTGCTATTTCTGTTCTTCTTCTTTCTCCTCCTGAAAGAGAAACTCCTTTTCTTTGTCTTATTGGTTCAATATTAAAAAGCTCCAAAAGTTCTTCAACTCTTCTTTTTTGTTCATCCTCATCATCATATATAATCTCAGCTGCCAAAAGTAGATTGTCTTCAACACTTAAATCTTTAAAAATAGATGACTCTTGTGGTAGATAACCTATTCCTTTTAATGCTCTTTTATGAAGTGGTAGTTTTGTTATGTCTTCTTTATCAAAAAACACTGTTCCACTACTTGGTTTTACAAGTCCACAAACTGTATAAAATGTTGTTGTTTTACCTGCTCCATTTGGTCCTAAGAGTCCAACTATTTCTCCACTTTTAACTTCAAGAGAAATTCCATGTAAAATCTCTGTTTTTTTAATACTTTTTTTAATATCAACTATTTCTAACTTATGCATCTATTTTATACAACCTTTTATCATTTTCTTTAAAAATATTTATAACAACAACTTCATAACCATAGTTTTTTAAAAGTTCTTCTAGTTTTTCATCGCCCCATTCAACAAAATGTATGCCATTTTTTTCGAACTCTTCAAGCATTCCTAAACTTATAAATTCATCTAAGGTTTTATTATACAAATCATAATGAAATATTGCATCCGAATATATAGCTTGTAAAGAAAAAGTCGGTGATGTTACTAAATCATCAAATCCCAAAGAATGAACAAAACTTTTAACCAAAGTTGTTTTGCCACTTGCTAAATCACCTCTTAAAATAGCTACACAATCTTCAGATAAAATATTTTTTAAATTATCAATTAAAATACCTATTTCATCCAAGCCTAATAAAAACTCTTTTTTCAAAAATCAACCTTTTAACAACTCAATTTTTGTGAAATTTTAATAATCTGTTCCAATTTCTCTTTTGCTTTTCTACTATCGATTATCTCTTTAGCTATTTGTATACCATCTTGAAAATCTCTTGCTTTACCATCTACAATTAAAGCTGCTGCTGAATTCAATAAAACAATATCTCTTTTTGCTCCATCTAAATCGCCATTTAAAATATCTCTTGTAATTTGGGCATTAACTTCTGGACCAGCACCAACAATATCATCTTTTGAACTCAATTTTATTCCATAGTTTTCTGGATTTATTTCCAACTCTTCAATTTTCCCATTTAATAAAAGTGTTGCATAAGTAATATCTGAAACAGATATTTCATCCATTCCATCATTTGAAGATACAACCATAGCTCTTTTGCACTCCAACAAATCCAAAGCTGTTGCTATTTTATTGATATAATCTTTATGAAATACTCCAATAACTTGTTTTTCAACGCTAGCTGGATTACATAACGGACCTATTATATTCATAATTGTTCTATGTGGAATCGTTTTTCTAACAGGAGTTATAAATTTCATAGCAGGATGGTGATTTGCTGCAAACATAAAAGCAAACCCAGTATCTTCAAGCATTTTAGCAGTATCTTCTAAACTCAAACTCAAATTTATTCCCAAAGCTTCTAGCATATCAGCACTTCCACTTTTACTTGTAACACTTCTATTACCATGTTTTGCCACATAACAACCACCAGCTGCTAACAAAATAGAAACGGTACTAGAAATATTGAAGCTATAACTTTTATCTCCACCTGTTCCAACAATATCGATTGATTTTTCTTGTAACTCTTTTGAAATTGGAAGTGGTATAACGTAATCCCTCATAGCACTTGCAGCTCCTGCAAGTTCAGAAGCAGTTTCTCCTCTTTCATATAAAGCTAAAAAATAATCTTTAATCTCCTCATGACTTAAATTATTTTGAAAAATCTCATCAAATTTTGCTTTTGTTTCAATAAACATTCTAATCTATCCTTTGTACATATTCATCTATTTTTGATTTTGGTGTTGATTTTGTAGTTGGTATTTGTAAAATCTTGAATTTTTCACTACTTTCAAGGTATTTTATTTCGATAATATCCCCTATTTTTACCTCTTTTGCTTTTTTCACAGCTATATTATTTAAAAACACAACTTTGTGTTCTAACATATCTTCAGCAACGGCTCTTCTTTTTGTTATATTAACGGCGTTTAAAAATTTATCTATTCTCATAGAAAATATTATAACTAAAATAAACTAAAATATTTTTAACCTATTTTTGATTAAAAATTGTGTATTATAGAATAATCTTTATCTTTGGAGTTTTATGATTTTTAGATATATTATTTTATCATTTTTATTGATATTCAATTCCTTTTTAAATGCAAATGAATACAAATTTGACTTAATGGATGATATATTTGATTTAGACTTAGAACAACTTAAAACTATGAAACTAACTACAGCTTCAAAATCAATTCAAGTTTTAGATGTTGCTCCTACAAAAATCATAATAATTACAAAAGAGCAAATAGAGCAAAGAGGTTATAGAGGACTTGATGATTTATTAAATGATTTACCTGCAATTCAAATATTAAGACATGCAGATAGTGGAATAATAAATCAAATTGGTATTCGTGGAATTATGGGTAACAACTACTTCAAAATTCTTCAAGATGGTATAGAAATAGACCAAACAGATGGAGAATTTATGAGTGTTTCTATGCAATATCCACTCATTGGAATAGAAAAAGTAGAAATACTTTATGGTGCAGCTTCTGTTATTTATGGGGCTGATGCTATGAGTGGAGTTATCAATCTTGTAACTTCTTCTAAAGAAAATGGACAAATAGGAGTTTGGGCAGGAAAAGATAGATATAAATATTTTTATGCAAATCAAAGTATAAAGATAAACGATGGACTTCTTTCATATAAGGCTCATTTGCATACAGATCAAGACTATAATTTTGACAAAAAATATCGAGATAACTTTAAAAATACAAATCAATCTAATAATTTTCAACCACATGAAACAAAATCTGCTTCTTTAAAATATTTAAAAGGTGGCTTTGATATTGGAGCAAATTATAGTTATTCTTCTGAATCTACACTTATTTCAATGAATGGAGATAATGCAAATAAAAATAGGAATATTTTTGATAAGAATGCAAACTTAAATACTCAAAAAATCAATACTTATTTAAGATATGAAACTGATATTTTTTGGGATATGTCATCAACAACAACTCTAAGTTATAGCCAAACTGAATTTTTAAATGATAGTTATTTTAGAAATAGATATACAGGATGTGATGCAGACTATAACTGTTTCAAAGGCTACCAATATTCAAAATCTAAAAAATATAGTTTAGAAGAAACTTTAAATAAACAAATAAAAAACCATGATATAACTATTGGAACAAATTTTGATTGGTATGATGTAACACCTATTGGTTATCAAGGTATAAAAAAAGGAAAAGATAAATTATATTTAATTCAAGATGGAAATAATGCTTATCTTTCAAATATTAAAGCTCCAAATTATGAACAAAAATGGCATAATATTGCATTTTATATCCAAGACCAAATAACATTAAATGATAATTTTGAAATAGCTTTAGCAGCAAGATATGATGAAAATTCAAACTATGAATCTTCTTTTAATCCAAGAATTGCCTTAATACATAAGAATAATTCTTTAACACAAAAATTTATATATTCTCAAGCTTTTTTAGCACCTTCAAATAATGTTAAATATAAATCTTATGGTGCATTAAACAAAGATTCTAATGGAGAATTATATTTTAATGAAGCAAGAGTAGGAAATTCAGATTTACAACCAGAGAAAAGTAAAACTTATGAATACAATCTATTTTTACATCTTTCAAGTAATGACCAAATAGTTTTTTCTACTTACTACACAAATATAGAAGATATTATTCTAATAGAAGAACCTCTTCCTAGTGGAAAATATAATGACATTCAAATAAATAATCCCAAAAGTGCTCAAAATGCAGCAGACTCTCACATATATGGTGGAGATATATCATATATGGGACACTCTTACTTTTCGGGATATGATATAAACTATTGGGCAAATTACAGTTATATAAATGGAAAAATAGACTATGAATACGACTATAATTTACCATTTCTTGCATCACATGTATTTAAAGCTGGAAGTACTTTTAGATACAAAGATTTTACATTCTCACCATCACTTAGATGGTTAAGCCCAATAAAAGTTGCACCTTTTGATGATATTACAGACAGAACTACAAATGGTTATTTCATAGCAAATTTATATGCTAGTTATAATATTACAAAATCACAAAAAATAGCACTTAGAGTAGATAATATTTTTGATGAACACTATTTTACTCCAAGATATAATTCATCAAAAAGATATGTTTCACCACAAGATACCAGAATGACTTATATTTCATATACAATTAATTTTTAGGAAAAACTATGAAGATCTATATATCAATACTTATTTTTTTATTATCAATAAATAATACATTTTCAGATGAGATAAAAGAAGAACAAATAAAAGTTGCGTATGTTTACAATTTTTTAAAAAATATCTCTTGGAAAAATGATGAGAATATAAAAAGCTATAAATTGATGATAGTTTCTCAAAATCAAACATTAAACAATATGTTTAAGATGTTAGCTTCAAGAAAACAATTAAACGATAAAAATATAGAAGTAATTATTTATAATAATACTAAAGTAGATAACATTCAAGCTATTTTTATAGATAAATCATCAGAAGTTGAATATGAAAAATTATATTATGAATATGAAAAAAACAATACTCTATTAATAAGCGATAATTATGCAAACAAAAAACAAGTTATGATAAATCTACTTCAAAATGATTCAAAAATAACTTTTGAGATAAATAAAGCAAATATTTTAAATAGAGATTTGACTGTATCACCAGATATTATACTTTTAGGTGGAACAGAAATTGATGTAGCTCAATTATATAAATCTTCTCAAGTTCAATTAAAAGAGCAAAAAGAGACTATTACCTCTTTAAATAAAAATATTGAAGACAAAAACAAAGAATTAAAAGAACAATTAAAAGCAATAGACCAACAAAAAACAATAATTAGTGATCAAATAAAAAATATAAAAGTTCAAAATGAACAATTAACTTTACAAAAAAAAGAATTATCACAAATTTACACTAGCATAGAAGAACAAAAAGAGAAACTTTTTATTGCTCAAAATGAGGCAATAAAAAAAGAAAAAGATATAAAAAATTTAATAAATTTACAATTAGAACAAGAAAAAACTTTTGAAGATGCAAAAAACAACCTAGATCTTCTAATGAAAAAAATAGATGAACAAAATAGCAGTATCTTAGTAAAAGAAGAAATTATTACAAATCAAAAAAATATAATTTTTGTATTCTTTATTTTATTAATTATTATCTTAGCCCTTGGATTAAATGTTTTACGACAAAATAGACTTCTAAAAAATTTATCTGAAACTGATACTTTAAGTGGATTATACAATAGAAGATATACTCTAAAAAGACTAGAAGAAGAAGTTTCAAGATTTAAAAGATATAAAACTCCATTTTCAATAATCCTTTTGGATATAGATTTCTTTAAAAAGATAAATGACACATATGGTCACGATAAAGGAGATTTTGTAATAAAACAAATATCTGAAATCTTTAAACAACATACTAGAAAAACCGATATATGTGCAAGATGGGGAGGCGAAGAATTTTTAATATTAGCTTCAAATAGTGATATCCAATCGGCAACAAAATTAGCTGAAATTTTAAGAAAAGTTGTAGAAAATAGTGATTTTGGAATAAATCAAAAAGTGACAATAAGTCTAGGAGTTGCAACTTTAAGTGAAAACTCAGATCAAGATGTAGTTTTAAAACTTGCTGATGAATTACTGTATAAAGCAAAAAGTTCAGGAAGAAACAAAGTTATTGCTGCTTAAATCGTTTTATATTAAATTTTAGATAAAATCAGCGAAATTTAATAACCAAAATAGGAAATATTTATGAGTAAAAAAGATATAAAAAAAGTTGTACTTGCTTATAGTGGTGGTTTGGATACTTCTATTATTTTAAAATGGCTTCAAGATGAATACAATGCTGAAGTTATCACTTTTACAGCCGATTTAGGACAAGGCGAAGAAGTGGAACCAGCACGAGCTAAGGCTATAGCTTGTGGTATTAAACCAGAAAATGTATATATTTTAGACGTTAAAGAAGAGTTTGTAAAAGATTATGTTTTCCCAATGTTTAGAGCAAATGCTATTTATGAAGGTGAATATTTACTAGGAACAAGTATTGCAAGACCACTTATTGCTAAAAAACTTGTAGAAATTGCAAATGAAAAAGGTGCAGAAGCAGTAAGTCACGGAGCAACAGGGAAAGGAAATGACCAAGTTAGATTTGAACTTGGAGCATTGGCTTTAAATCCAGATTTAAAAGTTATTGCACCTTGGAGAGAATGGGAGTTAAATTCAAGAGAAAGTTTACTTGAATATGCTAGAAAGAATGGTATTGAGATAGCACAAAAACACGTGGATGAAAACGGAAATCCAAAAATAAGCCCTTACTCTATGGATGCAAATTTACTTCATATCTCTTATGAAGGTTTACACTTAGAAAATCCAGCAAATGAGCCAGAAGAAACTATGTGGTTATGGACAAATTCTCCAGAAAAAGCACCTGATGAAGCTGAATATATAACTATTGGATATAAAAATGGAGACCCTATTTCTATAAATGGAAAAGAGTTATCTCCTGCAACTTTACTTAAAACTTTAAATGATTATGGAAATAAACATGGAATTGGAAGAGTTGATATTGTTGAAAATAGATATGTTGGTATGAAGGCTCGTGGTTGCTATGAAACTCCAGGTGGAACAATTATGCTAAAAGCTCATAGAGCAATAGAATCTTTAACTTTAGATAGAGAAGCTGCACATTTAAAAGATGAATTAATGCCAAGATATGCAAAATTAATCTACCAAGGATACTGGTTCTCACCAGAAAGAGAAATGCTTCAAGCTGCTATTGATGCAACTCAAAAAAATGTAGAAGGAATAGTTAAACTAAAACTTTACAAAGGAAATGTAACTGTTGTAGGAAGAGAATCAAGTAAATCACTTTATGATGATGCTTACTCAACTTTTGAAAAAGATGAAGTTTATAATCAAAAAGATGCAGAAGGATTTATAAGACTTAATGCTCTAAGACTTGTAATAGCTGGTAAAAAACAAAAATAATTCATATAAAGAGAGTGAAAACTCTCTTTATTTGTAAATATTCTTAAAACTCCATTTTCATAGAGAAAGCAACACTTCTAGTATCCCCTATACCATTTGCATTTGCCCAATAAATTTTATTTGTTAAGTTTTGTACATTTAGATTAAAAGTTGTTGGATATTGTCCTAACTTAGTAGAATATCTAAGCCCTGCATCATAAATTGTATAGCTTGGTATAACATCCTTATTTTCTTGATCTACATAGCTTTTACCAGTATAGTATGCTCCAGTATTTATAGCTAAACCATTTATATATGGAATATTATACTCTACAAATAATTTAGCCATTTTTGTAGCTACTAATGTTGGTTTGTTTCCTTTTAAAGCTTCATCTTCAATTTTTTCTAAACTTAAATCCATCAAAGTTACTCCCCCCATCAAAGTTAAATTTTCTGTAATTTTTCCAGTAAGCCCTATTTCAAGACCTTGATGGATTTGTTCTCCATCTTGAGTTAATGTTGGTTTTCCTAAACTTGCTGTTGTACTTTCATCAGTGTAAGAATTAGCTTTTTCTATTCTAAACAATGATGTTGTTAATAAAGCTTTTTCATCAAATAAACTATATTTTGCTCCAACTTCATATTGTTTACTTTTATATGGATCTAAAATCTTTCCTTCATTTGCATACCAAATTCCAACAATAGTTCCCGATTCTAAACTCTCTATATATGTAGCATATGTTGTCAAATTCTCAAAAGGCTTATAAATAAGTGATAAAGTAGGAGTTAATTCTGATTTATCATATTTCGTATTTGATAAATAGTTTTTATTGATAGCAGTTGCATAATTTACTCCTACTAATGCACTCCATTGTTCATTGAAAACTATATCATCACCTATTAATATATTTTTATATTGAGTTTGAGTTATTGGTTTTTTTGATTGTGTTCCAATTGTCCCAAAATCACTCCAATTTGGTTCAGATAAATTTTTATAATCACTAAAAGTGTAATTGTAATACCTGTTAGTTCTAAGTTCATTATCTGCTGATCTAAAAAGTTTTCTCGAATTTAAAGAATATCCAGTTGTTAAAGTATGATTTATACTTCCTGTATCAAACTTTGAATCTAAATATATATTAGCTCCATAATTTTTAGTTTTATTCCAAGCAAATTGTCTAGCATCCAACTCTTCAATAATATTATTTTTATAATAGTGAATATAGCCGTAAGTTCCTCTTCCTTTATGTTCTTCATACATTGCATTTGTTCTTAGAGTAAAAATATCATTTATATCCCATCTTATATTATTTGAAATATTGTGAGTATTTGACTCATTATCCATCCAATCTGGAATAGAATATTTATTTGAAGTTATATCTGAACGAACTACTCCTCCATAATCACCAAAAACAAGATTTCCACCTTTTGCTAAATAATCTTTGTAAGCATATTTTATATCTGTATAAAAATTATCAGTTGGTTTCCAATCAAAAACTAAACTTATTGCTTTTTGCTTTGTATCAGCTTCTGATGGTAGTCTTCCATCTTGATATAGTGCATTTATTCTATATCCAAAAGTATTATCTTCATCGAATTGTCCTCCTAAATCTATAGTTCCATAGTATGATTCATTTCCATAACTACCAATAGTTACATTTCTTAAATCTTTTGTAGTTGGTTTTTTAGTGATATAGTTTACTGCTCCACCAACTCTTCCACCTCCATATAAAAATCCTGTTGCACCACTGATAATTTCAACTCTTTCTATATCTTGCATCATCACACTATTTGTACTACTTCCAGCATAAGAGATACCATCAACTATTGGATTTGAAGAATTAAATCCTCTAATTGTTACTCCTGTATGATCTCCTCCAGTTGATCCAAAATTTCCATCTTCTACTTGAGTAGTTGGATTCATTTTAAATATCTGATTCATATCTTTTGCTTGTACATTTTCGATTAAGTCTTTTGAGATGATGCTCATTGAGTAAGGAGTGTCTTGTAGTTTTTTATCATTCCAAATACCTACTCCCTTTGTTTCTTCTACAAGGTATCCTGATTCTGCACTTCCATTTCTATAATTTGTTCCAGAAACAGATATTTCATCTAAAACAGTAGTATTACCAAAGTTTTGATATTTTGGTTTTTCTATTATGTAAATTATGCTATCTTCTTCGATAGCTTTGAGATTATGTTCTTCTAGTACACTATTTAGATTACTTAATACCGTACCCCCCCCCGAAACTCACTTTTTCTGAATTTATACTTTTATCTTTCAGGTTATTAGCTTTTGAGATATATGTTACATTATATTTCTTTACTATATTCTCTACTGCTTCTTGCAAACTTATCTCTTTTGCATTTAACATTGTTCCACTTAACATCATTGATGTTAATACTGATATGAAAATCTTTCTTTTCATCTTAAATCCTTTGTATTAATTTTGAGAATTTGTTTCTCTATATAGTAAGACGATTTAAATGAAAAAAATGGACAATTTTTACAAAAGAATTTTGAAATTTGTTAGCTGAAGTTACTTTTAGTAACAAAAATAGATAAAATTTAAATTCTTGATATATTCTGATTTAAATTCAAATACCAATAAATAGCTCTATTTTATAACTATTTGTGTTATAATCTATTATGTTAATATCAAATGAAACAGCTTTAAATATACTTTTAGCAAATAACAATAAAGTCTTAAATGATGTATTAAAAGAGACAGACAATAAAACTTTAAATAATCTTTTAAAACAAGATAAAGGACAATTATCAACAATCGATGCTGGAAAAGTTTTAAAAGAAGTTTTTGATAATATAAAAGATGGTACAAAGTCAAATTCATCTTTAGAAAATATGCTAAAAAATTCAAATCTTTTCAAAGATTTAGGAAGTGTTTCAACAAATATATCAAATTTACTTGATTCTGTAAAAGATGATGAAAATTTGCAAAAATTTAAACCATTATTAGAAAACTTTGCAAAAAATCTAAAAGATATTGATGCAAATAGTTTAAAAGAACAATTAAAAAATAGTGGTATTTTTTTAGAAAATAAACTTACACAAAATTCAAATTTAAGTACAAAAATAGAAAATATTTTACAAAATATTTCAAATTTATTAAAAAATATTGATACACCTCAAGCAAAAGAGATAAATAACCTTATAAACAATATTATCAAAAATGTATCAAATCCAACTTTTGTGTCTAGTGGTGATTTACAAACTAGTCTAAAAAATCTTACAACAGCATTACAAAATTTAAATAATGCTTTGAACAATCCACAGACACAAAGTTTAAGTAACCTTGTAAATGAATTAAAAACAGTTTTGAATCAAGGAACTATTGTTGAATCAAAGATAGAAAATACTCCCACACAAAATCAAACACCACAACTACAAACAAAAACAGTAGAAAATCCAATAGTAAATTTAGCAAACAATCAAGTACAAAACTCAACTTCATCTCAAGCTACAAATCAACTACAAAATCCAAGCATTTTAGAAACAAAAAATAGTATTAATCTACAAGTAAAAGAACTTTTAGTACAAATTAAAAATGACATAATACAAAACCCTACTTCAGTACAAAACAAAAATATTTTGCCAATAATAGATAACCTTCTAAAAATAAATGATTTTTTTTCAAAACCAGAAGTAGCAATACAAAATAATCAGCAACCATCACAAAATATATCAAATTTGACAAATAACTTACAAAATATAAATTTATCAACTTTTTCAAATAATTTTACAACAAATTTAAGCCCTCTTTTAAATGCTTTAAAAGATAGTTTACAATCACAAAATCCACAAAATAGCCAAATTCAAGAACATATAAATACTCTTATAAAAAAAGTTGAAATAGTCATTCAAGAGCAAATAAATAACCCAACACAAAATTTAAAAACAAATATAAAACTAGAAGATGATTTCAAATCAGTTTTATTACAAATGCAAGATGAATTAAGTACAAAAACAGATGTAAAATCACAAGATGCTTTGAGAACAATAAACAATTTGATAACTCAAGTAGATTATCATCAACTAACTTCTATTGTTTCAAACTCAAACTATGTTTATATTCCTTTTTTTTGGGAAATGTTAGAAGATGGAACTATCGAGATGAAACAAAAAGATGAAGAAAAGTTTTTTTGTCAAATAAAACTAACATTAAAAGATTTTGGAAAAGTTGATTTGATGCTATCTCTTTATGATGAGAATAAGTTAGATATGACTATTTATGCTCAAAGAGAACATTTTAAAATAGCTCTTAGAGATAATATGCAACAATTAAAAATAGCTCTTAACAATGTAGAATTAATACCCATAAATATAAAACTTCTTGATATGAAAGATGAAGAAATAAAAGAAGAAAAACCATCAAATATTTACCAACAAAACTACTATAATAGTGAATCTTTTGGTTCAAAAGTTGATATAAAGGCATAAGATGGAAGATAAAAGCCCAAATATTCAAAAAGCCGTTGCACTCCAATATGACAAATCAGTAGATAATGCTCCAAAAATAACAGCAAAAGGGAAAGGTGAAACTGCAAAAAATATCATAAAAATTGCAAAAGACAACAATATTCCCATAAAAAAAGATGAAGATTTAGTAGAACTTTTATCTCAAATTGATATAGATAAAGAGATACCATCTTCTATGTATAAAGCTGTTGCAGAAATTTTTGCGTTTATTTATGACTTATCAAACAAAAATAAAAAATAGGATAAAAAATGATTTTAAAAAAATTTATTATAAAAGATCAAAAAGAGCTTTATAGACATAAAAACTATCTTTTATCTTTAGATTTAGAATTTGATAGCCATAAAAAAGAGTATTCAAATAGTGGATACCTTGATTTTAATACAGAATATGAACTTGTAGAATTTTTAAAAAATGGTGATTTTAAATATACTATAACAGAAGAAAAAATAACTGATTTCAAAAAACAAATTATAGCTAAATATAAAACTTTACAAATTGATACAAACAATATATTTATAGTTGAAAAAAATGATAATTCTAAAATATATCTATTAAATCAAACAAAAAATCAAATTCAAATATTAGACTTAAAAAAATCAAATTTTAAATCATATAAGATAGATAAAGATATACAAAATGAAACAAATTTGAGTATAAAAGTACTTAAAACTCTAGCTTCAAATGATAATGATTTTAAAGAACTTTTCAATATTTTTGCTATATTAGAAAATCAAAATAGTGAAGAATTACTATTTATCGATAAACTTAAGAAATTTAAATATTTTTGCATTTCAAAAATAAAAGAAAAACAACAAGATATGTTTTTATGCAATTGCATAGAAGGCTTTTTCCCTGAAACAAAATTTTATGTAAAAGGTGATAGAGTTTTTTCAGACTATACAAACTATTTCTTAAGTTATGAACAAGAGTTTAAATTATGGAAATATCTATATAATAATAGAAATTTAATAGGAGTATTTAAAGAACCAACTTTAAATCAACTTTTTGTTGGAAGAAAACTATACATTATAGATGAATTTGAAAACAAAATAAAAGTTATTATAAAATCTGCTAAGTTTAGCGAAGATAACCAAGGAATAATCATAAGCTTATCAAATGGAATAAGTATACAAAAACTATCAAAAATATTTACAAAAGAAGAGTTACAAAAAAGAGTTATTGAGGCTAGAGATTGATTACAGATTATTATAAATAATCTGTAATTAAAATAGATTTTAGAATCTCAAATTCATACCAACAGAATATCTTCTACCATCAAGTACAACACCATATTCATCATTTGTAATCTCTTTATTTGCAATATTATACATACCTGCCTTTAAACTTAAATCTTTTGTAGCTTTAAAAACAACTCCTACATCAAAAAGACCATAACCTGGTGTTACATCATTACTACCATTAGATCCACTTGTCTTTCCCCTATAATTATAATCTGCCCAAGCGTTCCAATTTTTAGATATATCATAATCTAAACCAACATTTACCATATTTTTTGGTAGATTATTTAAAGGTTCTCCTTTAAAATCCCCACTTTTTTGTTCAGATTTTGTATATGTATAACTTGTACTTGCAGTTAAATTATTGAGTAAATCATAATCTAAAGTAAATTCAACTCCTTTTAATTCAGCATCAGATACATTTTGAAATGACATTAAAGAATAATATTTGTCTGAACCAAGAGAACAATTCCAAGCTGCATAATTATTTCTATTAGCATTACCAGTTGAATCTGTTTTACAAATACTTAATGATTGAATTTTATCTTTATAATCTGTTTGAAAAAGCATTAAACTACTAAGTAATCCTATCTCATTATTTGAATAATTTAATCCTGCTTCGTAACTAACACTTTTTTCTGGTTCTAAATCAGGATTACCAATCATTAATATTCTAAAGTGTGGTACTTGTCCTAGCCATGGACCACCTGTTCCTTGTCCAAATCCTTCTAATGTTTCAGCAATATTTGGTTGTTTATATCCTGTACTAACTCCTGCTTTTAAAGTTAAACTATCAGTAATATGATAAACTCCATAAATTCTAGGAGTAAACTCTCCACTAAATAACTCATCGTGGTTGTACCTAACCCCAGTAGTTAATGCAAAATTATCTGTAATTCCCCATTCATCTTCTACAAATAGTGCATATTCCCATCTATCAGCTTCTTTTACAGCAAAATTAGTAACACCTATTAAACCATTAGCTTCATTTATAAATTTTTCTTTTTTATATTGTCCACCAAAAGTAACTATATGATTACCAATATTGTATGATGATTGTGTATTAAAAGTATCTAAATTTTCTTCTAAAATTTTATCTTCAACTTTTTTAGTTGTTTCTGTTTGAAAATATGTATTTGTTACAAAGTTATTAAAAATACCTTTATGTCCAATCATATAAACATCTTTTTGTAGATTAATATAAGATTGTCCAGTATTAGCATTTTGTAAACTCTTTCCAATAGTAGAACTATATTCTTGTTTTGTATAATCATATCTAAAATTTAAATCATTTTGTTCATTTATATTCCAAGTTAATTCACTTCCAATTTTTCTAACTTTTTTTTCATTTTTACTTCCATTAATACTATTTGGACTAGCTGCAGTAAAATCACTTTCATCATTTCCTTGAAAACTTCCATCTAAACTCAAAGATAAATTATCTTTGATTATTGGACCAGACAAATACATATTTACATTATACTCATCATTTGAAATATCATTTACTGATTTTGTATATTCTGGACTTATACTACCTCTCCAAATATCATTAGAAGCTTTTTTTGTTATAATATTTATAACTCCTCCCATTGCATCACTTCCATAAAGTGAACTCATAGGTCCTCTTACAATCTCTATTCTTTCTATCATATCTATTGGTGGTAAATATGCACCAATCTTACCTTCATAGGTTATTGTACTTACTTTTACAGACTTTCCTGAACTTATTGGTCTTCCATCTACTAAATATTTTGTATAAGCTGAACCCATACCACGAATTGCAATATCTTGATTATTTCCACCACCAGACACTGAAACACCTGGTACATTTTTAACAGCATCTATAACATCTGTATATGATTTTTTTTGTAATTCTTCAGCTGTAATAACTGAAATTGAAGCAGGAGCATCAGCAACATTTTGCTCAAATCCTGAAGCAGTAGTTACAACTTGAATATCATCAAGTTTTGTAGTTTCATTAGCAATTAGTAGGTTACCCGCACACAATAGCATAGCTGTTGCAACCGTTCTAGCCATTTGTATTTTCATACATGTCCTTTTTATTTAATTTTTGATTAAAATTTCGATAAATCTTTAGGGAAATTTATCTTTATTTTTACATCTTAATAATTAGTATATTAATTATCAAAAAGTAAATGAAATATTAATCAATTAAACTTAATATAATTTTAAATTAATAGTAATTATTGATTAAATCTTTATTTTTATTTCTTTGATAATAAAAAAGATACAATTTCATAAAAAGTATAGAGTAACTTCTTTTGAATAAAACTCAATCTTTCAGAAGATAGATAATGAATAAAAAGTATATAAATCAAATTTGAAGAAGGTGTTTAAATAAATTTAAAAAATAGAAATAGATAAATAGAAAAAAATATAGGTGTTTAGTAAAAAATAAAGAGGATATAAATAAAACTTGAAGAAGGTGTTTAAATATGTTTAATTGTGTTGAGATATAGGAAATAGAATAAAAAAAGGCCTTCCCTAAAATACTAGAAGAAGTAACTTAGGAAAGG
>NZ_PDKB01000007.1 GCF_003316695.1 Aliarcobacter vitoriensis
AACAAAATGCAATGGTAGCAAGTCAAACACATGATATTGCAATAGTAACAGATGAAATTGCAAAATTGATAGTAAGTGATGCTAATGAGAAAGAGTTTATTGGTAAAGATGAAGTTAAAGCTAAAAGATTAGAAAGTAATAAAGGAAATAATAAAATAGAAGAAACTTCGAAAGTAAAATCTATAAAAACTACTTCAAATACAAAATCAAAAATAGAAGTTGTAAAAGAAAGTAAAACTGATAAGTGGGAAAGCTTTTAGCTTTCTCACTTCATATTCTGAATATAGTAATAAATAGCCTCTATTTCTTCTTCAACCATAAAATATGTTGGCATAACATTTGCTTTATATATTAATTTATCGCAAACTTGATGTTTTTCAAATTTTAAATTCTCATTTTTCTTAGAATTAACCTTTTTTGAAAAATTGTTATATTCTATATATTTAATATCAGGTGCAATGATTGAACAAATATACTCTTCATCATTTTGAGTATGCTTAAAATCTACAATTTTTGCCCCTCTAGCATCATCTCCATGACAGTTGTTACATCCTATTCCTCTTGGATTATTGTATAACATTTTCCCATATTCATATTTGGTAATAAAAGAGTTATTTATATCTAAATCATCTTTTGTAATATTCTCATCAGCAAATAAACCTAAAGCAATAAATATAATAAAAAATCTCATTTAAAACCCAAAATTATTTTGATTTTTTAAAAACCAATAAAGACTAAAAATAAGTCCTGGCGTTTTTGCTTTATTCTCATCAAAAATAAACTCATCACATTTTTCAACAGGAAGGAAAAATAGTTCTATTTGTTCATCATTTACTCCTCCACCACTATGAATTTTTTGATTTTCATTTATATTCGCAAAAAACAAGTGCTGTTTTGCTCCACTTATACCTACATTTGTAAAAAAAGATGTGATTTTTTGTAAAGAATTTATATCAACTTTATATCCACACTCTTCATCTATTTCTTCAATTGCAATCTCTTCAATAGTTTTATCTTTATCGACAAGTCCAGCACAAAGCTCATAAGTATATTTAATACTATTGTCATTTAAATAAACAGGCATTCTAAACTGTTTTACAAGTAAAAAAGATTTTTTTTCTTCATGATATAACAAAATAGATACACTATCATGACTTCTTACTGCTTCCCAACTTTTTTTAATTCCATTTAAAGTAAACCTTACACTAATTGGTTTTATGTATCTAGTCTCTTTTAGCTCTTCAATTTTTAAATCTTCAATATTGTTTTTCATAAACTTCCTATTTGAAATTATCAAATACCAATGGAGCTTTTAAATCAAGACCTCTTAAATGCTTCATAACTATTTGTAAATCATCAATATTTTTACTAGTCAATCTTATAGTATCACCTTGATTCACAGCAGTTACTTTTAGTTTTAGATTTTTAATCTCTGTTTGAATTCTTTTTGCTTCATCTTTTTCTATACTATCAATAATTTTATAAATATATTTTCTATTTCCACCACTACTATCTTCTTTTTTTACTTCTTCAAGTGAATTTATAGATATTCCTCTTTTATTCATCTTTGAAATCATAATATCTAGCATTGCATCTATTTTATTATCACTCGAAGATACTAAAGTAATAGTTTTTGCACCAATATTTAAATCTATTTCTTTACTAATACCTTTAAAATCATATCTATTGTCTATCTCTTTTTGTGCTTGAATTACAGCATTCTTCATCTCTTGCATATCAAGTTTTGCTGAAATATCTAGTGAATGTTCTTTTACTGCCATTTTTTATCCTTTTTATTTTAATTACTTATTCTGATTTTAATATACCATAAGATAAAGTTAAATATCCAATTATAAGCAATGTTCCACCAATAGGAGTAATCGCTCCAAGAACTGGAATATTTAAAATTGTTAAAAAATATAAAGATATACTAAAAATTAATGTTCCAATAGTAATTAAATAAATTGATAATAAAATTTTTCTTGCATAAGGACGCAACATATACAAAAATGTTGCTATAAACAATCCAAATGTATTGTAAAATTGATAGGTAACTCCTGTATTATAAACCTTTAGCATATTTTCATCTAAAATAGATTTTAATCCATGAGCACCAAAAGCTCCCAAAGCTACTGCACTCGCTAATAAAAAACTAGCAAATGCTAAAAATCTTTTTGCTTTTATATCCATAACCATTTTAAACTCCTTTTATTTTATATCAACTTCCCAAAAAAATTCAATCCAACAATTAGCTTCTTTTACATAAAAATCTGGCTTTATTAAAGCACTTTTTTTATAAAACAAAGTTGCTAATTTAAACTCAATATTTGGGTATTTATTCTTTAAAATCTCCAAAATTAGCTTCATTGTATTTCCACTATCTATAATATCATCTATAATTAATACTTTTTTTGAATTACTTAAATCTGGAATATTAAAAACATCATGACTATTTTTTTGAGTCTTTCTATCATAAGATATTGAGTTTATTATAAATAGATTTCTTTGATTTAGTGCTTGAGCCATTAGATGAGAAAGAGTTAATCCACCTCTTGCAATACTTAAAAAAGTATCGGCTTCAAAATTCCTACATAAATTTACTAGATTTTGTGTATCTTCTTTAAAAATTTCATAGCTATAATATAATTTATTCAAAAATATCCTTAATTTAAAAAAGATATATTATCAAGTTATAGCTTATTTTGTTTTTTAATAGAAAAATTTGTAAGAAGTTAGTACTTCTTACAAACTATTTAATTATCTTGAAGTTAAAAGAATAGATAAATCTTCAGCACTTACTTGGTGGAAATTTAGATATTTATAAACTCCATCTTTATTGCTTTCATTGATTTTTTTAGCAACTATGTCTAAATATTCTTGAACAGATGGTAATCTTCCTAAAAGTGCAGCAACAGCGGCAACTTCAGCAGAACCTAAATAAACTTTAGAATTTTTACCAAGTCTATTATCAAAGTTTCTTGTACTTGTACTAAATACTGTTGAACCTTCACTAACTTGTGCTTGGTTACCCATACATAATGAACAACCTGGAATCTCTATTCTAGCACCTGCTGCTGCAAATGCTGCATAGTATCCCTCTTGTGTTAATTGAGCTTCATCCATTTTTGTTGGAGGAGCAATCCATAGTTTTGCTTTAGCAACACCCTCACCTTTTAATACTTCTCCTAAAGCTCTGAATAATCCTATATTTGTCATACAAGAACCTACGAATACTTCATCAATATTTTTTGGTCTATTGTCATCAGCTAAGATTTCACTTAATGTAGCAACATCATCTGGATCATTTGGACAAGCTAAAATTGGTTCTTTAATATCATCAAGGTTAATTTCAATTGTTGCTAAATATTCAGCATCAGCATCTGGCTCTAATAATTGAGGGTTTTTAATCCACTCTTTCATTTTATCAGCTCTTCTTTGTAAAGTTTTAGCGTCTTCATAACCTTCTTCAATCATTTTTTCAATTAAAGCAATGTTTGAAGATAAATATTCAATAATTGGTTCTTTATTTAATTGAACAGAACAAGCTGCAGCTGATCTTTCAGCAGATGCATCAGATAATTCAAATGCTTGCTCAACTTTTAAGTCTGGTAAACCTTGAATTTCAACGATTGTTCCAGCAAAAATATTCTTTTTATTTTTCTTAGGAACTGTTAATAATCCTTGTTTAATTGCATAATATGGAATTGCATTTACTAAATCTCTTAAAGTAATACCCGGTTGCATTTTTCCAGAGAATTTAACTAAAACAGATTCTGGCATAGTTAAAGGCATCATACCTGTAACACCTGCGAATGCTATAAGACCTGAACCAGCTGGGAACGAAATACCAATTGGGAATCTTGTATGAGAATCTCCACCAGTTCCTACTGTATCTGGTAAACATAATCTATTTAACCATGAGTGAATAACACCATCACCTGGCTTAAGTGTAACTCCACCTCTTGAGTTGATGAAGTCTGGTAAAGTGTGTCTTAATTTAATGTCTGCTGGTTTTGGATAAGCAGCTGTATGACAGAATGATTGCATAACCATATCAGCACCAAAAGATAATGCTGCAAGTTCTTTAATCTCATCTCTTGTCATTGGTCCAGTTGTATCTTGTGATCCAACAGTAGTTGCAATTGGTTCAACATACATACCAGGTTTAACACCTTCAACACCACAAGCTTTTCCAACCATTTTTTGTGCTTGAGTATAACCTTTACCATTGTTAGCTGGTTGTTCAGGAGCAATAAATATAGTTGAAGCACCTAATCCTAATGCTGCTCTAGCTTTTGCAGTTAAACCTTTTCCAATAATTAAAGGAATTCTTCCACCTGCTCTCATTTCATCTGTTAATGTGTTTGGAGCTAATTTAAATTCTGAAACAACTTTTCCATCTTTTTCAATAACACCAGCATACGGTTTTAACACAATTACATCACCAGTATCAATAGCATCAACATTTGCTTGAATTGGTAAACATCCTGAATCTTCAGCAGTGTTAAAGAAAATTGGAGCAATTATTGAACCTATTACAACACCACCTGTTCTTTTATTTGGAACACCAGGAATATCTCTTCCCATATGCCATTGAACAGAGTTAATTCCCGATTTTCTAGAACTTCCCGTTCCAACAACATCACCAATGTAAGCTAATGGATGACCTTTTTGTTTTAATTCAATCATTTTTTCTAATGGTTTTTCCATTCTTGATTGTAACATTGCAGTTGCATGTAATGGAATATCAGCTCTTGTAAATGCAACAGTTGCAGGAGATAAATCATCTGTATTTGTTTCACCAGGAATTTTATATACAGTTAATGTAATTTCTTCTTCAAGTGCAGGTTTATTTGTAAACCATTCAGCATTTGCCCAAGACTCAATAACTTCTTTAGCTTTAGCATTTCCAGAATCCATCAATGCTTTTACATCATTAAATGAGTTATAAACTAAGATTGTATTTTTTAATTGTTCTGCAGCCGCATCAGCAACTTCAGCAATTTTTAAAGCTTCAACTAATGGTGGTACATTGTATCCTCCCATCATAGTTCCTAAAATTTCAATAGCTTCAACTTTTGAAATCACAGAACATGCTACTTTACCTTGAACAACATCATTTAAAAATGCAGCTTTAACATAAGCAGCATCATCAACACCTGGATTAATTTTATTTTTAAATAGATTCAATGCATAATCAGCATCTTCAACTTTACTAGCCTTTAATAACTCTACTAAATCAGCAGTTTGTTGAGCTGTCAAAGCTAATGGTGGTAATCCACCTTGTGAAGCTCTTTCACTCTCGTGTGCTTTATAGTCTTGTAATAAACTCATATTATCTCCTATTAAATTTTAAGAATTTGGCTAAATTATATCACAAAGCTTTAAATAAATATGTACAATTATTGTTTATAGTTGTACAAATTTATTTTTTGTAAATAAAAGTTACACTATTTTTTAAATTTGGAATTTATTATTTAAGCAACATATAAATCATAAGTTAGTTTACAAATGAGATTTTAAATTAAAATTAAAAGGCAATATATACATTGTACAATTTTTGTACAAAACAGCTTTATTTTATCGTTTTTTATATATAGTTTTTGTTAGAATTTACATAAAAAATTAAAAAGGAAAAAGATGAATAAAACAAAAAGTATTATTTTGATAATTTTAACAGCTTTTCTATTTTCAGCTTGTACACATAAAGCTCCTTATACAAATCGTTCGCAGATGATATTTATGTCATCTTCAGAAGAGATGGCTTTAGGAGAAAAATCATATAAAGAAGCCTTAACTGATGTGAAAGTTATAAACAATACAAAAGATTCTCAAAGAGTTAAAAATATAGGGCAAAAAATTGCACAAGTTGCACAAAGAAATGATTTTAAATGGGAATTTAATTTAGTAGATGATAAACAAGCTAATGCTTTTTGTTTACCTGGAGGTAAAGTTGTAGTTTATACTGGAATTTTAAAATATGCTAAAAATGATGATCAACTTGCAACTGTAATATCTCATGAAATTGCTCATGCACTTGCGCGACATGGAGCAGAAAGAGTTAGCCATAATATGATTCAACAAGGTGTTGGAATAGTTGGAAATGTTGTTTTAGGAGCATCAGCTCCACAATATCAAAATGCATTTAATCAAGCTTATGGTCTTGGTACTAACTTGGGAGTTATGCTTCCTTATGGAAGAATGCAAGAGAGTGAAGCTGATGAAATAGGAATTTATCTAATGCACAAAGCTGGTTATAATGTATATGAAGCTATAAACTTTTGGCAAAATATGAGCGAAGGAAAAGAAGGTGGTAATGATTTCTTTTCAACACATCCAAGCTCGTCTAAAAGAGTGGAAGATATAAGAAAAACTATTGAAAAATTAGATTCTAAAAAATAGTTTACTAGGTAGATTATAAGTTTATTAGACTTAGAATCTATCTATTTTTTTTTAAATACATCTCTTTATCAGCTGTTTCAAGTAGAGTCTTAGCATCTTCTCCATCCTTTGGATATATACTTGTTCCAAAACTAAATGATAATTCAATAATTAAATCTTTATTATAGTGAAATGGCATTTTTCCAGAAACTTCTTGTATCCTAGAAATAGTTTTTTCTAAATATTCTACGGATTCTAAGCTTTCCAATAAAACAACAAATTCATCTCCACCGAGCCTTGCAACTGTATCTTCTTCTCTTACAGTATGTTTTAAAACTTCTCCAATATGTTTTAATAACATATCACCAACATGGTGTCCATAAGTATCATTTACTGCTTTAAATTTATTTAAATCAATAAAACATAAAGCAAAGAATAAATTATTCTCTATAGATTTTTCTATATTTTCATCTATTTTTTTAGTCAAATACAATCTATTTGGAAGTCCAGTTAAACTATCGTGATTAACTGCATATTCAAGTTCGCTCTCTATCTTTTTTAGATATGTAATATCTTGACAAACTATAATTTTGTCAGATGATATGTCATTATTAATATTTATAATCTCAGCATGAAAAAATATCTCTATATTATCTTTATTTTCTGCTCTTAAGATATTACTATGACTATTTAAGTCAATTTTTTTATTTCTTGAAAAAAAGTATTCTGAAAGATGTTTATTTATCAATTCTTTTTCTTCTAATCCTAGAAATGAAGTACAAGCACTATTTGCATTTTTTATAAATCCATCATTGTCTATTTGAAAGCTTATAAGTTTTTCATTGATTTTATTGAAAGTTTTTTTAGTATTATAATTGTGAAGATTTGTTTCATTCATTTTTTGAATATTTTTGAAATATTCCATAAGATTATTCTGCTGTTTCGTAAACATTGCTATAAAATATTTTTTATTTTCTATAAAACAAATTTCAACATTAATGTCATAATATATATTATTTCTAAATATCATGGGAAGATGTAAATACTCTTTTTTATCTTCATATAAGTCATTTAAACTATCTTCTAGTCCTACAAATTCCCAAAAAACTTCTCTTAAATCTGATTTCTCAGATATTTTTAAATCAGATTCAATAAAATCACTCATATTTTCAACAAAATCAATAATGGCTAAATCTTTATCAAAAAGAACATAAGCTATCTTATATTTACTACAAACTATTGGTAAAATTAAATCAGTTTTCATTTAATCAAATTTCCAACAACAGTAAAATTCAAAATTTCAAATATATCATTTACACAAGTTTCATCTTTTGCTGATGTTTTAAAAACTTTAATAACATTTGAAGATAAAGATTTTATACTATTCAAATCTATCTCTTCATGTTGCAAATCACTTTTATTTAAAGCAATAAAAATAGGAGCTGTTCCAACACTTTTTTGGCAAAGTAAAATATGTTCATTGATTGAATCAAGACTCTCTTTTCTTGTTACATCAGCAACTATAATAAAAGCTTTTGAACCCATAAGATGATGAGCAAAAATTGGTTGAAAATCAGTTTTTCCTTCAATATCCCAAATCATCATAATTGATTTATGTTCTATACTATTAATATTAGAAATTAGCTCTTTTTTCGATATAGCAACACCAATACTACTTTTGTACTCTTCACTAAAGCTATTGTCCACAAATCTTCTTATAAGACTTGTTTTTCCTGTACCATAATCTCCAACTAAAACTATTTTATAACTAAACATAAAAAACCTTTACTCTTTCCATTTGAAAATAACTCTTCTACCCTGCTCTTGATAATCTTCTTCTATTCCTTCTGGAATTTCATTACGACCTAAATTAACAAGTTTTTGAGATACATTTCCTTTTAGCTTCAAATATCTCATAACATTTAAAGCTCTTTGATTTACTAAAATTTCATTTCTTTCTATTGAACCTGTATGATCTCTAAATCCATAAACTTCTAAAACCAAATCATCATCTAATTTATGTAGTAAACTAATAATGTTTATAAGTTTATACTCTTGATTTGGTAAAATTTCAGAAGAGTTTAAATCAAAATGTATAACATCACTTATTTGTGGTGGGACTATTTTTATATCAAATTCCAACTTTTCTAAGCCCTCAACCAAAGAAAATTGACTTTCAACATATTTTTTCTCGTTTTTACTAATAACAGAACCTGTAACTTTAAGATTTGGATAATCATAAATATAGCCTATCTTATTACCATCTTTTTGATTCAATGCCATTCTTAAATATGTTATTTTGTCATAAATATCTTTTGGATTATTTATATAATCAATAACTTGAATATTATTTTCTAATTTATTTACATTTGGTAACTCTTTTAAAGAGTTAAAAGCAATATCTTTATAAAAAGTATTTGGAACAACACCATTTATAAAAATATCTCTATTTTTTACACTAACTTCTAATCTATAAATAGTAAGTTCTGGATTTTTATACAAAATATCATTTGCTTTTTTCTCTAAATTAGTATCAATAATGTATAAATATATAAAATATCCAATAGCTGATAGTATAGATAATGGAACAATATAAATTATAGGATGAATACTTTTGTGTTCTTCTATATACTCTTCATAATTCATTAATGGTAATAAAATTTCATTTATTTTATCTATTGGTAGATTGGCTAAATTTCCATCAAATTCTCTTATTTTTGAACCATATTTTGATACAACTAAAGCTAAAGATTCATCAAGTTTTCTATATACATCTTTTGTTACAACACCATCAACAATAGCTGCTAAATAGCAACTCGTACTACTTTCTATTACAATTTTACTTCCACCGTAATCAATAGTATTTAACTCTTTATTTTCATCATTTTTTTCAACCCAATCATTCACAAAACTTCTAATAGCTGTAAGCATAGAAGCAACCATTTCTGGTTCAGTTATATTGCTATTTTTGTTTTCCAAAGTTGTCAAAACAACTCCACTATTTTTGTCTATTAAAAAAAGTGTTTTTATATAGGCTTTTGTACTCTCTTTTATCAAAAGTTCAGTTTCACTAACACCTTTTGCTTTTGCTCGTATCTTTCTACTTATTGCTTTAAAAGAAAATCTATTTCTGATTTGATTATTGATAGAATTTATCATATCTTCAAAAGTTCTAGTTACATATTTCGTAAGCATATTTCCTATAATTGGATATAAACTATCTACAACATCATCTCTTGAAGATTTAATATTATCTTTTATGGCTGTTGTTACAACAGGAGATATTTTTTGTTTGATATGTTCACTACTATTTGATTCAAATTCAAGCTTCTCAATCTGTTTTTTAAGTTCATCAAAATCTTCAAGCTCTTTTTTTAATAAAAGCTCTTTCAATCGTTGTAGTTCATTCATATCTTAACTTATTCTTTTGGTTCTTCTATTAAGTTTAACTGGCTTTGAATGTTATTCCCTTTTATTCTTAAAGCTGCTTCCATCATAATTTCAGCAGCATCATCTCTTGAAAGTTTAATATTATTCATTTGAGCCAATTTATCTTCAATAAATTCAAAAACTTCAAGTTTCAAAAAGTTTAACTCTTCACTTAAAGATTTTTTACTATCGCTTTGGTCTTTTGTAAGTTGTTCTATTTTTACACCTATTTCTTCATTTAATAGATCTATATTGTGTTGAATTCTTTTTTCTTGTTTTAAATTACCATCTTTTATATCTGCAAACTCATCTTGCTGAGTTGTTGTTAGGTTTTTAATTCTTTTTGATATTAATTCAACTTCATTTTCAAGTTTTTGATTAAACTCTTTTTGGCTAAACTCAATTTTTGACTTTAAATCATCAAAAGATCTTTTAATATCAACTTCAAGCTTTTCAAATCTTTTATTTAGTTCTCTTGATTGAGAACCAAATAAAATTTCTCTTATTTGGTCAACATTTCCTAATTCACCAGTAGTTTCACCTATATTTTTTTGATTTTCATTCATTTTCATCTCCTAAAATAGCTTACGCAATATTTGTATAAACAGCTTGAACATCATCGTCATCTTCAAGTTTTTCTATTAGTTTTCCTATATCTTCTTGTTGTTCTTCACTAAACTCTTGAGGATTATTTGGAATTCTTTTTAATTCAGCTTTTGTTAAAGCAATACCAAGTTCTTCAAACTTATTATTCATATTTCCAAAGTCTGTATAGTTTGCATAAGCCAAACATAAACCATCTTCTTCTTCAAGCTCTTCAAGTCCAGCATCTATTAATTCCATTTCCAAATCTTCAAGCTCATAATTTTCTGGTTTATTAAACTCAAAAATAGCTTTTCTATCAAAGAAAAACTCTAAAGAACCAGTAGGTACAACTTGTCCTTGTGTTTTATTAAAATACATTTTTACATTTGCTACTGTTCTAGTATTATTATCTGTTGCTGTTTCAACAAAAATCAAAACTCCATGAGGACCTTTTCCTTCAAAGTTTACTTCACTAAAATTTGCTGCATCTTTTCCAGTTGCTCTTTTTATAGCTGCATCAATATTTGCTTTTGGCATATTTTCAGCTTTAGCATTTAAAATCGCTGTTCTTAAAGCTGAATTCATCTCTGGATCTGGAACTCCTGTTTTTGCTGCTACTTCTATTGCTCTTGCCAATTTTGGGAAAACTCTTGACATATTTCCCCATCTTTTCATTTTAGCTGCTTTTCTATACTCAAAGGCTCTACCCATAAATTACTCCAAAATCTATTTTTTAAAATTTAATTCTATTATATCTTTTTTAAAATTATTATATACTAAACCAGAGAAAAAAAAGCATCATTAAAGTTATCTTCTATTAAATTTCTATATAATATCGCTTTATTTTAAAGGATATGGTATGAAAAAACTAATTCTTATAATGTTTTTTACACTATTAAGTTTTGCAAATGAGCCAATAAACAATGATTTTCCAGAAGAATTTGATTCTGAATTTTCTTCAAAAACTGAAGATATTTTTGACCCATTAAGTGGTTATAATAGAACTATGACTTCTTTTAACGATGGATTTTACTCTTATGTTTTAACTCCTGTTTCAAAAGGTTACGCATATGTTGTACCAAAACCTGCAAGAACGGGTATAAACAACTTTTTTACAAATTTAATGTTCCCCGTAAGATTTATAAATAATCTTTTACAATTTAAATTTCAAAATGCTTCAGAAGAAATGGGAAGATTTTTTATAAATACAATTTGGGGAATTGGTGGATTTATGGACCCAGCAACAGATGTAATAGGTATGAAAATCCATAGAGAAGATTTTGGGCAAACACTTGGATATTGGGGGATCGGAGATGGCTTTCCAGTTGTTTTACCATTTATAGGTCCTTCAAATCTAAGAGATATGGTTGGATTAACAGGAGATTTTATAGTAGCACCTACAAGTCAACTAGGTCATAATACTTTAGATTATAAAATTCCACAAAACACTCTTCAAGAGTTAGGTATAGATACTGTTTATAAAGTAAATGAGTATTCATTTAACCCTAATTTTTATGAAATAATAAAAAAAGATGCTTTAGATTTATATCCATATTTAAGAGATGTTTATAAGCAAAAAAGAACTAAAGAGATAGAGGAATAGAATGATGAAAAAATATTTTTTGAAAATTGCACTTATAACAATAATTATATCTTCAAATGCTTTTGCATTAAAAAAAGATGATATACAAGAAGAGATGTCGAAAAAAATCGATAGTGTTTTAGTAGTATTAAAAAATAAAGATTTAAATTTTGAAGATAAAAAAACAGAAATTATAAATATAGTTGATGATGCTTTTGATTTTGAACTTATGGCAAAAATTGCATTAGGCAAAGATGCTTGGGAAAGTATAGATGAACAAAAACAAGATGCTTTTGTTAAAGTTTTTGAAGAAAAGCTAAAAAAATCTTATAGTGAAAAACTTGAACTTTACAATGACCAAAAAGTAAAAATCATATCTTTAGAACCATATAATAAGACGAGACTTCAATTAAAAACTCAGCTTGTTGGTAAAGATGGAAATTATGATGTAAATTACAATTTTTATGAAAAAGATAAAGAGTGGTATATTTATGACATTGACTTGGTTGGTGTAAGTATCATTCAAACTTATAGACAACAGTTTGCAGGATTGTTAAAAGAGAAATCTTTTGATGAAATGTTTGAACAATTTAAAAACCAATAGTTCTTATGGTAAAAAGGCTTTACGATACCTTTATTTTTAGGTATCCTTTTTTAGTTTTACTTCTTGTAGCTTCTTTTATTGCAACGTTAGGATACTATTCTAGTAAAGTACAAATAGATGCAAGTGCGGAAACACTTTTACTTGAAGATGATGAAGATTTAAGATTTTTTAGAGAAGTTTATAAAAAATATGAAAATTCAAATTTTCTAATAGTAACTTTCTCTCCAAACGATGACCTTTTAAGTGAAAAATCTTTAGATACTATTAAAAAAATATCTTCAGATTTTGAACAAGTTGATAATATTACAAAAGTTGATTCAATATTAACCGTTCCTCTTTTACAATCTCCAATTCGCCCTATTTCTGATTTAGTTGCTGGTGTTGATAACTTACAAACAGGAGAATTTGATAAAAATCTTGTAAAAAATGAGTTTTTAACTTCACCTTTATATAAAAATGCTCTTGTAAGTTCTGATTTTAAAACAACTGCAATTATTTTAAATCTAAAAGATGATAATAAATATTTTGAATTTTTAGATAAAAGAAATGCTCTTTTAGAGAAACAAAAAAATGGAACTATAACAAAAAATGAAGAAAAAGAGTTGGAAACAACTATTGTTGAATTCAAAAAATTTAGAGATATTTTAAGACAAAATGACAAAAAAAATATCGAACAAATAAGAGAAATTATTAAAAATTATGATAATGAAGCAAAAATATTCCTTGGTGGAGTAAATATGATATCTTCGGATGTTATAGGATTTGTTAAAAGTGATTTACTTATTTATGGTTTGAGCCTTATCATAATATTTATTTTTATTCTTTGGTATATTTTTAGAAGAGCAAGATGGGTTTTCATACCACTTTTAATATGTTTTATATCTATCATCTCAACTGGTGGTGTCTTAGGATTTTTTGATTGGGAAGTTACAGTAATATCTTCAAACTTTGTAGCACTTCAGCTAATAATTACTATGTCGATAGTTATTCATCTAATAGAAAGATATAGAGAGTTATTTTTCAAATATAAAAAAGCGAATCAATATAAACTTGTAATGAACACCGTTTTATCAAAATTAATTCCTTGTTCTTTAGCTATTATTACAACTGTTGTAGGTTTTGGTTCTCTTGTATTATCAAATATAGAACCAGTTATAAATCTTGGACTTATGATGAGCTTAGGGATAGTTATATCATTGATTATATCTTTTATTGTTTTTCCAATTATTTTAATTCTTATTGGTAAAAAAGATGAATTTGACAAATCTGATAGAAAATTCTCTTTTATAAATAAATGTTCAAAAATAGTTGAGAATAATGGAAAAGCTATCATAGTTGTAAGTATTATAACTGTTGTTTTTTCTATTGTAGGGGCTTCAAAACTTTTTATTGAAAATAGTTTTATAAACTACTTTAAAAAATCAACTGAAATTTATAAAGGAATGATAGTTATAGATGAAAATTTGGGCGGAACTACTCCACTTGATATAATTATCAAATTTAAAAATGATGAAATACAAGAAAAAATAATTGTTAATAATAGTGATTTTGATGACTTTGAAAATGAATTTATCTTATCAAAAGAGGATAAACAATACTGGTTTACTCAAGATAAAATGGAAACTATTATGGCTGTACATAACTATTTAGAATCAATTCCTGAAATAGGCAAAGTACAATCTTTAGCAACATTACTAAAAATTGGTAAAACTCTAAATAATAATCAAGATTTAGACGGTATAACTTTAGCTTTAATTTACAATCAACTTCCAGAAGAATATAAACAACTAATATTATCTCCTTATGTAAATATAGATGCAAACGAAGCAAGAGTTACGATGAGAATTATAGACTCAAATCCAGATCTAAGAAGAGATGAATTACTACATAAAATAAATAAAGATTTGGAAAATATAATAACAAATAAAGAAACGACATATAGATTATCAAATCTTATGGTTTTGTATAACAATATGTTACAATCACTTTTTGAGTCGCAAGCTTCAACTTTTGGTGCTTCACTATTTGTTTTATCAATTATGTTCTTTTTGATTTTTAGATTATCAAAAGTTGTTTTTATAGCAATAGTATCAAATCTTATACCTATTTCATTGGTTTTTGGTATTATGGGATGGCTAGGAATTCCTCTTGATATTATGACTATTACAATAGCAGCTATTGCTTTGGGAATAGCAGTTGATGATACAATTCACTTTATTCATCGATTTGAAGTTGAGTACAAATTTGACCATAACTATATGAACGCTATAAAAAGAGCTCATGAAGGAATTGGACATGCAATGTACTATACAACTATTATTATAGTAATAGGTTTTTCTATTTTAACACTTTCAAATCTTATTCCTACAATATACTTTGGTCTTCTAACAGGAATTGTAATGATTAGCGTTTTAGTTGCTGATTTATTGTTATTACCAAAAATGTTACTAATGTTAAAACCATATAATAAAAAGGAGAAAAAATAATGAATCTAGCAATTTATTGTGGTTCTGCATTTGGAAATAGCAAAATTTATGAAGAACAAGCTATTCTTCTTGCAAAAAAATTATCCAAAAATAATATTAATATTGTTTATGGTGGAAGTAAACAAGGAATTATGGGAATCATATCAAATGAATCTTTGAAACTAAATAATAATGTTATTGGCGTTATAACTTTTGATTTAGCATCAAAAGAGTTAGAAAATGAAAATTTATCAACTATTTTTAAAGTTGAAACAATAAATCAAAGAAAAGCAAAAATGGAAGAGTTAAGCGATGGATTTATAGCACTTCCAGGAGGATATGGAACTTTTGATGAAATATTCGATGTAATAAGTTCTGCACAAATTGGTTATCATAAAAAACCATGTGCATTTTTAAATATAAATGGTTATTATGACAAACTAAAAGAGTTTTTAGAAAATTGTGCAAAAGAAGGTTTTATCAAACAAGAACATGTTGATATGCTAATATTTAGTGATAATATTGATGATTTATTAAAACAAATTTTAGATTATAAAGCTCCAAAAGCAAAATGGGAAAAGTAAAATAGGATAAAAGTTATCTTATTTACTTTTTATTAATAGTTTATTTAGGAAGAGTTAATTGTGGATGGTTATAATTCTTTCATAAGTTAATAAATTTAACTTTTTTCTCCTCCTATAACAGAAAAAGGAAGCTTTTAAAGCTTCCTTTTTTTATACTCAAATTTATGGAAATTAGATGAAAAAATATATTCTTTTTGATAACGATGGTGTTTTAGTTGAAACAGAAAAATGGTATTTTGAAGCAAATAAAAAATCTCTTGCTATTTTAGGATTAAATCTTGAAATGGATTTTTATCAAGATATTATGACAAAAGGTGGAAGTGCTTTTGAATTAGCAAAACTTAACAATATTGATAAAGATACAATAGCAAAGCATAGAAACATAAGAGATAGATTCTATCAAGAATTTTTACAAACAAAAGATATTAAAATACCAAAAGTAAAAAGAACATTAAATAATCTATCAAAAAAATATAAAATGGCAATTATTACAACATCAAGAAGAGTTGATTTTGAACTAATTCACAAAAATAGTGGAATTGTAGATTTTATGGATTTTGTTCTTTGTGTAGAAGATTATAAAAAAGCAAAACCAAATCCAGAACCATATTTAAAAGGCTTAGAAAAATTTGCTGCTAAAGATTATGAAGCAATTGTAGTTGAAGATTCACAAAGAGGTTTACAAAGTGCTAAAGATGCAAATATAGACTGCATTATTGTAAAAAATGAATTCACAGCTTCTCAGGACTTTTCACAAGCAAAATATTTTATAAATACTTTAGAAGAAATAAAAAATATATTATAAGGTATCATTTACCAAATATTCGTTCATTAAAACCTTTTTTGAACTGAACTTTTTTATCTATATCTTCATCTTTTTTTTCTTCTGTTAAATAATATAAAAAATTTCCTTTTTGAACTTTTCCCAATAACATCAAGGAAGAGAATAAAACAAATAATATAGTCACAATAAATATAAAAAGTTTTTTACTTATACTATCTTTTTTTTCAATTTTAAAAAATATTTTATCTATTTGCATTTTTAAATCTTTGAGTATATTTTTTGGTAAATTATTTATATCAAAAAGTTCTACTCTTTCATCTGTTAAACTCTGTGCTTTATTTATATCATTTTCTTCTAAAATAGCAAAGAAATATGTCAAATCTATTCCATTAGGCAATAATAGACTATCTAATTCTTTCCAATTTATAATATCTAATCCGATTTTGTCCTTGCAATCTTTTATTATAGTTTGTAATGGAGTTGATTCTAATTCAACTTTTCCACCAACTGCATTGTATAAACCTTTTTGCCAATCTGGATTATTCTTTTTTAACAATAAAACTTTTTTACCATCAGTTATTATACCTACAACATATCTCATTTTATATTCATTTCTTATTGTTTTACAATAAAATAATTTTTTTAGATTATGCCATAATATATTTTAATTACTAAAATAATTAAGAATAGTAGTTTAATAATTGATTTTTTATTTGAAGTTTTTTATAAATTGAGAACTAAAATTTAGTTCTCAATTGCAATTTTTATATATTTTTCTAACTCTTCTTTTGGTGCATTTCCTATAAATTTATGCACAAATTTACCATCTTTTGAAAATAAAAACATCTCAGGAATTTTTCTAACATTTAACTCTTGAGCTAATTTATCATTTTCTTCACCCATTGTAATTGGATAATTTATTTGATACTCTTTTATAAATTCTTGTATCTCTTCAACTGTTTTTTCATCTTGAAATAAAACAGAAACTATTTCTAAGTCATCTTTATACTTCTCTTTAATTTCTCTAAGTTTTGGTATAGCTTCAATACAAGGAGGACACCAAGTTGCAAAAACATCTATAATAACAGCTTTTTTACCTTTAAACTCATCGAAATCAAGTCCATTTGCTGTACTTTTAAATCCAATAATTTTTTCATCAGTTGTTAATAAAAGAAAAGATTGAGAGATAAACTCTTTATTGTCCTCTTCAATTTTTTTCTTTGCTAATGATTTTGAATCAATTGTTGAACCACCATCACAACCAATAAATAAAAATGCTAAAACAGCAAATAAACTAACTAATACATTTTTCATTCTTGCTCCATTTTTGATAACTCTTCTAAAATAATTTTTACTTCATATTTTTCAAAAAAGATATTCATAGACAATTCTTGATTCACTTTCTTTAAAAACTCTATTTTATTTCTTGTTTGTAAATCTTTATCTTCATTATGTTCTTTTAAAATCTCTAAAAGAGCATTTTTATATTGATTTATTATATTTAACTTTGTTTGTGCTTTTTTTACTACATTTTTACTATTAAAATATATAAACAAAACAACTAAAATAGCAGTTAAAATAAAAGTAGCTAAAATTTCCATTATTTATAAATCTCTTTTTCAACTAAGTCAAAAAGTGCTTTATCCGATAATCTTTCTAATAAAACTCCATTTACATAAAGTGTTGGAGTTCCTCTTACACCTAAAGTTTCTGCATCTTTTCTATCTTGAGCAATAATTTCATCAATTTTTGGATTTTTCATATCCTCTTTTAATTTTTCAATATCTAAAGAAGGAATCTCTTTTAAAAATTGCCATAAAAGTTCTGGTTTATCAACACTTGAATAATGAGAAGCCCATAGTGGGTGTTTTTCAAACATCATATTTAAAACATCTTCATATTTTCCTTGAACTCTTGCGGCTTCAAGCATTTGTATAGTTAGTCTTGAATTTTTATGATTATCTAAATACTTTACAACAATTTGAATATCTTTGTAATACTCTCTATAAAGCTTTTTTACAACTTGACTATAAATAGCACACGACTCACACTCTGGATCTAAAAATTCAACAACACTAATATTTTTTGTATTATCACCCATTCTAAAAGAATAATCTCTTACAAGTAATGAATTCACATCTTCTACTTTTGCTGTTTGCTCACTTTTTTGTTCATTTTGATAAAAAAATGTAAACCCAATAAAAAGCACTAAAATCGCTAGTAAAGAACCAAAAACCAATTTTTTATTTTGCATCAAATTTCCTTTTCTAATTTTTTCAAAACTCTAACGAAAAAAAGATAACAAACAATTAAGAAACCCTTTTTTTATAGGCAACTAAAAGAATAAAGATTATGAAAAATGCAACAAAAGATAATAGTGGAATAGTTATAAATCCAAAATAGTTTAAATAATCAACACTACAAGGAACTCCACTAACACAAGGAGACAATGTTTCAGGAATTATTCCTACAATAAGTAAATTATGATAAATAGCTATTCCCATACCAACTATAACCAAAGGAAAACTATATTTAAATATATTATTGTCTGGATATAAAAGATTTAATAAAAATATTAAAACCAATGGATACATAAATATTCTTTGATACCAACACAAACTGCAAGGAACAAAATACATAATTTCCGAAAAAAACAAACTTCCTAAAGTTGCAACTAAAGAAGTTAAAAAAGCTAAAAAAATAAAATTCAAAACAATTCCTTCACAAAATTCTAATAAGTTTCATTGTAACAAAATAATGTTAATATTCCCATCATATTTCGTAGAAGGATTTTTTTTGAGATACATCATCTTAGGTCTTATAATGGCTGGACTTTTTCAAGTCTTTTTTTGGTTGTCAAGAGACAATTTAGTAACATTAAATGAAAGCTCTTTTGATAAGATTGAATCTTTATCATACTCACCTTTTGAAGGGTACGATAAAAAAATATTATCTAGTGAACAAATTTCTTATGATGTTAATATGCTAGAAAATTTTACAAATAAATTAAGAACTTATGGAACATTAGAAGCTTATAAAATTTTAGAATCTAGTAAAGATTCAAAATTACCTATTGATTTAGGACTTTGGATAGGAGGCGATTTAGAAGACAACAATCTTGAAATACAACGAGCAATAAAAATAATACAAGAGTATCCACATAGAATTGACTCTGTTATAGTAGGGAATGAGGTACTTCTGAGAAAAGATATAGAACCTTTAGAACTATACGCCTATATAGATTTTTTAAGAGATGTTACAGATAAACCAGTAACAACAGCCGAAACTTGGGATCAATGGGAAAAACATCCTGAACTTGCAAGTCATGTTGATTTTTTAACTATTCACATTTTACCTTATTGGGAAAAAGTGCCAATAGATAGATACAATGAATTTATAATTGAAAAATATAGTGTAGTTGAACAACTATTCCCAAATAGAAAAATAGTTATCGGGGAAACTGGTTGGCCAAGCCACGGGTACAACAACAATAGTGCTGTTCCAAATATTAAAAACCAAGCACAAGCAATTCGTGGATTTGTAAACTTAGCACACGAAAAAGGTTGGCACTACAATATTATCGAAGCATTTGATCAACCTTGGAAAGGATATGATGAAGGAAATGTTGGACAATATTGGGGAATTTTTACTACAAACCGTGCTTTAAAATTCCAATTATCTGGAGAAGTTGAATTAAATCAATATTGGTTATATCAGATGATTGCTGCTATTATAATCGGAGCTTTATTAACTATTTTTGGACTTAAAAACCAAAGAGTAAATATTAGTCATGCTTTTGCCTATGCTATTGCTGCTCAAGGTATGGCATTTGGTATTGTAATGGCTGCTATTTATCCATTTATCAACTATATGAATTTTGGTATGTGGGTCATGTGGGGAATGGGAACATTTTTGATGATTCCACTTGTGATTATAACTCTAGCAAAAGCAAATGAGCTATTTAGAAGTTCTATTGGTGTTCCACCATCAAGATTAGTTCCACTTGATCTAAAATCACAAAATGCACCTTTAGTATCTATTCACGTTCCAGCATACAAAGAAGAACCTCATGTTTTAGCTGAAACATTAACAAGTTTATCAAAACTTACATATCCAAATTATGAAGTTTTAGTTATCATAAACAATACTCCAGAAGATTATTACAAAGCACCTATCAAAGAATTGTGTGAAAAACTAGGAGAAAAATTTAAATATCTTGATATTACTTGTACTGGTTTCAAAGCAGGAGCACTAAACACTGCTTTAGAATATACAGATAAAAATGCTGAAATAGTAGCTGTTATTGATGCAGATTATAAAGTTGAATCTCCTTGGCTTGTTGATTTAGTACCACTTTTTGATGATCCAAAAGTTGCTATTGTTCAAGCACCTCAAGACCATAGAGATGGAAATGAAAGTATAATTAAAGCTGCTATGAATGCTGAATATGCAGGTTTCTTTGATATTGGAATGGTTGATAGAAATGAAGAAAATGCCATAGTTGTTCATGGAACAATGGTTATGGTAAGACTTAGTTCTATGATGGAAGTTGGTGGTTGGGGAACTGATACAATTGTTGAGGATAGTGAATTAGGTCTTAGACTATTTGAAGCTGGATATACAGCTCACTATACAAACAGAAGATATGGATATGGACTTCTTCCTGATACAGTTGAAGCATTTAAAACTCAAAGACATAGATGGGCTTATGGAGCTATACAAATTCTTAAAAAACACTGGCGAGAATTTAAACCTAGTTCAAAAAAATTGTCTCCAAGACAAAAAAATAAATTTGTTACTGGTTGGTTTTTCTGGTTAAGTGATGCTATGGGTCCAATAATGGCTATTATGAATATTATTTGGGTGCCAGTTATTATATTTGTTGGAGTTACTATTCCGACTATTCCTTTAACTATTCCTATTATTACAGCATTTATAGTAAATATTTTACATACATTTATATTGTATAGAACAAAAGTAAAAGCAACTTTTAAAGAAATTTTCTTAAGTTCTATTGCTTCTATGAGTTTACAACTAATAATATTTAAAGCTGTATTTGATGGATTTATAAAAGATGGTTTACCATTTAAAAGAACTCAAAAAGGTGGAAAAGCTAAAAAAGGTTCAAGCCCTATCAAATACGAAATGATTTTAGCAATTTTACTTACAACTGCATTTATATCTTTAATATATACAAATGATACTGGAATTATAGAAATTTATGTATTTGCAGCAACTATTTTTATTCAAACTATTCCTTATATCTCTGCTATTATTATGAGAATATTGGAACTTTACTCTCTAAAAAGTCAGAAATCTTAATAGATTTCTGATTTAACCTTAAGTTTTTACTAATCATTTTATGATTACAATTATAGATTTTAAAACTAAGATAAAGATAGATTAATCAAATGTTAAATTATTATAAAGAACTTTTGTTATATGTTAGAAATAAGGTTTCAGACAAAGACCTAGCACAAGATATAGTCCAAGAAACTTTTGAAAAAGCACTCATCATTCAAAATAGCCAAAAAGTAGATAATCCAAGAGCTTTATTGTATAGAGTATGTAAAAATATTATTGTTGATGCAGTAAGAAAAAATAAAGATTTTCAAGAAATAGAGTTTGATGAAGAGTTTATTGTCTTAGAACAAGAAACTCCAGAAGATATATTGATTGAACAAAACAATCAAGAAGTTCTAATGAAAGAGTTAAGAAAACTTCCACCAAAAATGAAAGAGGCTTTTGTACTTTATGTTTTAGAAGATTATACAAAACAAGAGATTGCAGAAATTATGAATATCTCTTTTGTAGCAGTAGAAAAACATTTGTCAAGAGCAAAATTTGAATTAAAAGAAAAATTAAGAAGAAAAGAAGAATACTAATGCCAAATGAAAGTATTGAAGATAAAGAACTAATAAGACAAGTAAAATCTCTACCTAAAGATTTTTTAGATGAATTAAGAAATGAAGTAAAACAAAATAGAGAACAAATAAATAAAAGAAAAAGATTTTTTAAAATAGTTACTCTACTAGCTGCTGCCTGTATCGTGGCTATATTTTATGTATCATTTTTTGTTGAATTTGCAAATTATTCAAAATTTTATCAAGCATCAAATAAAATCCAAAACAACATTTTACTTCCTGATAACTCTAAAATATCTTTAGATGCAAATACTTCAATAGATGTAAAGTATTACAAAACTAAAAGAGTAGTAGAATTATCGACAGGAAAAGCAATATTTGATGTAACTTCAAATAAAGAACAACCCTTTATAATAAATGCAAATAAAATAAATATCGAAGTTTTAGGTACAAAATTTGAAGTTATAAATTTTGATGAACAAATAGTAGTAAATGTTTTGGAAGGTAGAGTAAAAGTATCAGCAAAAGATGGTAAAGAAATATCTATTGTTACAACAAATCAGTCTTTAAATCTTGATAAACATGCAAATAAAATAAGCCTAAAAGATGAAAATATAAATGATAAACTACTATGGATACAAGGGAAATATAACTTTAATCAAACTAGATTAGATAAAGTTCTTGATGAATTCTCAAAACATTTGGATATAAATATAGTATTTGAATCACAAAAAGCAAAATATTATCCAATAAGTGGTAGTTTTGATGTAAAACATTTTGATAATTTTTTAAAAGTTTTACCTAAAATCCATAGAGTTAAAGTTGTAAAACAAGATAATATGATTGTTATAAAATAGTATAATTCTTAGATATTTATATACTAACAATAGTTTTATCATATTTTGAATAATATGTTATAATTTCCAAATATCTATAAAATTTATCCAAAAAATAGGAGTTCAAATGATTTCAATTCAGATAGAAGATAAACAAATAGAAAACCTTTTATATAAAGAATTCAAATCAACAGAAAATATAAAAGAGTATCTTTATAAATTGGTTCTTGAAGATTTAAAACCAAACAACTTTCCAGAACAACTTACTTTAACAAAAGAAGAAGCCAAGCAAAAAGTAGAAACAGCTATAAATAATATATCAAAAAATAATGGCTTAGATTTAGATAATGCATTTGAGAAAGTTTTTTTATGACGATGAAGAAACAAGAGATTTGATTTTTAAAGGATATACAATAGTTTTTAAAATAAACACTTCAACAATTTATATCTTAACAATTTTTAGACAAAGAAATCACTAATTTAACAAATTTCAAAATTTGATATGTTTTATTTGTGATATAATTTTTGAGTGGTAGTATTGTTATAAAATAAGAATTATTTATTATTTATTTGAGTTAAAATTTCAAATATTGTATTTTTAAAAACATTAAAATCTTCATCTAATGTATCCCACAAAATTTTATCATCAACTCCAAAGTAATGATGAGTTAAGATATCTCTCATTTTTGCTATTTCACTCCAAGGGATATCTGGATATTTTGATGTAACATCTTTAGGTATTTGTTTTACAGCTTCTCCAATATTTTCAAAAGCTTTTGCTACAGCATAAACTTTTTCTAAATTATTTGTAAACTCTTCATAAGTTACATTTAATATAAATTTTTCAATATTTAAACACTCTTTATAAATATCTTTAACATATAATGTCCAATCTCTATTAGTACTAAACATAAATTAAATCTTTTCTTATATATGGTTTCATATCATCTTTTATAGCTGCTTCTCTTACTAAATCAACTTTTATTTTAAGATTATCTTCTAAGTATTTATTTAATTTAAGATACTGAAACATTGAAAATTTTTTATCTTTCTCTACTTCAAAAAGAATATCTATATCACTTGAGTCCTTATTTTCATTCCTTGCAAAAGATCCAAAAAGTCCAATTTTATTTAGCCCAAAAGTATTAAATATATATTGTTTATGATTTTTAAGGTAATTCAATACTTGATCTTTATCCATAAATGCTCCTATAGATTGCATACAACTATTATATATGTAATTTATATATAAATAGATTAATAATTAAATTTTTGGATGTTTTTTATAAGCAAAAAAATTAAATTTTAACAAATTTCAAAATTTGATGTCAGGAATGTCAAACTTTTTCGTCTTCTTATATAGGGAATGTAATTCTCAAAATTAAACTTAAGAAAATGGAGAAAAAGATGTTTTACAAAAAAACAATAATCGCACCTAGTTTAGCCCTACTTTTGGCTACAAATCTTTATGCTGCTTCATATACAGTTGAAGATACAAATGCTATAAAAGCTATTGAGAAAATATCAAAGCTTTCAAACATACCTTTTATAGGGGATACAAGTATATTAAACAATATCAAAACAAACAAAATAGAAGATGTGGAAAATATAGATGAAGCTTTAAAACAAATGTTTGAAGGAACAGGAATTGAAGCAACGATTGAACACGAAACTATTATCATAAAAAAGTTATCTTCTGTAAAAGTGATAAATGGAACTTATATCTTAGATGATGTTTCGGTAAATACTGGTAGAAATGGAAGTGCAGAATCAGGCTACCTTGTAGAAGAAACAAAAGGAATAGGTATTTGGAATGAAAGAAAACTACAAGACACTCCATACTCAATGAGTATAATCTCAAAAGACTTAATTGAAAATGTTCAAGCAAAAGATATGAACCAGATTTTTAAAATGAACTCAACTACTCAAGAAACTGGACAAGCTCTTACTGGTTTAGGAGATGCTCAATGGGTAACTATTCGTGGATTTGAAGTAAATAATCCAATTATTAATGGTATTCCATATGCGACTAAATGGGCAAGTGCACCAATGATGCAAGATATAGAAAGGGTAGAAATTATAAATGGTGCAACAGGATTTTTATATGGTGGGGGAAGAGTTGGAGGAGCAGTTAATTATATAACAAAAAAACCAACAACAGAAGATTTAAGAAATATCTCAATAGGTAGTTATGGAAAAGAGTCTTATTATGGACATATTGACTTAGGTGGACAATTTAATGAAGATAATACTTTTGGATATAGAATAAATGGATTTTATCAAAATGGAGAACTTCCAAATGAATCTGATAAAGAAGAGAAAGCTATTAGTCTAGTTTTTGATTGGAAACCAACAGATAATTTTTATACAGATATAAAATACTCTTATAAAAATTCTTTAGAAAAAGCAGGAAATTTTTATTTTAATAATGTTTCAGACCGTAAAGCAATTGATAAAAGTAAAGGTTTTAGCCCAGATTGGATACAAGATGAATTAAAATTAAATAAAGTAGAGAATAATACAAATTGGAATATAAATGATACCTTTACATTGAGAACTAATTTAATGTATGAAAAATCAAAGTCAAGAGGAAGTGATATAACGGCTAGTGTTGAAGACAATACTGTTATATCTAGTTTATCAAGTTGGGATACATATATTTGGAAAGGAGCTTGGCAAGAAACAGAAAATTATGGTGGAAATATATTTTTAGATTCAAATTTTGATACTTTAAATATAAATCATAATTTAACTATTGGTTATTCTATGAATACAAGAAAACATTCTCTAAGAGCAGACCAAGGTCATTTTTATAGATTTGATGGAAATGTTTCTTTAAATAATATAAAAAATTTATCAGAACCTGATTGGAGTAGTTTTGGTACAATAGGAACAAAATCATTAAAACCTTCTACTAAATCTGAATATAAAAATATTTTAATTGGAGATGATATAACTTTTAATGATCAATGGAGTGCTTTAGTTGGAGTAAATTATGCAACAGTTATAAGCAAAACTTACTCTAATATTGCAGTTAATTCAACTAATACAAAATATGATGAATCAGAATTAACTCCTACTTTATCTCTTATATATAAACCATTTGAAAACATTACAACTTATGCTACATATATAGAAAGTTTAGAAGATGGAACAATAGTTGGAGATTATTATAAAAATGAAGGTGAAATTTTAAATCCATATAAAAGTAAACAATATGAGATTGGTGGAAAGTATAGTATGCTAGATGAAAAAGCACTTTTAACGGCTTCATTATTCCGAATAGAAAAGGCAAATCAATATGAAGATAAAACAACAACACCAAAACCAACTTTAACACAAGATGGAGAACAGATACATCAAGGAATAGAAGTTGGACTTACTGGAAAAGTTACAGATAATCTTACACTTATGGGTGGGGTAACATTTATGGATTTAAGTGTTGAAAAAGCAACAGATCCAACACTTGAAGGTAAAAAGCCTACAAATGCGACTACAAAAATGGCAAAAATTTTTGCAGAATATAATATTCCTTATGTAAATGGTTTATCTATAAATGCAGGAGCTTACTATACTGGTAAAAGCTATGCAAATGAAGCAAATACTGATAAAATACCATCATATACACTTTATGATGCTGGGCTTAGATATAAAACAAAACTAGATAAATACCCAACAACTTTTAATCTAAATATACAAAACCTAACTAATGAAGTTTACTGGACAAGAAGTAATATGTTAGGCGATCCAAGAGCTGTTGCATTTTCTATGAAAATGGAATTTTAAAATAAAGAGAGTTTTTACTCTCTTTGTACTTTTAGGTGTTGGTTTCAAAGTATTTATTTAATTTTGAGATTAAAATTTCGATAAAAAATATACTTTCCTTTTTACTTTGGAACTCATACTTAAGGGTATAAAACTACATTATGATACTTGTTATAGAAATCTAAATTTGTGTTATAATCTTATGATAATTTATAGGGAGATTATTATGAATTTAGTATTGGAAGATATAAATAGTAAGATTTATACTATTCGTGGATTACAAGTTATGCTAGATGAAGATTTAGCAAAACTATATGATGTTGAGACAAAAGTATTTAACCAAGCAGTAAAAAGAAATATTGAGAGATTTCCTGATAATTTTCGTTTTCAATTAACTAAAATTGAGTATGAAAACTTGAGGTCACAATTTGTGACCTCAAGACAACACGGTGGTAGAAGAATACAACCTTATGCTTTTACAGAACAAGGTGTTTCTATGCTAAGTGCTATTTTGAAAAGCGATACAGCCATACAAACAAGCATTATGATAATAAATAGTTTTGTAAAAATGAGAAAGTTTTTACTGGATAATGCTTCTATTTTTCAAAGATTTACTCAAATTGAACAAAAATTAACAACTCACGATGAGAATTTTAATAAGCTATTTAGTGCTTTAGAAGATAAAAATTTGAAACCATCAGAAGGTATATTTTATGATGGACAAATATATGACTCTTACAGTTTTATAAATGATTTACTAAAGTTACCAAAAAACGAAATAATTTTAATAGATAACTATATAGATGATACAGTTTTTACTCTTTTTAGTAAATATCCAAATATAAACTTTACTATTTATACAAACAATATTTCAAAACAACTAAATTTAGATTTTGAGAAATATCAAAAACAATATAAAAATATATCTTTGAAAACTTTTAAAAATTCACATGATAGATTTTTAATACTTGATAAAAAAGAGATATATCATTTGGGTGCTAGTTTGAAGGATTTGGGTAAAAAATGGTTCGCTTTTTCTAAAATAAACTTGAATATAGATGAGATTTTAAGATTGTTATCATAGGGATATAAAATGGAAGAATTATCAAATTTAGTAGTTTACAATGATGGTGAACTAGAACTAAAAGTTTCAGTAGATAGCCAAACAGTTTGGCTAAGTGCAGATGAAATTGCATATATTTTCAATGTAAATAGACCAGCTATTGTAAAACACATTGGCAATATTTATAAAGATGAAGAATTGGATCAAAATTCAACTTGTTCCATTTTGGAACGGGTTGCAAAAGATGGAAAGCTAAGAAAAATAAATTTTTATAATCTTGATATAATAATCTCTGTTGGATATAGGGTGAATTCTAAAAAAGCTACCAAGTTTAGAAAATGGGCTACAACAATACTCAAAGATTATATAAATGATGGATATGTTTTAAATGTACATAAATTAACTGAACAAAGATTATTATCATTAGAAAATGATGTAAAGATTTTAAAATCTAAGATAAAAGAAAATAAACTAGAAACTAATCAAGGAATATTTTATGATGGACAAATATATGATTCATACAAATTTATAAATGATTTACTAAAGTTACCAAAAAACGAAATAATTTTAATAGATAACTATATAGATGATACAGTTTTTACTCTTTTTAGTAAATATCCAAATATAAACTTTACTATTTACACAAACAACATTTCAAAACAACTAAATTTAGATTTTGAAAAGTATCAAAAACAATATAAAAATATAACACTAAAAACTTTTAAAAATTCACATGATAGATTTTTAATACTTGATAAAAAAGAGATATATCATTTGGGTGCAAGTCTGAAGGATTTGGGTAAAAAATGGTTTGCCTTTTCTAAAATGAGTTTAGATATAGATGAGATTTTAGAAAAATTAGAATAGTGTTAAAAATTTAATCTAAAATAAAAATAAGCTAAACATAAAGATAACTTAATCTCTCTTTATATTTAACTAAAAAAATTTATTCTCTTACATATTTAAAAATCTTACCTTTATAAGGTTCATCTAAATAGTCAGTGTTTTCTGGTTCAAAAGAGATACAAGAAAAACCATATTCTTGCATTTTAGCAGTAAATTTTGCTTGATGTCCTCTATTTGGATTAACCAAAATAACTTTACAATTTGAATTTGCATGAGCATTTATAAAAGAAGATAGTAATTCAACATGACCTCTTTCATATAATAGATCACTTCCAATTATTAAATCAAATTTCCCAAGTTTTTCAGAGTATATTTTATTCCAATCTACTCTTACAAAAGGTATTTCTTCATCGTTATTAAGTCCAGTATTTACATCTAAAAAGTTTTCAGCTTCAGGGTGATAATCTGTTGCAGTTATATCTGCATGTAATTTGTTTAAAATAAGGCTAGAAAGTCCAATTCCACATCCAACTTCTAGTATTCTTTTATTTTTAAAGTCATAATCTTGAATATAGTTTGCCAATACTTCAGCTGAAGGCCAAACTACTCCAAATAAAGGCCAAGTAGCACTAGATATTCCTAAGTTTTCTGCTACATTATCGGTATCACTAAATTGTTGAGTATCTTTTAGTGTTCTAATATGGATATCTTCTTCCCCAAACTCTATGGTTTGATATTTAAATCTAATACCTTTCATAACGCTGGTAAAGTTCCAATATTTTTTCTAAATTTAACCATTTAGTAGGTGCTGTATTTTGATTTGTCATCACAATTCCTTAGATTATTTTGGCAGAGTATAAAGTAAATTATTGTAGTAGTAAATAAGATAAAATAATATATTGTAGACCTTTATATCGCCTTTAAATTCATTCTATCTAAAAAAAGATATTAAAGCAAACTTATCTTGAGATATTATTTTTTGAAATAAGAAGAACAATATAAAGAGAGAAAACTCCCTTTGTATGTAAATTATTTAGTACTTAAATATTTTTTAGCAAATTCTACAGATAATCCTGATTTTGAACTTGCATCAATTATATTTTCTCCACTATCTAAAAGTTTTATTAAAACTAATTGTTTTATTTTTGTACTAATATACGTTATCGACATTTATATCCTTACTTATTCTATTTTGTTAGATAGCACTAACATTTTTTGCTTGAGGACCTTTATCGTTTTTACCAATTTCAAAAGATACCTTTTGACCATCACTTAATGATGATCTTCCATAACCTGAAGAGTTAATTTCACTATGATGAACAAAAAACTCATCTGTTGAATTTTCTAATTGGATAAATCCAAAACCTTTGTCAGTGTTGAACCATTTTACTGTTCCGATATTTTGATTTGCCATAGCAATTCCTTAATTAAATTATTTACTTCAATTGAAGTATTTTATAAAGTGTAATATTGAGTTATTATTTTATTAGGTGTTAGTATTAATTTTGTGAGTATCAATAAAAGCAAACTAAAGATGTGATTAAACTCTAAATCATCTTTAACGAGTACATTCTATCTTAAAAAATATATAATAGCAAGGATATGTTACAAAAATACTTTCCTTATAAAAATATAACACTAAAAACTTTTAAAAATTCACATGATAGATTTTTGATTTTGGATAAAAAAGAGATATATCATTTGGGAGCTAGTTTGAAGGATTTGGGTAAAAAATGGTTTGCTTTTTCTAAAATAAACTTGAATATAAATGAGATTTTAGAAAAATTAGAATAGTGTTAAAAATTTAAAATAAAATAAAAATAAGCTAAATATGTTACAAATATACACTCTCAATTGAAAATTTCTAAATTTTTTGATATTTATTGTCAGTTTTTTTATATTTTTCCGTCTTATATATAGAGGGTAATTTTTAAAACAAAGGATTAAGAGTAATATGGCAAAAAAATATTTAAAAAATAAAAAGAAATTTGGGTTTTTAATTGGCTTGATTTTTATATCTTTTTTAATTTGGTTTAATTTTTTTCGTGCAGTTGAAGAAATTAAAAGTGAAGAGATAAAAAAAGGTGATATACAAAATGTTGTATCTTCTTTGGGAGTTTTACAACCACATAATTATGTTGATATTGGCGCACAAGTTTCAGGACAAATCGAAAAAATTTATGTAAAAGCTGGAGATACTGTAAAAAAAGGGGATTTGTTGGTTGAAATAGACCCAAGCTTACAAAGTGCAACAGTAGAAGAAAACCGAGCAACTTTAGAAAACTTAAATGCACAGCTAATAGAACAAGAAGCATCTTTAGAACTATCTAATTTTCAAGCTTTAAGACAAGAACAACTTTTTAAAAATAATGCTACAAAACTTGAAGATGTACAAATAGCTCAAGCAAATTTCAAAATGGCAAAAGCAAAGATAAAAAGTTTAAAAGCACAAATAAAAGGTGCAAAATCAAATCTACAAGGGAATGAAGCACTTTTAGGATATACAAAAATATATGCTTCTATGGATGGAACTGTTGTATCACTAAATGCAAAAGAGGGACAAACTTTAAATGCCACTTATGAAACGCCAAAGCTTTTAAGAATAGCTGACCTATCAAAAATGACTGTTTGGACGGAAGTTTCTGAAGCTGATGTGGGAAAACTTAAAGTTGGAATGGATTTATATTTTACAACTTTAGGACTAAGAGATACAAATGGAGAACTTCGTAAGTGGGAAGCAAAATTACAACAAATCTTACCTGCACCTGTAAATCAAGAGGATGAAGTAAAAGCATCTAGTACAAAAGCCGTAGCTTATACAGCACTTTTTGATATAGAAAATAACGACAATGTTTTAATGAGTCAAATGTCTGCACAGGTATTTTTTATAGAATCTTTTGCAAAAAATGTAGTTGTTGTACCACTTTATACATTAGATATACAAGAAAATGGAACTTATTTAGCAAAAGTTTTAGTTGATGATAAAATTGAAGATAGAGTTGTAAAAATAGGAATGAAAGATAGGATTTTTGGTGAAGTTATAGATGGGTTAAAGGAAGGTGAACAAATCATAACAAAGATTGAAAACAATAAAGATTCTAAGAGATTACAATGGTAGAAACTCCACTAATTGAACTTAAAAATATTTATAAATCTTATGGTGGGAAAGATGGAGCACCTATTCATACAGTTTTACATGGTATTGATTTATCTATTTATACTGGTGAATTTGTAGCAATAGTTGGAGCTTCTGGTTCTGGAAAATCTACTTTAATGAATATCTTGGGTTGTTTAGATAAATCAAGTAGTGGAGAATACCTTTTTGCTGGGAAAGATATATCAAATTTTAATGCAGATGAGTTAGCATATTTAAGAAGAGAAGCTTTTGGATTTGTATTTCAAGGGTATCACCTCATCCCTACTTTAGATACAAATCACAATATTCAAGTTCCTTCTATTTATAAAGGAACTGATTTTGAAGATAGAGAAAACAGAACGAATGAGTTATTAAATCGTTTAGGTTTAGAAACAAAAAAAGATTATTATCCAAACCAACTTTCAGGTGGACAACAACAAAGAGTTTCTATTGCAAGAGCTTTGATGAATGGTGGATATATTATATTAGCTGATGAACCAACTGGGGCTTTAGATAGTAAAAGTGGTATTGAAGTTATGAAACTACTAAAAGAGTTAGCAACAATTGGTCATACTATAATATTAATTACTCATGATTTAGAAGTAGCTTCTCAAGCACAAAGAGTAGTTCGTATCAGTGATGGGCTTATAATAGAAGATAGTAAAAATAGCACTTATAAGGAAATAAATTCTAAAAACTCTTTTGAAAATATAGACTTTATAGGTCAAATGAAAATAGGAATAAAACAAGATAGTTCAATAATTGAAGATATAAGTGAAGCATTTTCTACTGCTTGGAAAACACTTTGGGTAAATAGATTTAGAACTTTACTTACACTTTTAGGAATTATTATAGGAGTTTCTGCTGTAATTGTTCTTATGGGAGTAGGACTTGCTACAAGTGAAAAAGCTTTAAAACAAATGGAAGTTTTTGGTGGAGTCAATCGTGTTTCTATTTGGCCAAAGCATGATGATATTACTAAATATATGGGAACCCTTAATTCTAAAGATATTGAAATAATAGAACAATTGGATAATATCGAACTTATAACTCCTACACAAGGAACTGATGTAGCTGTAAAATATGGCAATCAAAGTATAGGTGCTTTTATTTTAATGACTAATGAACTTGGTTTAAAGATTTTTAACTGGGAAATAGAAAATGGAGAATTTTTCACTAAAGAAGATGAAGAAAATTTGGAAAGAGTAGCTGTTTTAGGAAAAGTTATAAAAGATAAGCTTTTTGAAAATGAATCTTCAATAGGTAAATATATTTTAATAGAAAACATACCATTTAGGGTTATTGGTGAGTTGTCTGATATGTCAGTTTATAGTGGAGATAAGGATGATGATCAAATGGTAGTTTTACCTTTTACTGTTGGAGCTACACAACTACTAAATACTTTAGATTCTGAAGCTATTCAAACATATCTACAAGATTATAATATTGCAGAAGAAACTGTAGAAAATATGACAAATACTCTAAAAAACAGTAGAGATACTGATGATTTTCGTATATATAATAATCCTTCAAGGATTCAAGCACAAAAACAAGCAAATCAAGACCAAAGTATAATGATAGCTTTGATTGGTGGTATTTCTTTAGTAGTTGGTGGTATAGGTATTATGAATATAATGCTTATGGCTGTAAAAGAAAGAACAAAAGAGATAGGTATTCGTATGGCAACTGGAGCTAGACAAAGTGATATAAAAAGACAGTTTTTAACAGAAGCTATCTTGGTTTCTTTTATAGGTGGGATTGCAGGAGTAATAGTTGCAATATTGATAGGTTCTATTTTAATATATTTCAATATAGAGTTGATTTTTTCAATCAAAGCTATTCTTATAGCATTTTCTAGTGCTGTTATTACTGGGCTTATTTTTGGATATATTCCAGCAAGTAAAGCTTCAAAACTAGATCCTGTTGTAGCACTAAATGGAGAGTAATAAAATGAAAAAATATTTTTATATAACAATTTTGCCTTTTTTAATTTTTGGTTGTAGTTCTAAAGATGATTTAATAGTAAAAAAAGAGATTGAATTACCACAGAATTGGGATAATAACTTTGAAAATAATAAAGAAGAGATTAATCAAAATTGGTGGGAAAGTTTTGGAAGCCATGAATTAAATGGTTTAATAACACAGGCAAAGAATGATAGTTTAGATTTAAAAGTAGCAATAAATAAAGTACTTCAAGCAAAAGCAAATGCAAAAATATCTGGAGCAGATTTATATCCACAAATAAGTGCAGGATTAAATGCTTCAAGAGATGGAAGATTAAATCACAATGGAAATACAAATAGTTATAGTTCAGCTTTAAATATAAGCTATGAGATAGATTTTTGGGGTAAAAACAGAGCTTTTTATGAAAGTGCTAAAGAAAATCTAAAAGCTACAATATTTCAAAAAGATGCAGTAGAATTAACTATTGTTTCAAATGTTGCAAAAGTATATTTAAATATCTTATCACTAAATGATAAAATAGAAATAGCAAAACAAAATTTAAAAATTGCAAAAGAGTTATTTGAACTTATAAATACAAAATACAATCTTGGAGCAACAACAAAACTAGAACTCACTCAGCAAGAGATAATACTTTTACAACAAGAAAGAGTTTTAATAGAGTTAGAAAAAGATTTGAAACAAGAAAACAAAACACTAAGTATTCTTTTAGCAAAAACTGAAAATTTAGATTTTAAACAAATATCTTTAAATGATATAGAGATTCCTAAAATATCTTTAGTAATTCCATCTGAATTGTTATTAAGACGTCCAGATATTGCACAAGCTGAAGCTTTAATGAAAAGTGCAAATGCAAATATACAAGTTGCAAGAGCTAATTTTTTACCTAGTTTTAATTTAGGGGCTAGTTTAGGTACAAGTACAGAAAAATTCTCAAATATATTTGATAAACCAATATATACATTGCTATCAGCTTTAAGTATTCCTATTTTTTATGGTGGTAAACTTGATGCAAACTATGATTTGACAAAAGCTAGATATGAAGAAATGTTGATAAACTATCATCAAACAATCATAAATGCTTTTTGGGAAGTACAAATAGCTTTAAATAATATAGAAAATATCGACAAACAAATAAGCTTACAAAATAAAGAATTAGAACAATCTCAACTAGCATTTAATCTAGCAAAATCTCAATATGAAGCTGGTGCAAAGACACTATCTGATTTACTTGATACGCAAAGAGATTTATATAGTGCAAAAGATATATCTATTCAATTCAAATATGCAAGATTACTTTTGAGTATTGAACTTTATAAAGCTTTAGGTGGAGGGTGGAAAATATAATAGAAGATTATTTGTAGTACAATCATAAATCAAAATTATAAAGGATTTTTATGGATATTTTATCAAATAAATCAAATTTAAAGAAAGCTTTAAAGCAACAACAAAATGAGATAAATGATTATACTATTTATAAATCTTTAGCATTTCATCAAAAAGATGAGAATAACAAAAAAATATTTGAAAAAATTGCCAATGAAGAGAAAAATCATTATGATTTTTGGGTAAAAATCACAAATCAACAATTAAAAGCACAAAAGTTTATTGTGCTTTTTTATATATTTCTTGTAAAAATATTTGGAACTTCTTTTGCTTTAAAAACCCTAGAAAAAAGAGAAGCTGGAGCAGAAGAGTTTTATAAAGAACTTTTTGACATTTATCCAGAATCAAAAAATATTTATAAGCAAGAAACAGAACATGAATTTATTTTGATTGATATGTTACACGATAAAAAACTTATTTATGCAGGAGCAATAGTTTTAGGTATGAATGATGCTTTAGTAGAACTAACTGGAACTTTAAGTGGTCTTGCATTTGCTTTTGATAAAAGTATAGTTGTTGGGATTACTGGGCTTATTATGGGTATTGCAGCATCACTATCAATGGCTGGTTCAGCATATCTTGAAGCTAAAGAAAATCCTAGTGAACTTATCAAACCTTTGACATACTCTACTTATACTGGTATTGCTTATATACTTACAACTGCTATTTTAGTATCACCATTTTTTATTTTTGATTCTATTATAGAATCAATTATTTTGATGTTTATTTGTGCATTTATAGCTATTGTTTCATATAATTTTTATATAAGTGTTGCAAAAGATTTAAGTTTTACAAAAAGAGTTTTACAAATGTCAGCTATAACTTTTGGAGTTGCTATAATATCTTTTTTAATCGGCTATTTAGTAAAACACTATTTTGGAATAGATATATAATCAGAAATCTTAAATGATCTCTGATTTATATTTAATCCACAGGTATAACTGGATTTAAGCTAGAAGTATTATTTAAAAAGTGTCTATGCTTTTCAAATTGATCTATAATATCTGTAATTATTGCATCTACATCATATCCATAAATATCATAAGCTTTATTTCCATCTTGTAAAAACACTTCAGCTCTAGCATACTTTTTTTGTTCTTTTGTAGGATTTACACTATCTGGATAGGCATAAGGTGGTGTGTCGTAATTTCTTGCACGAACTTCATATATAAAATCAAAGTCATTTGAGTGCTCAACTCTTAGCTTTGATATAGCTTTTTCTTTATCATTTGAAACTTCAACTACCCAAGAGTATTTTTCAAGTTCTGTTTCAACTGTATTCATAGCTTCTATTATGTCTTCATTTATAAACCTTTTTGTTTCAGCAACTTTTGGAAACTCTATAATTCTACTAAGTCTTGAATTCCAAGTTCCACTTATTTTCCCATGTCTTCCTGCATTCATATGGTGCTTTAAGCTTTCACTTCTAATAAGTTCCAAATTCAAAGCTTTAAAAACTCCCCAACAAGAAACAAGCATAACAAGAGCAAAAGGTAAAGCTATAATAATAGAAGCGGATTGTAAAGCTTCCAATCCACCAGCAAGAAGCATTGCAATTGCAACAACTCCTTGTGAAATTGCCCAAAATACTCTTTGCCAAACTGGATTATTTATTTTTCCTCCACTTGAAATTGTATCAACTACTAAAGAACCACTATCTGAAGATGTTATAAAAAATACAGCAACTAAAACTATTGCAAAAATAGATGTTATTGTAGAAAAAGGATATAGTTCTAAAAACTTAAAAAGCGCAATAGAAACATCATTTGAAACAGCTGTTGCCAAAATAGTATATCCTTCATTTAAAATAGAATATAAAGCACTATTTCCAAAAACAGTCATCCACAAAAAAGTAAATCCAGCAGGTAAAAATAAAACTCCAATGATAAACTCTCTTATAGTCCTTCCTCTTGAAACTCTAGCTATAAACATTCCTACAAATGGTGCCCAAGATATCCACCAAGCCCAATAAAATAGTGTCCAAGAACTCATCCACGATGATTTTTCTTCATAAGTATATAAATTGAAAGTTTTTTCAACAATACTTGATAAGTATGTTCCAATATTTTGAATAAAAGCATCAAAAAGATAAAATGTAGGACCAGCAACAAATACAAATAAAAGTAAAAATCCAGCTAAATATACATTTAAAATAGATAGTTTTTTTATTCCACTATCAAGCCCAGATATAACTGAAGCTAAAGCTATTGCACAAATAAGAACAATTAAAATAATTTGTGTATTTATTCCAACTTCTACATCAAAAACATAGTTTAATCCAGAGTTTATTTGTAAAACTCCAAATCCTAAAGTTGTAGCAACACCAAAAATTGTTCCTAAAACTGCAATAGTATCAACACTATGACCTATTTTTCCATATATTTTATCTCCAATTAGTGGATAAAGTGCTGATCGAATAGTCAAAGGTAAGCCATGTCTAAATGAAAAATATGCTAAAACCAATCCAACTATTGCATATATTGACCAAGCGTTTAATCCCCAGTGAAAAAAGACTATTCCCATAGCATCTTTTGCAGATTGAATACTTTGTTCTCCAATAGGAGGATTTGCATAATGAACAATAGGTTCAGCAACTCCCCAGAACATTATTCCTATACCCATTCCAGCAGAAAATAGCATAGAAAACCAAGAAAAATTTGAATAGTCAGGTTTTGATTGATCTGGACCTAATTTGAATTTACCATAAGGAGAAAAAGCTAAAAAAAGAGCAAAGATAGTAAAAATAGAAACACTTAACATATAAAGCCAACCAAATTTATCAGCTATAAAATTTTTGGTGGTAGTGAAAATATCCTTGGATAGAGCAGGATTAATAAAAGTAAATATCACCAATAAGGTAATAAAGACGACCGCAGGTATAAAAACAGGCTTTAGAACTGTTGATTTCATAGTTTTCCTTTTGTATAAGATGTGTACTAAAATAACAAAGCTTTTCTTAATAATGAGTTATGAAAGAGTACAAATATAGTCTTTAATACGTTCAAAACACTTACTTCATAATGCTTTTGCAAATTTAAGAATTTAATTATAAGATGAAATATATTTACTATTTACATTTTTAGAATAAAAGGATATTCTAATAAATCTAATTAATAAAGAAAATATATGCTACTAAAATCAAAATATAATGTTGTAATACTAATCACTGTTTTACTAATATTTTTTTCTATCGTTCTTTCTATTATCAACTATGTTGTATCTTTAAATACTGCACAAAATCAGTTAAAAGAACAAGCTTTACCACTCTCTTTGGATAATATTTATACGGATATTCAAAAAGGTATTATTGAACCTTATTTAGTATCTTCAATGATGGCGAATGATACTTTTGTACAAGATTGGCTTGTGAATGAAGAAATAAATGATAAAAAGATAATAAGATATCTTGAAGCAATTAAAAATAAATATGATATGTTCAACACTTTTTTAGTATCTGATACAACAAAGAATTACTATACACAAAATGGATTTATAGAGAAAATAGATGAAAATAATGAAGAAAATAAGTGGTATTTTAATTTTAAAAATATCCAAAATAAACATGAAATAAATTTAGATTTCAATGAACATTTATCAAATAATATGATTATGTTTATAAACTACAAAATTTTTGACAAAGATTACCATTTTTTAGGAGCTACTGGAGTTGCTATAAAAATTTCATATATTGGTGATTTATTACAATCTTTTAGATTAAAACACAAATTTATTGTTACTTTTTTCAATAAAGATGGAAAAGTTATCCTATCAGAAAGGCAAATAAACTCAAAAACAAGTTTAGATGAATATCAAATTTTGAAAAATTATAAGGATTTGATTTTATCAAAAAAAACAAATACAATCGAATATAATTCAAAGAATGGGGATAAACATATATTAAACACAAAATATATTCCTGAACTTGACTTATATTTAACGATTGAAGCAAATTTAAACGATTTTACAAAAGATGTACATAATATATTTTATCTCAACTTGATTCTTTCAATTTTTGTTACTTTTATTATCTCAATTTTGGTATTTCTAATAATAAAAAATTATAGTAAAAAATTGGAATATCTTCTAGTTTTTGATGCTTTAACAGATATACCAAATAGAAGAGATTTTGAAGAAAAATTAAAAAATCATATATTATTAAAAAGAAGAAAAGATATTCAACTAAGTCTTATATTCTTAGATGTAGATGACTTTAAAAGTATAAATGACAAATTAGGTCATCAAAAAGGGGATTTAGTTTTAAAAAGAGTTGCTAGTATCTTAGAATCTGGGATTAGACAAACTGATTTAATTGCAAGATGGGGAGGAGAAGAGTTTATCATAGCTTTAATAGATTCTTCTTTGGAAAATTCTAAAATAATTTGTGAAAACTTAAGAAAGAGTATTGAACAAGATATACAATTAGAAGAAATTTGTTCATATAATGTTACAGCTAGTTTTGGTTTGACTATGATACAAGAATTAGAGACTAAAGAGAGTGCTTTATTAAGAGTTGATGAAGCAATGTATCTGTCAAAAAATAGTGGGAAAAACAGAATAACTATTCTTTAAAAACCTATTCTATTTCCAACTCAAAGTTGGAAATAGATAATAAATTAATCATATTTATATGATTTTATATCACAACTATTTGTTGCTTCTTCAACAAGTGATTTTCCTATTTGAGCATAGGCGTGTATAAATTTTTTTATTTTTAGATCACTTAAAAGTTGTTTCTCGTCCAAAGATTCATATTTTAAAATAATATTTGCAGTTGGACAATATTTCATTATTGCATCACAAATAAGTATTTTATCTTGAGTTTCATTTATAGTCATAATAATACTTGAAGATTTTTCAACTTTTAAAGCCTCTAAAACTGACTCTTTTTCTAAATTCCCAAAAAATGCTTTATATCCTAGTTTTGTAGCTAATTGAACTTGTCTTAAGTCATTTGAAACAATAACAAAAGTAAGTTTTCTATCTTCCAAATCTTTTGCTACAACTCTACCTAAAATTGAAAATCCACAAACAATAATATGGTTTTTATCATTGATGGTTTCTATTTTATCACTTTCATATAAATCTTTTGCCAAAGCTCCTGATATTTTATATATATTGTTCAAGAAAAATGGAGTTAAAATCATAGACATTACAGATATTAAAACTAAGAAATTAGCTGTTTCTTGTGGTATTACACCTTGATTTGAAGCCAAAGTAAATATAGCAAAAGAGAACTCCCCTACTTGACAAAGAGCAATCGCTGTTTTTATAGCTGTATTTTTATCTGATTTTCTTCTAATTATCATATATACAGCTATTGCTTTTAATAACATTACAAGTAAAAACAGACCAATTACAATATGTATATTTTGTAAAAAATATACAATATCTATTTTTACTCCAACAGTAAAAAAGAATGTACCTAAAAGTAAATCTTTCAAATTTACGATATCTGATTCAACTTTAATTCTAAATTTTGTATCAGCTATTATCATTCCAGCTAAAAAAGCCCCCAAAGAGTAAGTAAATCCCAAATATTCAGCTAAAAGAGATGCACCTATAACTATCGATAAAACTGCACCTATAAAAAGTTCTTCCATTCTAGTATCTGCTGAAAATCTAAGCAACCAAGTGATTATTTTTTTACCAAAAATAAACATAAAAAATAAAATTATAGCTGCACTAATAGCAGTTTTTATAAGAACTTCTGAAATTGACAAAGTATCATTTGTCAAAAAAGATATTAAAAGTAAAATAGGAATTACAGCTAAATCTTGAAAAATCAATATAGCTGTACTTCTTTCGCCATAAGGTGTATAAATATCTCTTGATTGTTTTAAATATGGTAGAACAATAGCTGTTGAAGACAATGAAAAAGCTAATGCAACTATTAAAGATATTTCAATACTCAAATGAAAAATAAGATATGCCACAAAAAATATTAAAATAGCACTTATTGCAACTTGTAAAAAACCATTTAAAAGTAAAATTTCTTTCATCTTTTTTATTTTTTCAATACTTATTTCAAGTCCAATAGTAAACATTAAAAATACAATACCAAATTCAGCTATAGCATCAAGAGAGTCCATATTTGCACCCTTGAAATGAAAACCATAAGATATGATAATACCAGTTAAAATATAACCTATAATTTGAGATATACCAAATTTTTTTAAAATTATATTTAAAACTGTTGCTAGAAAAATAGCTAAAAATAGCGTTGTTAAGAAGTGTTCCATGATAATTCTTTTTTGTAAAATGCGGGATTATATCAATATTTTTTTAAAAAAACTAAACTTTTTAAAGAATTTTCTTCATTATTTGTTATAAATTCAAAAGAATTTTCCAACTTTTCTACAAACTGAAAATCTTTTGCATTGATTTTAAATAGCTCAATCAAAAAATCACTACTTAAAAATGGATCATTTAAACAAGCAAGTACAATAGAGCCTTTTTTTGTAAGTAAGTCTAACTTTTTTATGATTTTCTCATAATCTTTTGAAGCTACAAATGAGTTTTTTTGAAAAGAAGGTGGATCAATAATAACTATATCAAATGGTGAATCTTTTCTAATTGTAGAGATAGATTTTAATATGTTATATGGTAGAAATTTTACCTTTTTTGTATCAAGATTATTTATTCTATGATTTTCTCTTCCCATACTCAAACTTGGTTTTGACATATCTACATTTATAACCGTTGAAGCTCCTCCAGCTATTGCAGATACACTAAAAGCACAAGTATATGAAAATAGATTCAATACACTTTTATCTTTTGATATAGATTTTATATATTCTCTTCCTTTTTTCATATCAAAAAATAGTCCAATATTTCTATTTTTAAAGTTGATTTTATATTTTAAACCATTTTCAATAGCTGTAAAATCATCTAAAATTCCACCAAATATTACCTCATAAAAATCATCTGATTTATATTTTCTTTGTACTATAAAATTTGAAAAATTATTGTTTTTTGCAGTATCCTCTAAAATTAAAATAATATTTTTCTCTTTTTGGTTACTTTCATAAAAACTAGCAAATAATGTATCATTTATGCTATCAACTGTCAAATGAGAAAAATCTTCATAAAAATTCCCACGACCATGAAAAACTCTTTTTATCTCTTCATTTTTATCTTTTAAATTGTCTAATATTATATTTTTTAAATCATTTTCATTCATAAGGCGAATTATACACAATTTTTTTACAATCATTACACGATTATTATATAAATTTCCACGATTTTTTCACATTTAAAAAAGGTTTTCACAGTGCTTTTTAATTCATATGAATTTTTATTTATATTTTTACCATTAACTTTAATTTTATATTTTTATTTAAATTCATTAAAATTGATCACTTTGAGTAAAACAATGCTTGTATTTGCTAGTTTATTTTTCTACTCTTGGTGGAATATCATATATCTTCCTTTGATTTTAGGAAGTATGATTTTCAATTTTTACATAGGGAAATCTTTAGGAAAAAAAGCAAACAAATCTATGCTAACTTTTGGAATTGTAGGAAATGTTGCACTTTTAGGATATTTTAAATATGCTGATTTTTTCATTGAAAATTTTAACTGGGCATTTAACTCTCAAACTCCCCTACTTCATTTAGCTCTACCTTTAGCAATCAGCTATTTTACTTTTCAACAAATTGCATTTTTAGTTGATAATTATAAAGGTGAAGTAAAAGAGTTTAGCTTTTTAAATTACTCACTTTTTATCACATTTTTTCCACAACTTTTAATGGGTCCAATTGTTCATCACAAAGAGATGATGCCACAATTTGCTCTAAAATGGAGAAGTTATATAAGATGGGAAAATATATCTTTAGGACTTTTTATATTTGCAATAGGACTTGCAAAGAAGTGTTTAATAGGTGACCCTCTCACAGATTATGCCCAATATGGCTTTGATAATGCTCAAAAACTCACAATGATAGAAGCTTGGTATGCTTCAACTTCTTATGTTTTATCATACTATTTTGACCTATCAGGATATGCTGATATGGCTATTGGAATAGCAAAAATGTTTAATATCGATTTACCAAAAAATTTTAATAGTCCATATAAAGCTAGAAATTTCGCTGATTATTGGAGAAGATGGCATATAACTTTGAGTAGATTTTTAGGTGATTATATATATAAAAGTTTAGGTGGAAATAAAAATGTAGTTTGGATTATTTATCTAAATATTATGATTACTTTTTTTGTATCTGGATTTTGGCATGGTGCAGGATGGACTTTTATAGTTTGGGGACTTTTAAATGGACTTTTTGTAGTTTTTGCACATATGATGAAAAAAGCAAATTTAGAAATGAATTTTTATCTAGCTTGGTTTTTAATGTTTATTGGATTAATCATCACTAGAACACTATTTGTAGCAAACGATTTTAGTGATGCTTGGTATGTAACTTATACTTTATTTAATATTACAAATCTAAAATTTCAAGAGTTATATCATATAGATGCAGTTTTCCAAAGCTTTTACATAGTTTTAGCTCTTGTTTTAGCTCTTGGATTTAAAAATAGTGGTGAAATAGCTCTTAATTTCAAACCAAATTTAAAATATTCTTTATATACGGCTATTTTAATATCAGCTTCTTTATTCACTTTTTCAAGTGCAAAAGAGTTTTTATATTTCCAATTTTAAGGTAAAAAATGAAAAAACAAAAAAAATTTATACTTTTAACTCTACTTTTTATTTTTATTTTTTTCTCTATTGGAGTATTTATAAGATATATTATAGACCCAGTTGGAATAAATAACAAATTTGATATAGGACTTAGAAAAGATACAGCTTTAGCATATAGAACACAAAAATATGTAGAATTAAATGAACTACAACCAAATACAATTCTTTTAGGTGGAAGTAGAGTTCACTATTTAAACCCAAAAGACATAGAAAAATATACAAACGACAAGGTTTATAATCTTGGTCTTCAATTTGCAACTTTGGAAGAGCAATACTATTTTTTAAAACACTCACTAGAAAATTTAAAAATAAATACTGTTATTATAGGGCTTAATTTCTATACATTTAATGACAATTTAAAAGAGAATAGCAGTGATTTTAATAAAAATATTTTTGATTATGGATTTAATCTATTTTACCAAGTAAAACACTATTTGGAAGTACCTATATTTAAATATTTAAAATATGTTATTCCAAACAATGATAGAAATCTTTTTTATGAAAATGGTGCAATAACTCTATATCATCAAGAAAAAGTTATAAAAAATAACAACAAAGAACATATGTGGCAAGGAACACTAAACTACTATCAAAAAGTATATAAAGATTTTAATATTTTAGGAGAAAAAAACTTTGATTATTACAAAAAAATGGTAGATTTATGTAAACAACATAATGTTAAATTAAAAGTATTTACAACAGCAATTCATACTTCACAATTAAAGCTTATAGAAGAAGAAAATAAACTAGATATTTTTGATAGATGGAAAAATGAAATAGCTCAAATATTTCCTTATTGGGATTTTATGAATGAAAATAGCATAACTGAAGATGAAGAAAATTTTATAGACTCTTCACATATCAAACAAGATTTTGGTTATTTGTACTTTGCAAAAATATTTGAAGATTTTGATATAGATATTCCAGAAGATTTTGGAATTTTTATAGAGTAATTAGGGCAAAAGCCCTAATATTATTTTGCTAGTTTATCTACAAATTTACTAACAGGAGTTACAAGTCTTTGTAACAACATACTTACTAAAATAAATGCTATAAGCCATGCAATAACAGCAGCCCAAGCAGGTAAATAAACAAAGAAAATATCATATTTTGCCATAAGTGGCCAGTGGATTAAGTAAACTTCGTAAGAGTAAACTCCATAAATAGTTAAAAATTTACTTTCAACTTTTTTAAGTACAAATATCACAATAAATGCCAACATTATAACAATTGACATAACTTGCTCTACAAAGAAACCTTGCCCTAAAATATCTTTTAAAGTTGGCCAAGAGTTTGCTCCAGTTCTTTGAGATACATAAAAAACTATAACAAACATAATAGCCATAACAATGTATTTCATATCTTTTGAATTATCTCTAAAGTTTTTTACATAACTAACAAATTTGTTTTCTTGACCATCTTTTATTTGAACCAACCAAGCTGCAATAATCCCTAAAGAAAATGCTACTGTGTGAAGTCTATGAAGCCAATTACTTCCTAAATCAAAAATATTAAATGTACCAATAATTGTAGCAATAACAGCTAGTATAATTGCAGTTAGCCAAGGTTTATTTTTGAAAAATACTAAAGGAAATAACAGATAAAACATTATCATCCATGTAATATACCAAAATGGAGAGTTTACATCACCAAATCCATCTGCTGTTGGGAAAAAACCTAACATCGATTTTATCATATATCCAATAGAGTAAGTTTTATCCATAAATACAGCATCGGCTATAAACATTATAATCAAAGCTATCCAAAATGGAATAAATATTTTTATAACTCTTTTTTTATAGAAATCAGCAACTTTCATCGGTTTTTTTAGTATTCCAACAGTTAAACCAAATCCTGACATAAATAAAAACAGATCAACCCCAACTCCAGCAATTATAGAAAGTGGAAATAAAAATTCACTATTTGTAACTTTCATATATGCAAAGTGAGCAAAAACAACAGTTAAAATACCTAAACCTTTTAGCTCATTTGTAACAGGTATTGGAAAAACATCTGTGTGATTTGAATCTTTTAAAGTTGTAAATAAAACTAATATCGCAAAAGCAATAACAACAAAAGTAGATAGTTGAAGACTTGTAAAAGTAACAATATCATTTGTAAGTGTAATAGGACCTATACTCAAGCAAATACCCCTAAAATTTAAATTAAACTCTTTAAGTTTGGGCGATTTTATCTAAAAATTAATTAATAAAAAGTTAATAATATTTAATAATTTTATCTAACACAAAGATTTTTTATGTTATTTTTTTGAAATTTTATCTTAGGAATATATAATGAAAAAATTATTTATTATTTTATTTATGTTTTCAACAATGCTTTTCGCAAATATAGGAACTATAACTTTACTTGAAGGAGAGGCATACGTTCAAAGAAAAGCTGATACATTTAAGTTAAATTTTGGGGATAAAATAAACGAAAAAGATAGAATAGAGACAAAAGTAAACTCTAAAATTCAAATAACCTTTATAGATAATACTATTATTACAATTGGAAAAGAGTCAAGTTTAGATGTAGAAGAGTACCTATTTTCAAATAATCAAAATGCAAGTAGCAACTTTAGCGTTACAAAAGGTGCATTCCATGTAATAACAGGGCAAATAGGAAAGGTAAATCCATCTAAATTTAAACTAAAAACAAAAAATGCCTCTATTGGTATTAGAGGAACAGAGTTTTTAGGAGATCAAACTAGAGTATTTTGTGCAAGTGGAGCAATTTTTGTAGAGTCTTTTGGTGAAATAAGAGAGGTAACAAATGGGAACTATATAAATACTTTTGAAAATCAAATTCCTAGCCAATCAATGCCAACTGATACAAAAGAGTTTGAAGAGGTAGACTCTCAATTAAACACAAACTCTTTGAGTAATAATCAAACTCCAAACTTTAATACAGACCAAAGTAGCCCATTAGCTTTAAATAATAATCCAGCAAATAACGATAATCCTATTTTAGTAAATATAGATAGCCATGAAACTTGGGGATATTGGAATAATTCTATTAGTGATGAAAAAAATCTTGCAACTTTAGATAAAGGTATAGTTGAAAAAATTTCTAAAAATAATAGTAGTTCAGATCCAAATCCATCAGATCCAAATCCATCAGATCCATCAGATCCATCAGATCCAAATCCATCAGATCCAAATCCATCAGATCCAAATCCATCAGATCCAAATCCATCAGATCCAAATCCATCAGATCCAAATCCATCAGATCCAAATCCATCAGATCCAAATCCATCAGATCCAGCAAGTACATTAACAGATTTAACATATATACAAAATTTACTAAATGGTAGCTCTACTACTACCTTAAATTATCTAGGAAGTTTCTTTGGAGAGAATATAACTAATGTTGGTTCTATTGAATTATATTTCGATATAGGTGGGCACACAAACTTTTTATATGGAAGTTATAGTTTTGAACATAGTAACAACGAATATAATGGAGAAATTTTTAATAGTGGTAGTGCATTAAATTTAGATAGTAGAGATAATACAATGTTCTTTGAGTCTATGAGTGGAGATACAAGAGTTTATGGACAATTTTATGGTTCCAATATGGATAGTGTAAAAGGGAATATTAGTAATTTTGATCCAACTAATATTTATGAATCTGTTAATTTTAGTGCGAACAAACAGCCATAAGGACAAAAATGAAAAAATCTATTATATTATCAACTCTATTATTTTCAAACATAGCTTTTGCAAATCAAAACTATTCAAATGAACACTTTTCTAAAGCTATTGAAAGTTACAATAATAGAATATTTCAAGATAGTTATATACTTCTTCAAAAATATGTGAAAGAGAATAAATTAAATAAGGATACAACTTTTGTTCTGGCACGAAGTGCCTATGAGATAGGTAGATTTGATGAAGCTTTGGTTTTATACCAAAATATTTTAAAAAATGATCCAAATAACAATAGAGTAAAACTAGAACTTGCTCAAACTTATTTTCAAATAAAAGATTTTGATCAAGCAAGAGTTTTATACAATGAAGTTTTACAAGATAATAAACTTCCAATAAATGTAAGAAAAAATATAGAACTAACTTTAAACTCTTTAGATAAAAAATCTCAAAGAAACTTTTTAAAAACAACTTTGAGTCTTGGTTATGGATATGATTCAAATACGGACAATAACTCAAATGATGATTTTGTAAATTGGGGAAATATACCTTTATCTATTCCAGATAAAAGAAGTGACCATGTTGCAGAGTATATTTTAGCTTTAAATCATACTTTTAAAATCAAAGATAATTTAACTATGGATAATAAATTTGTAGGATATATGCAAAAATATAATCACGACCAGGATAATGACCTAAGCCTTGCAGTTTTTGGAACTGGACTTTCATACTATACTTTAAAATCAAAACTATCTTTAGCTTTTGATTATAACTATGTTTGGCTAGATGATAATACATATTTATTTAACTATATTTTAACTCCTACTTTTGAGTATCAAATAGATAAAAATATTATCTATAAATCAAGATTAAAACTTATAAAAAAAGATTTTAAACAACAAGAATATGGGTATAGAGACTCTATGTATTATGAATTATCAAATAGTTTAGTTTTATTGACTGAAAATTTTGGTATGAATACTTTTTCTATTCTTTTTGGAACTGATAATAAAGATAAAGGTGAAGCTTGGAATGTAGATTACAATTTCGCAAGTATAAGATATGAAAATTTATATCCACTTACAGAATCAACTATTCTTACAAGTGGAGTTGAACTATATTCAGATAGATATAAAAAAGAGGAAAAAGTTTTATATAATAACAAAAAAAGAGATGATAAAATTATTTTTGATCTAGGTATTTTGCAATCTCTAAATAAAAACTTATCTTTAGGTGCAACTTTTAGATATATAAACAATGACTCAAATCAGAATATCTATGAATACGATAAATATATAGTAAAATCAAATATTTACTACTCTTTTTAACCTTTTGTCATATGCTCATAAACACCATCAAAATCTTTTGGTGGTGTTTGTATAAACTCTTTACATCTAGCTATATACATCTTGTAAATATTTTTATTGGTTTTATTTACATCATTTTCTAAATCTTCAAATATCTCTAAAGCCGTCTCAAAATCACTATTTTTATAAAATTCTATTGCTTTATTATAAGAATTTAACTCTTCTTTTAAACTCTCTTTTGCTTCACCTTTTCCTATAACTTGCCAAATTTCAACTGGTTCATTTTTTCCTTTTACTTTTACTAAATCTAAAAACCTAAATATATAATCATCTTTTAACTTCTCTTTTGTATAGTTTGTAATATTTAACTTTGAACCATAAAATTTACATAAACTTTCAACTCTTGAACCGAGATTTATTGTATCTCCAATAACTGTATAATCACTTCTTAAACTACTTCCCATCTCTCCAACGATAACAGTTCCTGTATTTAAACCTATTCCAATATCTATTTTAGGTAAATTTTCTTTTTCAAGTTCAATATTTAATTTTTCTAATACTTCAAGTTGTTCAAGACTTGCTTTTAAAGCCAAATCACTATGATTTTTTATATCAATTGGAGCATTCCAATAAGCCATAATCGCATCACCAATAAATTTATCAATAGTTCCTTGATATTTAATAATAATCTCACTCATAGGTTCCATATATCTATTTAAAAAACTTATTAGCTCTTTTGCATCAAGTTTTTCTGAAATATTTGTAAATCCTCTAATATCACTAAAAAATATAGTTACTTCTTTGCTCTTTGCACTAAATTCATCTTTATCTATATTTTTCAAAATATCATCCATAACATTTTTTGAAACTTTTGAAGCAAATTTTACTTTTATAGCTTTTTCACTTCTAATATTATAGAAATAGTCAAAAATTAAAGATAAAACAGAAGCTAAAACTATTGTTAAAAGAGGAAAAACTATATTCAGAATAACTCCAAAATCAAAAAGAAGCTTATAACTCAATATAATAAAAGATAATATAAAAATAAAAAAAATAATAGGCTTTAAATAAAAATGGCTATAAGTTATTAATATAACAACAATAAAAGACAATAAAGATATAATAATAATATTTAAACCATCTAAATATGAAGCTTTGTGTATAAAATCACCATCCAAAATATTATCTATAATATTTGCATGTACTTCAACACCGGGGAAAACAGAATCAAATGGAGTAGCTCTTAAATCAAACAATCCAGCAGCACTTGTACCAAAAAGTACTATTTTTTCTTTAACATCTTCAATTTGAAAATTATTTTCATATACATCTTTTGCACTAATATATTTGAAACTTTTTTCTGCTCCACGATAATTTATAAACATTCTTCCAAATCTATCAGTAGGAATTATAATATCATCAATGACAATATTTGAAATACCAGTTTCATCATAGTTTATAAAAACTCTTTGAGTATCATTTAAAACTCTAATCATCTCTAATGCTAAAGATGGATATAAAATATCATCAAAAGAGATAAAAAGTGGAACACTTCGTATAATTCCACTTTCATCTGGAATAATATTAAAAAAACCACTAGAATATGAACTATTTTGTAAAATTGGAAGATTTAAAACTGTTCCTTTAGCTTCTATCATAAAGTTTTGATTATTTTGTTTATTCTTCTCAACAAAAACTGCTGGAATAGATGGAGTTTCTTTACTGCTATTATCATTTGATAAATCAAAACTATATCCTAAAATTACTGGAGAATTTTCAATAATTGTTGCAAATTCTAAATCATAATCTTCTAAATTACCTTTAATATTTAATTTCTTAGCTATCTGTTTTGGTGAAGTTCTATCCTCTTCTGCAAAAACAATATCCATTCCAACAACAGCAACATTTGCTAATGTTAAATTTTCAATAATTTTTGATAGTTTATCTCTACTCCAAGGCCATTGCCCAAAATTCTTTATCGAAGCTTCATCTATATCTACTATTATAACATTTTGACTTGTAGGTATCTCTCCTCTAAATAAAAAATATGAATCTCTTATTCTATTATCAAAAGAATCCAATAAATTTGGGAAATATATATAAATAAAAGTTAGAAAAATAGATATAAAAATAGATAAAGAAGTGTAGATGAAAGATTTTTTAATATTTCTTTTAAACATCTAACTGCTCTGGCAAAAGTTCAACTTTGCAGTACTCTTTTAAAGCATCACTGTTTTTAAAAAACTCCAATAAATTTCCATCAATTTCTCCATCCCTTACCATAAAATCTAATATTTTAAATACTTCTGAAAGTTTTTTTGTTTGTTTGTATGGTCTATCATTTGATGTTAAGGCTTCAAAAATATCTGCCAAAATCATAATTCTATCTTCTAAAACTAAATCTTTTTCACTTAGTCCTCTTGGATAACCTTTTCCATTTAGTTTTTCATGATGATTTACTGCTATATGCATTACATTTTCATATTTTTTAGGGAAAGGTAGAACTGATAACATATCGTAAGATAATTGTGCATGAGAATTCATCTTATCTTTTTCTTCATTCGTTAAAGTACCTTTTTGAATAGATAAATTATATTTTTCTCTATCATCTATTAAAGAAGTTAAGTTACCATTTTTATAATATTTATAATTAGATATTCTTTCAATTCTTTCAATATCTTCTTTTTTCATAAATTCTGAGCCAATATTTGCTTTCTCAATAAATCTAAAATCATCTTCTAAATTAGATATTTTAGTTTTATATTCCTCTTGTGTAATAATATTTTTCAAATACTCTATTTCAAAATCTCTTTTTAGAATTTCCACTTTCTCTTTTATTATTTCTATTCCATCAACCATATGTTGTAGTTTTGTAGCTTTATCTATAATCCACTCTGGCATTGAAATTTTTCCAATATCATGAAGTTTTGCTGCTAATTCTATCTCTTTTAAATTATTTTTTGAGTACTTTATATCTTTATAAATAGTTTCATCTTGAGAGATTGATTGAGCAATTAATGGTGCTAATCTTGACATTTTTGTAATATGATTTAAAGTATGTTTTGATTTTGCATCTATTGCACTTGCTATTGTAGAGACAAAAGATTCTAAAAACTTCTCTAAACTAAGTATTAATTGACTATTTGTTAAAGCCATAGCTGCTTGAGAAGATAAAGCTTTTATAATTTTTTCATCATATTCATTATAAGATACTGTTTCTATACGACTTATATTTTTATTTATTAGTTGAATTACTCCTATTACATCTTTTTCATGATTTATTAAAGGGATAACCAACATCGATTTTGAACAATAGCCAGTTGATTTATCAAAACTTTTTGTTCCTTCAAAATTATAGTTTTCACACTCATAAACATCTGGAATGTTAATAATTCTATTTTCCAAGGCAGAAACAACTGCAACCATAGATTTATTTTCTTCACCATTTTCTAAATATAATGGTAAAGAGTTCCAAGAGATTTTTTCTTTTCCTCCCAAATATATATTTAAACTATCATTTTGAACTATTTTAAAATCTAAATATTTTTTATCATCAGATTTTATATATAAAGTTCCTCCATCACTATGAGTTAATTCTCTTGTTAAAGTTAAAATCATCTCATACAACTTATCTTTATCTAATTGACTTGATAACTGTAAGTTTATATCCATTATTCTTTCAAATATTTTATGATCAAGTAATTCGTAATCTACTTTTCCACTATTGATATGAATAATATCTCCATCTTCAAGTATCTTACCACCATTATTAAATACTTTAATTTCGTCTAACTGTGTTCTCATCTCATCTAAGTAAATATGTTTAATATGATAAATAAATACTTGTATATCTCTATTTAACTTATCTATCATCATCTTTAGTGTTTTTGGAGTTAGATGTTTACTATCAAAGGCTAATTTTTCTAATTTATTTGGAAAAGAACATTCAATAAATAGTAATTTTATCTTATCATTTTTATTTATTTCTTCAACTATTTTATCATTTATATATGTATCACCACTTATGATATAAGATTCTTCTTGATTTTTTGTTATAACAAATCCAAATGAACCTTCTATGTGTAAAGCACCTATAACTTTGATTGAATAATTATCTATTATTATTTCTTCATTTTCATATATTTCTTTAAAAGCTAGAGACTTTTTATCACTTCCTATTAAATTTATTTGTGAAAAATCTGGCCAAATTTTACCATTAAAAACATTCTCTTTTAAAATTTCAATAGTTTGCTTTGAAGCATAAATAGTAAGTGTTTCTTTTCTTCTTTCAAAATAACCATCTATTAAAAAAGGTAAATCTACAATATGATCTGAATGAGAATGAGTTAAAAATATATCATTTATTAATGCTGATTTATCACCCAAAATATTTATAATATTTCCAGCATCGATAACGATATTTTTTGATATTTGAAAAGAAGTTGTACCGCTAGTTTTAGATTTACTACCACTACTTCCCAGTACTTTAATGTAGTTCATAAGAAATTTCCTTATTGTGTTATTAAAAAATAATAACACAATAAAGCTGTAAGTTCATAAAATTATTTTTCTACAAACTCTTTAATTCTATTTATTCCATCTACAATTGCTTCCATGCTTGTAGCAAAAGACAATCTTACATATCCTTCCATACCAAAAGCAAGTCCTGGAACAAGTGCAACACCAGTTTGTTCCATTAAATCAGCACAAAATTTCATAGAGTCATTGCTAAATTTTTTAATATTTATAAATAGATAAAAAGCACCATCAGGGTCATAACAAGATAGATTTTTTATCTCATTTATAGTTTTTACTGCATAATCTTTTCTTTTTTCAAATTCAACTCTCATCATCTCAATATCTTTATTGGCTTCACCTTCTAAAGCTGGTATTGCTGCATATTGAGTTATAGAATTGATATTTGAAGTTGCTTGTCCTTGAAGTTTTGACATAGCTTTTGCAAGTTTTGAATCAGGACAAGCAACATAACCAAATCTCCATCCAGTCATAGCTACTGCTTTACTCAAACCATTTATTGTTACAGTTCTATTGTACATATCAGGACTCACAGAAGCCGTTGCTGTAAATTTTTTACCTTTATAGATAAGTTTTTCATACATCTCATCAGATAAAACTACAATATCAGTACCTTTTAAAACTTCCCCTATTTCCAATAACTCTTCTTTTGAATAAATTGAACCAGTTGGATTTGATGGAGAGTTCAACATCAAAATTTTTGTTTTTGGTGTAATTGCATCTTTTAACTGTTTTGCTGTTATTTTAAATTCTGTTGCTTCATCTGTTTCTATAAAAATAGGTTTTCCACCACTATAAATAACTAATTCTGGATAAGTAACCCAATATGGAGAAGGTATTATAACCTCATCACCATCATCAATTAAAGCTTGACAAAGATTAAAAAGTGAATGTTTTGCTCCATTACTTATAACAATCCCATCTAGCTTATAATCCAAATCATGGTCTTTTTTCAACTTATTAATAATTGCTTGTTTAGTAGGTTTTATACCCTCAACAGCGGTATATTTTGTTTTTCCTTCATTTATTGCCTTAATAGCTGCATCTTTTACAACTTTTGGCGTATCAAAATCAGGTTCACCTGCACTAAAACTTAATATATCTTTACCTTGTGCTTTTAGTTCATTTGCTAAAGCTGTTATTGACAAAGTAAGTGAAGGAGATAGTTTCTCCATTCTATTTGCAATTTTCATAATAGTTTTCCTAGAATTTTATTATCATTATACTTGTGGTATAATCCGTGGATTTTATCGAATATTTACTTAAAGGTTTTGATTGAATTTTGAAATAGAGTTAAATAACACAATCATAAAAGTTGAGCTAGAAAACAGAAAAAACATAAAGCACTGTTACTTAAGAATTTTAAAACAAAATCTTATACAAATTAGAGCAAATAGATATTTTACTATAAATGATGCAAAAATATTGATACAAAATAGAAAAAAATGGCTAGAAGAGAATATACAAAAAGTTAAAGAAAAAGCTTTAAATGAAGATGAGTTTTTATTATTTGGAAGAAAAGAAAATATAAGTGAATTTAATATTAAAAATCTTGATAATTTTTATAAAAATGAGATAAAAAAATATATTCCAGATTTGGTTGAAAAATACTCAAATCTTATGAAATTATATCCTACAAAAATATCTTATAGAAAAAATAAAAGAACATGGGGTTCTTGTAACTACAAAAATGAATTAAATTTTAATATATTACTTATGAAATATCCTCTTTTCATAGCTGAATATATAGTTGTTCACGAACTTGCACATATTAAACATAAAAATCACTCAAAAGATTTTTGGAATTTAGTAGAAAAATACTCTCCAAACTATAAAGAAATAGAAAAAATATTTAAGAGCCTTTTATAATTGCTCTGATATCTTCAAATTTTTTAAAAAGTTTTTCATCTTTTACCCTATTTTCAAATATTCCATAAGCTCTTTCATCATATTTTTCAACACTTTCTTCAGTTCCTTTTTTAACTCTTTCTACACTGTTTGATACAAAAAAAGATAGTTTAGTAATATTTTTAAAATTTGAACTCTTTATTAAAGCCAAAATATCGTTTTTTGCATACTCAAACTCAACTTTATATATTTGATGAATTAGTACAAAAACTAAGGTATCGTTTTTTAAATATGCAAATTTTATTCCACTTTTTAATTTTAAAGGTAGTATATTTACAAATCTTTTTATTTCTAAAAAGGTGTTAATTTTATCAAAACTAGGAGTATTTTGGATATGAGTAAGTATTTCATTAATTTTTTTCATTCGCTTATTATAGCAGGTGTTTTATTTAGTTTTAATGGTTGCGGGTATAAAGCTGATCCAGTTTATTCTCCAAATGATAAACAAGAAACAAAACAACAATGATTTATGACTATATTATAATAGGAGCTGGAATTGCTGGTTTAAATGCTGCAAGATTAATACCAAAAGACAAAAGAGTATTAATTCTTTGCAAAATGTCCACTTGGAATTCAAATACATTTTGGGCACAAGGTGGAATAGCTAGTGCTGTTGATGAAAATGATATACCTCTACATATAAAAGATACACTCGAAGCTGGTGCAAACTACAATGACAAAAGTGCTGTTGAACTTTTAAGTCGTACATCAATTCCAGCAATAAAAGAGCTTATAAATGCTGGTATGAAATTTGATTTGAACAAAGATGGTTCTTTAGCATACACAAAAGAAGCAGCTCATAGCAGAAATAGAATATTACACTCTTGTGGAGATGCAACAGGAAGAGAAATACATCTTTTTTTACTTGAACATTGCCCTCATGAAATTATAACTTCTGCTGTTGCTTGTGATTTATTGATAAAAGATAATATTTGCTATGGAGTTCAATACTTTATAAAAAATGAACAAAAAGCACTATTTGCACATAATATCATAATTGCAAGTGGTGGATTTGGTTCAATTTATAAATATCACACAAATTCAACTGCAAATGCAGGTGAAATGCAAGGCTTAGCTGTACTTAAAAATCTTCCATTGAAAGATATGGAGATGACACAATTTCACCCAACAGTTTTAAAGGGTACAACATTTGCTAGAAAACCACTTTTAAGTGAGGCTTTAAGAGGTGAAGGTGCTTTTATAGTTGATGAAAACAATAAAAGATTTTTATTTGATTATCATAAAGATGGAGAACTTGCTCCTAGAGATATTGTAAGCCGTTCGATATTTGATTATCATAAAAAAACTGGTTTACAAGTATATTTATCTTTTGAAAATTTTGAGAAAAAAGCTTTTAAACAAAGATTTCCAAATATTTATGAAAATATAAAAGATTTAGGATACGATTTGCCTTTTGAAAATGTTCCTATAAGTCCAGCATTTCACTATGCTATGGGTGGAATACAAACAGAACAAAATGGATTAGTAAAAGGTTTTAAGAATCTTTATGCAATAGGTGAAGTTGCTTGTACAGGAGTTCATGGAGCAAATAGACTAGCTTCAAATTCACTTTTAGAAGGCTTGGTTTTTTCAAAAATTGCAGTTGAAACATCTTTAGAAAACAACTTTAAAATAGATATAAAAAATTATGATAAAGAGATTTTAAACTATACAAGAACTACTGAAATTGATAAAGAGATTAAAGATGGTTTAAGAAGAGTTATGTGGAACAGTGCTGGAATTGTACGAGAAAAATCTGAATTAAAAAAAGCTTTAGAGCAAATTGATGAATTTTTAAAAAAAGATATTGGAAGGCTTGTATATTTAAGACTTTTATGTGCAAAAGAGGTTTTAAAATCTGCATTAAAAAGAGAAAAATCATTAGGTGCACATTTTATAAAAGAAGATTAAAAAGAGTTTTTAGATAAAATGCACCATTAAAAAGTGTAAAAGAAAGGTTAAATTTATATGAAACATGTACCAATAGTAGTGTTAGATTTTGGTAGTCAATACACACAAATTATTGCTAGAAAACTAAGAGAAAGTGGAGTTTATTCTGAAATAGTTCCTTATAGCGAACCAATTGGTGAGATTATGGCAAGAACTCCAAAAGGAATTATCCTTTCAGGTGGACCTGCATCTGTTTATGCTGTTGATTCTTATCATCCTGATACTACAATTTTTGATTTAGGTTTACCAATTTTGGGAATTTGTTATGGAATGCAACTAATTGCTCAACACTTTGGTGGAAGTGTAATTCCAGCATCAAGCCACGAATATGGAAAAGCTAAATTAGATTTTGTAGAAGAAAACCCAATATTTAAAGATACTCCTAATGGACAAATTGTTTGGATGAGCCACGGAGATAGAGTTGAATCAATTCCTCAAGGTTTTGAAAAAATAGCAACAAGTGAAAACTCTCCATATGCAGCTATAGCTGATACAAATAGAAATATTTATGCATTCCAATTTCATCCTGAAGTTTATCATTCACAAGAAGGAAGCAAACTTCTTAAAAACTTTGCAAAACATATTTGTGGTTGTGAAAGTACATGGAATATGGGAAGTTTTGCAAAAGAGCAAATAAAACAAATCCAAGATAAAGTTGGAAATAAAAAAGTTTTATGTGCAGTTTCAGGAGGAGTTGATAGTTCAGTTGTTGCAACACTTTTATCTGAGGCTATTGGAAATCAAGTAATCCCAGTATTTGTTGATAACGGTCTTTTAAGAGCAAATGAAAGAGAACAAGTTGAAACTATCTTTAAATCAAGAGGAATAGATTTAATAACTGTTGATGCCAGTGAAACTTTCTTATCAAAACTTGCTGGCGTTACAGACCCAGAGAAAAAAAGAAAAATTATAGGTGAAACATTTATAGAAGTATTTGATGTAGAATCTAAAAAACACTCTGGAATTGAGTTTTTAGCACAAGGAACTTTATATACAGATGTTATTGAATCAGTTTCAGTTAAAGGTCCAAGTAAAACTATCAAATCTCACCACAATGTTGGTGGACTTCCTGATTGGATGAAGTTTGAACTAATTGAACCTTTAAGAGAGATTTTTAAAGATGAAGTTAGAGCTTTAGGATTAGAACTTGGACTTCCAAAAAATATGATAAACAGACATCCATTTCCTGGTCCTGGACTTGCAATAAGAGTTATGGGAGATGTAAATAAACCTGATTTAGAACTTCTTAGAAAAGCTGATGTTATTTTACTCGATGTTTTACACTCAACTGGTTACTATGAAAAAACTTGGCAAGCATTTACAGTTTTATTAAATGTAAAATCTGTTGGTGTTATGGGTGATAATAGAACTTATGATAATACAGTTTGTGTAAGAATAGTAGATGCAACAGATGGTATGACAGCAACTTTTGCACATATTCCACATGAAATACTTGAAACTATCTCAAGAAGAATTATCAATGAAGTTGATGGAATCAATAGAGTAGTTTATGATATTTCATCAAAACCACCAGCAACTATTGAGTGGGAATAATAGAAAAAGATTATCTTTTTCAAATCTAATTGTTGTACTCAAAATTTACTCAGTCACTTATGACTGAGTAAGCTCCTTTCGTAAATTTTTATTCTACCTTGATAATCTAACTTTTTATTTTTTGTATTAAGATTCTTTCTTGTAGAATTAAATAAATTTTATATAAAGATTAATATTATGGCAAATAATTGGAATATTCCTTTATGGTTAGAGGAAGAAGTACGACAAAGAGATATAATTTGTGTTTATTGTAGTGTAAAATTTACTTCTACAAAAGTTTCAAAAAAAACTGCTGCAAGTTGGGAACATATAATTAATGATGCAAAAATTATAACACGAGAAAATATCGCTTTGTGTTGTTGTGGTTGTAATGCAAGTAAAGGACAAAAGCAACTTTCAATTTGGCTTCAATCAAAATATTGTAAAGAAAAAAATATTACTTTTGAAAATGTAGCAGAAATTATAAAAAATGCTATCAAAAATGGGCAATGAAAAAGTATTAATTTTTCATTACCACTACTTGATTTTATAATTTAATCTCTTCTACGATGAACAACTCACATGCGATATACCAGCTATTCCAAAAAAATCTGTTGGTTTTTTTGTATAGTATTTCTCTTCTATCTCTTTTGTTTGTTCTTCGTATGGTTTTGTCATTATCTCTTGCAGTTCATTTACTGGTAGATAATTTCCATTTTGTGCTTCTTGATAAGCCCAAACTAGATGCCACTCTCTTAAAGTATATCTTGGATTAGTTAGTTTCATTTGCTTTGAAAGTTTTTGCTTAGATTCTTCATCATTTACATTTATTTGTAATTTCCAATTTTCAAGCCAACTATTCCATCTTAATTTGATATTTTCATCTTTCAAATTTCCATAAAAACTTTTTTCAAGACTACTCATATCATCAGGGATATTTGATAATTCTCTAAAAAATATTGTATAGTCAACTTTAGTATCTATCATAAGATTTATAAGATTTTCAAACAACTCAACATCAAACTTTTCAATTCCTAGTTTTTTAGCCCACATATTTTCCATCTTTTCTTGCATAACTTTACTAAAATTATTTTCTATCTTTTCAAGTTCTTCTAAAGCTTCTTTATTTGAACTAAGTAGAGGTTTTAAAGCACTACAAAATGATTTAAAGTTTTTTTGTGCTGCAACTGGTTGATTGAAAAATGAAAAATGCATTCCTCCACCAGTCCAAGATTGATATTTTGGGTCAAACATTTCTATAAATCCAAATGGTCCATAATCAAGTGTAAAACCACCAACTGCACAGTTATCACTGTTGAAATTTCCTTGACAATATCCAACTCTTATCCAGTTAGCTACTAATGAAGTAAGACGATTTTGAAACTCATTTGCTAGTAATATTATCTTTTCTTCTAAACTCAAATCTTGATTGATTACTTCACTATATTCTCTATCAATCAAGTGTAAAACAATCATTTCTAACTCTTTTAAAGCATTTTCATGTTCATTTTTTCTAGCTCGTCTTCCAAAAAGTTCTATTTGTCCAACACGCAAAAATGAAGATGCAACTCGTGTAGTAATAGCAACATCTTCTTCAATCATAACTTCAGGCTCTGTTGAATATGAATTATCTTTAAACCAAGGTCTAGTTACTTGCTCTTTTTTAGATGTAAACAAAGTTAAAGACCTTGAAGTAGCAATTCCAAGTGAGTGCATATGTTCTTGAGCTAAAAATTCTCTTATACTTGACCTTAAAACTGCTCTTCCATCAGCACCTCTGCAATATGGCGTTCTTCCTGCACCTTTTAGTTGAAACTCCCATCTTTTACCATTTATAACTGCTTCAAAAACTGAAATAGCTCTACCATCACCATATCCATTTCCTGTTTGAAAAGGACATTGAGCATAATATTCTGTACCGTAAATAGATAGTGCATATCCAGTTGCCCAACCTATATTTTGCTTTAAATTAGAAATATTTTCCATATCTCCTGAAAATAGTTTGATAAAATCATCAGAGTTTATTAGAGTTTCACTAAAGCCTAACTCTTTAAAAAAGTTTTTGCTATGAGAAATATATATTGGATCTTTTATAGCAGTTGGACTTACAGGAACATAATGTCCGCTAAAAACTTCTCTTGGAAATTTATTATCACCATTGTATTTTGCATCAGGGTCACTATTTAGATTTTCTATAAAAGAGTAATCACTTAAACTACTGAGTTCATCAAATGTTTCTATATTTTTTTTATTATTTTCATTCATTATTATATTTATCCATATTTTTATTTATTTTAGATTTTAATATAGTAAATTTATACTTAAATATAACATTAATTCATATCTAAAAACTATTTAGATATTATACAAACCATTTTTTAATAATTTTAAAACTTTAGGAGAGATATGAAGTTTTTTACTCTTATTCTATTTTTAATAACATCTATTTATGCAAACACAAACAAAGATTTTACCATTTATAAAAAAGAAGGTAATGAAAAAAGTCATACACTTTTAGTTATTGGTGGAATACATGGAGATGAACCTGGAGGTTATTTTGCACCAGCCTTTTTAGAAAAATATTATAAAATCAAAAAAGGTTCACTTTGGATAGCACCTAGTGTGAATATCGATAGTATGATTGCAAATCAAAGAGGTATTTATAAAGATATGAATAGAAAATTTAGCAATATAGACAAATCTGATCCAGACTATAAAAATGTTCAAAAGATAAAAGAGATAATCCTAGATAAAAAAGTAGATTTAGTATTAAATCTACATGATGGGCATGGATTTTATAGGCAAACTTATGAAAATGCCATCTTCAATCCAAGAGCATGGGGACAAGCAACAATCATTGACCAAGAGAAAATACACTCTTTAGATAAATTTGGAAATTTGGATGAAATAGCTTCAATGGTAAGAGATAATTTGAATAAAAATATGCTTTTCAAAGATTATCACTCTTTTGGAGTAAAAAATACTGAAACGCAATATAAAGATGAACAACAACAATTATCGCTTACTTTTTTTGCAGTTACAAACGATAAACCAGCTTTTGCGATAGAAACAAGTAAAAATATCTCTGATTTAACAGAAAAAGTTGTATATCAACTAAAATCTATTGAAGAATTTATGAAAATTATGGATATAGAGTTTGAAAGAGATTTTGATATAAATAGCTATGAAGATGTAAAAAAACTTGTTTTTGATTTTGGAACAGTTAGCATAAATAACAATATAAAACTTGATTTAAGTGATATTAGAAAAGTTTTAAGATTTGTTCCTATGCAAAAAGATAACAATGATTTTACATTCAATCACACTTTAGCAAATATGAAATATGTAAATGGTTCATACCAAATATATGTTGGAAATATACTAGTCACTACACTTTTTCCACAATATTTTGATATAAAAAATTCAACTGAAACTATAAAAATAGAAGTTGATAATAACAAAGCGATCGATACAACTTTTGGAAATATTGTAGAAGTTACAGATAGCTTTAAAATATTAAAAAGTGATTTTAGAGTAAATGTTATCGGATTTAGCAAAACTGGAGTTGATAGCGAAGATGGAATATTACTTAAAAAATCTGATATGGTAGATAGCTTTTCAATAGACAACAACAAACAATACTATAGAGTTGAATTTTACAAAGACAATAACTTCTATGGAATGATAACTATAAAATTCAAAAAGTAAGAAAACTTACTTTTGAATTTTTGGTGTACATTTTTTACTAATAATACAAACTGGACAAAAATCAACTAATCCCACAAGCAGTGGAATAATCCCTAAATAAAACCATACAATACCTGTAAATATTCCTATTGCTATTAAAATAATCCCTATAACTATTCTAAATGGTCTACAAAATGCTCTTATTTTATCAAATGTATTCATTTTAAACTCCTTTTTGAAATTATTATATAAGATAACTTAATTTAATATAAATAAGCATAACTTATTATATTCCGTAATATATCTTTCTAAGATGAGTTTATATAAAATAATTGTTTATAATAAGGAGATTATATGAAAAAGGAAAAGATATATTTTATTCCAGGGCTTATGACAGATATTAGACTTTGGAAAAAAGTAATACCACTTTTAGAAAATAGATTTGAAATAATCCACACTCCAATACCAAATTCTACAAATTTTGATGAAATTGTAGAGATATTAAGCAACAACTTCAAAGAAGAGAAAATAAATATTTTAGGATTTTCATTAGGCGGTTATATAGCCTCTTATTTTACTTGTAAATTTCCACAAAAAGTAAAAAAACTTTTTACAGTTTCAGCAACTCCAGGAACGACTTCAAAAGAAGAGTTAGCAAGAAGAGAGTTAAAAATAGAAGCTTTTAAAAACTCTCATGAGTTTGGCTTAGATAGAGAAAAAGCTATTAGTCTAGTAGAAGTTCAAAATCAAAATGATGATGATTTAATTCAAACTATCATGGATATGTTCAATGAACTTGGAAGGGATGTATTTTTAACTCAATTAACAAGTACTTTTAATAGAATTGATTTATTTGAAAGCCTTAATAAACTTAATATTCCTATATATATGTTCTACAGTAGTGAAGATAGACTTTTAGATAAAGATAGTTTAAACAAGCTAGAAAATGAAAATCATAATATCAAATTATTTAAAAGAATAGGAACAAGTCATAATATACCTTTAGAGTTTCCAAAAGATCTAGTAAAACATATAGAAAATTGGATAAAAGAATAAGTATTAATTTTATAAAGCTTTTGATAAAATATAGTTTTAAATTAAATAAAGGATAAATTATGAAATATGATGTGATTATTATAGGGGCTGGTGCAGCTGGATTTGGTTGTGCTTTAAACTTAGGAAGTGCAAATGATAAGTTTGATTGGGCGAAAGATAAAAAATATTTAATGCTTGATGACAATAAGAGTGATTTAAATGTTGGAAGATATTGCAATGTTGCTGGTGTTGAATTTGGTATAAATGGTGTTGATTTATTGGTAAAAATGAAAAATCAAATAAAAAACTATCCTGCAATTGAGTTAAAAGAAGAAAAGGCTACAAAAATAGAAAAAATTGGAAATACTTTCAAAGTAACAACTGAAAATAGTACATTTGAATCTGAGATAGTGGTTCTTGCTACTGGATTACATAAATTTGATATAGAAGTTGATGGTGTTGTAGTAAAAGATAATATTTTTGTTCCAAAACCAAATCTTATTTATTTAGAAAATAAAAATAATGTGATTGCACCAAATTTATATGTAGCTGGACTTGCTAGTGGAGTTCCTACAATGTTTGCTTGTGCAAGTGGTGATGGAACTAAAGTTGCTTGCGATATTTTTACTCAATGGAGTGGAAAAGTTGCTGTTGTTCACGACGTTAAAGCATAAAATACTGTAAGATTGAGATTTTTCTCAATCTCACTTTGATTACTCTTGTTCAGTTTTTTCTGATTTTGGGTTTTTTAAAGATTCTATTTTAGCATCTATTAAAGCTAAAGTTCGCTCTTGAGTTTTATATGAAATTTCAGGAAGTTCTCCACCAAACATTTTTTCTGCCTCTTCAAAACCTTTTACGATTCCTTCTCTAACTTTTGCAAGATTATCTAAATTATCTCCAGCTATACCAATAGAAAACCCAGCAACTCTATCTGAAGTCTGTTTTATACCAAAGAAACCATTTTCACCAACCAAATTAGTTGCTTCTTCTTTAGTCAATTCTAAAATAGGTTTTCCTTTATATCCAATATCTGATAAGCTCATATTGTCTATTTTACCAGTTCCACCTAAAAAATCTAAAACTCCTTGTTGAGCTTTTGTTGCTGTTAATTGTCCAAAAGCATTATCTTTTGTCATTTTAGATGCATTCATCTCAAATAAAATATATTGAGCATTCATAGATATAGCAACTTTTGCTGCTGAATTATTGATGATTTCATCTACTGATTTTTCTTGTTCATTTTGTTTTTGAACTTGACTATTTTGCGTATTTTCGACCTTTGAACTTGCATTTTGTTGAAAAGCGTTTAGAGCTTGGTTTGTACTACTTGAAATTTGCATAATAACTCCTTGTTTATTTACAGTAATTATACATTTCTTAAAATTAATTTAAACTAAAATTAATTTCTAAGAATTCAATTTATGATCAAATTCTGGAACAATCTCTTTTAATTTTACTATTTTATCTTCACAAATAAGAAGTTCTTCTATTTTTTTATTTAATTCATTTATATCAAATTTTGTTGAACTTGCAACTGTAATAGACTCATATTGTGTTTTTGTATCGCTATCATTTATAAGTAGTTCTTCATATAGTTTTTCCCCTATTCTTAATCCACAAAATTCTATTTGAATCTCATTTCTTCCACTTAATTCAATCATTTTTTTAGCTAAATCGACTATTTTGATAGGTTCACCCATATCTAGAATAAATATCTCCCCTCCTTTGCCAATACTTGCAGCTTGAAGCACAAGTTCACAAGCTTCTGGAATAAGCATAAAATATCTTGTTATATCAGGATGAGTTACTGTGATATTTTTTCCAGCTTCTATTTGTGATTTAAATTTAGGAATTACACTTCCACTACTTCCTAAAACATTTCCAAATCTAACAGCTATTATTTCTGTATTTTTTGCTTCTACATTTTGTGCATAAAGTTCACAAATTCGTTTTGTTGTACCCATAACATTTGTTGGACGAACCGCTTTATCTGTTGATATAAGAACAAACTTTTCTACACCATATTGTATAGATAAATCTATACAATTTTTTGTTCCAATTATATTATTTGTAATACCTTCTAAAATATTGTGTTCAACTAAAGGTACATGTTTATAAGCAGCTGCATGAATAACAATTTCTGGATTATATTTTTCAAAAGTTTTTTCTAAAGTTTTTAGATCTCTTACACTTTGCATAATAGGGACTACATTTTTATCTCTTAATTCTTCTAAAATTGAGTAAAGATTAAATTCACTATGATCAAGTAATATAAGCTGTTTTGCTCCATAAACTTTACATTGTCTTGCTATTTCACTTCCTATACTTCCACCAGCTCCAGTTATAAGAACTATTTTATCTTTTATAAAATTTTGAATGGCATTTTTATCTAAATCTTTAGGTTTTCTAGCAAGTAAATCTTCTACTCCGATATCTTTAAGTTGTTTAGAAAACTCCTCTTTTTTTAGAATATTATTCATAGAAGGTAGAATTTTTATTTTATCAAATTTATCTTGCATAGATTCATATATAGTTTTAATCTGTTCTTGCGAAGCTGATGGCATAGCAATTACTATCAAATCAAATTTTTCTTTTTCAAAATAATCGTTATATTTTTCTTTTGAATAAATAGAAATACCATCTATACTTCTGTGATGTAAAATTTCATCATCATCTATAAAACAAATAAGTTTGTATTCACTACTTAAGAACTCTCTTTGAAGCTGAAGCCCAGCTTTTCCCGCTCCATATATTACTAAATTTTTTGTCTTCTTATTTTTTCCAACAGAGTGATAATATTTATAGACATAAACCAAAATATTTATAATAAATGTGTAAAAAATCAAATCAATAAATAAAAGATTAAAAGAAATATGATAAAAATAATACAAAATAGGTGTATACACAATAAAACTAATCAATGCAAGTATAATTTTCATCAATCCTGTTTTTGTAGAAGCTTTTGACCAAGATAGTTTATAGTCATCAAAAAGTAAAAATGAAAACAGTATTCTAGTTGAAATTATGCTACTTAAAGCAAGTAATGAAAACTCTTTATGTATTAAAAAAGTCACTAAATAAAAAGTAAATATAGATACGATAATATTTACTATAATCCCTAAAAATCGTTTATCCCCTATATAACTCATTTGTTTTACCTTCTAATAATAATTTTTATTGTACATAAATGGTGATTTTGTATCTTTAAAAGCTAATAAATTTTTATCAGCTTCAGAAACAATGACTGATTTTTTTTTTATTTTCCAATCAATATTCAAATTTTCATCATCATATCTTACACCAATGCTCTCGCCTTGTGCAAAATATCTATCAATTTTTATCATAACCAAAGCATCTTCACTTAAAACTGAAAATCCATGCAAAAAACCTCTAGGAACAAAAAGTTGTTTATTTTCTTCACTATTTAACTCTATACTTATAGATTTACCAAAAGTTGGACTTCCTACTCTAAAATCAACTGCAACATCTAAAATTTTACCTTTTAATACACTTACTAACTTTGACTGTGCATAATCTAAGCTGTTTGTGTGAAGTCCCCTTATAACTCCATATTTACTATATGAAATATTATCTTGACAAAAATCAACATTAAATCCTAAGAAGTTATCAAAACTCTCTTTTTTAAATGATTCAAAAACAAATCCACGATTATCTTTATGAAAAGTTGGCTCACAAAGTATTAACTCAGGTATTTCAAGTCTTTTATAGTTCATTATTCAAATCTTTTTTTATTATCTACAAATTTCATACTTAAAACTAAAATTATCAAAGCTATCATAAAAGCTACAAAAATATTTGGTATAAAATAAACTATAATAAATAAAACTAAATTTAATCCTATAGAATAATTTGTAACTTTATAATGACTCCATCCTGATTGAGTTAATCTTTGATAAGCATGTTTTTTATGTGCTTGAGATAGCTTTTCTTTATTTAATTTTCTTCGTATTAAAGTCAAAGTTGCATCAAACCAATAAACACTAAATAATATAATCCATATCCAAAAATTGGCTGATTCTTGATTTGAATAATATATAGTAAAAATAGCTACATTATATCCTAAAAGTGTACTTCCTACATCTCCCATAAATATCTTAGCTTTATTCCAATTCCAATATAAAAATCCTAAAACTGCCACAAGTAAAACTAAAAAATGATTCCCACTAAATAAAATAAATCCAGCAAAACTTAAAAAAACTGCTTCACTTCCTGCATAGCCATTTATACCATCTAAAAAGTTATAAAGATTTATAAACCAAATAATCATAAAAAAAGCAAAAATATTTGTAAAAATAGGATTTTGTATATCAAAAATACCAAAAGTTAAAGTTTCAAATCCACCTAAAAAATACAATCCTCCAATAGCAACAATAGCTTGAACTATAAGTCTTAATTTCGGGCTTAGTTCATAAATATCATCAAAAAAACTAACTACTGAAATAACTGCTCCAAAAAGTAAAGCATAAAATAGATTTAGATCTATTTGATTTGAAAAATAAAGATAAAATAATCCTATAAACCAAGTAATGGCAAGTGCTATTCCTCCACCATGAGGAGTTGGAACTGTATGAGAACTTCTTTCATTTACACTTGCCACAAATGATTTTTTTATCATATAATTTTTTATAAAATATGTAATGGAAAAAGATATAAAAAATAAAAGTATATAAATCAAAGTTAAATCCTTTCAAATCTCTGACAAAGTATTTGTAAAATCTTTTCTTGTGTTTTAATACTTGAGATTGAAGCTAGTTTTTTTATAAGTCTATTTTTAGAAATAGTTCTTATTTGTTGGCATAAAAGTATTGAAGATTTTTCTAACTCTTTTTTTAATAAAAATTCATTTGGATATATTTTTCTTTCATCTTTTAAAGAAGTTATAGGAATAATTGTAATAACATCTAAAATATTTTCATAATCATTTGATATTACTAAAACTGGTCTAGTTCCCGATTGTTCTCTTCCAACAATTGGGTTTAAATCTGCTAAATAAATATCATACTGATTCATCTATTTCTCTTCAAAATCAGCATATTTAAAATCATTTGTAATATCTTCCATATCTTGAATATAAAGCTTATCTTTTGAAGCTTCTATCATCGCTTTTTTATATTGCTCTTTTTTATTTTTTTCTATTAATAACTCTAAAGCATTTGATACTAATTCTGAAAAAGAACTATATTGTTTTGTTATATTAGTTGATTTTAATACATCATATAATGAGTCATTTATTGTTACTGTTTTTCTTAACATAAATCTCCTTTATCTTACTACTATTCATACTTTATATCATACTATAATTTGACTTTTATTATATTTTTTCTTCTTTTATCGTCAGTTTTATTCCATATTATACACTATATGGATTTTTTAGATTTAGTTTTTCTTTTGTGAGAGTATTATCTACCTCTAAACTTCCATAAAGTCGCTTATAAAACGACCGTTTTACTAGCTTTAATAAACTTTCAGAAAATGGAATTTTTTCAAAGGTATATTTATTTTTGTACTGATTTAAAAAACTACTTCCTAAATATCCATTTGAAACTGTAATTAGTATTTTATTCATTAATATTACCCTTAAATATAGTTTTTATCCAATTTTCCAATGAATACTTCTGATAAATATCTATATCTATATCTTCATAATTTTCTATTAAAAAATCTGGACAAATTTTAGGTTTATTTCTATCAAATACAAATATATTGTTTTTATTATAAAAATCATATTTTTCAATTTCTTTATTTGTAGTTAAAAGTTTTTTCTTTGCTCCAAGTATTTCAATTGTTCTCATAGTTAAACCAGTTTGATTTGGATGTTGTATATCTATAATACATTTTGATTTTTTAATTATATCAATAACATCTGATTTAGATAGTGGTTTAAATGAAACTTCACTCCATTTAATATTTCTAAAATCTTTTTTTAATAATTTCTGAAAAAAGAAAAGAATTTTACTAGGAGAATAAAAATAAAAAGATGTATTTATATTTGTTCCTTTTAACTGTTTTCCTAGCTCTTTTATAATTTTATACCTATCACTATGAACTGTACCAATAAAACAAATATCATAAACCAATTCATTTTTTGTATCTGCTATATTTTCATAATTTTTTATATAAAATAGTGGTAAGAATTTAATTTTTTTATCAATATTTGTATCACTAGAATCAAATGTAAAATATTTATCTGAAATATCTAAATAGTCTAAAGATGTTTTTTTATTTTTAATAGAATCCCAAAAATATGAAAATATTTTTATATTTTGATGTATAGATTTTATTTCTACAATAGTTTTAATACTTATAGTCTCTGGTGCAATTAAAAATAAATAATCAATATTTTCATATTTTGTAGCTTCAACTATATTTTTATAATAATCTTCTATTCTTTTTGAGATAATACTTTTTAAATTTAATCTTATAAATGCTTTTGTAAAAAAATCATTCTTTGGTCTTTCATCAAAATATATAACTTTTGCACCAAAATTTTCTAACTTTTTTTTTATCTCTATTTCATATCCAAAAAAATTTGGAGCTAAAAATAAAACTGTTTTTTCTTTTAATTTGATATTCATTTTAAATTATATTATCTTGAACATATTTATATAGTTTACTTAAATTTATATCGCTAATATATGATACCATCTACATAACCTTCTCATTAATTTATTTTTATTTTAATTAATTATAATTTTTCTAATACTATTTTCAAAAATCCTCATCTATTTCATCATTATATACTTTTGTATCTAATAAAATTAACTTTTCCAACTTATTTATCAAATCAATATAACTATTTTTAGTATTTTCACTCAAGCATTTATATTTATTATCAAAGACAATAAAAGATAATAAATAGCTTCTATATCCTTTAATTTTATTTTCTAGCTGACTACTACAATATCTTAGCTTATATTTTCTAAAATCTTTAGGAAATAGCTTTTTTAAAATATCTTTTGCACTCTTTTTTTGAATATTTTTCATATAAATTAGTTTTTTTATTTTTAATAATTTCTTATTTGAAATTCTAAACTCTTTTTTTGAACTATCTATTGTATATCCATTAAGAGAAATAGTATGTTTAGCTTTTATAGTTTTTTTACTATTGAGTTGAAAATTCATTTGATTCAATATAAAACTAATTTGTTCTATAAAACTATCTGTGTGAATATATGTTAAATCCTTTTTAGAAGAAAATAGCATATCATCTACATATCTTGTGTATGTTATACCATTTTTTATACAAAGTTTTTGAATTTGAATATCTAAAGATCTAAATACTATATTTGAAATTTTTGGAGAAGTTTTAAATCCCATAGGAAGTACTCGTTTATTTATAAATTTTTTATTTTCACTAATATCTGGTATTTTATAAGTAGTAAAAAATAAAAAAAATGATAATAATGGATATTTTTTATCAAGTTCTATAGTATCTTTATCAAAATATGCCTTAGCTGCATTTGCTATATCTTTAATATTTATAGAATGAAAAAATGATTTTATATCCAATCTTATAAAATTATAATTTTTTATATGTGGTTCAAAAAAATCAAGATAAGATTTATCTGTTATAAAAGCTTTAGAGGAGTTATTTATTTCAATTTTATCTAGGAGATAATTGTTTAACCAATCATGAAATTTAATTATTTCTATATTATCTATTTTATAAAAAAAGTTTTTACCTATTTTAAATTCTTCTACTTCTAAGTTATTAATTCGATTATTTGAATTTAAAAGTAGTTTTATTTGTTGAAATAATTGTTTTTTATTTATTTTCATCGAAAAGCTACCATACCTGATACAAATTACAATATTTCACAAAGTGGACTAAAGATTTATCTAAAATGCTGTAAATCAATAGTACTTTTTGGGCTAGATACGTCAAGCATATATTTAAAAAATTCATTTTAAATCCCTTATCTATCAGATAGAGACTTTTCGACAAGTGTTATTATATCAAAAAGCTCCCCAAATTTTTGTTTAAATATATTTCTAAACTCTTCATCTTTTTCTTTTGAATCATTCTTTTTACATTCTTTTTCTATTGTATTTAAAGAATAATTTAAGAATTTTGTTGTCCAACCTGAAGTTTTATTTTGTTTAGAAATATATTTATTCAAACTTTTTAAAAGAAATTTAGCCTTAAAATTAGTTTTACTATTAATTAGAATTTTATAGTCAATTTGAGTTTCAAATTTGCCATCAAATAAAATCCTAAAATATAAAACTAAAAGTTCATCAGTTATATATCTTCTATTTTTTAGTGTTTTTAAATATAAAAAACTTTTAGGCAAGATAGAGTACTCCAACTTAATCCATTCAAAAAATAAAGAACTACTATGATTATTAATTAAACTACCTTCAATTGTAGTATTTACAAAAAACACTCTATGTAAAATTAGATATTTTTTTATCGCTTTAACATTATCATGAAAATTTATATCAGATATACTAAAATAAAAATTATTAAAATTATACTTTTTACCATGGAACAATTCAATAGTATTAAGATATTTATTGTATTTTTTTAATAAATTAATACTATGTCCATATCTAATTGCTTTTGATTCTTTTCTAAATTGTTCAATTGAACAATCTTTACTATCTGGTAAAGTATACAAAAACTTATTTTTATTTTGAAGTATAATTCCTCTTTTCTTACCATCTCTTTTAAAATTATAAATCTTATCCGCATCATATAAATATAAATAAGGGATAGAACTATTATTATAAGATGGATTTAAACTAGAACTTAAAACATTACTACTAGATTTATAAACATCTATCCTTTTTAGAACGGGGAAAAATTCTTTTAGTTTTTGATTAGCAAATATCTCTAATTCTGTTTCACCTTCTACAAAAAGTATAAATCTACTAAAAAACAGTCTAGCTTCATTATCTCCAAAGATATTTAAAAATCTTTCATCTTCAAATTTAGAATTCATCTTATTTATCATAGTATGTTCTTTTTTATCTTTAGAAAAATGTAAAATCTGATGTTTATCTTTAAATAGTTTTATTACTTGCTTAACAATACTAGGAGAGTGTGTCGCTATAAAAATATTTGGATATGGTCTATTGTAAGTATGAATACTAAATAAATCATAAATCTTTTCTATAAACTCTTCGCTTCTTTTAGGATGAAACCCTATTTCAGGTTCATCGATATAAACAATAGGTGATATATAAGATTTTTTAGTCAAAACTATCATTAAACTTAAAAAAGCTTCAAGAAATTTATAAGTATTAGTTCCATCGGATTGAGTATCTATACTTTTACTATCTATTAAAAATCTTTCTCCTCTTAATCCAGATTTTACAAAATTCAACACCTTATCACTATGTTTATATCTATCTATTTCTAAATATTTTTCTATATCTCCTATATAATTTGAATAAGTTTTATAATTTTGATTTGAGTTTATTTCCGTATCAAAAAACTCTTTTACTCTATCTATTTTTATTTTATGTGGATTAAAAGGTTTTAATCTAGAAATTAAATGCCATAACTTACTCCAATCCTTTGGTTCTATGTATCTAGATGGTAAGTCAAAAAAAGGGAAAATATCTACAATAATATTTCTTAGTTCTTTATCTTCTATATTCCATCTTATAGAATCATCAGAATTTATAAAAAGTTCTAAAATTAAAATATCATCTTCTGAATATTTAATTAATTTTTCTTTTATCTTTTGAAAATATCCAATATTTATATTTTTTGTAGCACTAACTACCCTTGATAAAAAACTTGTATCATACTCAATAGAAATCATTCCAAAACTACTATAATTTGAATTTAATTCTAGTGGTAAAACCCTTTCATTTGTTAATTTCTGATAAAAATATCTTATAACTTTTAATAAATTTGATTTACCTACATTATTTCTACCTATAATACAATTTATCTCTTCAAATCTATCAACATATAAATCTTCAAATGATAGTATATTTTTTATTTTTATGGATTTTATAGGCATATTATTATTCTACAAACTCTCCATATTTATCTGTTTTTCTCCAATCGCCACTTTTTTCATCATATCTTTTCACTATTTTTGCAGGAACTCCAACAATCACACAATAAGGAGGAAAATGCCCACGAACCACTGCATTTGCACCAACAATACACTGTTTACCCAAAATTGTTCCTGCTTGAATAACTGCCCCATATCCTATAAAACAATTTTCACCTATTTGAGTTTTACTAAATATCAGTTTTTGTTCCATAATATGTATGTTAATATCTTGATACTCATGGTCTATATTTGTAATAAATACATTTGCTGAAAAAGTTGTATTTTTACCTATTATCAATTCTTGATTTCCACCCGAAATAATATGTAAGTTTTGTGCTATAGAAATATTGTCTTCAAATACAATAGAAGAATTTTTATCTATTACTTCTATTCTAGCATTTGGCATAATACGAACTTTTTTTCCTATAAAAATTCTTTTAAAATTTCCTATAAATACAGGTTTTCCTATGTATGAAGGTAGCCCAAATTTTCCTAAAAATAGCTTATAGAATAGTCCTCTTAAAATCCAAAATATTTTAAATATCATTTTAATCAACCTTCTTTATCAAAAATAGCAATTAACCAATTTCTTATATAGTATTTATCATATATTTCTTTATCAACTTCAATATATGGTTTTTCTATAAAATCTTTATCGATAATAGGGTTATTTCTGTCTATAACAAAAATATTATTTGAATGATAAAAATCATATTTTTTTATACTTTTGTTAGTAGTAACTAATTTCTTTTTTGCTCCAAGCATTTCTATCGTTCTCATAGTTAATCCAGTTTGCGTTGGATGCTCAATATCAATTATAATATTTGATTTAGAAATATAATCTACAACTTGAACTTGAGATAATGACTCAAAACTAAACTCTTTATAAGATGCCTTTTTCATTCTTTTATCAAATATTTTTCTAAATAAATATGTTAGTTTTGAGCCTAAATAAAAAAAGGTAAAAAAAATATTATCTTTACCTAAACTTTTTTTTATTTTTTTTATTAATAAATAACGGTCACTATGTCCAGAACCAATAAAACACATATCATATTTTATAGAATTATTTTTAATATTTTTATAAATATCTATATAGAATAATGGTAATAATTTAAAATTATCATACTTTTGTGCATCTTCCGAATCAAAAGTAAATTTTTTATCAAATAAATTAAATGCTTTAGTATCTGGCTTATAATTTTTTACAGAATCCCATTTATATAAAATAAAAAAGGAGCTATTATGTATATTTTTTATTTTACTTAAAATATCATAATTGATACTTTCAAGTTTATTAATAAAAATATAATCATATTTTATATCTCTAGTTTTATTTATAATACAATTGTAATATGTATTAATATATCCATTTAATAAGTTTTTTAAGTTTAATTTTAGAGTTAATTTATACCAAAACTTATTACTTGGTCTTTCATCAAAGAAGTCAACAGTAGCCTCTAATTTTTGTAAATTATTAATTATTTCTTGTTCATAGCCAAAAAATTTTTGCCCTATATATAAAATTTTTTTATTTTTCAAATCTAAGTTCAATATTTCCTCCAATTATATTTTTGATTTAATATTTTAGCAGTAATAATAATAAGCCATACAAAAACAATTACAGAAATAATAAGAGTTGGATATAAAAAAGTTGCAATTGTACCACTTAATGGTAATTTAATACAAAAATAAGCATAAAGTCCTATAAATATTGGTGTTTTTTTATTTTTTAATAGAAATATATGAAGTATTTGGACAAAAAAACCAACATATAATGGAGCCAATAATACTCCTAAAAAACCAAAAAGCATCCATGCTTCTGCATTAAAGAGTCCAACAATATATCCTGCTGTTCCTATTTCAACAGCTCTAGGATTATATATTTCAAATAATATTCTTCCAGAAATTTTTAAATCTTCTCCACTTAAAGAAGCAAATAATTTAGATATTCCAGACCAACCCAAAAATTCATGTACATTTGGAAAATATTCAAATCCTTGAAAAATAGCAACACTTTGTCCTACTAAAACACGAAACAAAAGTGCTTTTAAAATATCTTCTCCAACAAAAAATGATAAAAATAATGCTACTCCAATCATCATAATTAGTGCTGTAAATATTAATTTCCCAATACTAACATACCCATAAAATATTATTCTAACAATTAGTAATCCAAATATATAAAAGAATATTGGACTTTTTTCAAGATTATAAGTTAATGCTAATATTACAAGAATAAAAGAATAATAAAACAATAATTTGAATTTACCCTTTTTATAATATAGCTTATACGCATATAATATAAGAGATAATAAAAGAGTAAAATTAATTGCTATAATATCTCTAATAGCAACTATACCAGAAAATCCTATTTTCGCATCACCTCTTAGCTGCCCTAAAAACAATGCATCAGCTCCACTAAATAAATACAATATTGGTATTTTACCAATCATTGCAAATACATATAATATAGCAAGAGTAGATACTATCAATGCACAAACTAATACAAAAAAGATAGAACTTTCTTTAAGCGATATAAAAGGTAAAGTAGGAGAAAAAAAATACTTTTTTATATCTTTTTTTATATCAAATTTTCGTAAAAAAATAAAATTTGCTAATATCATCCCTATTGGAAATACTAAAAATGTATACATAGTAGATAACCAACCATAATACCTTGATTGTTCACTTACATGTCCTGTAATCCCCCAAAAATATTCATTTGAATAAATATCAAATGATGTAGCAATGAGTAGTACACCAAAAAAGGTCATCAATACAAAATCTTTATAAAATATAATTGAAACTAAATTCATTCGTTTAAAATCTAAAGTTCCAGCCGACATTTTAAAAAGAATTGCTGATAAAACTAATACAAATAAAGAAATTAAATATATCATAAATTACAAACTATTTTAAAAAATTCTAATCTTTTTTTTTCAAGAATTGCTGTATCTATAAATCGTATTTCATCATGAGATATTATTACATTTTTATTTTTTTCAATAAATTTTCTTATACTATCAAAATCTAATGGCTTTTGGGTATCTATTTTAAGTATCCAGTTTGGTAAAGACTTATCTATAAAAGCAGTATCATCATATCCTAATATCATAGGATATCCATAAGCAAGATACTCTCTAGCCTTTAAAGGACAAGCTTCTGTTATATTTTTTTCATATGTGGCTAAACTACTTATACAAATATCACAACTTTTTAATACTTCCATATACTGTTCCATATTCATATATCCATGCCAATAAAGATTAGAGCTATTATTTCCATCTATTCCTACAATATGAAAATCATACTCAGGCAAATTTTTTGCTAAATTAATAATATGTCGAACTCCATGACATTCGAATCCAGGAGAGCCTATAAAAAATAGTCCTACTCTTCTATCTTGTAAATTTGTTTTAATAGATTTAAAAGTACTAAAGATTTTTAAATCTATTGCATTTGGAATATAAGTAGCTGGTTTATTGTATTTAGTATAATCTTTATGTTCTGCTATCTCTTTAGTCACTCCTATTATGCCATTTACTTTACCAAGAAATAAGCCTCTCATAAACTTATATCCTATATATCTTAAAAAAGCTTTTAGTGTTTTTTCTTTTTTAAGAAATAATAAGTACTCTCCTAAATCATATGTATTTAGTTCAACTACAGATTTATATTTAGTCGTCAATAAACTCCATGTTCTACTCCAAGTATTGTATCTGAAGTACACCAGATCAGGGTTAAAATTATCAATGTCTTGTAACATATCATTTTGTACTTGAAATCTTAGTTTAAAAGGAGATTTTGAAATATATTGTTTAGATGGTAAGATTGAGTCACCTTTTTCAATCATTGTTGTATAAAGTTCAACTTTATGCCCACTATTTTCCCATTCAGTTTTTTGTCCAAGTATTTTCTTTGTTATTCCATCATTTGTTTTAATATCATGAATTAACACATAAGCTATTTTCATTTTATATTCCCCATATGTAATAAATTATTTCCCATATCCAATTCTTTTTTTCACCTTCAGTAAATTTCTTAAATCCAATCCTTCTAATCCCATTATTTTTTTATTATCTTCTATATCTATTGTAATAACTGAACCAATTCCTATAACTACGCTGTTCCCAATTTTTACTTTTTGGATAATACTACAATTTGGTCCTATCCAACAATTTTGACCAATAGTTACAGAACCACTTATTTCTACACAAGCAGTAATGATAGTATTTTTACCTATTTTGCAATTATGGGCTATATGAACCTGATCATCTATTTTTACATTATCTTCAATAATTGTCTTATCTAAAGTAGCTCTAGCAATAGTATTTTTAGCTCCTATTTCAACATTATTTCCAATTACTACATTTCCCATATGTGGAATTCTAATAGGAGTTCTATCTTCTTCAAAATCAAATCCAAAACCATCTTCACCTATAATAGTCCCTGATTTTATATAGCAATTTTCTCCAATGGTAGTATTATCATAAATTACTACATGATTATTAATTATTGTTCCCTTTCTTATTCTTACATTATCTCCTATTACACAATTTGAACCTATAGAGACATTTTTTTCTATACAACAATTTTTTCCAATTTTTGTAGTTAAATCTATATCTTCTTCTACTTTTTTTATAAAAAATTGATTAACGACTTTTGCAAAAGCAAGTCTAGGATTATCCACACAAATATAAGAAAAAGATACATTTTCAAAAATTACATTTTTTGGCAAAAGAACAAGAACCTTTTTATCAATATTTATATCTTTTGATTTAGAAAAAGTAAAAGAATTACTTACTAAGCCATTTAAAGGCTTTACTACATTAACAATAATATTTTCACCAAATAATTCTTCTTTTAAAAAATTGGCTATTTCTTGTGCTCTTACTCCATAACCCATCTTATTACCTCAAAACTTTCTGCATATTGTGTACCTATTTGAACTCCTCTTGTTTTAGAAAGAGAGAATATAAACTCTTCACTCATATAATCTCTAATACCTTGAGATTTATATTCTTTCAGAGCATCACATTTTGCTTGAATATGTTTTTTATCAAGTTTTATAAAAGATGTTGTATTGAAAGTAAGATTATTCCAAATAAGTTCATATCCCAATATTGTAGTATTTTTAAATGCTCGAAGTCCTTCTTGAGCAATAGTACTATGATCTTGATGTATATCATTTAATGATGGCATCATTACCAAATCAGGTTTTAACTCTTTTCTACGTTGTATAAGATCTTCTAATATTTCTTGTCTAGCATAATTCAGTTTTCTTACTTCATAATTATAAATTATTACATTTTCTTTTTTTATTCCTAATTTAGAAGTCGCATTTATAACTTCCTTTTTAAGTATATCTTTGGGAAAACCATCAGGAACTGACTGTTCTGCTGTAGAAAATGCAAAATAGTATATATTTGCCCCAGATTCAACTAATTTATTTATCATTCCTCCTGCACCCAATTCTCCATCATCTGTATGTGGTGCTAAAATATATACATTTTTAAATTTGCTAAGCATTTAATCTTTTCTCCTACTATTTATTAATGGTATATAAATTTTCTACATTACTAAAATAATTTCATCTTTAATACTCATTTAATGATTTCTAATTATATCCCAATTCTACTTATAATTTTAATGATAATATATAAATAAACTAAATATACTATATAGGAAATAATCACATAACAAATAAGAAATGTATCTAAATTAAATTGCATATAAAATGCTATAGTAAAAAAGCAAATACTTGTCATTAAATAACAATATTGCCAATTTGCTAAAATTTTAAGTTCTTCATAAACTACTAAAGATATACTAATTGGAGATACAATAAATTTAATTAAAAATATTAATGAAAGATATTTTGCTATTTCTCCTGATATAAGCCAATCTTTACCAAAAATTATTTCAAATAAATAGGGGGCAAATATATATATAAAAATACTTATTGGTAGTGCAATTATAAACAATTTTTTAATAGTAGTTTTTAATAAAGGCATACTATTTTTTTTATTCTTCCTATTTTCAGAAATTTCTTGAAAAAAAACTTGAGATATTGAATTTGCTATTAGAGAGCTTGGTAAATCTATTAATTTTTGAGCAAGAGAAAAATGCCCACTTACTGATATATTAAATATCTTTGGGATAAGAATAAAAGGCAATTGCAAAGTCAATATATTAGATAAAGAAGAAATTAAATTATACCTTGGAAATCTACTATATTTCTTTCCCAAGGCTACTATCTTTATTTTTGATATTTTTGATATTAATACTTTATTCTTTAAAATATTTTTTAAAAGTTTTATATTTGCAAACATATTTGATAAAATTTGTCCACTTATAAGTCCATCTACTCCTTGCTTAATAAAACCTATACTTAACTGCACTATTGCTAAAACTAATGATTTTAAAATAGTTGCATTTCTTAAATCTTTGTAATTCTTTTTCCTATTGTTAAAATAATTTAATATATTAAATAATCCTATAAAAAAAACTGTTATTGGTATAAAATATAACCAAAAACTTATTTCTTTATTTCCTAATAACATGGTAAAGTAATCATTGAATACTATAACTAAGATTAGAAGTATCAAAGATATAAAACAAGTTATTATAAATCCAAGTGCAAATATATTTATAGCATTTTCATCTTTCCTTGGAAGCATTATAGCCAATTCATATCTTCCATTTGCAATACTTCCAAGTATAGCTGTAATAGCTACAAAAAGTGCAAATACCCCAAAATCTTCAGGAGTATATATTCTTGTAAGTATTGGGCTAATTGCTATGGGTATAGCTTGAGCTATAGTTGTTCCTGTCATAAGAGTAAGAACATTTTTGCTAAATTCTGATTTTGGTTTAAATTTATTTATCATTTATTTCTTTTATTAAATTTTTAATTAGATATAGGTTTCCACAATTCTTGAGTTTCATTTCTTGATTTCAAAAACAAAGTTCCAATTTTAACATAATTTTTTGGAAAACTTAAATTTAATTTATTTAATAAATTTATATCTAATGATCTTCTTCCTTTTGGAGCAACTAAAATCCAAGAATTTTTAAGTTTTTCACTAGGAACATTACTTAAAATTTTATAAGCTGACTCATTACTACCTTTATATCCACCTAACAACCATGGAGCACCCACATATTTAGCTTCTAAAAAAATATTTGCACCTGAAGTTGCTCCAGTCATATCTAACAAATATACTATGTTATTTTGTATTTTTATTTCCAATAATTTATCTATATAATTTTTCAAATCTTTATCTACTTTTACTCCACCTAAAATATCTACTTTTTCTGTTTGATACTTTACACTAGTATTTAGCCTATATGGATTTTGATATGCTTTTTCAATAATATTTAAAGTTAAAATAGATATTAATATACTTAAAAAAATATTAATTTTAATAAATACTTGCTTATTATCATTTATATATATTAATGTCATTATACCACCTATAGAAAAAATGAAAGACATATTCATATGTGGTATCATACTATTATTTGTACCAAAAGAGAATGTAAAACTAAGTAGTATTAATATGACTACTAAAGGAATAGTTTTAAATAATTCTTTTATCTTAATATACTTAGAATCTTCAAAATAATAAATAAAACCATAAATCATATAAATATTAATTGTAAATATTATAAATATAAACCATAATGATTCATAATTATATTTGATTATCAGTATATAAAATACTATAAATAAAATAGAAACTAAACTAAAATAGATAATTTTAATATTTATTTTAGTTTTTAAAAAAAATATTATGCAAAAAGAAAATAATAAAAATGGTATAGACAATGAAATCATTTTATACTTAAATATATAATAATAAAAATCAATAAAAAATTGAAAAAAGTTTTCTTTTAAATTGTATCCACTGTCAATAGTATTTATTATATCTAAACTAATTTTTACTTTATCAATATATTCAAATATGCTACCATTAATAAATATAATTTGAAAATATAAAATAAGTATAGATAATACTATAATCATAGTAACAGTTTTTTTATCAATTCTACTATAGTTATATATGTATATAAATATCGACACAATTGCCATAATAACTGCCGTTATAGGTTTTATTAAAAAAGATGTACAATAAAAAAAACTCAATAAAATATACTCTAACTTAAAAAATCCACTCTCTATATTTTTATAATTATTAATTATAATTAATAAAAAACTAATTATAAAATTAATACTTACAATTTGCAATAAATTATATGAAGGAGTAAATAACCAATGCTGATAATAAATTAAAGAAGACATAGTTATTGTAATAACAAATAAATATTTTTCTGTATTACTAGTTTTAAGATTAAATTTAGTAGTTATAAATTTTAATAAATTTACTGAGAACATAAAAGAGGACAATAACAATAAAAAAATTCCTATACCTCTAACATATTTTATATTCCAATTAGTTAGTTTATATATAAATTGAGTATAATATCCCTCATTCATAGGGGATAAATACCAATTTTCTAGATACTTAGCTACTAGAATATAATAACTTTCATCAGTTGTATCAAGTCCTCTATCCAGATTTGATATTATAATAAATAGTATATATGAAAATAAACTCATAACAAAAAATAAAGTAAATTTATTGAAATTAATATATTGCATTATTTTACATCTCTCTCATTAAAAATTTTCTTATTTAATATATAACTAACTATAGTATAAATTATCATAGAAAATATTATTCCAAGAAATTTTTCTAGTAACAAAATTTCTACAAGAATATATAATATTAAATAACTAAAAATATAAGATATAAAGAAAACTAGTGTAAATCCTATAAAATCTTTTCTCCAATAATTTTTACTCTTAAATGTAAAAACTTTATTCATTACAAAACTATTTAAAAATGCTATCAAATAACCAAATGAATATGCTAAGTTATATGAAAAATCTAGCCATTTATAAAAAACAACTATTAGAACAAAAGATATCAAAGTATTTATAATACCAACTATTAAATATCTATAAATCATCTACAATATTCTTATCTCTTAATACTGAACTATTTGATTCTTTTTTAATATAATATAATGGTCTATTCTTACTTTCAACTAAAATCCTACTTATGTATTCGGAAATAACTGCTAAGAATATAAATAACATTGAAAATAAAAATGTTATCAGTACTATTGTCGAAGCCCATCCCGAAGCTATACTATTTGTTGAATCTAATAATTTATATATAAAAACTCCTCCTGATGTTAAAAAAAGTAAAAAGCTTATAAGAACACTTAATAAAGAAACTATCCTAAGTGGCATGCTAGAAAAACTTATTATTGCATCTAAAGATGCATTTATTAATTTAAAATAATTATATTTAGTTGTCCCTGCAAATCTCTTTTCTCTATTAAAAGGTATACTTCCTACGGAAAATCCAACATATGCATATAACATTTTCATATATCTATTTGATTCTTTTAGTTGAATCAAAGAATTAACAGCTTTTCTATTAAATACTCTAAAATCACCCGCATCATCTGGTATTTTTAAACCTGTTAATTTTGTTGTTATCCTATAAAATAATTTAGAAGAAATTTTTTTAAGGAAACTTTCTCCATCTCTTGATGTACGAGCAGCATAAACAATATCATATTTTTCTTCTATTGCTTTATTTATCAAAGAAGGTATTAAACTTGGAGAGTCTTGTAAATCTGAGTCCATCATAACAACATAATCTCCTATACAACTATCCAATCCAGCAGTCATAGCAATCTCTCTTCCATAATTTCTAGATAAAGAGATTAATCTAATATTTTTTTCATTAAGTAATATTTTTTCAATAATTTTTGTAGTATTATCAATAGAACCGTCATCTATTAAAAGAAGTTCATAGTTCAAATAATTTAACTTTAAAACTTTAATTGTTTCATCAATATACTTTTTAATACAATCTTCCTCATTAAAAACTGGAGCAACAACACTTACCAAAATATCATTATTCATATATTTCCTTTAAATAATTCTCTAAATCATATATATTATCAATTTTTGAACCTAAAATTGAATATATGTTTGGTTTGTTATTATGTTTTTTTATAACAATAGGTCTTCCATCATTATCTTCATTTCTAGAAACTATTGTTTTAATTGTATATAAAGATTTAATATATTCAGCTTTATCTATTATAGGAACATATCTACTTGCATCTTTTATCATATACAGAGATTTTGTTTGAGGTTTTATTTTTAAAAGTTCATAAGGATTAATACATTTTTCTTTCTCAAACCAAGAATAATGTGGAGTATATCTAACATGACTCAAAGAATGACAATTATAAGTAGGGAAAGGCATACTTGACCAATATTCACCATCCATTATAGTGATACCTAAAGTTTTTAACTCTTTAGGAGGTTTAATCAAAGCTATTTCTGCAAATTCTAATTTAAAATCTAATAATGAGAAATTACTATTTTGTAATAAGTTATTAATACTAGCATATGTAATGTTAAATAAATTATCTGTTGAATAAATTTCTCCAGTTTGAGTAAGAACTAAAGCTTTTTCTTTTTTTTCAATTTTATTTACAGAAGTATTATACTTTATTTCAACATTAGAAAATTTAGACAATTCTTGTAATAATATTTCCTTAATAATATAAGCATTAAAGGCTACTTCTTTAGTTAAATAAACATTTTCTATTAAATTTCTATTAAATAATCCCTTAATATCTGAGGTAGCTTCTTTCAAAGGAATTTGAATTTTATTACAAAAATTCTCAAATTGATTAGCATTTATATATGAATTTTTTTGAGCTATTGCATAAATTTTTTTAAATTCTCCACTGATTGCAGTTTTATATTCTTCACAAAATATTTCATAATGATTATGAGAACTTAACGCTGTAGGGTAACTTCTTGGATAATGGTATCCATTATGTACTCTGGCTTGATTTATTAAAGATGCATTTTGAAATGCTTTTGAATTAGACTCTAATATTAAAACTTTTTTATTTATTTTTGCAAAAAAAAGAGCTGTTCTTAATCCAAAAAAACCAGCTCCTATAACAATAACATCATAAAAATTCATCTTAAATATTGTCCACCATTTATATCAATAACACATCCTGTCATAAATTTTGCATGTTTTTCTATGATAAATAAAATTAATTCTGCAATATCTTCAGGTTGAGCTGCACAATTTAAAGGTACTTTTTGAATATTTTGTTCATATAAACCATCAACTAAATTATTTGTCATTCCAGTATTATCAGTTATACCTGGTGCAATTCCTACAACTCTTACATTTGGAGCAAATTTTAAAGAAACAGATTTTACCAGACTATGTATAGCTCCTTTTGAAGCTGAATAAGGATCATCATAACTACCTTTTTGAGCAGAGATAGAACCTAACAAAACAATAACTGCATTTTTATTTAATTTTAATTGAATACTTTTTATTATTAACATTGGAGAAAGTACATTTATATCAAATAATTCTTTTAAACCATTATAATCTTGTTCAAAAATAGATTTTCCAGGTAATATTCCTGCAAAATTTATAAAAGCATCAAATTTTATATTAATTTTTGAAAATATTTCTTCTATATTCTGTGGTTTACTAAAATCTACTTCAATTATATTTTGGTAATAAAAATCTAAATTTTTATTACTTTTTTTTCTCAAGAGAGGATAAATATTATACTTATTTTTATCAAGAAGTTCACAAAAAACTAATCCCATTCCAGAAGTAACACCAGAAACTAGTATATTTTTTTTAATATAACTCAATTTCTATTCCTTATTATAAATTCTTTACGATATACTCAATTTCCTCATCAGTAATATAAGGATTCATAGGCAAGCTCATAATTTCTTCTGATACTACTTCAGAGATAGGAAAATCACCTTTATTATATCCAAGATATTTAAAACACTCTTGTAAATGTAAAGGCATAGGATAATGAACTGCTGTTGGAATTCCAACTTTTTTTAATTTATTTTGAATTTCATCTCTATTTTTTACTCTTATTGAGTATTGAGCCCAAGCTGATGTTGATTTAGTATCCACATAAGGAAGTATTAGATTAGATTTGTTTTCTAAAGCTTTTGTGTATTTAGAAGCAACTTCAGCTCTTTTTGCCAAATCTTTTTTATAATACTTTAGTTTCACATTTAAAACTGCTGCTTGTATAGTGTCAAGTCTTCCACCTATACCAATATATTGATGATGATATCTTTTTGATTGTCCATGAAGTCTTAAAGATTTCATTTTAATAGCTAATTTTTCATCATTAGTAAAAACTGCTCCACCATCTCCATAGCATCCAAGTGGTTTTGCAGGGAAAAATGAAGTTGTTGAAATATCACCTAGTGTAGAATCAGAGATACCATTGAAAGTAGAACCAAAACTTTGAGCACCATCTATAATTACTTTAAGATTATATTTTTTAGATATTTGGTTTATTTTATTCATATCTGAAGGTTGCCCATAAAGAGATACTGGAATAATAGCTTTTGTTTTAGAAGTTATTTTTTCTTCTATTAAATCTGGATTTATATTATAAGTTTTTTCATCAATATCTACAAATACAGGGATAGCACCTAAAAATGCTATCATTTCAGCTGTTGCTATAAAAGTAAATGGAGTAGTTATAACTTCATCTCCTGGTTTTATATCAAGTGCCATCATAGCAAGAAGTAGTGCATCTGTACCATTACTACAAGTTATTGCATATTTTGCATCCGTAAACTCTTCTAAACTTTTCTCTAGTTCAGTAACTTCATTTCCCATGATAAAGTTACAATTTCTAGCTACTTTTAGTATAGATTCTTCTATCTCTTCTTTATAAAGATTATGTTGGTATTGTAAATTTGCAAAATCTATCTTCATTTTTACTCTTTTATTAAAATTAAATTATCATTTTCTATTTTATATCTACTATTATCAAAGCTATCAATAGCGATATTATTCTCATCAAATTTTAGTGTATTTCCAGCTTTTGAAACCCATCCGATTTGTTTTGCAGGTACTCCTACCATAAGAGCATATGGTTTTACATCTTTATTTACTACTGCGCCACTTCCAATAAGTGCATATTTTCCAATAGTTACTCCACAAACAACAGTAGCGTTTGCTCCAATACTACAGCCTTTTTTAAGAATTGTTTTTTTAAACTCTTCTTTCCGTACTATAAAAGCTCTTGGATTTATAACATTTGTAAATACAATAGAAGGTCCTAAAAAAACATCATCTTCTACTTCAACACCTTCATATATAGAAATATTATTTTGAACTTTTACACCATTTCCAATATTTACTTTTGGACCAACTACACAGTTTTGCCCAAATGAACAATTGCTCCCAATATGTGAACCATTTAATATATGTGAAAAATGCCAAATTTTAGTATCATCCCCTATAATTACATTTTCATCAATATAACTCGACTCATGTGCAAAATAAGAAGCCATATATTATCCTAAAACTTTTTTACAAAATGGATGAGATTTTTCATCTAAATTAGTTATTTGCATTTTTCTAATATCAGAGACTATCACTATTGAATTTTTTGCATCATCAAGACCAAATCCACCACCATTTAAAATATCTTTATATGATTTTGTATGTAAATCTGTAAAACCTTCACTAAATTCAAACTCTTCTCCATCAACAGTTATACTTCTAAATGTAGTTTTCCCTGTAGCTTTTATCTCTTCTGGAATATAATCATAATTTACAGATAAAAACCATCTAACATTTGCATTTTTTAGTTTCATATATCCAGCATTTACATCAGGATTTTTTATATATACAATATTTTCTTGTAGTTCTCCAAAAATCCAAGATAACATATCAAAAAAGTGGACTCCAATATTTGAAGCTATTCCACCTGATTTTTTTTCATCACCTTTCCAAGATTCAAAGTACCATTTACCACGACTTGTTAAATATGTTAAATCAATATCATAAACCTTAGATGGATTTTTTTCTAACTCTTTTGATATTCTTTCTTTTAAAGCAATTATAGAATCATGAAGTCTTAATTGTAGTATTGTATATACTTTTTTCCCACTCTCTTTTTCTACTATTTTTAAATCATCTATTTGATTTGGGTTTAAAACTAAAGGTTTTTCACAAATAGCATTTGCACCACTTTTTAAAGCAAATCTAATATGACTATCATGTAAATAATTTGGTGTAGTAATAGCCATATAATCTATATTTTCACCACTTCGTTTAAAATTATCAACAAATGAACTAAATCTTTCGAATTCTGTAAAAAAATCCGCTTGTGGAAAATTGCTATCCATTATCCCAATACCATCATAAGTATCCATAGCAACCACAAGCTCATTTTCTGTCTCTTTTATAGCTTTCATATGTCTTGGTGCTATATATCCACTAGCTCCAATAAGTGCAAAATTTATTTTTTTCATTTTATAATCTCCATGTAGGTTCTTCTACTATACCTTTTACATCTATTACAATAGGTATACCTTTTGACATTCCTTTATAATCATTTGTAGAGATATTTTTAAACTTATCATGATTTACTGCAACTATAATAGCATCATATCTTTCACTATTAAGTGGTAATTCTTCTAAAAAATTAAGAGGTTTTATATTTTTATCACTTTCATCTATCCAATAATCATAAACTTCAATATTACATTTAAACTCTTCAAGTTCTTTTATAATATCAAGAACTTTTGAATTTCTCATATCAGGACAATTTTCTTTAAATGTAGCTCCAAGAACCAATATATTTGAACCATTTAATTTTTTATTTTCACTAACAATTAATTTTAAAGTCTTATCAGCTATATATTTACTAATACCATTATTAATTTGTCTTGCACCTAAAATTAAGTTTGGCATATATCCTAAACTTTGAGCTTTATGTGTAAGGTAGTATGGATCAACACCTATACAATGTCCTCCAACAAGTCCTGGGAAAAGTTTGATAAAATTCCATTTTGTAGCAGCTGCTTCTATAACATCTTGTGTATTTATATCCATTAAATCAAAAATCATAGCAAGTTCATTTATAAGTGCAATATTAACATCTCTTTGTGTATTTTCTATAACTTTTGCAGCTTCAGCAACTTTGATAGTTGGTGCAAGATGAGTTCCTGCTGTTATGATACTTTTATATAATTCATCCACTTTTTTAGAAATTTCTGGTGTTGAACCAGATGTTATCTTAAGTATTTTTGTAACAGTATGCTCTTTATCTCCTGGATTTATTCTCTCGGGAGAGTATCCACAGAAAAAATCTTTATTGAACTTAAATCCACTAAACTCTTCTAAAATAGGAACACAAATCTCTTCAGTAACACCTGGATAAACTGTACTTTCATATATTACAATATCATTTCTCTTTAATACTTTTGCTACAGTTTCAGTTGATTTTATAATAGGAGTTAAATCTGGTTCATTATTATCTTTTATTGGAGTGGGAACAGTAACTATATAAATATTAGAGTCTTTTATATCTTCAATATTCATAGTAAATTTCATACCATTTTTAATAGCATCTTTCATCTGACTTTCATCTAATTCTAAGGTTCTATCAAAAGCTCTTTTTAACTCTTCTATTCTTGAATTATCTATATCAAAACCAACAACTTCATATTTTTCACTAAAAGCATGAGCTAAAGGAAGCCCTACATATCCTAACCCAACTATACATATACTATTCTCCATAAAGTTAACCTTTTGCATTATATTTTCCTAAATACCAGCTAATAGTTTTCACTATTCCTGTGTCAAAGTTCTCATCTGCTTTCCAACCAAGTTCATTTTCAAGCTTTGTAGCATCTATTGCATATCTTCTATCATGTCCTGCTCTATCTTCTACAAATGTTATTAATTCTTTATAAGATTTTGGAAACTGAACTTTAGTCCAGCCCATAGGAACTGAAGTCCCTGTTACAAGTGGTAATTTTTCATCAAGTATTTCACAAATTCTATTTACTATTTGTAGATTTGTTCTTTCATTTCTTCCACCAATATTATATGTTTCTCCAGTCTTTCCATTATGATAACAAAGGTCTATTCCTTTACAGTGGTCAAGTACATACAACCAATCTCTTATATTTTTTCCATCACCATAAATAGGAATTGGATTTTGTTTTAAAGCATTTCTTATAATAGTTGGGATTAATTTTTCATCATGTTGTTTTGGTCCATAGTTATTCGAACAGTTTGTAATAACTGTATTTAGACCATAAGTTTCGTTATATGCTCTTATTATCATATCACTACTAGCTTTAGAAGCTGAATATGGAGAGTTTGGAGCATAGGGAGTCTTTTCGGTAAATAAATCATTTGGATCTTCTGATAGTGTTCCATACACTTCATCTGTCGATATATGATGAAATCTACAATCTTGGTAATTTGATTTATAAACAAATGGTTTATCCATCCAATATTTATATGCTACATCTATCAAAGTAAAAGTTCCATTTACATTTGTTTGCACGAAAACTCCTGGATTTTTGATACTATTATCAACATGAGATTCAGCTGCAAAGTGAATAACACCTTTTATATCAAACTCATTAAAAATAAACTCTATCAGTTCACGATTACAAATATCACCTTTAATAAATTTATATCTAGGATTATTTTCACACTCTTTTAAATTTTCCAAATCTCCTGCATAAGTTAAAAGATCTAGATTCACTAAATTATAGTTAGGATATTTATCTAAAAAATATGGTACAAAGTTACTTCCTATAAATCCTGCACATCCTGTTACAAGTATTGTTTTATTATTGTTATTTAACATTTGAACTCCTATAATAATCTAAATATGTATTGAAAAGTTTTTGTTTAAATTCAAAATTATTTATTATATAATTAACATTTTGAATATTTTTTTTAAATTCTTTTATTATATCTACAACTTCACCAAGTGTTGTTATATAGACTTTCTCTGGTTCAATATATAAATCATTTTGTAAACCATTTTGAATAGTAAAAATAAATTCATCTACTATATCTTGAACATAAACATAGTGCATTTCAATATTTCTATCAAAACAATTTATTTCTATATTATTTATACTATTATAAATCCAAGTAGAAATAACTGAATTATAATTTGCTTTGCACCCTTCTCCAAAAACATGTGGCAATCTATATATAGAACAATTAGTATTTATATATTTTGAATATTCTTCTATTAAAACTTCTGCTTCTCGTTTTGTTTTACCATATTCATTTTTAAGAAGCTTAGCATGTATTGTTGAAGCCATCAAAATAGGTATTTTTTTATCCTGTTTTTTAAGAATATTTATAATATTTTGAGTAAGCAAAGTATTTGAAGTTTTAAAATCATCTCCTGAACTATTTGGTCTAACTTCTCCTGCAAGATGAATTATAAAATCACTTTGAATAATATGTTTTTCTAATATATCTAATGAATCATTTCTATTAAATTCTAAGATATTAAAATCATCAATATTTAATTTTTTTAACAAATTTTTACCTATAAAACCATTTGAACCAGTTATTAAAATATTGTAAGATTTTGAATTAAACATAATAATTTACTCCAAATTCAAACAAATCTTTTGTTTCATTAAGTTTTGGTTGTTTTGTATCTTTTAAAGATAGATTTAACTCTTCTTTATTCAAAATCCAATCTATATTTAAACTATCATCATCAAAAGCAATTCCTCTATCACATTCAGGACTATAATAGTTATCTACTTTATAAGCGAACACTGTATTATCTTCAAGAACTACAAATCCATGTGCAAAACCTCTTGGAACTAGTAATTGTCTTTTATTTTCACTAGACAGTTCAACTGCTACATATTGTCCAAAAGTTGGAGATTTTTTTCTTATATCAACTGCAACATCTAATACTCTTCCTTGTATAACTCTTACAAGTTTTGTTTGTGCAAATGGTGGAACTTGATAATGTAAACCTCTTAATACACCTTTAGAAGATTTTGATTCATTATCTTGGCAAAAATCTATTTTATATCCCAAAAACTCTTCAAGTTTATCAGCTCGAAATGTCTCTACAAAGTATCCTCTACTATCACCATAAACTTTTGGTTCAATTATTACTACATCAGGAATATTAGTTCTTTGAAATTGCATATAATTTCCCTTGTTGTGCTCTTCTTATTAAATATTGTCCATATTGATTTTTATTTAAAGGTTCAGCTAATTCTAGTAATTTTTCTTTAGAAATATATCCCATTTCATAAGCTATCTCCTCAAGACAAGCTACTTTTAGACTTTGTCTATTTTCAATAGTTTGAATAAAACTTGAAGCTTCTAGTAAACTTTCATGAGTTCCAGTATCAAGCCAAGCGTAGCCTCTTCCCATAAGTTCTACTTTTAATCTATCTTCATTTAGGTATTCTTGATTTAAAGTTGTAATTTCTAATTCTCCTCGATCACTTGGTTTTACATTCTTTGCTTTTTTCACTACATCATTTGGGTAAAAATACAATCCAACAACAGCATAGTTTGATTTTGGATTATTTGGTTTTTCTTCAATTGAGATTACATCACCATTATCATTAAATTCAGCAACTCCATATCTTTCAGGATCTTTTACATAATATCCAAAAACAGTTGCTTTGTTTTCATCATTTATATTTTTTATACTTTGTGCTAGAAGTTGAGTTAAACCATGTCCATAAAAAATATTATCCCCCAAAACCAAACAAGCATCATCTCCATTTAAAAACTCTTCTCCTAAGATAAATGCCTGTGCTAAACCATCTGGACGTGGTTGAACTACATATTCAAATCTCATTCCCAAATCTTTTCCATCTCCTAGAAGATTTATAAAACTTTGTTGGTCTTGTGGAGTTGTTATAATCAAAACTTCTTTAATTCCAGCTAACATTAAAACTGAAAGTGGATAATATATCATTGGTTTATCATATATTGGAACTAATTGCTTACTTACACCCTTTGTAATTGGATATAATCTTGTTCCACTTCCACCTGCTAATATTATGCCTTTCATTTTAATTTTCTTCTCTTTTCATACTATTCACAAACTGCATAAAAAATACAAAAAATATAGACAAGATAAATCCAGTTACAAAAGCAACTGCAACTATAAGAGGTTTTTTAGGTTTTACAGGATATTCATTTACCAAAATACTCCCTACAACTTCACTATTTTTTAGATTATGAGGAAAAGAAAGAGTTTCAAGTATCTTCTTTCTATCTAATAATTTATTTATTTCAACATTTATTAGATTTTCTTTTTTTTCTATGAGGTCATATAAATTTGATTTATTTGAAATAATAGCATTAGATATATCTCTTTTTTCCATAAGTTTAAGAGCAGAGATAGATGGATCTAACTTATTTATATTTTTTAGAGTTTCTGTTACTGAATTCATTTGTTCTTCTAAATTTAAAATATTTTGATTATATAACTCAATTTTTTTCTCTATATTTACAAGTTTATCATCTTCAATATTTTTTATAGTTAAAGCAATATTTTTCAAATCAAATTCATTTTTTTCTTTTACATCATCTAGTAATTTTGTATGTTCACTTCTTATATATTCGATTACTTCATTCAGCCCTTCTATAGCATCAGTATTTGATGAAGCTTCACTAGAAATCTCTATAAAATTTTTCATACCTTTTAAAGTAGTTATTTTAGTAATTTCAAACTCTTTATCTACAATATTTTTTCTTAAATCTATAAAAATAGTAGATAGTTTTTTTGATAAATTATCAACATTATCTATTGTTATATCTTGATTTGCTTCAGTCTTATACGTACCTATTTCAACTAAAGCCGTTACTTCATATATTGGTGTTTTTAAACTTACATAAATTATCGATAATATCGTGATAATTGATGTAAATATAACTATAAAAATCTTTTTATTCCAAATAGTTTTAAATAATTCTATTAAATCTATCTCATCTTCTTGTATATACTTTTCATTTTGCACAAATTTCCCCTTGAGTTATTTCTAATATTTTAATTTGGCGACCCCAGCAAGATTCGAACTTGCGTGTTTAGGAGGAAATCCTAACGTCCTTGGCCACTAGACGACGGGGTCAAAGTAGGTATTATATTTTATTTTTTGTTTTATTTTACTTAAAATGATAATAAAAAATCATCTACCTAATTTTTTTTAATTTCTTATTTTTTAACATATATATTTTAGAAGCTGTTGTTTCAAAAAAACCAAAATTATTTTCTACTATAACATCTGTATTTAAAAATGCAAACTCATACTCAAAATTACAAGAAGTTTTATTTGCTGAAGTCGAATACAATATATCAAATTTATCTATAAAATCATAAAATTTTGAGACTTTATCAACAACTCTAAATGATTTTAAATTCGAATATATAAAAGTAGTTTTTTTACTATTTCTTACAAATTTTCTATGATATTTTGGAACTCTTGTAAAGTTATTTAATGTTTTAAAAGAGTTCACAGTATGTAAAATTTTTTTTGATTTTTCTCTTTGTTTTAGCTTTGTTAGTTTTTCATCATTTGAAGATGAAAAACCAACTGTTGTATCTGTTTGTACTAGATAAACTAAGCTAGAGTTCATTAATAGTTTAAGAACTCTTGAATAGATTTTGGAGTCGAAACATCTTTAGTTTTCAGCTCTTTTATTGCTTCAGTTGCAGCATTTGCAGCAGCTACAGTTGTAAAATATGGAACATTCATTCTTAGAACCGCTCTTCTTATATCTTTACCATCATCTTTTGATGATTCTTGCTCTCCACTTGTATTAATAGCCATTGCAATATCACCATTTGTTAGTAAATCAGTGATATTTGGTCTTCCTTCACTCACCTTCAATACTTTTTCACAAGGTATACCAGCTTCAGATATAATTTTTTCTGTTCCGCCAGTTGCACATATACTAAATCCACTATCGTTTAGTTCTTTTGCAATACTAGAAGCAAACTCTTTATCCAAATCACATAAAGAGATAAATACTTTTCCAGATTTTGGAAGTGAGTTTTTAGCAGCACTTTGAGATTTTGCAAATGCCATAGCAAAATTATCAGCAATTCCCATAACCTCACCAGTAGATTTCATCTCTGGACTTAAAAGTAAATCAGCACCTACAAGTTTATTAAATGGGAAAACAGACTCTTTTACTGCAACATGATTTTTAAGTTTTGGTTTTAAAACACCATTATCTTCATAAACAATATCTCTATCATAAACTTTTAAAGCATCTCGTAAACTATGTCCCCACATAACTCTCGTTGCTACTTTTGCAAGTGGAATTCCTGTTGCTTTAGATACAAATGGAACTGTTCTACTCGCTCTTGGATTCACTTCAATTAAATATATTTCACCTTTGTGAATTGCATATTGAACATTCATCAATCCTACAACTCCAAGTCCTAAAGCCATAGCTTTTGTTTTTACTTCAAGTTCTTTGATTAATTTGTCTTCTATGCTAATTGGTGGTAATGAACAAGCTGAATCTCCTGAGTGAATACCTGCTTCTTCAATATGTTGCATAATTCCACCAATATATGCCTCTTTACCATCACAAATACAATCAACATCTAGTTCAATTGCTCTATCTAAGAATTTATCAATTAATACTGGTGCATCATTTGAAACTGAAACTGCTTCATCCATATATTGTTTTAGCTCTTCAGTTGAATAAACGATTTTCATCCCTCTTCCACCAAGAACAAAAGATGGTCTAACCAATACTGGATAACCTATTTTTTCAGCTATTTGTATTGCTTCATCAATCTTTACAGCTGTTCCATTTTCTGGTTGTAAAAGTCCTATTTTTTCAACAAATGCAGAGAATTTTTTTCTATCTTCAGCTAAATCAATAACTTCAGCTGTTGTTCCTATAATTTTTGCTCCAATATTTGTTAAAGCATTTGCTAGTTTTAATGGAGTTTGCCCACCAAAATGTACTATAACACCATCTGGCTGCTCTTTTTCAACAACACTTCTTACGTGTTCAAAATCAATTGGTTCAAAATATAATACATCAGATGTATCATAATCTGTTGAAACAGTTTCAGGGTTGCAGTTATACATAATTGTTTTTACACCCATTTCAGTTAAAGCAAAACTTGCGTGTACACAACAATAATCAAACTCTATTCCTTGCCCAATTCTATTAGGACCTCCTCCAATAATCATAACTTTTTTATCACTTGATTTTGGCTTTTCTATTTTTGGAATTTTTGTAACATTTGTAGTTGAATATAAATATTGATTTAAAGCTTTAAATTCTCCAGCACAAGTATCAACTTCATTATATTCGAAATCTATATCTAAAGTTTTTCTGGCTGTATATACATCTTCTTCAGTTTTTCCAATAATATCTGCAATAAACTTATCGCTAAATCCATTTGATTTAACAGTTCTTAAAAGTTCTTCATCTTTTAAAATAGCTGGTGTCATAGCAAGTTCAAGTTCATAAAGTTCTCTAAACTTAGCTAAAAACCAAGGATCAATTTTTGATAATTCAAAAATTTCATCATTCGTTAAGCCTTCTCTCATACCTTGCATTAAGTATTGAAGTCTTTTATCATTTGGTCTATTTATTTCTCTTTTTATAGTTTCTAAATCTGCTTCAATTTTATCAAACCCACTCAAACCTGTTTCTAAAGAACAATAAGCTTTTTGGATACATTCATTAAAATTTCTTCCAATAGACATAACTTCACCAACAGATTTCATAGATGTTGTTAAAGTTGAGTTTGCTTTTGGGAACTTTTCAAATGTAAATCTTGGAACTTTTGAAACTATATAATCAACTGCTGGTTCAAAACTAGCTAGTGTTCCAGTCATATCATTTACAATCTCATCTAAAGTAAATCCAACCGCTAAAAGTGTAGAAACTTTTGCTATTGGATAACCAGTTGCTTTTGAAGCAAGTGCAGAACTTCTTGAAACTCTAGGATTCATCTCAATTACAATCATTCTTCCAGTTTTTGGGCACATAGAAAATTGTACATTTGAACCACCACTATTTACTCCAATTTCTCTTAGAATAGCAAAAGAAGCTTCTCTCATAACTGCATACTCTTTATCTGTAAGAGTTAAAGCTGGTGCTATTGTTACAGAATCTCCTGTATGAACTCCCATTGGATCAAGATTTTCAATAGAACAAACTACAATACAATTGTCATTTGTATCTCTGATAATCTCCATTTCATACTCTTTCCAACCTAAAACTGATTCCATAATCTCAATTTCATTGATTGGTGAAGCATCAAGCCCAGCTTGTGCTAAAGCTTTAAACTCTTCCATATTATAAGCAACTCCACTTCCACCACCTGCTAGTGTAAATGCCGCTCTACTGATTACAGGAAAACCTATCTCTTTTGCAACTTTAACTGCCTCTTCCAAGGTATAAGCATTTTCACTTCTTGGTAAATCTAGTCCTATCTTTCTCATACATTCAGAGAAAAGATGTCTATCTTCTCCTCGTTTGATAGCTTCTGGATGAACTCCTAAAAAATTTATACCTTCTAAAAGACCTTTTTCATACATTGATGTCGCAACATTTAATGCTGTTTGACCACCCATAGTAGGTAAAATAGCATCAATGTTCTCTTTTTTAATTATATTTAAAACAACCTCTTCCGTGATTGGTTCAATATATGTCTTATCAGCAAATTCTGGATCTGTCATGATAGTTGCTGGATTTGAGTTAATCAAAATAACTCTATAACCAAGCTCTTTTAAAGTTTTAGTAGCTTGTGTTCCTGAATAGTCAAACTCACACGCTTGTCCTATAACAATTGGTCCTGAACCTATAAGTAAAATATTTTTTATATCTTCTCTTTTTGGCATAAACTTTCCTTTCGCTGATTTAAAATTTGGCAAGTTTATCGAAAAAGTGCTTAAGTTTTTGTTACATTTATAGTAGTTTTTGAGTAAAATTTGAATAATTTAAAATATAAAAGCTACTTGCTTTTATATTTTAATCTATGTTTAAGAATAATTAAAGTTACACCTATCAAAGTAGCAGCAAAAGATGCTAAGAAAATTCCTATTTTTATTGCAGAGATTATAACTTCATCTGTAAATGCTAAGTTTGCTATGAAAATTGACATTGTAAATCCAATTCCAGCTATAAATCCAACAGATAAAATCTCAAACCAAGAGATATTTGCAGGTTTTTTGATAAGTTTAAATTTTGTTGCAATATAAACAAAAGAAAAAATTCCTAAAGGTTTTCCAATTAAAAGCCCCAAAGCAACTCCTAAAACAACCATCAAATGTTGTGTTACTGCTGTAAAATCCAATAAAACTCCTGCATTTGAAAAAGCAAATATTGGCATAACAAAGAATGCTGAAAAACCATGTAAGTTGTGTTCTAATCTTATAAGTGGATTTTGAACTTTATCATATCCATAAGCAATTCCTTCTAAAGCATTTATTTGTCTATTATTCAAAATTGGATTTTCATCTTTATTTTTTTCAAACTCATCAAGACTAGATTTTGTTGTATCTATAAAATCTTTTTCGTCCATTTTAGAACTAATTGGAATAGCAAAAGCCAACAAAACTCCAGCAATAGTTGCATGAACTCCTGTTTCGTGGATAAACACCCATAAAAATGCACCTAAAATCAAATATGGTAAAAGTTTTTTAACATCAAAATAATTTAACAACCAAATTAAAGAATAAACTACTGAAACATGAATAAAATATTCTAAATGTAACTCGCTTGTATAAACTAAAGCAACAACCAAAATTGCTCCTAAATCATCAATTACAGCAAGAGCAACTAAAAAAAGTTTAACTAAAGGATTTACTCTTTTTCCTAAAAGCATCAAAATAGCTATAGCAAAAGCCGTATCAGTACCCATAGGAATCCCAAATCCTATCATATTATCTGGATTAAAATATATATAAACTAAAGCTGGGACTATCATACCACCCAATGATGCTACAAATGGAAATAACGCTTTTGTTGCTCCTGCTAATTCACCTATTAAAAACTCTCGTTTTATCTCTAAACTAACCATTAAAAAGAATAGTGCCATCAAACCATCATTTATCCAAAGTCTTATTGGCATAGTTATAGTTTGACTTCCTAAAGCTAAACCAAAATCTTTATCCCAAAAATCAAAATACATAGATCCTAAATTTGAATTTGCTATAAATATTGCAAAAACTGTAACAAATATCAGTAAAAGCCCACTTAAAGCCTCTTTTGATATAAAAGTATCTATTACCCTACTTCTTTTTTGAATTTTACCACCTATTTCAATCATCTTTATTCACCGTATTAAAGATTAATTTTGCCTCATCCAAAAGTTTTTGTGCATTTTCTAGCTGATTAAGCCCATCTTTATAAAGTTTTAATGAATCACTAAGCGTGATTTGTGGGTTTGAAAGTTTTTCTAAAATCTCTTTTGCTTGTAATATTTTATCTTCAAAATTTATATTTTTTTCTTCCATTTAATGCTCCTTTAAAATATCTCTTATATATTCTTCAAATTTATCGACTTCAACTAAAAAAGAGTCATGTCCACTAGAACTATCAACTAGCTTAAAAGTCACTTGCTCTTTTTTTCCTATTTTTATCATAATATCTCTTATCTCTTCCATCTCTTTTGCAAAAAACAACATATCATCACTAAATGCTATTAAGTGCAAATTTCCTTCTATTTTTAAAAAACTATCCTCTAATTTATCTTTATTTCTTCCCGCATCAAAAATATTTATTGTTTTACAAATGTATAAATACGATAATGGATCAAAAAATTTTGGAAAACTATACGAATTATATTCAAGATATTTTTCTATTTCAAATCTTCCAAAAAGTTCATACAATCCATCTGTTTGAACATAATCTCTTCCAAATTTTTTATTAAAAAGTTCAGGGCTTAAATATGCTATAAGACCAGCCATTCTTCCAACTGCAAGACCAGGTAAACCTAAGGCTTGTAAATCATCTTGTTCATAATTTCCATTTTTAAACTTTGGGTCATGTCTTATAGCCTCAAGTGCAATCTTATTTATAGCAATAACCCAAGGTCTTGTATATGCTGTTGTTGCCATTGCAATATAATGTTTTGCAAAGGTTGGTTGTTCTATTGCATAACAAAGTACTTGCATACCTCCCATACTTCCACCAATAACTGCAATTGCATTTTTTATACCTAACTTTTCATAAAGTTTCATTTGTGCTTTTACAATATCCGAAATTGTCAAAACAGGAAATTTTAATCTATACTCTTTTTTTGTAGCTGGGTCAATACTCATAGGACTTGTAGAGCCATAAGAACTTCCAATATTGTTTGAACAAATTACAAAATATTTTCTTGTATCTATAACTTTTCCATCTCCAATAAACTTATCCCACCAACCAGCTTTTGGTTCATTCTCATAACGTCCTGCTGCATGATGGCTTCCAGAAAGTGCATGACAAATAATAATTACATTTGATTTATCTTCATTTAATGTTCCATAAGTCTCATAAATAATCTCAAATTTCTCTAAAAGTCGTCCACTTTCAAGATATAATGGTTCATTAAATTTCTCTATTTTTGTCTCTATCTTCAAATTTTATTCCAAATTTATTAGTTTTTTTAGTTTAGAGTTTATCAAAACTAATATAAAAAAGCCTTTTAGTAACAAAAAGTATATAAATTAATAAATATTTAAGAGAAATATCTATAAATATAAGTTAATTTTTATAAAATTATCATAAATTAAGGAAAGGCTATATATGAGTAAAATAAAAGAACTTGAAAATATTTTAAAAGATGATGTACTAATTGAAGTAAATGATGAGATAAAAGCAATAGAAAATATGCTACAAAAGAAACAGGATAAAGATTTAGAAATAGAACTTGAATATTATAAAGATATAAAAAAATTCTATGATGAAGCTTTAAATCAAATATCTAGAAATGAGTTAAGTGAGGAAGAAGCAAATAATATCTTACTAGATTTAGAAGATATGAGAGCTGATGAGGATGAAATATAATGTTTGAAGATTTTGAAACTTATGAAATTGTCAATATTTTAGGTCTAATTTTAGGACTTTTATTTGGTGCAATTGCACAAAAAAATCAATTTTGTTTTAGCGGTTCTATAAAAGATTATATTTTAGTAAAATCAACAAAAAGAGCTGCTTCAGTTCTAATGGCAATGATTGTTGCAATTATATCTACAACTATTGTAGTAAATATTTTTGATATTGATGTTACACAAAGTGCTTATTTCAAATCAAATATCAACTATTTTGCTATTATTTTGGGTGGATTACTTTTTGGTAGTGGAATGATGATTGCTGATGGTTGTAGTAGTAGAAGCATTGTAAAATTTGGACAAGGTGATTCAAATGCAATAATTACTCTTTTGTTTATAGCAATTTTTGCTTATGCTACAACAAAAGGACTTTTATATGGTATTTTCAATCCATTTATAAATAATGAATTTTTAATAGAAATTTCAAAAAATATAGAAAATTTTCAAGTAAATATTTTTGCTGTTTTAGCTGTTTTGATATTTATTTTAGCAATATTAATAAAAAAAGTAAAAAGAGTTTTTTCATTATATGATGGAGTATTAATAGGGTTATTAGTAAGTTTTGCTTGGTTCATAACTGGTTATATAGGAAGTGAAAGTTTTGAAAGAACAATAGAACTTACTAGTATTAGCTTTGTATATCCTAGTGCAAAAACCTTAGAATTATTTACATATTATGAAGTAAATGAACTGTCTTTTGGTGTTTGCATAGTTATTGGGGCATTGATAGGAACTTATGTTTCATCTTTTTTTAATAAAAAATATAGCTTTGGTTGTACAGCAAATAAAAATTTAAATAAAGTAAAATATAATATGATTGGTGGAAGTCTAATGGGAATTGGTGGAATAATGGCAATTGGTTGTACGGTAGGACAAGGACTTAGTGGTCTATCAACTTTAGCATTTAGTTCATTTTTAGCAATTATTTCTATATTTATTTCAGGATATTTTACAGGGAAAATATTACATAAATACGATAAGCTTCCAATGTGTTTTATATTTGAATGGAATGATAAAGAAAAAGAAAAACCTATAAATTATGATATATAACTAAGGATTTAACTCCTTAGTTAAGAGAATATTCTACAGTATAACCTCTCATAAGAGGTGGAGTATCAAGAGTGCTTTCTGTTGATTCAACTTTAGCTGTTTCTAACTCTTCTTCGCCATCTTCTATATCTTCATCTTTGTTTTCATTTTTTGATTCAAATCCAGTTGCTATAATAGTAATTTTAACTTCATCTCTATCAAAAGTTGTATCTGTTGTAGTTCCAAAGATAATTTGTGCATTTATATCAACTCTATTATTAATTCTTGTCATAATATCTTCAATAGCAAATAAAGATATTTCAGGATTTATAGTAAAGTGTATTAAGATACCTTTTGCTCCATCTAAAGGAACTTTTTCAAGTAATGGAGAATTTATAGCATTTTCCAATGCTCTTATAGTTGCATCTTCTCCTTTTGCTTTACCAATTCCCATTAAAGCAATACCTCTATGCTTCATAATAGTTTTAACATCAGCAAAGTCGGCATTTATATCTGCTCCACTTCCTGGATTTAAAATAACCTGACTCATTCCATTTACAGCTTGATATAAAATATTATCAACTATTTTAAAAGCATTTCTTATACCAAAAGTTTCATCAACTGCTTCTTTTAGCTTATCATTTGCTATAACTATCAAAGAATCACTAACTTTTTTTAGTTCTTCAAGCCCTAAGTTTGCTAAACCAGCTCTCATTCGACCTTCAAAACTAAAAGGTTTTGTAACAACTGATACAGTTAAAGCTCCAACTTCTCTAGCAGCTTTTGCTATTATTGGAGCAGCACCCGTTCCAGTTCCTCCTCCAAGACCAGCAGCAACAAAAACAATATCTGCACCTTTTAAAGTCTCTTTTATCTCTTCATAACTTTCTAATGCTGAATTTCTACCAACTTCAGGATCCATTCCAGCACCAAAACCATTATTTATACTATGACCTAATTCTATCTTTTTAGGAGCTTTTGAAACATGAAGTACTTTTAAATCTGTATTTGCAACAATCAAATCAATCATATGAGTACCTTCATCAATCATATGATTAATCATATTACAACCACCTCCACCAACTCCAATAACTGCAATTTTTGGAAGGTTATTTGACAATGCTTTTGTAGGCATCTTTTCTGTTACAGTGATATCATCTATTCTAAATAAATTGTTATTTTCCATTAAAACCACTCCGATAATTTATTCCAAACACTAGATATACCTTTTTTCTTATTTTTTTCCAAAGGCTCTAAAATTGTTGTTTCGTTACTTCTTATTCTCATATCAGGAGAATGATTTCCTTGATTAGATTGGTTGTTTATAGTAGAAATTGATATTTTTTCTATAGTTTTACCTTTTCTAATAGGACGAATAAGCTTTTTACTTGAATCTAATTGATAACCTCTGTTTATTCCTAAAGCAAACATAATAAGTCCAACAACAGTTGATTGACTTGGTTCATCGAAACTAATTCTAAAAGAATTTGGAAGATTTTTAGGAGTTGCAACAGATACTGGAATTCCTTCAAAAATCTTTTTAGTAAGATCTTTTATTCCACCAAGTTCACTCATTCCTCCAGTTAATACTATTCCAGAACCAATATTATCTAGTAAAGCATTCTTTTTTAACTGATTTTTTACTAAAACTATTATCTCTTCAACTCTTGCATGAATTATAGTTTGAATATAATCAAGTGCAACTTCAGAAAAATTTTCTTCATCATCAATTCTAGGAATTGTAACTTTAGATGGTCCTAAATCTCCATTACCAGAATAATCTTTTACCAAAGACCCATAATCAATTTTTATCTTTTCAGCAGAAGTTATAGGAGTGTGTAACATAACAGATAAGTCATTTGTAATATTTTTTGAACCAACAGGAATAAAACCATTATAAATAATAGAATTCCCTTTAAAATATACAAATTCTGTTGTTGTAGCACCAATATTTATAACAACTGCACCTATTTTCTTTTGTTGGTCATCTAAAACAGCCAAAGATGAAGCATAAGAGTCTAAAACAAATCTTACATCATCTATTCCAAAAACTTTTAAAGCTGATTTTATATTTATAAGTGCATTTCTTTTTGCAGTTACTATATAAACTGCAACTTCCAATCTACTTCCATTCATAGAAATTGGATTATCAACCTCTTCTTCATCAACCCTAAAAAACAATGGAATTACATGTACAACTTCGTATTCAGGAAGAATTATAGAGTTTGATAATGCCATTTGCATAGCTTGATTAATATCTGATTCTGTTACAAGTCCATTTGGAATATTAACTGCTCCACTTCCTTTTATACCTTTTGTATAGTTACCCGAAATTGATACAACAGTTGTTCCTATTGCTTCTGTTACACTCTCTTTTGCTTTTAAAATAGCATCTTTAATAGTTCTTGAAGCATCTTCAATATTTGTTATTAAACCTTTATTCACTCCTGTACTTTCTTGAGTACCAAAACCCAAGATATCAACACTATTATCTAAATCATATTTCGGTTTAGAAATAACTGCTGTTGTAGCACTAGAACCAATATTTATTGTTAAAAATATATCATTTATATTATTCAATTGCTACTCCTTTGTAGTTTCTATAGATGTTTTTATCTTAAAGCTATTTTCAAGTTTTTTAAGAAGATTTGACATTAAATCACCTTCTTGAATTTGTCTTATTTCATCTTTTATAAAATTATCTTTTGATTTATCATAATCTACCATTTTTGAGCTATTTACTCTATATAAAATAGCTTTTGAACCAACTCTAATAACAGACTCTTTTTGTGCACTAGCAAATAATTGATTTAAAAACTCAATAGACTCTTTTTCGTTTAATCCTTGAATTTTAGAAGCACTAGAACGGTTAATTCCAGATACATCAGTACCTTTAAAATCTTTTAATTGGTTTTGTGCAGTTTCATCAAGTTTTTTAGATTTTAAATCTTTTGTTAAATCAATTAATAATTTGTCTTTTGCATCTTCATAAGATAAAACAGAAGATGGATTAATTTTTGCTAATTTTACTATATAAAATTTATCATTTTCAAAAAATGGTTTTATAATTTCTGTATTTTTTGCTTCTTTAATTCTTTCTATATTTTCAGCTATAAAAGGTAATTTACTATCTTCAACAGTTATTTTTTTATCAAAATTATCTTCACCTTTTTTAAGATTTAAGTATAAAGTCAAAGCTTCTCTTTTTGTAAAGTTCTCATCTAAATCTTTAATTACTTGTGCTTTAGCTTCTTCAAAAGATTTCAATTTTCCATCTTCAAATTTATAATCACTCTTAAACTTTTCATAATGAGTTTGTATCTCTTCTTCAGTAGAATTTGCTGATTTTAAAGCCAACTCTTTTATCTCTAAATCATAAGATATTTCGCTTTTATAAAAGTTTTTATTCTCTTCATAAAACTTTTTTGTATCATCTTCATTTGCAATTACTTGCATATCATCTAAATTTAAAATTTTATAAGTTATATCATCTTCAATAAATAATAACTTACTAATATTTTCAACTTCATTAGCTGTTGGCTCGATATTAAATAGTGCTTGAATCTTTTGAAATAGAATAGAACTTTTTAAACTCTCTTCGAAATCTTTTGGATTCATTCTATTTTGGTTTAAAAGTTTTATATATTTATCTTTATCAAATCTTCCATCTGTTTTAAACTCTTCATAGTTTATTAGTTCTCTTGCTATCTCTTCTTGAGTCACAATCAAACCTAAATCGCTTCCATAAGCAATAATCAAGTTTTTTTGTAAAAGTTGAGAAAATGCAACATCACTTAATCTTAATTGTTCTGCCAACTCTTTATTAAATGAATTTCCAAAAAGTTGTGCATATTGAGAATATAGTTTTGAATACTCTTGATTATATTCATCTATTGTAACCTCTTTATCTCCTACAACTGCAACTACTCCACCTTTTGAACCATAATCATAAGAGCCCCAACCAACAAATCCAGCTCCAACAAATGCTATCGTACTAATCCAAATAGTAATAACTAACCACTTTTTATGCCTTTGCATCCAAGTTATCATAAAATTAAATCCTCTAAATTTTTTTTAGATTAGATGATACAAAAAAGTTGCTTTTATGTTATTTAAACGATTATCGTTTCTACATTTTTTGAATTAGTTATCTTACTATTTTTACTCAATAAATCATTTATAATAGATTCTCGTATTGTAACTTCTATTTTTTTACAAGCACTTTTAAATGCTTCATCTTCTCCAACTATAAAACACATCTTTTTTGCTCTTGTAATTGCAGTATAAAGTAGCTTTGTATTGTGCATAATATAGTGCGAAAAACTCATAGGAATAAGTGCATTTTCATACTCCATTCCTTGTGTTTTATGTATAGTTAAACAATATGCTAAAGATAAAAGATTTTGAATATAATCAAAGTCATAAAACACTACCATATCATCATTTGGATATAAAACTATACATTTTTGTTCATCAAAATCAAGTTTTATTATAAGCCCTAATTGTCCATTGTAAACACGTCTTTCCATATATTCACTAGAGTTACTTTTATACATACTCATAGTTTGTGCTTTCATATTTTCATTTTTAGTATGAATTACTTTATCAGTTAGTTTGTATTCAAACTCTTTTATCTTTAAGCTTTTTGATTTAGTATGATTAAATAATCTTTGAAGTTCAATATTCAGATTTTCAACTCCTAACATTCCACCTTTCATAGGTGTAATAACTTGAAACAAAGTTAAAGCTTTGGATATATCTTTATTTTTTATATGTTCATAATATTGTTGTATATAATCACTTGAAATATTTAAAATATTATTCAAAATATATTCACTATTTTCACCTCTAATATTTGAAAATTCATTTGAGCTTAAAGAATTTTTTCGTGAATAATAGTTTGAAATAGAGACATCAACAAATCTGAAATCTTCATATTCATCTTTATAATTTGGCAATTCGCCTTTTCTTATATCGTTTGCAATAACAGCAATTGCTTGATTTTCATTTTGTCTATAAATTTTTGTAAGTTTACAAATAGGTGCAAGTTCATATTTTATAGCATCTGCTAGTATATTTCCTGCTCCAATAGCAGGAAGTTGCCCATCATCTCCAACAATGATAAAAATTGTATCATCATCTATTTTTGAAATAATTTGATAAAAAGTAACTGAATTTACCATAGAAGCTTCATCAAGTAAAATGGCTTTATATGGAAAAAAATCTTTCTCTTTATGCTTAACTAATAAACTTTGAATAGTTGAAGAGTTATATCCTGTTGTATCGCTTATTCTTTGACTTGCAATTCCACTTAAAGCAATAGTCATAATGTCATCATAACTCATGATCTCTTCAAGAAGTTCAAGGATTGCTCTACTTGAAGTTGATTTTCCTGTTCCTGCATAACCTATTAAAAATAGAGTTTTTTCACCACTATTTATAAGTTCAACCGCTTTTTTTTGCTCTTCACTCAAAGAAAATCCCAAAGTATTCTCTTTTTTTGCTAAATAATCATCAAAATGTTCTATTATTTTTCTATTTTTTTCATCTTTTCTTCTATTAAAAAAATCTAAAATATTTTTTTCAGCAAAATATAGCATTGAAGGGGCTAGTCTATTCTCTTTTGTTGTATATACTTCCTCTTTTGAAAGCATTTCAATTATAACTTCTTCATACAAATGCTCTTCATTTATAAATCTTAAATTGTCATCTAAAAGCTTATATAAGTGAAATTTATCTATTGATGAATTTCCATTGTTATCACAAAACTCTCTTAGAGTGTAGTTTACACATGCTCTTATTCTAAAAGGAGATTTTGGATCAATTCCCAAAGCTTTTGCTATCTCATCTGCTCTTTTAAACCCTATTCCTTTTATATTTATCAAAATATATGGATTATTTTTTATTTTTTCTATTAGATTATCAACTTCACTAAATGTTGCATAAACTTTAGTAATTAGGTTTGAAGTTACTCCAAATTTTCCTAAAAAACTTCCTAACTCTCTTAAGTGCTTAAATTTATGCCAAGAATCGACAATATTTTTTAATTTCTTCTCTTTTATACCTTTAAATTTGAGTAATTCATTTGGATTTTTTTCTAAAATTTCTATCAAACCATCTTCATTATATTTATCCAAAATCTCATTTGCTGCTTTTTTTGTAAAACCTTTCACAATTTTTGTTAAAAAGAAAAAAAGTTCATGCTCTTTTACTTGCAAAGTATCAAACTCAAATTGAACACCATATTTATTATGTGTTGCCCAGTTTCCACTTAAAAGTATCTCTTCTCCTACAATTTTTTCAATATCAGCATCAAAATATGTTCCACAAATCTTTTGATTGTTCTCTAAAACTGCTATTATATACTTTGTTTCATCATTCTTGTAAAGAACTTTTTTTAAAACTCCACTTAAATTGTATTTTTTCTCTTCTTTAATATCCATCATCAAATCTATCTTTTCTGTGTTTATCTTTTTTATATCGGCTTTTATTTTTCTCTTTTTGTAGTAAATTTGCATCTTTTAAAAGTGTTGCTCTTTCATCTTCAAAATTATCACTTGGGTTTTTTACAAAATTCATACTCTTTTCTATAAAAAGATTAAGAGTTATATAATAATCAGTATATAGCTCCACTTTGGGAGTTTTAGTCATATCTTCATAGTTTTTAAAAGTTCTTTTGATGAATACATCTTTATCAAAATTTTCAAGTTTCAATAAAGTAATTGTCCTAGTAAAAAATTTCTCAACAACTCTTATATATCGTATTCTTAACTGCTTTTCATTTAGCTCAAAATTCATTCAATAGCTCTTTTAAGTTCTCTATTGGTCTTGCAATAACTGCTTTTTGCCCTTTTATGATAATTGGGCGTTGAATTAAAATAGGATTTTGAACCATTATATCGATAAGTTTTTCTTCATCATTTTCATTTTCTAAATCCAAAGTTACATATAATTCTTCATTATCTCTGATTAACTCTTTTGCTTTTATATTTAACTTTTTTAAAACATCTTTTAGTTCAGCTTTTGTTGGAGAATCTTCTAAATAATTTCTAACTTTTGCTTTAATATCTTTCATATCTAATAATGCCATAGCATCTTGAGATTTTGAACAGTTTTGATTGTGCCAAATTTGAATATCTTGCATAAAATACCTTTTTCATAAAGTTTTTTATTATATCCAAATATTTTTTATAGTAAATAAAATATTACAAATTGTAATATTTTGTTTATTTCTACTTTAAAGAAAAAATAAATTTCTCAAAACTCAATACTTCAATGTCATCTATACTCTCGTTTATATTATAAGTAATCAATAAATTTCTATATCTATTTTCTTTATTAAAATATGAAAAAGCATTCAGTTCTCTTTGCTTTGTTTTAGCTTCACTTATATCATAAGATACTTGATATAATTTATTTGTATCAAAAAAATCTATCTCTTGTAAGTCTTTTAAATAATATAAATTTTCAACTCTTTGATTTAAAACTATAAAAACCATATTTTCTAAACTCATTCCAAAATTTGTAGAAAATTTTGGTGCAATTTGTAAAAAACCATTATCTAATGAATATATTTTTTTAAAAGATTTTACAATCTCTTTTTGTTTATTATGAAATTTATCCAATCTTTTTAGTAAAAAAGTATCTTCAAAATAATTTATATACTCTTTTATAGTTTTATCACTAATATCAAAAGTTTGAGATAAAGTAGTGTAATTTATCAAATTTGTAGAATTTGATAAAAGATAAAAAAATAGCCTCTCTAAAATTTGTGAATTTCTTATTCCATATCTTGGAACAATATCTTGATATATAATATTTTTTACATAATTTAGCAAAATCTCTTTTTTTATTAACTCATCTTCTACATCAAAAACCTCATAAAATCCACCCCATTTTAGATACATTTCTTTTGCTCTTTGGATTTCTATATGATTTGATATTTGTTCAAATTCATTTGAATATTTTATATTTTTATAATCCAAAAACTCTTTGAAACTAAATGTATTTAGATGAATATTTAAGCTTCTCCCACTCAAAAGAGTATTAAGTTCATTTGAAAGCATAGAAGAATTTGAACCAGTTATGATATATTTAATATCACTTGTTTCATATTTACTTTTTATATAAACTTGCCAATTTTCAAAATACTGTATTTCATCAAATATACAATATACTTTTCCTTTCGGATTGATAAGCTTTAAATACTCTTCATATATCACACCTAAAAATGAGGCATCATTTTTATACTCCAAAAACATAGGATTCTCTAAATTTATAAAAAATATATTTTGTGCATTTACTCCACTATTTATTAAGTGATTGATAGCTTGTTTAGATAAAGTACTTTTACCACATCTTCTAATACCAGTTATTGTAATAATCTGTTTTAATGGTAAATATGAGATTAATTTATCTAAGGCTTCTCTTCTTACACTTTTATAAACTTTATTTTGCCAATGCGGATTTTGTTCTATTAATATATTTTTCATTATACTTCCTAATTATTTCAGATTATTAAGTAGTATAGTACTGAAAAATTATAAATTATTCAATAGTATAGTTTTATTATCAGAATTTTAATCTCAAAATTAAATAAATACTTTGAAACCCTTGCTTAAAGATATTATGGAACTGGGACTTTTATTTTGGAAATTGGACTTTAGTCCAATCACTATAAAATATCTGGGACTAAAGTCCCAGTTCCGAAAATCTAAAACTCCATTTTAATAGAAAATGCAACAGCTCTTGGATCACCTAATTGTTGAGCATTAGTCCAATAAACTTTATCTGTTAAATTTTGTACATTTAAGTTAAAAGTTGTAGGATATTTATCTAATTTAGTTTGATATCTCAGTCCTGCATCATATAAAGTATATGAAGGCAAAACATCAGTATTTGAACTGTTTGCATAGCTTTTACCCGTATAGTATGCTCCAGCATTTATAGATAAACCATTTATATATGGAATATTATACTCAGCAAATAATTTTGCCATTTTTGTAGCAGCTTGAGTTGGTTTTTTACCTTCGAGAGATTTATCACTATGTTTTTCTACACTTAAATCCATCAAAGTTCCACCACCCATAAGTGTTAGATTATCCGTAACTTTTCCTGTAACTCCAATTTCTATACCTTGATGTATAGCTTCTCCATCTTGAGTTAAAGTAGGAAGTGGTGTTGTAGGGATTTCATAAGAGTTTGCCTTTTCTATTCTAAATAATGAAGCTGTTAAAAGTGCTTTTTCATCTAGCATACTATATTTTGCACCTATCTCATATTGAGTACTTTTATATGGATCTAAAACTTCATTTACATTTTGATACCAATCTTCAACAATCTCTCCAGCTTCTAAACTTTCCATATAAGTGGCATAAGTTGTAAGATTTTCAAATGGCTTATATATCAAAGATAATGTAGGAGTAAGTTCAGATACATCATATTTTGAACTTTGTACACCACTTCTATAACTTGTATCTATAACAGTTGTATAATTTGCTCCAACCAAAGCACTCCAATTATCATTAAATACAATATCATCTCCTATTAATATATTTTTATATTCAGTTCTCCAACCAAGCTTTCGTGGTTGTGTTCCTGAAATACCATTATCAGACCAAAAAGAATTGTCAGGCTTAGCAAAATTTTTTAAATCACTTAAACGTATATCATTAGTAAAATTATAGTGATTTCTAAGGTCTGATGAAAAATAACTTTTTGTTGAATTTAAAGAGTGACCAATTGTTAAAGTGTGACTAATATTTCCTGTATCAAACTTTGAATCTAAAAATAGATTTAACCCATAGTTTTCAATTTTTGCCCAAGACCCTTTAACAAGATAAGAGTTATTTACCATTGCATAACCATTTTGTACAAATAGGACTGCACTATTTTGTTTGGATTTTGTTTCTTCATAAAATAAATTTGTTCTTAAAGTAAAAATATCATTGATATCATATCTTATACTATTTTCTATCTTATTTGATCTAAATTCACTTTCTATCCAATCAGGACTATAACTTTGGCTTTTATTAATACTTGCTCTATCAAAACCTGATGATGGGTTAAAACTATTATCCGATCCTTTTGTTAAAATATCTTTATATGAATATTTTATATCTGTATAAAAATTATCAGTTGGCTTCCAATCAAACACAAAACTTATAGCTTTTTGTTCTTTTGTAGATGTATCAGATAATTCTCCGTCTTGATATAAACCGTTTATTCTATATCCAAAAGTATTATCTTCATCAAACTGTCCACCTAAATCAATATGTCCATAATATGACTCTTTTCCATAACTACCTATTGAGATATTTCTTAAATCTTTTGTTGTTGGTTTTTTAGTTATATAATTGACTGCTCCTCCAACTCTTCCACCACCATATAAAAATCCTGTTGCACCACTTATAATTTCTACTCTTTCTATATCTTGCATCATTGGTGTGCTTGCACTTTGATGTGCAGAAGGTATTCCATTAATAATGGGATTATAAACAGCAAATCCTCTCATAGTTGGAAAAGAGCTATCACCATTACCATTTAGTGCTCTAGATAATTGTTGAGTTGTTGGATTCATTTTAAAGATTTGTCGCATATCTTTTGCTTGTACATTTTCGATTAAGTCTTTTGAGATTATATTCATTGAGTATGGAGTGTCTTGTAATTTTCTTTCATTCCAAATACCAATTCCAGATGTTTCATCTACTAAATATCCACTTTCAGCAGAACCATTTTTATAATTAGAACTAGAAACAGATATTTCATCTAAAACAGTAGTATTACCAAAGTTTTGATATTTTGGTTTTTCTATTATATATATTACACCATCTTCTTGAATAGCTTTTAATTCATTTGGATTTAGTACACTATTTAAACTATCTAATACCGTACCCCCCCCCGAAACTTAACTTTTCTGAATCTACTATTTTATTCTTCAAATCTTTTGATTTTGAAATATATGTTACATTATATTTCTTTACTATATTCTCTACTGCTTCTTGCAAACTTATCTCTTTTGCATTTAACATTGTTCCACTTAACATCATTGATGTTAAAACTGAAATGAAAACTCTTCTTTTCATCTTAAATCCTTTGTATTAATTTTGAGAATTTGTTTCTCTATATAGTAAGACGATTTAAATGAAAAAAATGGACAAATTTACAGAAAGAATTTTCAAATTTGTTAGTTGGAGTTACTTTTTGTAACAAAAATGAGACTATATTTAATGAAAGTATTAAATATTACAATTTATATTTGATAGCAAAACTTTAAATTTCTATACTATAAGAACAATAAAATTCTTCATCTTTTTGTAAAGATAAAATTCCTTTTTTATCTTCTATTTTTTGATTTGTATTTTTTTCATCAGCTATTCCAAACCAAGGTTCTATACAAACAAAAGGAGCATCATTTGGTTTTGACCAAACACCTAAATAAGGAAAGCTATCAAATTTTACTTTTACCATACTTTTATTTTCTGCATTTTTTAAAGTAACTTGATTGATACCAAAATCATTAAAAACTAAAGCATCATCTTTAAATAAATCTTTATCCAAATACAACTTACTATTTTCAAGGTTCAAATCTTGATTTTTATAAATCAAACCTTTCTCATCTAAAAAGTACCTTTTTGTACTTTTTATATTTTCAAACTCCAAAAAATGACCAATTTGAGTATTAAAAGCAGGATGAGCACCTATTGAAAAGTACATCCTATCATCGCTTTTATTTTTCACTTTATATGAGATAATCAAACTATTTTTATCTAGTTTATAACTAATATTTAACTCAAAAAAGAAAGGATAAATCTCCAAACTTTTTTCATCATTTTTCAGTTTAAACTCTATAAAATCACCTTCATTTTGTATAACTTCAAACTCTTTATCTCTGGCAATTCCATGTTGAGAAAGAGTGAATTTTTTATTTTTATAAAAATAACTATCCTCTTTTAGTCTTCCAACTATTGGAAAAAGTATAGGCGAGTGCCTAGCCCAATATTTACTGTTCGCTTGCCAAATATACTCAAAGTTTTCATCACACTTTTTTAAACTATTTAATTCTGCTCCAAAAGATTTGATTTGTGCTTTTATAAAACTATTTTTTATTTCATAGTTCAATCTATAATCCCTTTTATTTTTAAAGCTTCCAAAGTTATAGCTTTTCTTTTTGCTAAATCTTCTTTTGTTTTTGTGTCGATATTTAAAGCAAAAAACCAAATATCAGTTTTTGTTTCAACATAGCCAACATACCAACCATATTTTCCTTCCCAACCAGTTTTTGCAAATATTTTATAATTCAAATTACTCTCATCAAGCATTATCTCTTTTGCAATATTTATATCATCTTTTTTAAATGGTAAATCATTTTTATAAAACTTCTTTAAAAAATCTATTTGCCCAAAAGCTGTTATTTTTAAACTCTCATCTAACCAAAAATCAGCTACATCATCACCTATTATTCTATTTCCATAATCAAGTTCTTTTAAATAATACTTATACTTTTCAACTCCTATTTTTGAAGCAAACTCTTTATAGCACCAAACACAAGAACTTTTAAAAGCTGATTGCAAAGTTTGGTTTTTATTCCAAGAGTCAAATTCTCTTATTTTTTTATCCCAAATAATCAAAGAATCTTTATTTACAACACCTTCATTTAAAGCTACCAATGTATTTGGAATTTTGAAAGTTGAAGCAGGTGAAAACTCTGTATTTGCTCGTTTATCATTGTAAATATCTATTTTCTTTGTGTTTAACGACTCTATTATTATTGTTCCATCAACACCATATTTTTTAAATATTTTTTCAAGTTCTATATCATTTGCCAGTAAATTTACTGAAAATAATAAAACTATAACTAATTTTACAAATTGCATTTTATATCCTTTTTATCACTATTTTTGGAATTCTAACAAAATATTATTCAATTAATATAAATCAAATAATTCTTAAAACTTATTTTAAATATTATATATAAAACTTTAAAGTCTATTTTAAACTTTTATGTTAATATATAAAAAACATTTAAAGGTATTTTATGATTAGATATATTCAAAATAAACAAATCCGAAATATTACTGCTGTAAATTTAGACTTTATAAGAGAACAATATCTTTTAAAACTTACTTCAAAAAATAGACTTGTAGGACTTATTGGACAAAGAGGAGTAGGGAAAACTACTCTTTTACTTCAATATTTAAAACAAAACTTTAAACCTTTTGAATATCTATATTTTAGTGCAGATGATGTTTATATTATCAATAGTTCTATTTATGATATAGCTGATGAATTTGTAAAGATTGGCGGAAAAATCATCGTAATCGATGAAATACATAAATACCAAAATTGGGCAAATGAGATAAAAACTATATATGATAGTTTTCCTGAACTTATCATCCGATTTAGTGGCTCTTCAATGCTAAATATCTTAAATGAAAAATTTGATTTAAGTAGAAGATGTGTGATAAGTTATGTAAAACCTCTAAGTTTTAGGGAATTTTTAAATCTAAGCGAAAATATCAATATTCCTCAACTATCTTTTGAAGATATTTTAAACAATCATAATGAATTAAGTAGCACATTAGCCCTAGAAAATCCAACTTTATATAAAAGTTTTTTGAAATACCTACAAATTGGTTTTTATCCATTTTTTATAGAAGATGAAGAGGAATATAAAAATAAACTTTTTAATGCTTGTGAAAAAATCATCAATGAAGATATTCCTTCTTTAAATAAGATAGAATATACTCACTTAAGTATCTTTAAAAAATTTATAGCCAAACTAATTTATGCAAAAGTACCTTTTAAAGTAAATATTGCTGAACTTTGTAGAGAATTTGGAGTTTCTCATCCTACACTTGCAACATATTTGGAGATTTTACAAAATTCAAAACTTATAAAACCTATCAAAAAACAGTCAAATAATATATCTAAAAAACCAGAAAAACTACTCTTTGGAAACACAAATTTACTTTATACCTTTGCTGATGAATTTGGTGTTGAAATTGATATTGGAACTGTAAGAGAGACTTTTTTTGCAAGTTGTTTTGATACGATTTATTATAGTGATATTGGAGATTTTAGCATAGATGGATATATCTTTGAAATTGGTGGAAAAAATAAAAAATTTACTCAAATCAAAGATACTTCAAACAGTTATCTAGTTATAGATACCGACTATACTATGGAAAAAAACAAAATCCCACTTTGGCTTTTTGGGCTTTTATATTGATAGATAAAATAGCAAAAACTATAACTAATTTTACAAATTGCATTTTATATCCTTTTTATCACTATTTTTTAAAATTCTCATAGAATTAAATATTGCTAGAAGTGCAACACCTACATCAGCAAAAATTGCCTCTTTCATACCAATTATTGCATCTGCTCCTAAGATTAGAAATGCTATCTTTATACTCATAACAAATATGATATTTTGATACACAATAGTTTTTGTTTTTTTAGCTATTTTTATAGCATCACTAATCGCATTTAAGTTATCATTTAAAACTATTATATCAGCTGATTTTATAGCTAAATCACTTCCAACACCACCCATAGCAAAACCTATATCCGAATTTGCTAAAGTTGGAGCATCATTTATTCCATCACCAACAAAAGCTGTGGTTTTAGCAGTTTTAAACTTAATTTCTTCATAAATCTTTAGCTTATCTTGTGGTAAAAGTTCATATTTTACCTCATCAATTCCCAAATCTTTTGCAACTTCTAAAGCAACTTCTTTTTTATCACCTGTTAGCATAAAAGTTTTTAAAATATTTAATTTCTTTAACTCTTCTATAAAACTTTTTGCTTCAGATTTTACTATATCACTTACGACTATATATCCAACAAATTTGGAATTTATTGCAACATAAACAACATTTAAACTATCTTCAATTTTTTCTAATTTTACACCAAATTTTTCAAGTAATCTTTCATTACCAACCAAAATATCGCTATTTAAAACTTTTGCTTTCATTCCTAAACCACTTATTTCTTCATTGAAACTAACTTCTTTTAGATTTAACTCTTTATTGTAAGCTTTTACTATTGATTTTCCTATTGGATGAGTAGAAAAACTCTCAACTAAAGCACAATTTTTAAGTAGTTCATCTTCGCTTATTCCAAAAGATTTTATTTTTGTAACTTCAAAAACACCTTTTGTCAAAGTTCCAGTTTTATCAAAAACTATATTTTCAATCTCAGTCAATTTTTCTACATAGTTTGCACCTTTTACTAAAACACCTTTTTTAGAAATAGCACCAATAGCACTAAAAAATGACAATGGAACAGATACAACTAAAGCACAAGGGCAAGATATAACCAAAAATACCAATGCTCTTTCAATCCAATCTGAAAAATTTGCATTTTCTATAAAAAGTGAAGGTAAAAATGCCAAAAGTACTGCAAGAAGTACAACTATTGGAGTGTAAACTCCAGCAATTTTTGATATAAGTTTTTCTGCATTTGCCTTTTTTGAACTTGCATTTTCTATTAATTCGATAATCTTTGCAATTGTTGAATCTTTATACAAAGAAGTTACTTTAATATATGAAGCATTTGAGATATTGATAAAACCACTTAAAACATTTTCATTTGCTTTTAAAGTTTTTGGTTTAAACTCTCCTGTAATTGCACTTGTATCAAAAGAACTATTGTCAATTAAAATTCCATCAACAGGTACTTTTTCTCCAACTTTTACCAATATCGTATCTCCTATTTTTACATCTTCAGGAGATTTTTGAACTATTTTGTCATCTTCTTGTACATTTGCAAATTCTGGTTTTATATCCAATAAAGAGTTAATACTATCTCTTGAATTATTAACTGCAACTCCTTGGAACATCTCTCCTACTTTATAAAAAATCATAACAGAGATTCCTTCTACAAAATCGCCCAATAAAAATGCTCCAATAGTGGCTATGGACATTAAAAAATTCTCATCAAAGATTTTCCCAGTTTTGAAGTTTTGCAAAGCTTTGTATAAAACATCATAAGCAACCAAAATATAGGCTATCAAATATCCTACAATTTTGTAATCATTTGATAAATAGTTATATGATATGAATGTTAAAACAATTGATATTATAGTTAGTAAAAGAAGTTTTTTATCCAGAAGTTGCCAAAAAGTTCTTTGTGTGTTTTTATCATCTTCTACAATAATAACTTCTTTTTCTATTTTTTGTATCTCTTTTTCTATTTTTTCTCTTAAATCATCTTTGCTATTTTGTTCAAAAGTCAATGTTGATGTTGAAAAATTGAGTTTGACATTTGAAAGTTCTTCCATATTATTTAAAGCTTTTTCTATTTTTAAAGCACAAGAGGCACAATCCAAATTTTTTAATTTAACTTTTTTCATTTTTAACCTTTTGTAATGTGTTCAAGTCCCATATCATAAATCTTTTTGATATGTTCATCGTTGAGTGAATAATAAACCCACTTCCCCACTTTTTTTGATTTTATAATTTTTGCATTTTTTAAAGCTTTTAATTGATGAGAAATAGCTGACTGGCTCATATTTAAAAGTTCACTTATTGCTCCAACACAAAGTTCTTCTTCTTGTAAAACAGAAATTATTTTTATTCTAGTTGTATCAGCAAAGGCTTTAAAAAGTTCTGCTACATCATAAAGTATCTCTTCCTCAACTAAATTTTCCTTTGCTCTATCAAACTCTTTTGAATAATCACAACATCTATCTTTCATTTCTATTACTCCACCAATAAATTATTATATGAATATATGAACAGATAATCATATATAAAAATTTATTAAAGCTACATAAAGATATAATCACCAAAAATAAAAAGGATTTTTATGCAATATATAGAAACATCAAATAAAAGTGTTCAAGAAATAGTAGATGCTATAAAAGAGATAGCTTCAAAATATAGTTTTGGAGTTCAACATATTTACAACTTACAAGAAACTTTACAAAATAAAGGAAAAAATCTTGATGAGGAGTGCCAAATAGTAGATATTTGTAATCCAAACTTTGCAGAAACTTTTTTAAATGAAGATATATCTTTATCTTGTATTTTACCGTGTAAAATTGCAGTTTATACAAAAGATAAACAAACTCATATTGTATTAAACTCTTTAGCTCAATTAGTAGATGATATAAATCCAGATTTAACAGATATCGCAATAGAAGTTCAAGAACAACTTTTAGCAATCATAGATGAAGTAAAATAATCAAAAGATGAATATAGATAAAAACTTTTTAGAACTAATTACTCATAATAATATTTTAAATGAATCACAATTTAATATTTTAGGAGTATCAAACGATAATCCTAATTGGCAAGAGTTGGCACTACAAAAAGATATATCAAAAAATGATATAAATTTACTTATGCTTTTAAAAGGTGATTTTACTAAAAATATTCAAGAACAAATCATAAAAAATTATCATACAGTTTTAGAACACAACAATATAAACGCAAAAGTTTATACTCCAACAATCAAAGAAGAAAATCAAAATATAGAAGATGAAAAAGAACATATAAAAATCTATTGTGATGGTGCTTGTAGTGGAAACCCTGGAAATGCTGGAAGTGGACTTGCAATTTACTCAAATAATAAAAATCCAGTTTTACTTTATGGTGCTTTTATAGAAAATGGTACAAATAATATAGCTGAATTAAATGCTTTACTTAAAGCTTTGATTATCGCTTCGCAAACAAAAAGTGAAAATAAAATCTCTATTTTTGCAGACTCAAAATATGCAATAGATTGTATTACAACTTGGGCTTACTCTTGGAAGAAAAATGCTTGGAGTAAAAAAGGTGGTGAGATAAAAAATCTTGAACTTATCCAAGAAGCACACTATTTATATGAAAAAATAAAAAATAAAATAGAGATAATTCATGTAAAAGGACATAGTGGAGTAGAAGGAAATGAACTAGCTGATAGAATGGCTGTAAATGCTATAAAAGAGAAAAATGAAGCTTTTGCTACATATAATTATGAAAAAATAGAAGAAGTTTTATCACTTAAATCTTATTAAGTGGCTTTTTGATAATATCTTATATATTAAAATTCAAGGGACAATGAATGGTTGAAAAAAAAGGTTCAATACTATCAGTTAGAGAAGATATAAAAGTTTTTGATTGTACAATCAGAGATGGTGGATTGGTGAACAACTACCATTTTAGCGATGAGTTTGTAAAAGCTCATTATGAAGCTTGTCTTGCAGCTGGTGTTGATTATATGGAAATTGGGAAAAATGTATCTCCGACTATTATGAGTGAAGCTGAATATGGAGCTTGGAATTTCTGTAAAGAAGAAGATATAAGAAGAATAGTTGGTGAAAATAAAACAAATATGAAAATCGCTGTTATGAGTGATATTGGAAGAAGTTTAAAAGAAGAACTTAGACCAAAAAGTGAAAGTGTTGTTGATATGATAAGAATAGCAACTTATATTCACCAAATTCCAGCAGCCATTGAACTAATAGAAGATGCTCACTCAAAAGGTTATGAAACAACAGTAAATATCATGGCTATTTCAAAATCTTTTGATGATGAACTTGATGTTGTTTTAGAGCAACTATCTAAAACAAATGTTGATGTTATTTATATAGCTGATAGTTTTGGCTCTTTTTATCCTGAACAAATCAAAAAATTAACAGAAAAATATCTAAGTTTTGCCCAAAAAACTGGTAAACAAATAGGTATTCATGCACACAATAATCTTCAATTAGCTTATGCAAATACTTTAGAAGCTATGATTTATGGAGCAAGTTTCCTTGATGTTACTATCTCAGGACTAGGAAGGGGTGCTGGAAATTGTCCACTTGAACTTTTAATTGGATTTTTAAAAAACCCAAAATATAAACTAATGCCTATTTTAAAGTTCATCGAGGAATATATAGTTCCACTTGAAAAAGAACTTGATTGGGGATATAGTATTCCTTATATGATAACAGGACAATTAAACGAACACCCAAGAGCTGCTATGAAAGCAAGAGATGAAAAAGATACTAAATATAGAGAGTTTTATAAAAATCTAACAACTGAATAAAAAAGGTCATAAAACCTTTTTTATTTAGAACCAATACTGTGGATAAACTCTATTTTTGTGCAAATTATTATAAAACAAACTTACGATTACCAAAATAACGGCACCAACCAAAGTTGGAAATACCAAATAATCCCAATTAGCACCCAATAAAAATATTATTAATGGATTTGAACCTGCTGGTGGATGAACTGTTTTTGTAGCCATCATCAAAGCTATTGCAGTTGCTAAAGCTAAAGCCATACTTATATAATCATTTCCTACAAAATGTAAAAAAAACAGTCCTATGAAAGAAGATATAAAATGCCCAAGAATAACATTTCTTGGTTGAGAAAATGCAACTTTAGGAAAACCAAATAGTAAAACACAACTAGCACCAAATGAACCCATAACTAAGAGATTGTCATAAGTTTTTGTAAAATATCCAATAGTTGCTATTGCTATAAAACTTCCAATAAAAGCAAAAACTATCTCTTTGAAAGTTGATCTATCAGCTATTTTTTCTTTTTGCCCAATAAATTTTTTAAGATAATTATTCATTAATTTCCTTTATAAACCAAACGATTGTTTGAATAATAAAACAAAAAAAAAGATTAGATTAAACTAATCAATTTTTCACCAACTTTTAAATAACTTTCAGGAGTTTCATATAAATTCATCATCATAATAGCACCTTGAGTTAATGAAACATACTCTATTGCTATATTTTTTGCTTCATTTCTCCCATATTTGTTTTCAAAGATTTTTATTAAAGCATCTTCCCACGCACTAAAATACTCTTTTATAACTTCTTTGAATTCTAAATTCTCACTACTAACTTCCAAAGCTAAATTCCCTAATAAACAACCACCTTTGCTATTTAAAAAATACTCATCTGTTTTTTTTACAAAAAGTTTCATTTTTTCTAAATCACTTAAGTTTGTTCGGTAAGCAATACTAAAAATATTATCTACAAAATAATTATGAATATATCTTAAAGACTCTATTCCTATTTCATCTTTACTTTTGAAATAGTGATAAATACTACCTTTTATAAGCCCACAAGCATCAGCAATATTTGCCATAGAACAGTTGTAATAACCTTTTGTTTTAAAAAGTTTTATAGACTCTTGTAAAATCTCTTCTTTTGATGTTTTTTTAATTGCCATATTTTATCCAAACGATTGTTTGATAAAATTTTAGTTGGATAATACTTTGAATAAGCTTATACAAAATATAAAGAACTACTTAATATCTTTAAAAAATTCACAAATATCAACTTCTAAAACATTTGCTATTTTTACTAAATGTTCAATATTAAAATGTTTATTCTTGTGATAAATCTCTGCTACAGCTATTGTTCCTACTGACTTATGACCAATGGCTAAAGATAATGCAAGTTGAGAAATATTTTTTGATGTTCTTACTCTTTTTACATTTTGCCCTATTGTTTTATAAACTTCTTCCATTTGTTCATTTGAAATACTACAATCTTTCATTCACTTACCTATAGTTAATTATTTTATAAGTATAGAAACAATAAAATCTTGTCACAAGTAACTATAGTTACTCGAAACAAATTTAAAGAAGCTTTTATGGCAATAGGGAATGTAATGGAAAAAGGTAATTATGTTTATATTTATGATGAGAGAAATCAACAAATAGGTAGCATTTGGATTAATCCAAATAGTGATAAATTAATGGGATATACGAGCAGTACAGTTAATGTAAAAAAGGGCTCTTATGTTTACACGTATAATGAGAAAGCACAACAAATATCAAGTAGACAAATTTAATAATAAAAGGAAATGAGTTATGAATAAAATTAAAGATTTTTCTTTTAAATCAATGTTAGAATCAGGAGTTATTATTATGATAATTCCTTTAGTATATTTTTTATTCCAAGGTGTAAGTATTGGAACTATGCTTTTATATATATTTACAGGAATTACTATTGCTCATTTATATAAAATGTGGTTAATTTATAATGAAGTTACAAAAAACAATAATCAAGAAGAGTACAAGAAAGTTGCAAAACAGACAAAAACTACTGTATTGGTTTTTAGTGTTCTATCATTTATTTGGCTAGTCCTTGCTTTGGTTGGTATATTCTTTTCTGAAGAAATTATTGTAGATGAAGAGTTAAAAGTTGCTTTTATTTTTGAGATTATTTTAATATCTTCAATATTATTAGTTAGTTTAAGAATAACAAATAATCTTTACAACATATTATATGAGAACAAACAAAATGATTAATATTCTAAAATCACTTATAACTATTACTTTAATAGCACTATTATTTAGTGCTTGTGATAGTGAACCACAAGTTCAAGTAGAACTTCAACCTTTTAGAAATACAAACTATCCTCAATACATACACCATAGGCTTATAGTTACTGTACTAAAAGATAATCTTGAAATAAAAGATATAGTAGTTAATGATAAAAGTGAAGGTTGTGACCACAAGGGATATATTAATTTTTCAGATTCTAAAGTTAATAAATTACCTGCAATTTTAAATTCTTACCAATTTATGACAATAACTTTTTTAGGTTGCAGGGTTAAAAAAGTTGATATTTTAACAAATCAAGGAGATTGGAGTTTTGAATTTTAAGTAATATAAACTTTGTATATTTTCAATAATTGAAAATATACAAAGCAAAAATTAGTTTTAAATAGTTATATTTCAAAAGCATTTTTTACAATATCTACTCCATATTTTTCTCTTAATACCTGTATTTTATCTGTTAAACCAATTTTTTTTATTTCATCTTCATAATCAAAAAGGTTTGAAGTAAAGCCATTGGTTTTGGAAAAATTAAAAACTGTAATATATAATTGCAAAATACCGTGTGTTCTATGTAAATCTGTATCTTCAAAAAGTTTTATCATACAATTTTTAAAATCTATTTCATTGAAAAGTTTCGAAACATTTATAGAATTTTTAGATTTTACGCCAAATTCATATCTAATTAAAATTGAATAAGAAAGTGGATTTACTTGCTCTTTTTTGACAATAAAACTAAGATATCGAGATAAAATCATAACTCGCCTTCTTAACTCATTTCTATCAAAAATCACATCAAAACTTCGCCCTATTCCAAGACTTTTTCTCTCTCTTTGAATTGTTAGTTTATTATCTCTTATCCCACAAACACGATTATATGTATCCTCTCCTATTTTTCCCCAAGAGTAAAAAAGTTTTTGATTCTTTCTTATATCTCCTAAAGTATTGATATTGTAACCCTTTAATCTATCACAAAAGGCTTTTCCAATTCCTGTAAATTTCTCTATTGGAATATCTTTTGTAAAAGCTTGTATATCTTCACTTTTTATATATTTTATACCATTTGGTTTGGCAAATTCTGTAAATAATTTTGATAAATATTTTGTTTTTGAAATACCTATGGAAACTGGTAGTTGAAGTTCAGATAAAATTCTATTTTTAAGCTTAAATGCAAAATCTAAAACTTCATTTTCATCTATATAACCACTTAAATCTCCAAAAAATTCATCAATTGAAAATTGTTCAATTATAGGAATTTCATCTTCTAAAATAGCTTTTAGTTTTTGAGACAATTCATCATATAAACTATAATTTGGTGCTACCATCTTTAAATGTGGGCAAAGTTTTAAAGCTTCATTTACACTCATAGCAGTTTTTACGCCAAACTTTCTTGCTTCATAAGAACAGGTTGTAATAATACCTCTTATTCGACCATTTTCATCTATAAAATAATCTTTTGAATTTACTTTTTCATCACTACTTAATATTTTACTAGAAAAAGCTGCTCGATTGATAGAAATAGTTCTTTTACTTTTTTTTGAAGAGAAAATATCAGTATTGCTTCGTCCTCCAACAGCAACTGGAATATCATGCAAACTTTTATCTAAAGTTCTTTCAGCAGATACAAAAAAACAATCTAAATCTAAGTGAATAAACATAAGAGAATTTTACTTAAAAATTTTAAATTGTTCAAAAAAGATTACAAATTGTTATATTTTTACTAATTTAAAATTTCAAGTAAAATATAAAAAGGTGAATTTCACCTTTTTATTTAAAATCTATATCTAACATAAGCTCTAATATCTTGTGCTTCTTTAACTGCACTTCCTTCAGCTTCTGAGATTTTTACAGGCGTTCCATCAGCTCCAAAGAATGAGTTAGAACCTGTATAATCATAATCCATATAAACATAACTTAATCCAAAACTTATAGACTTAGTAATTTTTTGTGTTCTATATATTTCAAAAGCTTTACCACGAACAGCTATTTTACTTCCAGAATAAGTATCTTCACCATAAGTCATAGAACGCCAATATTTACTTCCTTTATTCCATTCAAATCCAATTTTGGCACTATCTGGAGTAATAGGACAAGGTGCATTTACTCCTAACCATACAGAGTAACCAGTTTCAGAGTCAGTTGAGCCTAACATTCCTTTTGAATTTGGATTTGTTCTACTCATAGCAAATGAAGCAAAGGCTGTTGTATTATCCAAATAATCAGATATTTCATTTCCTATACCATTTGTCATAAATAGTGCCGTTACAAAATCCATATCTCCAACATCTTGAAATGATGGTTTATTCATTTGTAAATTATATGCTGCATTTGCATCTGGACTCATTTTATATTGCCCATAAGCATTATTAAAATTACTCATTGATTGATTATCAAATCCTATTAAATTCCAAGTATGAGCATAGTTAAGATGTACTGAATATTGCCCATTATCATAAGGAACAGCTATAAAACCTAACATATCAACATCAACATTTTTATCTTCATCTTTTGAATATGCTGGTTTAAACATATCAAATCTTGGAGTTGCATTTGTCAATCCTCTTCCACCACAAATTTTCAACCAAGAACCAGTAAGCCCCAATATATTTTCTGTATCAACTTTAAATGAAAAACCATCAAATTCAACATCAACTACATGAGAAAGTGGAGAATTTTCTTTTTGATCATTTCTAAGATTTATAGGTAAACCATCTGTTGATGGTCTTCTTCCTATTGAAATAGACCAAGGAGTATCAGCACCAAAAATCGTTTTATCCTGATAGAGCCAATAAGCCTCTTTTACTTTTAGTGAGTTATCATTTGCATTTTCATTTGTTACCCAATCAAAATTTGCATAACCTGGATTTGTATTTGATTGAGAATGATCTGCTGAATCTCCAAAAGCTTTATTATAAGACAATTTTCCAATAAAAGATGAGTTATCATCTGCTTTATATTTTGCACCTAACCACAATCTGTTCGTTAAAAGTGATTTATTTTTAGAATGACTTCCATCAACATGTTTGTATTGGATATTATCAACTTGTGTTCTAAAATCAACATCCCATTTCAAATTATCATTTGCACTTTGTATTTTTGCATCTGTTGCTGTTTTTTGAACAGAATTGAGCTTTTTCTCTATATTTTCAATTCTTTTTTCATCAATATTAACAACTGATTGTTGAATATTTTGTGTTGGGGATATATTTGAAACTGCTTTTTCAAGTTCTTTATCTTTAGTTTCTTGCAAAGCTACTTTTTTTTCTAAGGCTTCAATTTGTGATTTTAAAGCCTTTATTTGTTCTAACATCTCTTTATTGATATCAGAAGCCAAAGAAGTTGTTGCAAGTGCTGTAACAACAGATAATACTATTAATTTTTTTTTCATAACTTTCTCTTAATATAGTTTATTTTAAATCAAAATAACGATAAATTCGTAATTTAAAGTTATTTAGCAAGATGGAGCATTTCCAGAATCACTTGCATAGTGAATTAAAAAATCCATAATGTCTTTTTTGTCTTTTTCACTTATATCACTAGACTTTGCAGTTGGACAAAGTTTATTAAGCTCTTCTGCAAACTTTCCTTCTTTTGATATATTTTCCCAATCATCTTGCGTATGTTTAGCTGCAAAATCTGTTCCATCCATTCCACAAGGTTCTTTTAAAAATTTCACAAAACTTCTTTGCCCTTTATCTACATCTGCGAATAATGAAGATGTTGTAAATCCTAAAACTAAACTACTTATTGCTAACACTTTTAATATTTTCATACTAAACTCCTTAAATTATTTTGTGGAAGAATTATAACTACAAAAAATAAAATTTATATAAAATATATACATAAATTTTGAAATAATTAAATATTTATTTTATCAATTAAAGTTCGTATTTACAATATATATAAGAAGTTTTTATAAATATTATAAATAATTTTAACTTATATTATAAATATTCTAATTTTTTATTATAAATAAATACTTAAAAACTAAACAAATATTATTTTAATAAAATATTGTAATAAATTAATAATATTTATTTATAAATATTTCATAAATTATTATTATGATATGTATTGAATTTAATCTTTTATTAAGAAAAAAACATTATCATTAACCTTGTATTACTAAAATTTAGGAGAGAAGATGAAAAAACTTGCGTTTTTATTTTTATGCTTATCAAGTCTATCTTTTGCGGTAGATTATGATCCACAAAGAGGAAAGATGCTATCTTTATCGTGTGCAAACTGCCATGGAACTGATGGAAAATCAAATTCAACATTCCCGTATATTGCTGGTTTAGACAAAGATTATTTGTACAAAACTTTACTTGATTTTAAAACAGGTAAAAGAACAGATACATATATGATGACGAAACATACAAAAGGTTTCACAGATGAAGAGTTAGAACAACTATCTTACTACTTTTCAAAAGTTAAATAAGCAAAAAGGATAAAAAATGTTAAATAGAAGAAATTTTAATAAGTTACTTTTAGGAGCAACTGCTCTATCTTTGACTGCTTGTAATAGTTTATCAAGTAGTAGTGTATCATTTCCAGCAAACAAAAAAAGAGTTGTTATTGTTGGTGGTGGATTTGGTGGAGCTGCAACTGCTCGATATTTGAGAAAATTTGACTCTGAAGTTGAGATAGTTTTAATTGAAAAAAATAAAGAATACTATACTTGTCCATTTAGCAATGCAGTTATTGCAGGTATGGAAAAAATGGACTTTATAAAACAAGATTTAAAAACATTATCTAAAAAACACAATATAAATGTTGTGTACCAAGAAGTGAAAAAAATTGATGGAGCAACAAATAGTGTTATTTTAGAAAATGGTCAGATTATAACTTACACAAAATGTGTTGTATCTCCAGGGATTGATTTCAAATATGAAAAAGGTTACACAAAAGAAGGTGAAAAATATTCTCCACATGCTGTAATAGCTGGAGAACAAACTATATTACTTCAAAAACAACTTGAAAATATGAAAGATGGTGGAACATTTGTAATGGTTGCTCCTGCTGATCCTTTTAGATGCCCTCCTGGTCCTTATGAAAGAATTTCACTTGTAGCACACTATATAAAACACAATAAACCTAACTCTAAAATAATAGTTTTAGACCAAAAAGATAAATTCTCTAAACAAGCTTTATTTACAAATGGTTGGAAAGAACTTTATGGTGACCTAATTGATTGGAGAGCTGCACAATTTGGAGGAAAAGTTGTAAGTGTTGATCCTATTAAGAAGATAGTTGTAACAGAAGATGAAGAGATACAAGCTGATGTTTTAAACTATATTCCAAATCAAAAAGCTAGTAAATTAGCATTTGATTCTGGTCTTATTGCAAAAGGTGATTGGGCTCCAATTTATCCAAAAACATTTGAATCAAAGCTTGTAAAAGATGTTCACGTAATAGGAGATGCTTCGATAGCTCAACCTATGCCAAAATCAGCATTTAGTGCAAGTACACAAGGTAAAGTTGTAGCTTTACAAATAGCAAGATTTTTGAAGAATCAAGAACCAATAAATCCTCCAAAGCTTGCTAATACTTGTTATAGCTTGTTAAACCCAACTTATGGTATATCAATTGCAGCTGTTTATAATGCACACGATGATCATATAGAAAGTGTTCAAGGAGCAGGAGGAGTAAGTCCAGATCATGATGAAGGATTTATTAGAGAACTTGAAGCACAGTATGCTTACTCTTGGTATAAAAGCCAAACAGAAGATATTTTTTATAACTAAAAATCTAAAATCCAGAGAAATCTGGGTTTTAAAATATCATACTTATTTTTTTAATTTATAAAATCAACTTTTTTAGATATATACTTACCATTAAACTCTAATATTTTTATATTACAATTATCTTTTATAGTTTCACTATTTCCACTTGAAACCACTAAAGAGTTACTTTCAAAAACTGCACTTATCATACCTGAACCATATTTATTATCTCTTGTTACTATAAATTCACCATTTACAATTTTTCCTAAAACTGCTTCTGTACGATTTTGTTTTACATTGAACTCTTTTTTATTTAATGCAAAAGTAAAATCATGATAAAAAGCTATTTCACCTTGAAATTTTTTTAATATTGGAATAACGAACAAATAACAGTTTATCATAGCAGCTAGTGGATTACCTGGTAGAGATATAACCAAACTATGATTCAAAGTTCCCATCATCATAGCACGACCTGGTTTTAAATTTACTCCATGATACGCAATCTTCAATCCACATTTTAAAAATGCTTGTGCCACAAAATCAGCATCTCCCATAGATATTCCTCCACTTGTTACAATGATGTCAAAATCTCTTAGATTTTTAATAAATTCAATAGATTTTTCCAAGCTATCAGGAATAACTCCACAATAAGTACTTTCAAAATTTTTCTCTTTTAATTGTGCATCAATAGCAAAAGCATTGCAATTATAAATCTCTTCATCATCAGCTTTTTCCCAAGGCTCTTTTAATTCATTGCCCGTAGATAAAATAGCAATTTTTATTTTTTTAAAAACATCTATTTGTGTTAATCCTTGACTTGAAAAAAGTGCAATATGTGAAGAGTTAATTTTTTCACCTTTTTTTATAATAATATCACCTTGCTTTAACTCTTCACCTTTTAATCTTAAATTTGCACCTTTTTTTATATTTTGTGGTATTGTTACAGAATCTTTTAATACATTTTCACAAAATTCAATAGGAACTATCGTATCAATATCACTTGGAGTTTTTGCTCCTGTCATTATCTTATAGCATTCATTCTCTTCTAAAGATTCAAACTCTCTTTTATCTCCTGCAAAAATAGTATCTTTTATACGTAAAGTTTTTCCAGCATCACTATATTTTATAGCAAAACCATCCATAGCAGAATTATTAAACGAAGGAAGATTTTTAACACAAACGATATCTTTGCTTGCAACTCTTCCCAAAGAGTAAATAAAATCTATAATTTCTGTTTTATTTGTAGAATTTACGAGTTCTAAACTTGTTTTACAAGCTTCTTTAAAATCTAAATAATTTAATCTTTCTTTCATTATCTATTCTCCAAAACTTCTTATTTGTTTATATTTTTTATATATCAAATCAACTAATAAATCTATTTTTTCATAATTTAGATTTTCATTAAAACTAAAACTCAAAGCATTTCTACTTGTAGTTTCATCATAACCCATAGCTTGTATAACTCTTGACGGTTTAGATAATCCCAAACTACAACCTTCTCCATTTGATAAAAAGATATTTTCAAAAGCCAAAGTTCTTATAATCTCCCTTGCCTTTATACCTTTTAAAGCAATATGAAAACTATTTTTTAAAGTTTTTTCATTGTCCACAAAAAAGTACAAATCATCTTTAAACTTTTGCTTTAATTTTTCTATAAAAATATCCTTCATTGTAATATCTTTTTTTATATTTTTATATGACTTAAAACAAGAATATATAGCTAAACTATCTGTAAAACCTATATGTAATTGTTCTAAACTATCATCATTAAAGCATATTACTCCATTTAAAGAGTAACCACTTAATTTATAGTTATCAAAATATATGATATCGCTAGACTTACTAAAATTTGCACTTGCATTTGAAATAATTTTTGCTTTTGTAAGTTTTTTTACATCTTCTAAAGGTGTTTTTAAAAAAGTATCCATAACATAAGATGAGATAAAAACATAATCAAACTCTTTTTTATCTAAAGGTTTTAAATCAATACTTCCATCTTTATTTAGAGGTAAATATTCTACTTCAAAACCTAAACTTTCATACAGTTTCGCACCATCAATTAAAGCTTGTGTTTCTCCTAAACTAACGGCTATTTTTCCTTTTAATTCTAAAAAAAGACCTAAAAAACCCTCTTTTGAAAAAGAAAAAGTTTTAAGTTTTTTAAAACCAAAGTAGTTTAAAAAATCAAAACATAAATCATCAAAATTTGAATTTGAAACTAAGCTATCAAGACTTAAATTAAAATCCTCTATTTTAATTGGATTGTATTGCAAAAAATTTAATCTAATCAACTTTCACTCTTCCACTATGTGTATAAACATTCATTCTATGCTCTCTTGCAAAACCTATAAGGGTAACTCCATGTTCACTTGCAGCTTTTATACCTTCAAAAGTAACAGCTGCTTTTGATACAACTATTGGTATTTTGTGCATTACACATTTTACAACCATCTCATTTGATAATCTTCCAGTTACATACAAAACAGATTTTTTTAAATCTTTTCTAGCCATAGTTACAAGTCCTATAACTTTATCAATAGCATTGTGTCGTCCAATATCTTCTGTTTCAAAATATGTCCCATCTTCTAACACAATTCTTGCTTTATGTACACACCCAGTGTCATCAAAGAGCTTTGAAGATTTGTTAAATTCACTCATTTGTTTTAAAATAAAAGTTGATTTTAAAGTATATTGTGTTGATATAAAAGAACAATCAAAAACTTTTTCAGCATTTCCAGTAACTCCAACACAACATCCAGAAGTAAGTGTTTTTTGTTTAAACAAGTTTTCATAAGCTATTTTTGAAATATCAGCTTCAACAAAAACATTTAAACCATCTTCACTTATTTTTAATGATTTTATATCATCAATATTAGAAATCACTGCTTCACTAAGTAAAAATCCAACAATATGAGCATCTTGATGCTCTTTTATACTCATAACAGAGATTAGTTTTTCACCATTTAAGTAAAAATCTATTTTTTCATCTTTTATAACAAAATCTTCAAAACTCTCAAAACTATCTTTTGAAAATTTATCAACAAAAATCTTTTTTGTATTACTCTTTTCACAAATAGGAAAAGAAGGGAAGTTTTCACTTCCAAAAACTTTCGTCATCTTCTTTTTTCCTCTTTTTTAATAACATCTTCTAAAACATCAGGGGCAAGTTGTTGTAAAAATTCTCTAGGATATTTACCTGTTATCAAACCTTTTAAATTTCCTTTTACTGCAACCAATACTGAATACACAAAATCCATCAAGAAGAACATTATTAATACACTTGATCCAAAGTGTACATAAAGCA
>NZ_PDKB01000008.1 GCF_003316695.1 Aliarcobacter vitoriensis
TAACTTTTAAAGATTCACACGATAGATTTTTAATACTTGATAAAAAAGAGATATATCATTTGGGAGCTAGTTTGAAAGATTTGGGTAAAAAATGGTTCGCTTTTTCTAAAATGAGTTTAGATATAGATGATATTTTAAGTAAGTTAAAATAATCAAATTTTAATAGATAAATAACTCTATAATTGTATATCCACTATAAACTAAATCTCTATATGAGTCATCTTAAAACAGTTTGATTTTCTGTATTTTTTAAAAAAGAGTTTTAACTCTTCTTTAAAAAGCAAGTAAGAAGTACGATTTTTACTCCGTTTACTCTTCCTTCGATTTGTTCAGGATTTGAAGTAAGTGAGATATTTCTAACAGCTGTTCCTCTTTTTGCAGTAAATCCAGCACCTTTTACTTCTAAATCTTTGATGATTGTAACTGTATCACCAGCTTGTAAAACTACACCATTTGAGTCTTTATGTACGATATTTTCATCAAAACTTTCTAAACCTTTATTTGCCCATTCTAAAGTTTCATCATCTAAATAAATCATATCCAAAAGCTCTTGATTGTCAAGTTTTTTAAGCATTCTATATGATAAAACTTGTACAGCTGGAACTGTGCTCCACATAGATTCGCTCAAACAGTACCAATGATTTGGATCTAGTTCACAAGTTTGTTCAAATTGATTTTTACAAGTGCAACATAAAAGTACACTATCATCAACAGTTGAATTGCTAGGAGCTACTTCATAAATACTTAAATCATCTTGACTTTTACAAAGTTCACAAGAGGAGTTGCTTCTAGCTGATAAATCTTCAAAAATACCCATAATTTTTCCTAATAATTAAATATCTGAAATTATAGCAAAATAGACTTTTATTGATTTAAATCATAAATTTTATGAATAATTTTTATTAATATAATATTTTATTTTAAGGATTAAAATGAACTTCTTTTTTAAACAATTTAAAAAAATAAATTCAGAAAATTTTGATAAATCAAATCTATTTTGGTCTTGGATTGGCTCATTTTTAGGAATATTGGCTATTTCATATTTTCATACAGATTTTTTAGATGATACAGATTTGACTTTAGTTGTAGGTTCTTTTGGAGCAAGTGCAGTTTTGATTTATGGAGCAGTAAATTCGCCCTTGGCACAACCACGAAATCTAATAGGCGGACACATAGTATCAGCAATAGTTGGAGTTATAGCCTATAAATTATTTTATTCAAATATCCTTTTTGCTTCAGCTATTGCTGTTTCTACATCAATATTTTTTATGCAATTAACTTTAACTTTACATCCTCCTGGTGGAGCAACTGCACTAATTGCTGTAATAGGAAGTGAACAAATACATGAATTAGGATTTTTATATGTAATTGTTCCAATTTTTAGTGGAGCTATGATTTTGTTTTTGATTGCATTTATAGTAAATAATATCCCTAAAAATAGAGCTTATCCAGAATCATTTAAAAATTATCTAAAAAAGCACTACCAAAGATATAAAAGAAAAAGTTTAAAGAGAAAAAGAAAGATTTAAATTTATATTAAAATAACTTTGACTCTATTTAAGCTTTTTATATTTGCAAAATCATCTATAATCTTTGCAAGTTCTAAAACATCTATATTTCGCATTCTTATACAACCAGCACTTTCATTTGTTCCCAATGTTTTTTCATTTAAAGTACCGTGAATTCTATAAGTAGTTTTTCCATCAACTTCATGAGTAAGATTTAATTTTGCAGCACCCATATAGTTGTATTTGTGGTGTGCTGGAACAACATTTGGTAATATAATTCCTTTTTTTGCAAAGCTTTTTTTTGTATCTTCTGTTGGATACCAAACTGGATTTAATGAAATTTGAGATATTTTTCCAACACCTAAAGGTTTCTTAATATCATTTTTTCCAGTTGATACAATATAAGTTTTTAGTTTTTTTTCTACATTTCCACTTTTTGCAAAAATGTCCATAATATTTGTTTTTGAATTTACTTTTATGATAATCTCTTCATAAGAATCCAAAGAGATTTCATTTGTATTTTTTTGTATAGGCTTTTTTTCATAAGATATTTTTATCTCTTGCTTATTTTTGATTTGATTGTCAAATTCATCCATACTTATATGAAGTAGTTTATCTTCATCTTCTGGTGAAATACTTTCTTCATTCATATTTCCATAATCTACTTCATTGTTGTTTATATCAATATTTGATTGTTGATTTTCAAATTTTTCTTCTTTATTATTCTCTTCTTCATCGCTGTATGGTAAAAATCCAATAATCTCTAAATTATCAGGAATAGCTGAAACCAATGGAATAATAGATTTTTGATTTATTGATTTTGTTGTTTCTATATCTTGAGTATTATTTATAGTTGTTTCTTCAATATTGTCTTTTTTCTCTATTTTGTAAGTTTTTTGTACTGGTTTTATAGTTTCATCCATATCAATAAATAGTTTTCTTTTATCTATTTGATTTACGATATTTTTATTTATTTCTTTTATATATGGTTTTTGGTCAAGTACATATTTTGAAGCATGTTTTAGAGTAACTTTTGCTATTTCTTTATCATCATAAACATTTAGATTTGTAAAATATCCGTTTTGTTCTTTTACTATGAAAACTTCGCCTCTCATATTGTCGTAAATTCTTTTTTTACATACTAAAGCATTTTCCAAAGTTGAAGTCGCACAAACGGCAATTGTATATTTTTCTTGTGCAAATAAAATTGATGTGAATAAGAAAAATATAGTTAAAATTTTATTCATAATAAAAAGCCCTTTTAAAATTTCTGCTATTTTACTAAATTTTGATAAAATGTAGGTTATTTTAAAACATTTAAGGAATAAATTATGTTTAAAGAAGAAGATTTTATAGAACTAAATTCAAGATTTCGTACAAATTGTAAGCCTTTTTCAAGGATAATCACACTTTTTAGTGTCCCAGCAGCTTTATTTGCAGTTGTAATACTTTGTTATTTGGGAGCTTTACCTTTAAAAGTTGAAATTCATAGTGTTATTTTAATAGGGCTCATATTTGTAATTTATCTATTTTTTATAAGACACAACGCTTATTATGTTTCTTGCAAGTTTAAAACTTTATATGCTGACCTCCAATTTGCACTTCAAGAATATATAAATAATAATTTACTTAGTATTGGTGAAACTTCAAAAGCAAATGGAAGTGTTGATGACTTTTTACAAGATTATACAAGTAATCTAAGAAATAACAATTTTTCAAGTATTGCAAGTGGTATTTTCCCAACTTTAGGGATTTTAGGAACATTTATATCTATTGCTATTTCTATGCCTGATTTTACTTCAACAAATACTTTTGCTCTTGATGGAGAGATAACAAAACTTTTAAGTGGTGTTGCAACAGCATTTTATGTTTCTATTTATGGGATATTTTTATCTATTTGGTGGATATTTTTTGAAAAATTTGGAATGAGTAGATTTGACCATGATAGATTTGTTATAAAAGAAAGCACTAAAAATTTCTTTTGGACAAAAATAGATATTGAATCAATTCATATAAAAAGCAATATTGATAATTTCTCAAGTATGAGCGATATTTTCAAACAATTAACTTCTAGTGATATTTTAGAAAGTATTAATAGCTCTATTAAAAAACGATATGAAGCAGTTGAAGAGATTTTACAAAAAGAGTATATTTTATCTTTAAGAATTGATGAAAATATTACAAATTGTGAAAAACTAGCTAGAACTGTTGAAAGTTTAGGACAACAAATAGATACTCAAAATAATATTTTTCTAGAAACTTCAAAAAGTTTAAATAAAAATATTGTTGAATTAAACACTCATATGAATAATTTAAGTAGTGAAAACTTAAAAGCAATATATTCAAATATTGTAAAAAGTATTGAAACTATGAAAAGTGATATGGAAAAAATAGAGTGGAAGTTTGAAGAGGGATTAAAAGAGTCTTTGAGACAAATAGATGTTCAAACTTCAAATATAGTAAAAGATTTGAGTATCTTTAAAGATTTATCAAAGTAGTAAATTATGTATAAAAAAGATGACAAAAACAAGAACCAAGAAGAGAACTTTTGGATATCTTATGCCGATTTGATGGCTGGTTTACTTTTTGTATTTATTTTAGTTATTGCTTCAATTGTAATCAAATATATTTATACTCAACATAGTTTAGAAGATAGTGAAGATGCTAAATCAAAACTATTTTATGAGTTAGCAAAAGCAAAAAATCTGTATGAAGAAAGCCTTGCAAAAATTGATGATGCAAATAAAAGAATAATTTTAAGTTCAAATGAGATAGAAAAATTAAAAGCTCTTTTACTTGAATATGAACTAACTATAAAAGATGAAAAAAGTACAAATGAGAGTTTGAATTTGGCTTTAGGCGATAGTACAAATCAGATAAATTTAAAAGATGAAGAGTTAAAACTACTTGCTGATAAGCTTTTAGTTCAAACACAAATTCATCAAAAAATGGTTGAAGAGTTTGATATTGCAAAACTAAAAATAAAAACTCTAACTGGAATAAAGCTAAATGTTATAGCAAAACTAAAAGAGAAACTTGGTAACTCTATAAATGTTGATGAAAAAAGTGGAGCTATAAAATTTTCATCAAATATTTTGTTTGACCAAAACTCTTATATTTTAAAAGAAGAGTCAAAAAAAGAGTTAAGTTCTGTTTTGAAGAACTATCTTTCTGTATTATTTGAAGATAAAGATATATCAAAATATATAGAAAATATTACTATTGAAGGGCATACAAATAGTGATGGAACATATTTATCAAATCTTTTACTATCTCAACAAAGAGCTATGAGTGTTATGCAGTTTTTATATGAATCAAATATTGTAGATAAAAAACTTTTAAGCACTTTTGTAAACTCTAGTGGAAGAAGTTCTGCTGATTTGATACTAGATAAAAAAGGTATTGAAGATAAAGATGCTTCAAGAAGAATAGAGATTAAATTTACTATTAAAAATGAAGAAGCTATAAAAGAGATACAAAATTATTTGGATAAACAAAATGAAAATAGAGAATAAAAAATCTTTGTATGAACCTACAAATCTTCAAGAGTTATCAAAACAGATAAAGGAAAAAGTAGTACAAAAACAGCTAAATATCTTTCAAAAGATATTTAGGTTTTTGTTTAAAAAGAAGAGTTGAATTATTTTAAAAACTCTTCTATATTTTTTGCAACCATTTGAACAAGTCTAGTTCTAGCTTCGATACTTGCCCAACCAATATGTGGAGTTAAAACTAATCTCTCTTTATTTTTTACTTTTAAAAGTGGGTTTGACTCTTCTATTGGTTCTTTTGAAACAACATCAATTCCACAATAAATTTCTTTTTCATCTATAATTTTTGCCAAATCAGATTCATTTATGATTCCACCACGACCTAGATTTAGTAAAATTGCACCATCTTTTAAATTTTTCATATTGTTATAATTTAAAAGGTTTGCTGTTTGTTCATTTAATGGAGCATGAATAGAGATAATATCACTTGTTTTTAGAAGTTCATCTAAGCTTACACTTTTGTATTCACTATTGCTATTTTTCCCACTTGTTGAGTAATACACAACTTCACAATCAAATGCAATAGCTTTTTTGGCAAAATTTCTTCCTATTTCACCAAGACCTATAATCCCAACTCTTTTTTTATCGAGTTCAAAAAAAGGCTTATCAATATGAGTAAATAGTTCACTTTTTTGCCAATTTCCAACATCTACATAATTTTTATAGTAGTTTAATTTTGTCACAAAATGAAATATCATAGAAAAACCTACTTGAACAACACTAGATGTTGAATATCCTGCAACATTTTTTACAACAATATTTTTTTGTTTTGCATACTCTAAATCTACATTGTTCATACCAGTTGCAGTTATACAAATAAGTTTTATATTTGAGTTATCTATTTCATCTTTTCCAACATAAACTTTATTTGTAAGTACAATATCTGCATTTTTTATTCTTTCTTTTGTTTCATTTTCTTTTGTTAAGTCATAAGAAGTAACATTACCAAATTGTGAGAAAATTGATACATCTATATCAAATCCTAAACTTGCTCTATCTAAAATTACTATATTCATATTTTATCCTTATATTAAATATTAAAAATTTCATTGTATCATAAAAAATTGTAGAATATTTAAAAATATTTAGATACTAAAAAAGTGAATTTGGAAATCAAAAAAACACTATTTTTGTTACCAAAAGTAACTTCAGCTAACAAATTTGAAAATTCTTTTGTAAAAATTGTCCATTTTTTTCATTTAAATCGTCTTACTATATAGAGAAACAAATTCTCAAAATTAATACAAAGGATTTAAGATGAAAAACAAAGTTTTCATTTCAGTTTTAGCATCAATGATGTTAAGTGGAACAATGTTAAATGCAAAAGATATAAGTTTGCAAGAAGCAGTAGAGAATATAGTAAAGAAATATAATGTAACATATATTTCAAAAGCTAATAACCTTAAAGATAAAAGTATAAATTCGCAAAAAGTGAGTTTCGGGGGGGGGTACGGTATTAAGTAATCTAAATAGCGTACTAGAAGAACATAATCTCAAAGCTATCGAAGAAGATAGCATAATTTACATAATAGAAAAACCAAAATATCAAAACTTTGGTAATACTACTGTTTTAGATGAAATATCTGTTTCTAGTTCTAATTATAAAAATGGAAGTGCAGAATCAGGCTACCTTGTAGAAGAAACAAAAGGTGTTGGTATTTGGAATGAAAGAAAACTACAAGACACTCCATACTCAATGAGTATAATCTCAAAAGACTTAATCGAAAATGTACAAGCAAAAGATATGAATCAAATATTTAAGATGAATCCTACTACACAAGAATCAACTAAAGCAACATACGGTAATGGGGATAGTTCATTTCCTATAATGAGAGGATTTTCAGTAAGTGTTCCCATAGTAAATGGAATACCTTATGCCGATAGTATTGTTAGTACCCCTATGATGCAAGATATAGAAAGAGTAGAAATCATCAGTGGAGCAACAGGATTTTTATATGGTGGAGGGAGAGTTGGTGGAGCAGTAAATTATATAACTAAAAAACCAACTACAAAAGATTTAAGAAATGTAACTATTGGAAGTTATGGAAACGAATCATATTATGGACATATAGATTTAGGTGGACAGTTTAATGAAGATAATACTCTTGGATATAGAATAAATGGATTTTATCAAGATGGAGAACTGCCAAATGAATCTAAAAAAGAACAAAAGAACATTAGTTTAGTATTTGATTGGAAACCTACTGATAATTTTTATACAGATATAAAATATTCATATAAAGATAGTTTAGAAAAAGGGATAGCTCCTATTTTTAGTACATGGAAAACAGTAAAATTGGATAGAGCAAGTATAACAAAAAATAAAAGTTATAGTCCTGATTGGTTAGAGAGTGAGATAAAATCAAATAAAATAGAAAACAATATAAGATATGATATAAATGATATTTTTACTTTAAGAACAAATCTATTTTACGAAGATATGAAATATAAAGGAAGTTCTTCTGTACTATCTGTACAAGATGGGAATGCAATTGGAATCATAAATGGAAATTCTAATTCAGATTTTTCGAGGAGTGGTTGGCAACAATCAAAGAGTAATGGTGCAAATATCTATTTTGATTCAAAATTTGATACAGGAAGTATAAATCATACTTTGACAATGGGATATAGTTTAAGTGAGTGGAAAAATTACCGTTCATCTGATAATTGGTCATATTATCGTTTACCGAATGATACGAGCTTAAATGACTTAAAAAACTTAACAGAAAATGTTTCTCTTTGGACTAACAATGGTATTGTAGGAACTCAACCAAGAAAAATTGCTTTAAAAACTGAATATAATAATATTTTAATTGGAGATGATATAGTTTTCAATGACCAATGGAGTGCATTAGTTGGAGCAAATTATGCAACTATTATGAATAAAACATATTCTACAAATACAAAATATGATGTATCAGAACTAACTCCTACTTTATCTCTTATATATAAACCATTTGAAAATCTTACAACTTATGCCACTTATATAGAAAGTTTAGAAGCTGGAACAATAGTAGGAAGTTATTATCAAAATGAAAATGAGATATTAGATCCATATAAAAGTAAACAATATGAAATTGGTGCAAAATATAGTTTATTTGATAATAAAGCACTTTTAACAGCTTCATTGTTTAGAATAGAAAAAGCAAGTCAATATATAGATAATACAACAACACCGAAGCCAACTTTAACTCAAGATGGTGAACAAATACATCAAGGTCTTGAACTAGGACTTACTGGAAAAGTTACAGATAATTTAACTTTAATGTGTGGAGTAACATTTATGGATTTAAGTTTGGAAAAAGCAGATAATCCAGCTTTAGAAGGTAAAAAACCAACTTTAGCAGCTACAAAAATGGCAAAACTTTTTGCAGAGTATAATATTCCATATATAAATGGATTATCTATAAATGCAGGAGCTTATTATACTGGTAAACGATATGGAGATAATCTTAATACGGATATTCTACCAAGCTATACTTTATATGATGCAGGACTTAGATATAAAACTAAGTTAGATAAATATCCTACAACTTTTAATATAACTGTACAAAATTTAACAGATAAAGGTTATTGGACAAATAGTTCATTATTAGGCGATCCTAGAACTATTGCATTTTCTATGAAAATGGAGTTTTAGATTTTTTGGAAATTGGACTTTCTCAAAGAGAGTGCTTAAGCACAAGAGTCCAATTATTATTAAAGGGCTGGGACTGAAGTCCCAGTTCCATAATATCTTTAAGCATGGGTTTCAAAGTATTTATTTAATTTTGAGATTAAAATTTCGATGATAAAAATATACTTTCCTTTTATACTTTGGAACTCATACTTAAGTGTATATAAAACATCATAAAATAACTAAAATATATAAATATTAATTATATAATGGTATTAATTTCTCTTTTGTCCAGATTTTGGAGAACTAACCTCTTTTTGTAAATCTATACTTAGGTTGTTATAAAATAACTCACCATAATTTGTTTCACGATTTATCGTTTCGTATGCTTGTTTTATACTATTGTTGTATTTTAAAGCCTCTTGAAGTATTTTTAGGATTTTAACTGATTCCAAAAAATTTACATGTGATGGTGCTTCGATTGGTGAACTATAATATTTGTGCATTCTTTCAACCAAGTTTTTATTTCTTATTTCAATAAAAACAGACTCTATAGGAGATTTGAAAAATAGTATTTTATTTTTAACATTTATAGATATATATGTTGTTTCCATTCCATATATTTTTCTTGAAAAAGAGTCAAATAGAAATAATTTCTTATTGTAGTTATTATTAAAAAGTTCATACATAAGTTCTAAAATTTTTATTTTTTCTTCTTTAGTAAAAAAGTTACCAATACTTGCAAAACAAAAACTCAAAATAGATTTTATAGAATACCACTCTGTTGTATCATAGTCATATCTTAACATTTGGTCAATTCTCTCTTGTTTTAGCTCTTCTATATCTGCACTTGTAGAATTTTTGTACACTTTTTGTACAGCACTATCTCTATACATTGGTCCTGGGAATTGTGCTTGTATTACAAATCTTCTATTTTTTTCATGCTCAATTATATATTTTAATCTCCCTTTATAGTCTTCATCTATTATTCTTACTTCTTTTTGAGGTATTTGAGTAATAGATTTTATAAACTCATCGCCACTACAAGCATCTTCCCAAATATAGTTTGGATATCTAAAAATTTGACATATTTTATCTTGAATATCTTTATTTATTTCAACTTCACTTATCTTGTCTATCCACGAAGTTATGGTTCTTCTGTCTTTGTTTAGCATTGATGCGAATTTTGATATACTTAAATTAGAACGATTAAAAATCTCTATAAACTTATCTAGTGAAGATTTAAAATTCATAAGCTTCCTTTAATAAAATTTCTGCATATTGTACATTAATTAAACAAAAAATACAAATTTTGAACATTTTATAAAAAATGTATAAAAATTGTAAATATGAATTATAAATAATACAATCATAAAAAATCAAAATAGGTATAATGACATTTAACATTTTTTTAAAGGAAGAAGTATGACAAGTGCAGGAAAAAGATTTAGAGAAGCTTTAAAACAAGAAGCTCCATTACAAATTGTTGGAACTATCAATGCTTACCAAGCATTACAAGCTACAAAAGTAGGGCATAAAGCTATTTACTTAAGTGGTGGTGGGATTGCAAATGCATCTTATGGTTTACCAGATTTAGGTATGACAATGTTAGAAGATGTATGTATTGATATTAGAAGAATTACTTCTATTTGTGATACTCCATTAATCGTTGATGCTGATACTGGTTGGGGACATGCATTTAACATAGCTAGAACTGTAAAAGAGTTTATTAGATATGGTGCTGCTGGACTTCATATTGAAGATCAAGTTGCTGCAAAAAGATGTGGACATAGACCAAACAAAGAGTTAGTATCTACTGAAGAGATGTGTGATAGAATCAGAGCAGCTGTTGATGCTAAAAAAGAGTTAGACCCAGATTTCTATATCATTGCTAGAACTGATGCTCATGCAAGTGAAGGACAACAAGCTGCTATTGATAGAGCAAAAGCTTATGTTGCTGCTGGTGCTGATGCTATTTTTGCTGAAGCAATTCACACTTTAAAAGAGTACAAAGAGTTTACAGATGCAGTAAAAATCCCTGTATTAGCTAACATTACAGAATTTGGTGCAACTCCAATGTTTACTACTGAAGAATTATCTTCTGTTGGTATTGATATGGTTCTTTATCCATTATCAGCGTTTAGAGCTATGAATAAAGCTGCACTAAATGTTTACCAAGAGTTAAAAGACAAAGGAACTCAAGAAGCAGTTATTGACACAATGCAAACAAGAATGGAGTTATACGATATGTTAAATTACCACTCTTATGAGCAAAAAATGGACGAATTATTTTCAAAAGGAAAAGCTAAATAATTAGCTTTTCGTATTTTATTTAAAATTAAATCAAACTAAGGAGAAAATATGAGTACTACAAGTACAGAGTTTAAACCAAAAAAATCTGTTGCACTTTCAGGTGTAGCAGCTGGAAGTACAGCATTATGTACAGTTGGAAATACAGGAAATGATTTATATTATAGAGGATATGATATTTTAGAATTTGCTGAAAAAGCTGAATTTGAAGAGATTGCATATTTAATAGTTCATGGAGAGTTACCTAATAAAGAAGAGTTAAAAGCTTATAAAGCAAAACTTAAATCTTTTAGAGATATTCCACAAGGTGTAAAAGTTGCATTAGAACAATTACCAAAAAATTGTCACCCAATGGATGTTATGAGAACAGGCTGTTCAGTTCTTGGAGCATTAAATCAAGAAGATGAATCTCATCCAAAAGCTGCAGCACAAGATATTATCAATAAATTAATGGCATCTTTTGGTTCTATGCTTTTATACTGGTATCATTTTGCATATAATGGAAAAAGAATTGATGTTGTAACTGATGATGATACAATTGGTGGACATTTCTTACATTTATTACATGGTGAAAAACCAAGAGAATCTTGGGTTAAAGCTATGCACGTGTCTTTAATACTTTATGCAGAACATGAATTTAATGCTTCAACTTTTACTTCAAGAGTAATTTCTGGAACAAATTCAGATATGTATTCTTGTATTACTGGTTCTATTGGAGCGTTAAGAGGTCCAAAACACGGTGGAGCAAATGAAGTTGCATTTAGAATTCAAGAAAGATACTCATCAGCTGATGAAGCAGAAAAAGATATCAAAGAACGAATTGCTAAAAAAGAGATTATTATTGGATTTGGGCACCCAGTTTATGCTACAAGAGATCCAAGAAATGTTGTTATCAAAAAAGTTGCAAAAGAGCTATCTGAAGAGAATAAAAATATGTTAATGTACGATGTAGCTGCAAGACTTGAAGAAGTTATGTGGGATCAAAAGAAAATGTTCCCAAATCTTGACTGGTTCTCTGCTGTTTCATATAATCAAATGGGAATTCCAACAGATATGTTTACTCCAATATTTATTATTGCAAGAGTTACAGGATGGGGTGCACACGTTATTGAACAAAGAGAAGATGGAAAAATAATCAGACCTTCAGCTAACTATACTGGACCAGAGCCAAGAGCTTACATACCTTTAGAAGATAGAAAATAATTCTTTAATTTAGGCTAAATTTAGCCTAAATTTTTTTTACAATAAATTTCAAAAAAATGGAAAATAAAATGACAAATGACAAATATCTTAAACAGTTAGATGGTTTAGATGTTAAATATTATGATGTAAAAAGTGCTGTTGAAGATATCACTCCTGGTTCTTTTGCAAAACTTAACTATACTTCAAGAGTATTAGCAGAAAACTTAATTAGAAAATGTCCTAGTGAAGATTTAAAAGATTCACTAATTCAATTAATAGAAAAAAGAACAGATAAAGATTTTCCTTGGTATCCAAGTAGAGTAATCTGTCATGATATTCTAGGGCTTACAGCTTTTGTTGATTTAGCAGGTCTTAGAGAAGCAGTTGCTTCACAAGGTGTAGATCCACAAAAAATCAATCCAGTTGTTCCAACACAATTAATCGTTGATCACTCACTTGCAGTTGAATGTGGTGGATATGATAGCGATGCTTTCCAAAAAAATAGAGATATCGAAGATAGAAGAAATGCGGATAGATTTGATTTTATAAATTGGACAAAAAAAGCATTTGATAATGTTGATGTTATTCCTCCAGGAAATGGTATTATGCACCAAATCAACCTTGAAAAAATGTCTCCAGTTGTTCATAATATCGACGGGATTGCTAGTCCGGATACATTAGTTGGTACAGATTCACACACTCCTCACGTTGATGCTTTAGGAGTTATTGCAGTTGGTGTTGGTGGACTTGAAGCTGAAAATGTTATGCTTGGAAATCCTTCTTATATGAGAGTTCCAGAAATAATTGGAGTTGAGATAAAAGGTACAAGAGCAGCAGGAATAACTGCAACTGATATTGCACTTTCTTTAACATCATTTTTAAGACAAAACAATGTAATCTCTGCTTATTTAGAGTTCTTTGGAAGTGGAATCAAATATCTTGATTTAGGAGATAGAGCAACTATATCTAATATGACACCAGAATATGGTGCAAGTGCTGCTATGTTTGCTATTGATGATAGAACTATTGATTATTTAAAAATTACAGGAAGAAGTCCAGAACAAGTAAAACTTGTTGAAGTTTATGCTAAAGCAAATGGTTTATGGGCAGATAGTTTAAGTGAAGCTACTTACTTTAGAACTATTGAATTTGATTTAACAACAGTTACAAGAAGTTTAGCAGGACCTTCTAAACCTCATAAATTAGTACCTACTTCAACTTTAGATTCTGAAGGTATCACTAAAAAGATTGAGATTAAAGATGAAGTTATCCCAGATGGTGCTGTTTTAATTGCAGCTATTACTTCATGTACAAATACTTCAAATCCAAGAAACGTTGTTGCAGCTGGACTTGTAGCTAAAAAAGCAAATGAACTAGGACTTACAAGAAAAAGATGGGTTAAATCATCTTTAGCACCAGGTTCTAAAGTTTCTGAACTATATTTAAAAGATTCTGGTCTTTTAACAGAGTTAGAGAAATTGGGATTTGGAATTGTAGGATTTGCTTGTACAACTTGTAATGGTATGAGTGGAGCTTTAGATCCAAAACTTGAAAAAGAAGCAGCTGATAGTGGAGTTTACACAACAGCAGTTTTATCTGGAAATAGAAACTTTGATGGAAGAATTCACCCATTTATTAAAGAAGCATTCTTAGCTTCACCTCCACTTGTAGTTGCTTATGCACTTGCTGGAAGTATTAGATTTAATATTGAAACAGATGTTTTAGGTAAAGACAAAAATGGAAATGACATCAAATTAAAAGATATTTGGCCAAGCGATGAAGAGATAGATGCAATAGTTTACAAATCAGTAAAACCTGAAATGTTTGCAAAAATCTATGATCCAATGTTTGCTAAAGGTTTAAAAGAGGCAGCTGAACCATTCTATAAATGGGATGCAAAATCTACATATATCCAAAAACCACCATATTGGGAAGACGAATTTATGACTATGCCAGCTCTTAAAAATTTAAGACCGCTTGGAGTTTTCCCAAATGATATTACAACAGATCACTTATCTCCATCAAATGCTATTCAAGCAAAAAGTGCTTCTGGAGAGTATTGTTTAAAAATGGGATTACCTTTAGAAGACTTAAACTCTTATGCAACACATAGAGGTGATCATAATACTGCATTGAGAGCAACTTTAGCAAATCCAAAACTATATAATGAAATGGTTAAAGATGAGCAAGGTAATGTAAAACAAGGAAGTTTGACAAAAATTATGCCAGAAGGTGTTGAGTCAAGAATGTGGGAAGCAATAGAAACTTATATGGGAAGAAAACAACCATTAATTATTGTTGCTGGAACAAACTATGGTCAAGGAAGTTCAAGAGACTGGGCAGCTAAAGGTGTAAGACTTGCAGGTGTTGAAGTTGTGATTGCTGAATCAATTGAAAGAATTCACAGAACAAATCTTGTAGGTATGGGTGTTTTACCACTTCAATTTAAAGATGGTGAAACAAGAAATACTTATGCGATTACTGGAACAGAAACTTTTGATATTTTAGGAGATATTACTCCAAGATGTGATTTAACAGTTTCTATGACTAGAGCAAATGGTGAAAAAGTAGAATTTAAAGTTCTTTGTAGATTAGATACTTCAGCAGAAGTTGAAGTTTATAAAGCTGGTGGAATTTTACAAAAATTTGCAAAAGATGTTATTGCAGCTAGTAAATAGGTTTTAAGAGAGTTTTTGCTCTCTTAAAATTTTTTAAAGAGATAAAAAATCTTTTTGAAAAGTTTTAAAAGTTTAAATTTTAGGAGAAAATATGAGTAGTTATGAACCACAAATAAGAGTTAAAGCAACATATATGAGAGGTGGAACTTCAAAAGGAACATTTTTTAATATAGCAGACCTTCCAAAAGAGGCACAAGAAGATAAAATAAAAAGAGATAAACTTCTTCAAAGAATAGTAGGAAGCCCTGATATTTATAAACAACAAATGGATGGTATGGGAGGAGCAACTTCAAGTACTTCTAAAGCTATTTTAGTTGGAAAATCAACTGTTCCAAATCATGATGTAGATTATTATTTTGGACAAGTTGCAATAGACAAAGATTTTATGGATTGGTCTGGAAATTGTGGGAATTTAAGCTCAGCTGTTGGACCTTTTGCAATTCATGAAGGTTTAGTTGATAATGTTCCACAAAATGGTGTTTGTTGTGTAAGAATTTGGCAAGCAAATATCAAAAAAACAATTCTTTGTTATGTAACAATGGTTGATGGACAAGTAAAAGAGATGGGTGATTATTATATAGATGGTGTTGCTTTCCCTGCTGAAGAGATTTTATTAGAGTTTGCAGAACCAGTTGACCCAAGTGAAGAATTATTTCCTACTGGGAATTTAGTAGATGATTTAGAAGTTCCAGGAATTGGTACATTTAAAGCAACTATGATAACAGCAGGTATTCCAACAATATTTTTAAATGCTAGTGATATTGGATATAAGGGAACTGAACTTCAAGCTGATATCAATAGTGATGCCGAAGCCTTAGCTAGATTTGAAAAAATTAGAAGTTATGGAGCTTTAAAAATGGGATTAATTTCTGATTTAAGTGAAGCAGAAACTAGACAACACACTCCAAAAATTGCCTTTGTTGCTCCAAAAAGTGATTTTATAACTTCAAGTGGTAAAGAAATAAAAGCAGATGAAATTGATTTACACGTACGAGCTTTATCAATGCAAAAACTTCATCACGCTATGATGGGAACAGCTTCTGTTGCTATTGGTGTTGCTGCTTGTATTGAAGGAACTTTAGTAAATATTGCTGCTGGTGGTGGAGAAAAAACTGCGGTTGAGTTTGGACACCCATCTGGAACACTGAAAGTTGGAGCTGTAATAAAATGCGAAAATGGTAAATATATTGTTGATAAAGCTACAATGAGCCGAAGTGCAAGAATTATTATGAAAGGTGAAGTTTATGCACCTGCTGATATTATGGGATAAATAGAAATATTCTATAAGTAAAGTGAAAAAAAGGAGATAGATTTTCTATCTCCTTTTTTTATATCGATTATTTCAAAACTAATGTGATTTTGATATGGTAAAATAGTTTAAAATATATTTTTAAAACAAAATGTTAAAATCTTTTATGAAATATACACTATTTATTTTTTTATCTTTTATATTTGTCTCTTGTTCTTCAAAAATACCTTCTATGGAAGAAAGAACAAATAGTGCTTTGAATTTTGCTACAAAAAATAGTTTGAGTAAATCTATTTTAAATAGTTCAAATTTTAATATTTTCTCTTTACAATCTCAAAATATAAATTGTGCAAATAAAACTTTAAATATTTATATAGAAGGAGATGGCTTATCTTGGATAAGTAAAAATCAAATTTCACCAAATCCAACACCTATAAATCAAACTCTTTTAAAACTATTATCTCTTGATAATAATAAATGTAAAGTATATCTTGCTAGACCTTGCCAATATGTAAAATCTTCAAATTGTAAACAAGAGTATTGGACAAATAAAAGATTCAGTAAAGAGATAATAGATAGTTTTGATGAAGTCTTAAATAGTTTAAGAACTAAATATCAAAATAGAGATTTTAATTTTATTGGATATTCTGGTGGTGGAGCAGTTGTTACTATTTTAGCTTCAAAAAGAGATGATATTAAAAATCTTATTACAGTAGCTGGAAATTTAGATATAGAGAAGTGGGTAAATATCCATAATATTTCAAAATTAGATGGTTCTTTAAATCCAGCAAATTTTACTTCAAATCTTGAAAATATAAAGCAGTTTCACATAATAGGAATTGATGATAAAATAGTACCAAAAGATATATTTTTATCTTATTTTTCAAAGTTTAGTAATAAAAAGAATATAGAGTATATTTATACGAATTCAAATCATAGTTGCTGTTTTGAAAGTGTTTTAAAAGAAGTTTTAAACAAAATAGAAAAATAAACTAAGGCTTTTTGCCTTAGTTTAAAAGATTAGAATTTATATATATAATCAAGAGATACAACATTGTTGTTATATTTGCTTCCTTCTCCTTGATATTTATAAGAGAAGTTTAAATTATTTTGATTATTTAGATTTACATCGTATCCTATTCCTGCTTGGTATTGCCATCTACCATTGTCTATACCATTTGTATCAAATGAAACTCCAGAAGCTCCAGCAAAAGAAGAAGTTACGATATTGTCATCATTTTTAAAATCATATCCAGCACCGATTGTAGCAGTTAGTTTAGAATCAGAAGTGATTTTATACTCAAAATCTGCTCCAAAATTTCCTAAAAATTCAGATGAAGTGAATTTATCAGAGTGAATATTTAAAGCTTCTGCACCATTTTCTGTATATGATGGATTTGAAATATGTCTGTAAGTTGTACCAATATTTGGCTCTACTGAAAAACTATCATTTATAGCTATTTTATGTCCAACTTTTAAATCAAGAGCAAAAGTTTTACTAGTAAATTTAGCATCTGCTCTATCTCCTGTAAATAAACTTCTTTTACTATCATTTTTTTGCCAAGTATATGAACCTTGATAGTAAATAGTTGTTTTATCATCTGGTAATAAATTGCTTCCATATGCTACAAGAGAGTAAGCATCTACATCATTTTCATGATTTACACCATTTGTTTCTACATTTGCATTTGTATAGAATGTTGAAAGTCCAATAATTTGCCCATCTTTATACTCTTTATCATATCCAAGCCCTAAACCATAAGTTTTTAAATCAAATCCAGAGATAGAGTCTTTATCTTTTTGTTCTCCAATACTTCCAAATGCTTTTACCCATACTCTATTGTTATCAACTTTTAAATCATCTCCAGAGTTTAAACCACTTTTTAAGTTTTCTAATCTACTTGAAACAATATTTGATATGTTTGAAGTTATAGTATTTGAACTATTTACAACTGATGTTGCTGTTGTTGGAATCATAGAATTTACAGCATTTATAACTTCATTATTTGTACTTAAAGTATCAATTTGTGATAAAATTGCACCCATTTGTGGATGTTGAGCTTGATTATTTCTAAATTCATCTAAAGTTTTTGCAATAGATTTTTTATTAACTATATTTTTAGTATCTGTACCATTGCCTTTATCATCACCTTTATCTTTATCATCAACAATATCAGACAATTTTTTTACATTACTTACAACTAAATCTAGTTGGTTTTTATTTTGTTTATATTCAAAATCTAAAGTTGCAGAGTTATCAGCTAATTTTGTTTGGTTTAAAGTTAAATCATTGATTGTTAATTTATCTGTTGCTGTTACAACTTCACTTAATGTATCTCCTTTAACAAATGCTTTTGAACCTGCTACTATATCAACTTGCATTTTTGAACCTTTTCCAAAAGTAGCAGTTTTTGTTAATATTTGTGTATTTTCTATTTTATTATCAGAGTGTTTAAAAGCTCCAATTTCAATAGTTCCATAATTTTCAAGATTTGCTAAATTTGGTTGAAGAGATATAGTTGTATATACACCATCATCATCAAATGAAAAAGTTTCTTTTTTAGTTGCATTATATGGTAAAGAGATAAATCCTTCATTTTTAAATAAACCATAATTATTTTTATTGTTATATACATTCATTAAAATATTTCCATAAATTTTCCCATCTTTTGTATTTGTTACAGTAACTGTTGGAGTTGAATTTAGACTAAATCGTATTTTATCACTAGTGATTGCTAATCCCTGTTTGTCTAATTTATTATTACTAGTAGCTTTGATGGTTCCACTATTTATAATAGATGAATCTATCAAACTACCAGTTCCAATAGCTTCTGATAAAAAGTATCCTGAACCATTACCATTTGCATTTACTAAAATAGTACCTTTGTTTTCAATTTGAGTATTATCTACATCATCTATCCAAATTCCTACGGCATCACTAGATTTTGTTCCCGTTGTATTTGCTTTTATTGTTCCAGTATTTATAATTTTTGAATTAGAGATATACTCTATACCCATTGCTTCAGAATAAGCTTCACTACTACTGTGATTTACAGAAATTTCTCCATTATTTATAATTTCTGAATTTGATACATTTTCTAATTCAACTGCCATTCCACCACTATTTTTAATAATATTGCTATCATTTGTCCAATTATTAGCAGAAAGTGAAACTGCCCCTAAAAGCATAGTTGAAAGTAAAAAAGATACTTTATTTTTTTTTGAATAATCTATTTTCATAAATTATTTTCTCCTTTTTTTAAATTTAAAAAAAATAATACAAAACTGATGTGATTTTGGTGTGGCAAAATTGTAAATATAGATAGAAATTTATTATTTTATTGAAATAAGGCAATTTTTGATAGAATCTTTTTTTATCATACAAGGAGAAAAAGATAGAAGAATTTCAAGGAACAAATACTATTTTAGTAAATAGTTGTACGGGGGGGGGTAACATCTTATATGCCAAAATCATCAACATTTTTATTTATTGTAATTATTATATTTCTAATAACTATATTTGCAAGTTATAAATTATTGTTAATCAATATAAATGATAATCACCAAAAAAACCAACAGATAGCTTTTTATGAAATACAAAAAGGAACGAGTTATTTTTTAACTAAACTTTTGTATAAATTTTCAAATCAAAAAGAAGAGTTAATAAAAAAGCATAAAGAAGTTTTAGCTTATCTTAAAAATAAATCATCTGATATAAATTTGATTGAAATATATGAAAAAATAAATCAAGATGTAGCAAATAAACCTTACAATATTTATATAACTGATGAAAATTTGGTGATTAAAAATAGTACATATTTAACAGATGTAAATTTTGATTTAAGTTTTGCAAAAGAGTATTTTGAAGAGCATAAGCAAAACAATATTATAGGAGCTTCTCTACCAATATTTGAAATTTATTCTTCAAAATTCTTTAGTTATACAGATTCATATTTAGATGATAAAAGAGTTTTACAAGTTAGTTTTACTTATGAAGAGTTAGAAAAAGATTTAAAAAATCTCCAAGATTTGATAAGCCAAAACCCAAATATTAAAAGTTCAGATGCTTTTATATTTAGTAAAGATTATGTTGGTGATTTTATGTTTAAATCTTTAAAATCATATAAAAAAGATTTAGTAGCAATTCAAAAAAGAATCAGTGATGGTAAAAAACTAGCTTAAGATTTAGAAGAAAATGAGTATATAACACAATATATAGAAGATGAAAATTTCAAAATAACATATTTATCAGAAAAAAGTCCTATTTTTGATGAAGCAAAAATTATTTATACTATTGTATTTGATGAAACAAAATTAAAAGAAAATATCTTTTTATTAAATTTTATAACGCTTTTGATAGCTTTGATAGGCTCAATTACAATTTTTGTGATTTATAAAGTAAGAAGAAAAGAGAATATTTTAAGTTATAAAGATAAATTTATAGAACACTCTATTCACGAAATAAAAACTCCACTATCTATAATAAATCTAAATTTACAACTCAAAAATGAAGAGTTTGGAGAAGATAGTTATTCCAAAAAGATGGAAGGAGCTATAAGAACTTTAAAAAACTCGTATGAAGATATGACATTTTTACATATAAAATCGAAGTTAGATTATAAAATAGAGAGTTTGAGTTTAGAAAATATTTTAAAAGATAGAGTAAAATATTTTGAACTTATAGCAAAAACACAAAATAGAAATTTACAATTGGAAATATCAAATGATATTTTTATCAATATTAGTAAAATTGAGATAGAAAGATTGATAGACAATAATATATCAAATGCTATAAAATACTCAGAAATAGGCTCAAATATAGAGATAATTTTAAAAGATAATAGTTTAAAATTTGTTTCTCAAGGTGAAAAAATAAAAAATGTTAATACTATATTTAAAACATATATGAGGGAAAATGTAAGTTTGGGTGGACATGGAATAGGTTTATCTATTGTAAAAGATATATGTGATAAGTACAAAATTAAAATTGATGTAGTTTCAAATGAAAATATAAATATTTTTTCATATAACTTTAAATTGTCACACCAATACCACAAGTAAAATGTAGAATTCACTTATGAAGAAAATATTTTTACTAGAAGATGATTACTCACTAAATGAAACTATAAGGTTTATGCTAAATAAAAATGGTTTTATTGTAGATAGTTTTTATAATGGAGAAAAAGCATTTGAACATATTTTAGGTGAATATTCTTTGTATATTTTGGATATAAATGTTCCAAATATAGATGGATTAACAATCTTAGAAAAAATTAAAACTACAAATCCAAACTCAAAAGTTATAATAATAAGTGCAAATATAGATATAGATAAAATAACCCAAGCTTATGAAAAAGATTGTGATGACTATATAAAAAAACCTTTTGATATAGAAGAGTTTAGATTAAAAATAAGAAAAATAACAAATTCTTTTGACATAATACAATTAGATTCTAATGTATCTTTTAATATGAAAAATAGAATATTGTATGAAAATAATCAAGAAATTACTCTTACAAAATCTGAAAAAATCTTGTTGTATTTACTATTAAATAATAAAGGTGAAATGATAACTCATCATCAAATAGAAGAGTTTGTATATTTGGGAGTTGCAAAAACTTCCACTGCGATACGAACTTTAATTAAAAGAGTTAGACAAAAGCTTCCAAAAGATACTATTTTAAATATATTAGATGAAGGTTATTACATAAAGTGATTTTGTCCCATTATGGGACAAAATTTATTTTATTAGACTAGAAATTGCTTTGAAGTTTGGATTCTTTGCATCAACTGTTAGTTCAAATAAAATTGATTCATAAGTTGTAGGTATAACTCCAGATTGAATTAATCTTTTTATAGCCATTTTATGGTCAAGTTTTGTTCTACTTCCACAACAATTTGTAACCAAGATCACATTAAAATCATTTTCAATTAAGTCTATACAAGTTTGAAGTACACAAACATGAGTTTCTATTCCTGCTACAATGATATTTTTTTTACCACTTTTTCTAAAAGCTTCTAAAATTTCACCAGTTTGACAACCAGAAAATGTAGTTTTTTCGTAGGCTGTATATTCAGAAACCAACTCTTTTAAAACAGGAATTGTCTCTCCAATTCCTTTTTTATACTGCTCATTTACAATTATTGGTATATCTAAAGTTTTTATTCCCTTTACTAAAATAGGAAGAGTTCTCTCCAACTCATCTTTATTTCCAATATGTGGGAAAAGCTTTTCTTGAACATCTACTAGACAAAATAGGGTATCTTCTAAATTTATTCTCATTTTATATCCTCTAAATAATGAATTAAAAGAGATAATATATCAAAAATTAGTAGCTATAAGATAGCTTTAAATAATTTAAAATTATTTAAAAGCCATAGTTTCAGCTCTTGCTAAAAGCTCTTTTGCACCTTTTTGTATAAATTCATTTGCAAACTCTTTTCCCGCATTTTCAAAAGAGTTTATATCTACTATTTTTTCATCTTTTATGTATTCACTCCCATCAGGAAGTCCAACTATTGCAGATATTTTCACATTCTTTTCGTCTAATATTGTAGCTTTTACACCTATTGGAACTTGGCAACCACCTTGAAGTGTATCTACAAATCCTCGCTCAATTTTAGACTCAATTTCAGCATTTTTATCATTTAAAACTTTTACTATTTCGATGATTTTTGGGTCTGTTGTTGTCTCTATTCCTAAAGTTGCTTGACCCATAGAAGGTATCATAATATCAGTTGAAATAGGAGCAAAATATTTTACTTCATTTTGTAGATTTAATTTTTCTATTCCTGTTGCTGCAAGGATAATAGCATCATATTCACCTGCATTTAATTTTGCTATTCTTGTATTGATATTTCCTCTTAAATCTTTTAGCTCTATATCAGGTCTTAACATCTTTATAGCCATTCTTCTTCGCAGACTTGTAGTTCCAACAACTGCACCTTTTGGTAAATCTTCTAAAGAACTATATTTATTACTTAAAAGTGCATCTTGAGGATTAAATCTTTTTGAAACAGCAGCTAAAGTTAAACCATCTTCAAACTGTGTTGGAACATCTTTTAGTGAATGAACTGCTAAATGAGCAGTTCCTTCAAGCATTGCAACTTCTAGTTCTTTTGTAAAAAGCCCCTTACCACCAATTTTTGCTAGTGGAACATCAAGTATTTTATCACCTTTAGTTGTAAATTCTTGAAGTTCTATTTGCATATTTGGATAGTGTTTTAAAAGTTCAGCCTTTATATATTCACTTTGCCAAAGAGCAAGTTGGCTTCTTCTAGTTGCAATTACTAATTTTTTCATATTACTTTTTACCTAAAGTTTTATATTTTTCTCTAGTTGTATCTTTTTCTCCATTTATATAAATAGTTGGAGTTCCACTTACTAGCATATCTTCTCCCATTAAAACCTCTTTTTCTAAAGATGTAATTATCTCTTTTTTATTTAATTCTTCGATTTTAATATCTAAACCTAACTCTTTATTAAACGCTTCTAAAATAATTTTATCATCTGTTGAAGTTACTTCAAAGTATTTTGACCAATGAGCTGTATATGCCTTCATTATGATATCATTACCATTTTTTACTTTTGCTATATCAATAAGTTTTGATAAAGTAGTTGATGCTGGATGAATATGAGTTAATGGAAATGCATAATAATATAGTGCTATTGAATCACTTTTTTTATTTACAAAATCTATAACTTCAGGAATATATTGTGTACAAAATGGGCAAAGAGGATCAGAAAAAACTACAATTTTATCTTTTGCTTTTTCATTTCCAGCAATTAGTTTTGATTTTTGATAGTATTTATCTGTTAATGTTGGTGTTATACTATCTTTCAAAGATTTTCCTGTTGATACATCATATAAATCAGTAGCAATTACTTTTCCATCACTAAAAAGTGTATCTTTTACTTTCATACCTTTGTCTTGAATAGTTGCATCAATTTCTAAAATATAGCCATTCCAACCTTTTAATTCTAGTTCTTTTTTATAGAAAACTTTTATATTTTTCACTTTAACATTTGGATTTTGAGCAACTCTTTTTTTCTCAAAATCTATAACTAAATTATCATTTGCCAACAATGTAGCACTTGCAAATGCACTTAAAACCAATAATTTTGCAATTTTAATCATATCTTTGTCCTTTTTTTATAATATTATTTTAACTTCGTGATTTTACTGTAATTTTTTTAATATCAAATAACTCTTTTGCTTTATTTACCATTTTTGAATTTAATAAATCATTTACTTGTAGCTCTTTTGAAGATAGTTGAGTATCTGTATTTTTTATAGCGCCAGCTACACAACTAGAACTAAATTCAATATCTTCTACCATAGAAGCAACTTCACTATTTTGTTCAGGCTCTATTTTTATTTCATTGTTAGTTTTTAATAAGGTGGCCTCTTCCTTTTTAAAATCTAGCTCAACATTTAAGCCGAAAATATCTTGTGCAAAAATTTTAATAAGGCCATAATGTTTACCTAAAAGTTTTCTATCCTCATCTTTTGCATAAGATATTATTTGAAGTTTATTATTACTAAAACCATTAAATATAAAGTTCTTTTCAAAACATTCACCTAATGTGTAATCTCTATCATAAACTTTTTCTATCAAATGTTGATATAAATCACTATTTTTATCATTCTCTTCTTCAAAAGGAATATACTCTATCTCTTTTGTTTCTACAATTTCAGTTTTGATAGGTTCTTCTATAATAGGCTCTATATCAAAAGGAGTAGGATCTTGCATTTGAGTATTTATATTTTGTATAGGTTTTTCTTCTTGTGGTTTTTCTTCTACAACTTTATTCTCAATAATTTTAGTTTCTGTAATAGCAGGTTTTTCTACTTTTATTGCTTCATTTCGTACTGGCATTTTGCCAATTTGTTCAATTAACTCATCTATTGATTTTAAGTTAGTAGCTTCTACAAGTTTCATTAAAGTAAGAATTAAAACAAAAGTATCGTCACTATTTAAAGATAATAGATGCTTAGCTTCACTTAAAATTCTGAAAAATCTATCAAATAAAGTTACATCAAATCTTGTATCTTTTGAAATCATCTTATCTTTTAAATATATAGATATTTCATCACAAATTTGAGAAACTTCATAGTTTTGAAGTTCTGGAAGTAGGGTATTTATATCACCTTTATTTAAAATAATTTTAAAAATATTTTCCATTAAAGATGGATCTATTAGTCCTAACATATCAACAACACTAGAAGTTGATATTTTCCCTTTTGAGAAAATTATTGCTTGATCTAGTAAAGTTAAAGTATCTCTTAGGCTTCCTTGACCACTTCTAGCAAGTATCTCTAAAGCTTCCTTTTCAAACTCAATATTTTCAATATTTAAAATATGAGAAAGATGATGAACAACATCATTTTGTGAGATTTTATTAAATCTAAAGTGTTGAGTTCTACTTAAAATAGTAGCTGGAAGTTTTAAAGCATCAGTAGTTGCTAGTATAAATTTTACAAAATTAGGTGGTTCTTCTAAAGTTTTTAATAAAGCATTAAAAGCCTGAGTTGTAAGCATATGAACTTCATCTATTATAAATACTTTAAATTTTGCAGAACTTGGTTTATATTTCGTATGTTCGATTAGTTCTTTTATATCATCTATCCCTCTATTACTAGCAGCATCCATTTCAATAATATCAAGATGCTTTCCACTATTTGCACTAAGACAATTATCACAAACCTCACAAGGCTTGCTTGTTGGTCCATTTGAACATAAAAGTGCTTTTGCCATTATTCTAGCTGTACTTGTTTTCCCACTTCCTCTAAGTCCTGAAAATAAATAAGCATGAGACAATCTTGAAGAATCTAATGCTAGGCTAAGTGTTTGAGATATTGTATTTTGTCCTATTAGATCTTCAAATCTTTTAGGACGATATTTTAGAGCTAAAACTCTATCTTTTAAATGGTCATCTATCATATTTCACACTTTCCTATCTCAAAATTTATATTCTTTAAAACTATGTTTACCATATCTAAACTTATCTTACCGCTATATAAAATAGTTATTTTTTGGTCTTTATTTATACTATTTTTATTTTTACCTAGATCTTGTAATCTTTTTGCGATAGCATTTGCTGAATCAAATAAAATAACATCTTCATTAAAAAACTTTTTTATATCATCTTGTATAATTGGATAGTGAGTACAACCTAAAACTATGCTATCTATATTTTTATTTTTTAAATCTTTTAAATAATTTGTTAAAAATAAATGTAAGCTATTTGTTTCAATATCAGCTTCTTCTATTTTTTTTGCTAAACCACTACAAGGAATATGGTACAAATTTAACTGTTGATTAACTGATAAATTTTCTACAAGTTCTTTGTATTTTTTCCCATTTATTGTTGTTGGAGTTGCTAAAATTGCTATATTCTTTGTTTTTGAATTTAGAATAGCAGGTTTTAAAGCAGGTTCTACTCCAATAATTGGTAAATTTTTATATTTTTCTCTTAAGTATTTTATTGAAATTGAAGTTGCAGTGTTACAAGCAACTACTAAAATATCAATATTATAGTTATCAATCAAACAGTTTGTTATATTATCGCATCTTTGTAAAATTTCATTTGTATCTTTTTCACCATAAGGTGCAAATAAGGTATCGGCTATATAAACATATTCTGTGTTTTTTACACTTTTAGTAATAGCATTTAGTATAGTTAATCCACCAATTCCTGAATCAAAAATTCCTACTTTCAAATATATCCTTATTGAAATTTTGGCAGAATTATATCCAAATTAAAATTTGAATTTGATATAAGAAATTATTTATTAAAGTTTAAAATATTTTGAGAATAAAAGTGTTATCACTTAAAAGCTAAAATTCTTAAATTAGACGGAAAATGGGTTGATTTTTAGCTTTTAAAATGATTTATATTTATAGTGGTGTGGTAGTAAATTTTTATTTTAAACTTAAGGAAAGACCTTAAGTTTTTTAGTATCTGATTAAACTAATCCTTGTTCAATCATAGCATCAGCTACTCTTCTAAATCCAGCAATATTTGCTCCTAAAACAAGGTTTGTTGGTTGTCCAAACTCTTTAGCAGTAGCGCTTGCTGTATCAAAAATATGTTTCATTATTTGCTCTAGTTTTGCATCAACTTCTTCAAAAGTCCATGAAACCATAGAAGCATTTTGAGCCATTTCTAATTGGCTTGTTGCAACTCCACCAGCATTTGCCGCTTTTCCAGGACCATATGCTATTTTTTGTGCAACAAAATAATCAACAGCTTCATTTGTAGAAGGCATATTAGCTCCTTCACTTACACAAATACAACCATTTTTGATTAATTCTTTTGCATCCTCTAAATTTAACTCATTTTGAGTTGCACTTGGGAATGCTGCAAAGCAAGGAACAGACCAAACTGCATTTCTACCTTTTGGGTACTCTTCAACTGGAATATATTTTGCATTTGTTCTATGTTTTATATACTCTGAAAGTCTAGCTCTTTGGTTTTCTTTTAAATCTTTTAATAAATCTAAATCAATACCTTCTTCATCTATAATTGTACCTTTTGAATCACTACAAGTAATTGGTAATGCTCCAAGGTGGTATAATTTTTCTATAGTATAAATTGCTACATTTCCAGAACCAGAAACAGTACATTTTTTACCTGTTAAAGTTTCTCCTCTAGCTTCAAGCATATTTTTTGCAAAATATACACAACCGTAACCAGTTGCTTCTGTTCTAGCTAGTGAACCACCCCATTTTAATGATTTTCCTGTTAAAGTTCCATCATAAGTATTCGCAAGTTTTTTATACATACCAAATAAATATCCGATTTCTCTTCCACCAACTCCAATATCTCCAGCAGGAACATCAGTAGTTGCACCGATATGTCTGTATAACTCACTCATAAATGCTTGGCAGAATCTCATGATTTCATTGTCACTTTTACCTTTAGGGTCAAAGTCACTTCCACCTTTTCCACCACCAATTTGAAGTCCAGTTAGTGCGTTTTTGAAAATTTGCTCAAATCCTAAAAATTTGATAATTCCAGTATTTACGCTTGGGTGAAATCTTAATCCACCTTTATATGGGCCTAAAGTCGAACTAAATTGTATTCTATAACCTTTGTTGATTTGGATTTCTCCTTTATCATCAACCCAAGTCACTCTAAATAAAATCTGTCTCTCAGGCTCAACTAATCTGTCTAACACTTTATTTGCTGCATACTTTGGGTATTTTTCAAACAAAGGTTTTAAAGAGTGTAAAACCTCTTCTGCTGCTTGATGAAACTCATCTTGTCCAGGACTTGTTCTTTTTAGATATTCTAAAAGTTCGTCTATATTTGCCATTTTCCTTCCTTTTTTCAAATTTCGGGTAGCAATACTATCAGAGAAATTATTTGATTTAGCTGAAAAAAGAGGTAGAAAATTTACAAATTTATAAATTTATACTCTTTTTCCCTCATTTTAAGCATATTTTAAGTTATTATTCATTCATTGAAGCAAAAAATTCATCATTATTTTTTGTTTTTTGCATTTTAGGATATAAGAATTTAAGAACATCAACTTCATCCATTTCACTCATTGCATTTCTTAAAATCCATGTTTTTTGTAAAGTATCAGCACTAAGTAAAAGTTCTTCTTTTCTTGTACCAGATTTTGTAATATCAATAGCAGGATATACTCTTTTATTTGCAGCATTTCTACTTAGAACTACTTCACTATTTCCAGTCCCTTTGAATTCTTCAAATATAACTTCATCCATTTTTGAACCAGTATCTATTAAAGCGGTTGATATTATTGTTAAACTTCCACCTTCTTCAATATTACGTGCAGCTCCAAAAAATCTTTTTGGTTTGTGTAAAGCATTTGCATCAACTCCACCACTTAGAACTTTACCTGAACTAGGAGTTACAGTATTGTATGCCCGAGCAAGTCTTGTAATAGAATCAAGTAATATTACGACATCTTTTTTCATTTCTACAAGTCTTTTTGCTTTTTCAATTACAATTTCAGCAACTCTTACATGGTTTTGAGCTGGTAAATCAAAAGTAGAACTATAAACCTCACCTTTTACGCTTCTTTGCATATCTGTAACTTCTTCTGGTCTTTCATCTATTAAAAGAACCATTAAAGTAACTTCAGGATGGTTTCTACTAATTGCATGTGCTAACTCTTTTAAAAGTTCAGTTTTACCAGTTTTTGGTGGAGCAACTATTAAACTTCTTTGACCTTTTCCCATCGGTGCAAAAAGATCTAAAACTCTTCCAGTTAATTTTTGTGAATCAAATTCAAATTTAAATTTTGTAGTTGAATAAAGTGGAGTTAAATTATCAAATAATGGTCTGTTTTTTGAATCTTTTACAGGAAGATAATTTATAGCTTCAATTTTAAGTAAAGCATTATACTTTTCACTATCTTTATTTGGAGGTCTAACCTGACCTGTTACTATATCTCCAGTTCGAAGTGCAAATTTTCTAATTTGTGTAGCACTTACATAAGAGTCATTTGATGTATCAGAAAAATTTCCATCAATTGCTCTTAAGAATCCAAATCCACCTTCTTTTATTTCTAAAATTCCAGTAAATAGGATAAATCCACCAGCATCTATTTGAGAAGCAAGTATCATAAACATTAAATCTTGTCTTTTTAACTCTTGAGGATTTTCAACTTCAAGTTCATTTGCTATATCAAGTAGAGTTTCAAGTGGTAACTCTCTTAATTGCTCAATTTTATAACCTTCAACAGGAATGTGAGTTCTTGTTTTTTTGGTAGTTTTTGTTTTTATTTCTTCTTTAGACTCTTCCATGAGTATATTTGCCTTTGATTTCACATAATAATATATGCAGTTTTATGTAGTTTTGTAGTTTTATAAAGTTAGGTGTAATTTTAGTATTTATTTTTAAAATTGTCAATATAAATTAAAAAAGAGTATCAAACTGATACCCTTTTTTTAATATGGTAATTATAATTTACCTTCATTTTTAGCTAAGTAGTTAGCAACACCATCTTTGTCAGCTTTCATACCTTCATCGCCTTTTTGCCATCCAGCTGGACAAACTTCACCATATTCATTTGTAAATAACATTGCATCTACCATTCTTATCATTTCATCAACATTTCTTCCTAATGGTAAGTCATTGATAACAGCATGTCTTATTGTTCCATCTTTGTCAATTAAAAAAGATCCTCTTAATGCAACTGATTCACCAAATAGTACATCATAATCTTTAGAAATTTGTTTATTTAAATCTGCTACCATAGGAAATTTAACTCTTCCAATTCCACCATTTTCAACAGCAGTTTCTCTCCAAGCAAAGTGAGAGAATTGTGAATCTACTGAGCAACCAATTACATTAATTCCTCTTGCTTTAAATTCATCAGTTCTTTTTGAGAAAGCAATAATTTCTGATGGACAAACAAACGTAAAGTCTAAAGGCCAAAAGAATAAAATTGCACCTTTCTCACCAATATTTTTATATAAGTTAAAATCTTCTACAATTTGACCATCTGCAAGTACAGCCGTTGCTGTAAAATCTGGAGCTTTTTTTGTTACTAACATTTTTTAATCCTTTTTTATAATAAAATTTAATATTGGAATTTTATCAATTTTTTTTTATACTAAGCTTAAAATAGTCAAATTTTATTATTTAATAATTTTTATCTTTAATGATATTTTTATTTTTGCTATGATAGAGTTTAAAAAATTTATTTTATGGAGAATATTTTATGGCAGTTAAAATTACTGATATTTGTATTAGTTGTGATGCTTGTTTAGATGAGTGTCCAGTTGGCGCTATTGTAGATAATGATGATAATCCAACAGGTGAAGATATATATTTTGTATATAAAGATAAATGTGTTGAGTGTGTAGGACATAATGATGAACCAGCATGTGCTGATGCCTGTCCAACTGAAGGATGCATTGTTTGGGATGAAGTTGGTTCTAGTCAAGTTGAAAAAGAGGATAGAGGTGTTGTTGGTACACCAGTTGTTGAATAATATATTAAAAAATATTCAAGGACAGTAATATAAACTTGCCTTTTTTTATTTTTTCAGATATAATCCGCGACTTAAAATTTATATAGGAACAGATATGGAAAGAACATTATCAATCATTAAACCTGATGCAGTAGCAAAAAATGTAGTTGGAAAAATTTTAGACAGATTTGAATCAGCTGGATTAAAAATAGCTACAACAAAAAAATTACAGTTAAGTAAGGCTGATGCAGAAGCTTTTTATGCGGTTCATTCAAGTAGACCTTTTTTCAAAGATTTAGTTGATTTTATGATCTCAGGACCAGTTGTGGTTTCAGTTTTAGAAGGTGAAAACGCAATGGCTAAAAATAGAGAACTAATGGGTGCAACAAATCCAAAAGAGGCTGCTGCTGGAACAATTAGGGCAGATTTTGCAGATTCTATTGATGCAAACGCAGTTCATGGAAGCGATTCACTAGAAAATGCAGAAATTGAAATTAATTTCTTTTTTGCACAAAGAGAAATTTGTTAATTTAAATGAAAATAGAGTTTAAAAAAGTACCAACTGATAAGAAAGAGTTAAAAACAGAATTTAATTCAGTTAAAATTGAAGGTACTTTTTGTAGAATTTCATCATCATTAGTAAAAATTGAAGCGAAACTTAGTGGCAACATAGATATAGATTGCTCGAGATGTGCTGAATTGGAAATTTTATCTTTAGATGAAGAACTTAAACTAATTTTAAGTGATGGTGTCTTTAAAGGTGAAGAAAAAGATGAATTTTTAGTAATAGAAATAGAAAATAGTTTAATTGATTTTGATGAAATAATAGAAAGTGAATTAAACAGCGTAAAAAGTGAGTACCATATTTGTAAAGAGTGCTTACAAAAAGATAAACTTGTTGAACAAGAATTTTAAAGGAGAATAATTATGGCAGTACCAAAGAGAAGAGTTTCTCATACAAGATCAGCGAAGAGAAGAACACACTACAAAATTGAGTTAAAAAGACCAGTGAAAGATAGTGATGGTTCTTGGAAAATGCCTCATATGGTTAATCCAAACACTGGTGAATATAAAAACTAATGTTAAGAATAGCTATAGATGCGATGGGTGGGGACTTTGGTCCTGAGCCTATAATAGAAGGATTAATATTAGCTATTAGAAATAACAATAATTTTACGGCAATAGCTGTAGGAGATGAAGAACAACTTTTAAAACTTATCCCCCCCTCATTTTTAAATAGAATAGAAATACTTGACACTAAAGATGTTATTAGTATGCATGATAGTGCTACTGATGCTTTAAAAAGAAAAGAATCAACAATCTATAAAGCAATAGAATTAGTAAAAGAAGGAAAAGCTGACGCTATAGTTTCTGCTGGACATTCAGGTGCTTCTATGTCATTAGCAACTTTGAGAATTGGAAGGATTAAAGGTGTTTCAAGACCTGCAATAGCAACTCTTATGCCAACAAGTGAAAATCAAAATACATTAGTCTTAGATGTTGGTGCAAATGTTGATAGCGATGCCAAAAATTTATTTGAATTTGCTGTTATGGGACAAGCTTATGCTCAAAGCGTACTTAGAATAGATGAACCTATCATAGGTCTTTTGAGTAATGGTGAAGAAGAAAGTAAAGGAAATGAAGTAACAAAAGAAGCTTATAAATTGATTTCTAAAGTCCCAAATTTTGCTGGTAATGTTGAAGGTAGTGATATTTTTAAAGGTACAGTAGATGTTGTTGTTTGTGATGGTTTTGTTGGTAATATTTTACTTAAAACAGCAGAAGGTGTTGCAGATACAATTGGTAAAATAATCAAAAAAAATCTTAAAAGATCTCTTATTTCGATTACTGGTGCAGTATTAATGAGAAAAGTTTTTAAAAACTTAAAAGTAAGAGTAGATTATGCAGAATATGGTGGTGCACCACTTCTTGGAGTTAAAGCTCCTGTTATTATATCTCATGGAAAATCAAATCCTAAAGCTATAATGAATGCAATATTTCAAGCAATACACTCAGCTAGTTCAAATTTAGATACTATTATTGAACAAAGATTAGTTAAATATGGAACTAAAGAAGATAATAGTCATCAAGAAGTTTAAGGATTATTAAAAATGATATATGCAGCATTTAGATCAATTGGAGCTTATATTCCACCTAAAATTATGACAAATCAAGATTTTGAGAAAATTATTGATACAAGTGATGAGTGGATTACAAAAAGAACTGGTATTAAAGAAAGAAGAATAGCTGAAAAAAATGAAGCATCTTCTGATTTAGGTTCTAAAGCTGCAAAAGTAGCTATTGAAAGAGCAAATATAGATAAAAGAGATATAGATTTAGTTATTTGTGCGACTGTTACTCCTGATTTTTTATGTATGCCTTCAACTGCTTGTTTGATAGCTTCTAAGCTTGAATTACCAAATGTTATGGCTTTTGATGTTAGTGCAGCTTGTACAGGATTTGTATACGCTTTAAGTATTGCAAAAGCTTTTGTTGAATCTGGAATGAAAAAAAATGTATTAATTGTCGGGGCTGAAAAATATAGTTCAATTTTAAATTATGAAGACAGAACAACTTGTTTTATTTTTGGAGATGGTGCTGGAGCGGCAATAATTAGTGCTACGACAAATAAAGATGAAGCAATTATTGATGTACATTGCTCTAGTGATGGAACTTATGAAGATTTAATAAAAACTGCTGGAGGTGGAAGTAGAAATCCATGTTCACAGGAAGTTTTAGATAATAAAATGGCATGTATTAGTATGAAAGGTAATGAGACTTTTAAACTTGCAGTTAAAACTTTGACTTCTGATGTTAAAGATATGATGGAAAAACATAGTCTTTCAAATTCAGATATTACACATTTTATTCCTCATCAGGCAAATTATAGAATTATAAAAGCTGTTGGAGATGCTTTAAATTTAAGTGAAGAGCAAACTATAGTTACTGTTGATAAGTATGGTAATACTTCGGCTGCTTCTATTCCAATGGCTATGAATTACGCATATGAGCAAGGAAGAATAAAATCAGGGGATACAATACTTTTTGATGCTTTTGGTGGTGGACTAACTTGGGGGTCAGCATTATTTCGATTTTCCCCAAAAGATAAATAGGTGAGTAATTTCTCCTATTTATAATTTTAATTAAATTTCTTATTTTTAGGATTATTTTTAAAAACGTTGAATGAGTTTTTCTCCAAATTGTTATTGAATTTATCAACTGTTGCTGTTAAATTTATATATATAATATTTTCATCAATAATAATTTGTAAAATAGAATAAAGTGGTATTTTTAGAACACTTCCAAAATTATCTTTTCCAAAACCAGCTTCAAAATATAAAAAATCATCTTCAATTCTTACTGTTGTAAATGTATAACCAGCTAGTGTAAATAGTGAAAATTTATTTAAATTGGATTTTATATCATTTGGCAAATCTGGATTAAAACTTGTACTTTCTATATTTGCAACTACGCTAAATTCTGTGTTAGTATCTATAATATATTGAATAATATCTTTTATATGTCTTTGTGACAAGTTTTTGAAATCATCATTTTCAATAATATTTTTTAACATAATTTATTCCTTTATATTTCGTCTTTTATTTTATTTAGTTCATCTATTTTTTCAAGATATTGTTCTTTTTCTTTTTTTACAAACTCTATTCTATCTTGGTTTATATCCAAATATTGTTCCTTTGAGTACTTTATAATTTTAAAAAGATAGTTTCTTTTTGAAGTTAAGAAATCTTCTATTTTTTCGAAACCAAAATTAGCTTTAAGTTTTGCAACTATTTCATCTTCTCTTGGACAATTTATTGAGAATCTTGATGGTTCTTTTTTATACAATTCTTCACTTTCCAATATTTGTTGTTCGAAATGAGCTATAGTTGCTTGAGTTATTTGAATATATGAGTAAGACAATGCTCCATTAAAATAAGCAAATTTCTTTCTAAGTGCTGATATATTTTCTAAAATTGCTTTATAAAATGCTCTTATAACATTTTCATAAACTTTTGCAGCAAAGTGTCTAGTATTTGAGAACTCAATATCTGATGCTATTTCTCTTTGTTTTCTTATAAGTTCATAATTTTCTTGCCATTTTGATATATCATTTTTTACAATTCTAAAAACATCTCTAAAAGCTTCATCTGTATCAAGTTCTATATTTTTAAGAAGTTTAATTGACCGTTTAAACATTTTGTCTATTGTTTGATCATCATAAAATAGTGCTTTATAAACTGCATCAGAATTAATCCAAAAAGTTTCATATTCAAATTTTTCTATTTTAGCACCAAAAAGAGATTTTGACTCTTCAAATCTTGATGATTTCTTTTTGTTGATATTTTTAAATGTCTCTTGGGCTATTTTTTCCATAATATTTTCTAAAGAGTTATAAATATTGTAAAGTTCTTTTGAGTATTTTTTATATATGTTATCAAATGATTCAATTACAAGTGGTTCACAAGACTCCAAAATATCAACTAAAGCATCATAAACTTTTATAATTGTTTGATACTCATTTGACAAAATATCACAAAAACTTTTTAAATCTTTTTTTATGGCAAATTCTTTTGCTTCTGCAGCTTGTGGACGAATAGTAGTATCAATAAAATTTAATACTTCTTGAATATTTGAATCATCTAGAAGTTTTGTATTATCAGTATTGTCACTATTCTTAATATTCTCTATATTTTTTAGATAAGTGTCAAATTCATTTTTAAACAAATCTAAACTATCGTCTTTTGATAGGTAATCTTTAAAATAATTTAGAATAGTATTTTTTTCATCTTCAACTAAAATATCTTTATGACTTGCTCTACCTTCAAGTGCTTTAATCGCAGAAATAGGAACAACTTTTGCAAAGTATTTAGAAAATTTTTCACTTACATATTTTGTAGTTGTTTCTACTTGTTCTTTAGTTAATTTGTCTTTTTGATTTAAAACACATAAAGATTTATTTTTAAAATGTTGCATATATTCTTCTAGTACTTCAGCTTCTGATAGTTTTCCAGCATTATCTATTAAAGTTAGCCAAATAATTCCACCAACATCTTTTAATACCTTTTTGGTAATATCTGTATCGCTTTGAGATTGTGAATTAAGACCTGGAGTATCAACAAAAGAAATATCTTTTAAAATAGGCATTGGAGCATATAAAGTAAGATATTTAATATTTTTCATTTCATCTTGTCTTTGATCTGTAAAATCAGCAATACTTTCTATTGGAGCATATTCTTGAACTCCTGAATAATATGTTATTTTTAATTTGTATTCATCACCATAATTTATAAAATTTACTTTAGATGTAACTGGAGTAATTCCTGTTGGCAAAATATTCCTTGAAAGTAATGCATTTAAAAATGTTGATTTCCCAGCACTAAATTGCCCAGTAATAGCAACTTCCATAGGATACCTAGCTCTTCTTATTTGCTTATTTAATATAGCCTTTAATTGCATAGATGGATGAAATTTTTCATCAAGAAGCTTATCTATAGTTTTTTTTATTTCTCCTACTAAACCATCTTCATATATAATTTCATTTTGAACACTTTCCTGTTTATATTCATTTACAAAACTTTTTAAAATATTTATATTTGCACTCATTAGTGTAATCCTTTAATATTAAGCAAGATATTTTCTAATCTTTTTATATTTTTATGAATATTTATAGATAATTGAGCTCTGTTTTTATCATTTTCTTCAAATGATGATAGTTGATTTTGTAAACTTTGTTCTTCACTGTTTAATCTTTGTTCAAAAGCTTTTAAAGGTGCATTTAGAGTTGTAAAGAAGGTATCTATTAAAATAGAACTTACTTTATTGGCTTTTGTCTTAATGTCCTCTTCAATTGCATAGAACTCATTTGTTATAATTTCTGTTAAAGCTCTATCAAGTTCATTCATCTTTCCATCTTTTGAATTTGATACGGCTTGGATTACTTGAGATACTAATACTTCATTATTTGAAGTCAAAAATCCAGATTTGAAATCATCTTGAAAAAATCCACGAGCATCAAAGTTATCATTTTTATGTCCTATTGCAAATCCTAAATCATGATACTTTTGTTCACATTGTTCTCCAATTGTTTGAGATTTTTTTATAAATTTATATCTATAATCTCTTATTACATCAATAATTCCATCTTTTATTGCAGTTTCAACAATAACTTTTACTCTTGAATTTTCTGGTCGTTTTTTAGTTTTTTCTAAAGAGTACCTAACATCATTTACAACTCTTTGTTTGATAATATTTTGAAGTTCTGATAATTCACTTTTTAAAAAAGTTTCAAGAGAGTTTATATATGATTTTGCATCATTTTTATAATAATTTATATCTTCTGTCATTGAAGATAACATTCTTTTATTTGCATCTTTCTTTTTATTGAAATCTAGGAGTTCTTTTTCTAATTCATCTTTTGATTTACTTAAAAGAGTTAGTTCATAATTATTTAAGCTTATTTGTTTATCTATGAGTCTGTTTAACTGTATTTTTGTAGATTGGATTACCAAATCTCCCTTTTGTGAAGAGTTACCAAATAAAGTATCCATTAAATAATTTTCAATGTCCAAAATACCAGTATCTTCTAAAGTAAATCCAGCTTCAAGTGCTTCTTTTTCACGTCCAGTTCGATGTAATAACGCCATATACCCAGAAATAGGAACAAATTTAATTGTTTTTAAAATATGATCAAGTTGTGAGTCTTTATTTTGTGCTTTTAGTTGTTTTTCTATAGAACTTTTTGTATAGTTTATAACTTCTTCGAGATTTTTTTTGCTTACAGTGTCGGCCCTTGTTATTACTACTAACAATTTTGAAATATTTTGATATAAAACAGCATCAATTATAAATTCAATATCTTTTAAAGTTGCACTTTGAGATACATTCATTAAATGTAACATCATATCACACTTGCTAATGTAATCTTTTGTTATCTCTTCTCTTTGAATTACAGGGTCATCAAGTCCTGGTGTATCAACTATTTCTATACCATCGCTTAAAAAAGGAAGATTTGAACCTAATTCCACATATTTCACTAAATTACATTTCTTTTGGCTATGTTCTGCAGAAGTGTAAGAAGCTAAATTATTTATATCAACTTCATCAAATCTTGAATTAGGTTTTATATAATCATTTAGACTGTCTTTAAAAACTCTTTGAGTTTCATTTACAAACTCTTTCATACTTTCAAGTTGTTTTGCAGAATTTTCTATTTTTTCCCACTCTTTTGTGTTCCAGTAAAATACTTTTGCATTTTCATTTATATTATGTTTTACTATAGTTAAATTGGCAGTTTCAGGAACAACAGCACTTCCTAAAATTTCTTTTCCCATTAAAGCATTTAACATTGTAGATTTACCAGCATTCATAACACCAGTTATTCCAATAGAGAATTTTTGATTGCTTATATACTTATTTGTATTTTCAAGTTCATTCAAAACTTCTTTATTTGAGAGTTCATTTTTGAGTTCATTAATAATATTTTCAATTGAATTTCTTAAATCTTTAAATGAACTTTTATGATCATCATCTATTTTATGTAAATTTGTATTTAAATCATCAATTGAATTTTCTAATTCTTTATCATCAAATAAAGATATTAATTTAGAGTAATTTTCACTATTTAATATATTTTCATCTTTTAAATATTCAAATGTTGAGTGAATAATGTTTATGAATTTTTTTGTTTTATTATTTAATATTATCTCTACAATATCATTTTGGATATGATGCAATTCAGTAATATTTGAGGGTGTTTTTATATCTATTTGTTGACACAATGTTTTAAATGATGTTAAGTTGATGTATTTATCATAATTTTTTCTATTAGCACTAATTATTAGTGCAAAAATAGTAAAACTGTTTTCATTTAAAACAGTATTTAAAGATTCAATATCTAAACTTTTTTCAAACGAAATACCATGGTATAGTAAAAAATAGTCACTTGCTAAACTCATCATTTCTCCTAAATAAAAAAAGTTAAATATCTATAAATACATGATATTTAACTTTTTCTATTTTTTATATTTATGAGAGATTTACTCTCATAAATAACTATCTAAGTGCTACTAATTTTCTTCTTAAGTAAGCAATTTTATTTTGTAATGGTAAGTGTTTTGGACAATGATCTTCACAAGCTAGTAAAGACATACAACCAAAAATTCCATCATCATCTCCAATTAATTCATAGTAATCATCAGCTGTTCTACTATCATGTGGATCTATTTCAAATCTAGCAACTCTATTTAATCCAACTGGACCAACAAAATTTGGTCTCATTAACATTGTTCCACAAGAAGCAACACAAATACCGCACTCAATACATCTATCAAGTTCAAATGTATCATTTGCAACTTTTGGTTCAATTCTATCTTCTAATTTAGAGATGTCAACTTCATGATTTGAATGAACCCAAGATTCAACTCTTTTACTCATACCATCCATCCATTTACCAGTATTTACTGATAAATCTTTGATTAATTCAAAAGCAGGCATAGGCATTAATTGTAATTTTCCAGATGGGTAATTTGCAATTAAAGTTCTACAAGCAAGAGCTGGTTTTCCGTTTACCATCATTCCACAGCTACCACAAATACCTGCTCTACAAACAAAGTCAAAAGATAAATCTGGATCATGTCTTTCTCTAATTTGCATCAAAGCTATAAAAAGAGTCATACCAGGAGTTTCTTCTAATTTATATTCAACAAAGTGAGGTTTTGAAACCTTACTTCTTGGATTAAATTTTAAAACTGATATTGTAATTTCTCTACCTTGTTTTGCACTCATTATTTATCTCCTGCTCTTTCATTTTTCTCTTTATAGTTCATTGGTAAATCAAAAGGCATTAATGCATGTTGGATTTCATGTCTATTTTTTCCTTCATTTTGCATTTTTTCAGTTATTTCATCAACTTGAGCTTGTCTAATCGCAGATTCATCATGTTCTATAATCATTCCTTTTGCACCATATCCTCTAAATGCTGGAGGTAATTCCATAGTCATAATATCAAGTGGTTCATAAGTTATTTCTGGTTCAATAGCATCTTTTGAAGGCCAAGAAGTTAATGTTCTATTTAACCAGTTTGCATCATCTCTTTTTAAGAAATCTTCTCTATAATGCGCTCCTCTTGACTCTGTTCTATCTCTTGCTCCTTTTGCTACACAAAGTGCAACTTTAAGCATTTTTGGAACTCTATATGCTTCTTCAAGTTCTGGATTTCCAGATTTTTCTTTAGATTTTACATTTATTTGTTTAGTTTTTCTTAATAAGTCTTTTAACTCTTCAACAGCTTCAGTTAGTGGTTCTCCACTTCTAAATATACCAACTTTTTCATCCATTAGATTTTGCATTCTATTTTTGATTCTAAAAATGTCTTCAGTACCGTTATAAGATAAAATTTCATCAAGATAAGCTTCTTGCTCATCTACAAATTTTTTAACTACAGCTGTAGGAATTGTCACATCATTTGTTAAACAATAATCAGCAAAATAGTTACCAATAATCATACCAGCAACAACTGTTTCAGATACAGAGTTTCCTCCAAGTCTATTAAATCCATGCATATCCCAACAAGCAGCTTCACCACAAGCAAATAATCCTGCTAATTTTTGAGATTCACCAGTTGGTTTTGTTCTAATTCCACCCATTGAGTAGTGTTGCATTGGTAAAACTGGAGCCCAACCCTTTGGACCTTCATCTGCTGGATCAATACCATTGAAGATTTGACAAATTTCTTGAACATCTCTTAAGTTTTTCTCAATATGTTCACGTCCTAGAATTGAAATATCTAGCCAAACGTGGTATCCATAAGGAGAAGGAACACCTTTTCCGTTTCTAATATGTTCAATCATTCTTCTTGAAACAACATCTCTTGATGCTAGTTCTTTTTTTTCTGGTTCATAATCAGGCATAAATCTATGACCATCAACATCTCTTAAAATTCCACCATCCCCTCTACAACCTTCTGTTAAAAGAATTCCAGATGGAACGATTGGTGTTGGGTGAAATTGTACTGCTTCCATATTTCCTAAAGTTGCAATTCCAGTTTCAATTGCAATTGCTGCTCCTGTACCTTCACAAATAACAGCATTTGTAGTTTGTTTAAATACTCTTCCATATCCACCAGTTGCGATACATGTACCTTTTGCAACATAAGCTTCTAACTCACCAGTAATTAAATCTCTTACAACTGCTCCATAACATCTATTATTTTCATGAATTAAACTTAAAGCTTCTTTTCTATCTCTTATATCAACATTATGTTTTAAAGCTTCATTTGCAACACCAAATAGCATTGTATGACCTGTCGCATCTGCTGTATAACAAGTTCTCCATTTTTTAGTACCACCAAAATCTCTTGATGTTATTAGTCCATGTCTATCATCATCTTCAGTAATAGTTGTTTTCTTAGCATTTATAACTGCTTCTCTTGTTCCAGCTTCAACTCTTGACCAAGGAACCCCCCAAGCAGCTAATTCTCTAATAGCTTTTGGTGCAGTATGAACGAACATTCTAGCAACTTCTTGATCACATCCCCAGTCAGAACCTTTTACAGTATCGGCAAAGTGTAAATCTTCATTATCACCATCAGACATTTTTGAGTTACCTAAAGATGCTTGCATACCACCTTGTGCAGCAGCACTATGAGATCTTTTAACAGGAACCAAAGATAAAACTATTGTACTTAAACCTTTTTTTTGTGCAGCAACAGCAGCTCTAAGTCCTGCAAGTCCCCCACCAATAACTAATGCATCACAGTAATTAATTTTCATTATGCGATTCCTCCAACACTTTTAGTTTTTAATTCATAATTCATAATTTGTGCAGATGATGGCTTAAATGAATCTCTTGGAATATTATTTTTAGAGTTTTCATAACCTATTTTCATATATGCTGCAAGTGTTGCAAATCCTAAAACTAAGAAGAAAACAGTTAAAGCCCATTTAACTTTTTTAAGTGCTTTTCTAGTAGCTTTTGGATTATCTCCATCAAACCATCCCCACTTAACACAGAGTCTATATAAACCAATTGTTCCGTGGAATTCAACTGCTAATAATAAAAGAATGTATAATGGCCACATATACTCTTCCCAAACTCTTGCACTACTTTCATATGGTCCAATTTGATCTGGATGAGTCATTATTATATAAATATGAATTGAACCCAAGAAGAACATTGCAAAACCAGTGAATGCTTGGATAAACCAAAGTTTTGTATCATCATGATTCATACTTTTAGAGTGAGTTTTAATTAATTGGTATTGTCTAAAGTTACCAGGTAATTTTCTCATACCTAAAGCCGCATGTACTATAAATATCACAAAAATAACTAAAGCGGCAATTGATACTAAAAGTGGATTTCCACCTTCAAATATGAAGCTTCCTTCAAGTAATTTTGTAACTTGATACATAAAGTCATTTGACACTAGAATAGATGCAACTAGCATCATATGCGCCCACATAAATAAAGCTAAGAATCCACCTGTAAAACTTTGAATAAAATCAAGTTTAGCTGGGAGTCTGCTTTTCTTTCTTTCAACTGTTTTCCCTAAATAACCTTCTATTAGGTCACTCATTTGCAATCCTTTCTTTGAGATTTTAGATTTAGCTAAAATAATATCGAAATAATGGTTTAAAATTACTTCAAAGTATAGATGTTTTTTTGATTTTATAGTTGAAATATTGTAGAAAAGTTACACTTAGCCCCTCTTCATTTAAGGGGCTAGATTAAACATAATTTTATTGTGTTACTATATTTAACACTTTAGTTTATAAATAGAGATTTAACAGCTAATTGAGCAAAATTTATTAATGTATCAATATTTAATACTGGAATAAAGAATACAATAGCAGAACCTATTCCTCCAATTACTGTTAAGATTGCTACAAAAAGTATCGCATAAGTTGATACTCTTTTATCATCAAAATCTTCATCTTTACAACCATCTTGTGGTGGATAGAAATACATAACAGCGATAAGTCTTAAATAGTAATAAACTGAAATTATAGTAGCTAAAATAGCTAAAACAGATAAAGCTGTATAACCAGCTTTAATAGTTTCTGTAAATACATAAACTTTTCCTATAAATCCAATAGTTCCTGGAATCCCAGCTAAAGAAAGCATAAAAATTGTCATCATAGCAGCTAAAAATGGTCTTTGTTTTGCTAAACCTTTAAAGTCATCAAACGTAACTTTTACATTTGTTTCAGAGATAATATGTGAAGCTAATCCAAATGCTCCTAAAGCCGATACTAAATATGCTATTAAATAGAACATTATAGAGTATGCAGCTTCAATATTTAGTATAGCTCCTCCTTGATACGTTAAAGCAATAAATGCTAAAAGTAAATATCCTGTATGAACTATTGAAGATGCAGCTAACATTCTTTTTACAATTTGTTGAGTAATAGCAAGCCACGTTCCAAAAATTAAAGTTAGTATAATTACAATTTGTAAAATTCCATCCCAGAAATCAATAATTGGTGCAGCATACTCTAATATAACTCTTAAGAAGAAAGAGAATATAGCAATCTTAAATGTAGATGCCATATATGCTGTAATAACCATCGGAGCACCTCTGTAAATATCAAGTACCCAAGATTGAAATGGAAATGCAGCAATTTTAAATAAAAATACAAAGAATACTAAAGTTAAGCCTATGTAAATAAGTGCTAAATCATTTGAACCATTTGAAATATAAGTATAAATATCAGCTAAATTTGTACTTGCTGTTGCACCATAAATTAAAACCATTCCAAGTAGATAAAATGCTCCAATAAATGAACCTAAAACTAAATATTTAAAAATAGCTTCAACTCTTTTTGAATCATCACTATTGTAACCAACCATAATATAAACACTAAAAGAAGCAATTTCTAAAGCAATAAATGCTGTTATTAATTCATTTGCTTGTGCCAAAATCATCATTCCAAATAGAGCAAATAATAAAATTGAGAAGAACTCACCTTTAAAATAACTTCTATGTTGTAAATAGTGTTCTCCAATTAAAAGAGTTAAAAGAGTTCCTAAAATAAGCAATATATTAAAGAAATTTGAAAAAGTATCAAATGTTAAAACATTAGTTAAAAAACTTTCATAAGGTTGAACTGAATACAGAGTATTTACATTTAATAATGCAAACATTAAAGCTAAAACCAAAAAGATTGAAGATACAACAATATGACTTTTTACACTAACTTTTTCATACATACTCATAAATAGTAGAGTAATAGCTCCTACTAAAACCAACAAAGTTGGTATTAGGTATATAAATTGACTCATCTTGTTGCTCCAATATGTAGAATGTCTTGTAAATAATGTGTTACTGTTGGTTCAAATTTATCTATGAATACTTCTGGATAAAATCCCATAACAAATACTAAAATTACCCAAGGAATAAGTCCCACAATCTCTTTGATTTTTAAATCTCTCATTTTAAGTTCTGTTGAACCTTCAGGTCTATCTTGTAAAATTGCTCTTTGAAACATCCAAAGCATATAAGAAGCTCCAATAATTACAGATAATGCGGCAATAATTCCTAAATAAATATTGAAATTAAATACTCCAAAAATAATTAAAAGTTCAGATACGAAACCATTAGTTCCTGGTAATCCAACATTTGCAAATAACATAATTGCAAAAATAAATGTAAAAATAGGGGCTTTTTTAGCAATTCCACCCAAATCTTTTATAGTTTTAAAACCTGTTTGTTCTTGCATTAATCCTACAAGTAAGAATAGTGCTCCAGTTGCTATTGCGTGAGCAATTATTAAATATAATGCTCCATTTATACCATAAGAATTTAATGAGAAAATACCAGCTGCTATAAAGCTAAGGTGTGAAGCTGAAGAATAAGCAAACATTCTTTTAATATCATCTTGCATAAGTGCTGCAATTCCAAAATAAACAAGTCCAAATAGACCAATTATCACAAACCAAGTTGCAAAATCTACATAAACTTCTGGAAATAGTGGAATTAAAAATCTAACAACGGCATAAATACCTAGTTTTGCCATAATTGAAGAAAGTATAAATACAGCACCTGTTGGAGCATTTTTATATGTTTCCATAATCCATGTATGAAGTGGAAATAGTGGAATTTTAATAGCAAATGCTGCTAAAAATGCTAAGAATAACCATACTTTTTCAGAATAACCAATATTTGAAATAGTCATTAATTTATCATAAGCAAAAGACCAAACTCCAAATTCATTATGATAAGCAACACCTAAATAAAGTATTGCTACAAGCATAAGAAGTGAGCCAGCCATTGTATAAACAGTTACTTTTATTGTTGTAAATACTTTATTTCCAAATCCATATTGCCCAATGAGTAAGAACACTGGTAGAAGCATAATTTCCCAGAAAAAATAGAAAAGTACAACATCTAAAGATAGTAAACTTCCAGTAACACCACTTTGAACTAAAAGCATATTTATCCAATAACCTTTAGTTTTTCCTTCCCATAAAAGAAGGTATGAAGTAGGGATTAATATAGCAATCATCATTAAGATTGTAAGAGAGAATCCATCAAGTCCTAAATAATAATTGATACCATATGTTTCAATCCAAGCAACATTCGTAACAAATTGCATACTTGAACTTGGTTCAAATTCTATGTAAACTTTTAATACTAATGCTAATATAACTGTTGTTGTTAAAAAAGCAATATTTCTAATAGTATTAACATCTTTTGTAGTAATTAGTAAACCAAGTGCTACAACTGCTGGTAAAAATATAATAAATGAAAGAATATCTGCACTCATATTACAACCCTAATGAAATATATAAATATACAAATATACAAGACATTCCAACTAGCATAAATGCTGCATAGAATCGTACATTTGCATTCTGAATTAATGCAACTTTTTTACCTATTTCAACAAAATTTGTTGAAGATTTCATAATAAAGCCATCAATTACCTTATCATCAAGAACTTTATCGATAAATTTCGAGATAGCTTTTGTTGATTTTACGAATAAGAAATCATAAAGTTCATCAACATAAAGTTTATTTCCTATGAATCCTGTTTCTAATTCTGGTTTTGATACATCAAAATTTGCATATTTTTTATATGCAACAAAAATACCAGTTGCTGCGACAATTACTGATAATGCCATTAAAATGTATTCTGTACTATGAGAAAGAGTTATCGTTTTTGACTGCAATTGTCCAAGCCAAGAATCAACTAAATGACTTCCTCCAAAAATTGCAGGGAAATTTAAAAAACCTGCACCAACTGCTCCAATAGCTAATATCAGAAGGGGTATAGTTATAGTTCTTGATGTGTAAACATAATCTTTTCTATGGTGATTTGGTGCAACGAAAACTATAAAATATAATCTAAACATATAAAATGCTGTTAAAAATGCTGTAAATAGTGCAATACCGTAAATTAAATATTGACCTTCTTGGAATGCAGCTGCCAAAATTGTATCTTTTGAGAAGAATCCAGAAAATGGTGGAATTCCTGAAATTGCAATAACTCCAATTAAAAATGTAAATCCAATAATTGGTAAAGATGCTCTATGTTGGGCAATTTTGAATATATTTTGTTCGTGGTGAAGTGCTAATATAATTCCACCAGCGCCCATAAACAGCATAGCTTTAAAGAATGCGTGAGTAAAAACATGGAATAAGCCACTTGAATAGAAACCTAAACCAACAGCAATAAACATATATCCTAATTGACTCATAGTTGAATAAGCAAGAATTTTCTTAATATCAGTTTGCCTTGTTGCAATAATTGCAGCTAACAGTGCTGAAAATGCTCCAATGTATGCTATAAATATACCTATTTCTTCAATTCCTGAATACAAGAAATGAAATCTTGCTACCATATAAACCCCAGCAGTAACCATTGTTGCTGCGTGAATTAATGCTGAAATTGGAGTTGGACCTGCCATTGCATCTGGAAGCCAAGTATAAAGTGGAATTTGTGCTGATTTCCCCATAGCTCCAACAAAAAGTAAGAAACCTGCAAGTAATAACCAACCATTTGTTGTATTTCCTAAGTTAGCTTCAATAGAAGAGAAAGATAAATCAACTTGTCCTAAAGCAAAGAATAATGTTGCTATTCCAAGTAAGAAACCAAAATCTCCAACCCTATTTACTATAAATGCTTTATTTGCTGCAACAACATTCTCTTTATGTCCATAATAAAATTTAATTAAAAGGTATGAACAAACTCCAACACCTTCCCAACCAATAAATAAAATGATAGGATTGTCTGCTAAAACTAAAATAAGCATTGAAGCTAAGAAAAGATTGAAGTATGCAAAAAACTTACCAAATCCTTCATCACCTTTCATATAACCAACAGCATAAATATGAATTAACCAACCAACAAATGTTACAAACATTGACATAAAAATAGATAAATTATCTCCTAAAAATGCCATATCAATATTTAGATTTGAAACATTTAGCCAAGTAAATAAGTGTTGCTTAAATACTATTTTTTCTTCAATCATTCTTAAAAATAGACTTAAAGTAATCAAAAAAGATATTAATGGAGTTAAAGTACCTATGATTGCAAAATAGTTTTCACAAATTTTTTTCTTTTTTATATTATAAAAATATAATGCACCATTTAAAATAGCACCTAAAAGTGGTGCTAAAATAATCCAAATTAGTAAATTTGTACTCATTTATTCTCTCCTTGTGAAAGAGATGTAAATAGATCTGTATCTAAAGATCTTTTTGATCTAAATAGCAAAATTATAACTGATAAAAATATTGCAGCTTCAGCAGCAGCAATTGATATAACCATGATTGTTATAATTTGTGGGTCAATATTAAAGTGATATCTTGCAAAAGTAACTAAAAATAGATTTATACCATTTAACATAAGTTCTATTGACATATAAATTACAAAGATATTTCTTCTAGCAATTACTCCAATTACTCCAATTGAAAATAATATCATAGCTACAACTGCATAAGAAGTAAGTGTTATCATTCTTAATCCTCCTGTGAAGTTATTTTAGATTTTCTTCTTTTTGCAAGAACAACAGAACCAACCAGTGCAATTAAAAGCAAAATTGATATCAACTCAAAAGCCACAATCCAGTTATTATATAATTCTAAACCAACTGGTTTTATCTTTCCAAAATCACTTTCAATTGGTGACAAATCTTTTGTTGGAAGATTTGATACAGCTTTTAGAACCAATACATTTAAAGGAATCATCAAAATTGCTCCAAAAGCTATTAATTGATATTTTCTTGGCTCTTTTGGTAAATCTTCTTCTTTGATATTTAAAAACATTAAAATGAATAAAATCAAAGCCATAATAGCACCAGCATAAACAATAATTTGAACCATAAATAGTAAAGTTGCATTTAAAAGTGCAAACATACCAGCGACACTAAGCATTGTAATTAATAATCCTAATGCACTAAACATAGGGCTTTTATATACAAGCATAGCAATAGCACCAGTTATCGCAAAAAATGCTAAAGCAATAAATATTATATCAGCCATTATTCGAAATCCTTTGATTTTTCATTTGCCATTAAAGCTTTTTTATTTAATACAAAATCTTCTCTTTTTGAAGATGTAAAAGAGAAAATTCCAGTATCCATTCGTATTGCATCACAAGGACAAGCTTCTACACAATATCCACAGAATACACATTCTAGTAAATCTATTTTAAACTCTTTTGGTCGTTTTTCATCAACACCATCAAATCTCTCTTCAGCTTCAATAAATATACACTCTGCTGGACAAGCTGTTGCACACATAAAACATGCAACACACTTTTCAGTTCCATCATCATGTTTTGTAAGTCTATGAACACCTCTATATCTTGGTGTTATATCTGTTGGTTGAACTTCAGGATATTGAAGAGTATTTACTCCTCCAACATCTTTTAAATTTTTAAAAAAGTGTTTAAAAGTTGTTTTCATACCGCCTGCAATCCCAGGTAAGTATAATTTATCTTTTAGTGAATTTCCATATCTTGGTACTACTTTTATTGCCATATTAATTTCCTATCACAACAATTATTGCTGTTACAACTATATTTAAAAGAGCCAATGGAATAAGAACTTTCCAACCTAGCATTTGAAGTTGATCATATCTAAATCTTAAAACAGTCCATCTAACCCACATATAAACAAAAGCCATCATAAAGAACTTAACCATAAATGTTCCAACTTGAATAACAGCAGTTGCAATATTAACTCCATTTGTTCCAAGACCAGTTACTAAGAATGATATTAAAAGAGCCATAATTCCTATACAAAGTGACCAGAAAATAATAGTTAAAACTTTTGTTTCTTTCTCTCTACTTGTATCTTTACCAACAGCTTTATTATTTTTTTTCATCCATCTTGTAAATATAAATATTTTAATAGGAAGTAAAATTATAATAGCTAGAATTACATAATTTATATTTGATTGAATAGTCTGTGTATCCATCCAAGGAATTTGATAACCACCAAAGAATAAAGTAACAATTAAAGCACTTGAAGCACTCATAGCAGCATATTCACCAACTTGGAAAAGTCCAAACTTCATTGCACTATACTCTGTATGATATCCTGCAACAATTTCGCTTTCTCCTTCAGCTAAGTCAAAAGGTGCTCTATTTGTTTCAGCAAAAGAACAAACAATAAAAATAATAGCAGCTATTGGTTGAATAAAAATTCCCCACATAGGAATAACACCTAAATATGTTCCAGCTTGAGCATTTACCATATCTGTTAAATGAATTGTTCCATACGATATAATAATTGAAATTAAAGATAATCCCATAGCTGCTTCATAAGAAATAACTTGTGCTGAAGCTCTAATAGAACCTAAAAGACCATATTTATTTGATGAAGCATAACCACCTAAAATTATTCCATAAACACTTAAACCTGCAAATGCTAAGAACCATAAAATTCCAAGTTCAGTAGGCACAGCTTGCATTGTGTGAGCTTTTCCATCTATTGTTAAAACATCAGCATATGGTATAACAGCAAAAGTTAAAAATGAACATAAAAATACTATAACAGGTGCAACTGTAAAGAAAAATTTATGTTTTACATGAGAAGGAGTAAAATCTTCTTTAAAAATAAGTTTCAACATATCTGCAACTGCTTGAACTAATCCACCTAATCTAATAAACCCAATATTACATCTATTTGGTCCACTTCTATCTTGAATAAATCCAGCAATTCTTCTTTCCCACCAAACCCAAAGTGGAGTAAGTCCAACTGCAAGAACTACTGCAAGAAGTATATTTACGATAATTACAATAACACTACTCATAAAGTTCCCTTTTCTATCATAGATTTTATATCCTCTATAATTGTAGTAATAGTTTTCATAGGATTATTTCTATTCATTTGTGAAACTACTTTTTGTCTAATTCCATCACAATTTATGTATGTTCCACTTTTCTCATAAAATGATGCAACACCTAAAGCTATATTAGATTTAGCAATTGTTAAACAGTGATGAGAAAATAGTGAAATTACTTTTTTATTCTCTAAAAGATTTAAATTTTCTTCAAAATAGCTATTCTCAACTATTATTACAGTTTTTGACTCATTCAATGATTTTTCAAAAAACTCTTTTGTTTCATCAATATTTAACTCTTTAAATGAAGCTCGATTTGCTGTTTTGTCTTTTTGTCTTAGCCAATCATCACTTTGAATTTCATCATAAGTATTTGGTGAATATCCACTTAATTTAATATTTAATTTTTCACTTAAATTTTTGCAGTTTATCATCTCTTCATAAGATAAACTAGGACTTAAAAGCATCAAAATATCTTTTGAAGTAGATAATTCTTTGAAAATATTTGCAATAGCATTTGATATATTTGTTTCACTTTTTTCAATAAGTGCTGTTTCAAATCTATTCTCTTGCTCATTATGATAAGACAATCTTCCCTTATCACATATAAACCAACCATTTACAGCTTTATTTACTCTTGGTCTAAATCTATAAATTAAATCATCTTTATACTTTTCTTTTCTATGATCTACATGAATATTACACCCTTTTGAGCAACCACTACAAATAGCTTCAAAACTTTGTAAGAACCAAACTCTTTGTTTAAATCTGAAATCTTTACTTGTCAATGCCCCAACAGGACATAAATCAACAACATTCATAGCATATGGATTATCAAGTGGACGACCAGGGAAAGTTCCAATTACAGAGTGATCTGTTCTACTTATTACACCCAATTCTGCAGTTTTTGTTATATCTTTACAGAATCTTACACATCTTAAGCACAGAACACATCGCTCTTGGTCTAACATTACATTAGAACCTAAATCAACTCTTTTTTCTGCATTATTCTTATCACTAAGAGCAAATCTTGAAGAGTAGAAACCAGATTCCATATAGTAATCTTGTAATTTACACTCTCCAGCTTGATCACATGTAGGACAGTCGATAGGATGATTTATAAGTTCAAGTTCGAGAATATCTTTTCTCACTTTTTCAATCTTCTCACCTTTTGTTCTTACAATCATTCCATTTTTTATAGGAGTATCACAGGCAATTTGAGGTCTTTTTTGTCCCTCGATTTCAACCATACACATCCTACAATTTCCATCTTTTCCCAACGCTTGATGATAACAAAAGTGAGGGATATGAATATTTTCATCTAATAATTTATCAATTAACAAGCTACCTTTAGTAGCTTGCATCTCGATACCATTAATTGTTATACTAACTGTTTCGGCCATGAATATATATCCCCTTAACCTTTTTTTTAAATTTATTAATTACCTGTATATAGCTGTCTAGGTCTTGCAATTTTGTGTTTTGGATCTTGTTTTAATTCAGACCATTGTGCTAACCAACCTGGAGTTCTTCCAATAACAAAAATTGGAGTAAACATTTCAACTGGAATTTTTAGAGCTGTTAGAATTACACCAGAATAGAAATCAATATTTGGATATAAACCTCTTTCTTTAAAGTAATCATCACTTAAAGCAGCTTCTTCAACAGCAGCAGCAATATCTAATAATTTAGAATCAAGATTCAATTTCTCTCTTAATTGGTCTTGTAAACCTTTTAAAGTTTCAGCTCTTGGATCTCTATTTTTATAAACTCTATGACCAAATCCCATAAGTCTAAATGGATCATTTTTGTCTTTTGCTTTTGCAATATATGAAGGAACATTTTTAATATCACCAATTAATTTTAATTGATCCATAACTTTTTCATTTGCTCCACCATGTGCAGAACCCCATAAAGCTGAAATTCCAGAAGCAATAGCAACATAAGGGTGAGCTTCTGTTGAACCAACATTTCTTACAGTTGTAGTAGAAGCATTTTGTTCATGGTCTGCATGTAAAGTTAAAATTGCATCAAGTGCATCAACTTCAATTTGTGTTATTTCATCATTTTTACCATTACCTAAATATTTCATTCTTCCACCTGGATAAGCTCTTAACATATATAAGAAGTTTTCAGTGAAATATCTATTTACATCAGGATAAATTAGTGGTGTACCAATAGAATTTCTATATGCCATAGCTGCAATTGTTGGCATTTTTGCTAAAATTCTTCTTCTCATTATTTTAAAAGCAGCTTCATCTTCCAAATGTAAATGATCTTTATAAAATGCTGAAAGTGCCATTGTCGCAGCTCCCATAGTTGCCATTGGGTGTGCACCATCTGGTAAAGCATCAAATAATCTAATAATTCCTTCATTTAAAAAAGATCTATGTCTTATCTCTAAATCAAAATCTTTTGATTCTTGTTCATTTGGTAGTCTTGCATTCATTAAAAGGTGAGCAACATCTAAGAAAGAGTGTTTTCCAGCAAGATCAGCTATATCATACCCTCTATATCTTAATTCTGAATTTTCACCATCAATAAATGTGATTTTTGATTCGCAAGAAGCAGTTGAAGTATAACCTGGGTCATAAGTAAACATTCCTGAATCTTTATAAAAACTTGAAATATCAACTACACTAGGTCCTCTTGTACCATCTACGATATTATATTCATAAGTTTTACCATTTCTATTGTCCGTAAAAGTCATTGTATTTTTTGCCATTTAATTCTCCTTAGTTTTGGTTATTTTTTAAAATATTCTTCAAATTCACTTCTAAACTTTATAACAATACTAGCTATGATATCTTTTACTGCTGGTGCGAAAACACAAACTGTTTTTCCATTCATAGTATCACATACATCAAGTATTGTTTGTAAATCATCAGAAGTTGCTTTTCCATCTAATACATCTCTTAAGATTTTATCAATCCACCCACAACCTTCTCTACAAGGTGTACATTGTCCGCAAGATTCATGATGATAGAATTCAATAATGTTTTTTGCAACATCAACCATTGAAGCACTTTCATCAATTACAATCATACCTCCTGTACCTAAAGTTGAGCCAATATCCCACATAGATTCATAGTCCAATACTGCACGTTCAACTTCATCAGCAGTTAATATTGGACATGATGTTCCTCCTGGAATGATAGCTTTCAGTTTTTTACCCTCAATCATTCCCCCACCTAAAATGTTTAGGAAGTCAATCATTTTATTACCATATTCCATTTCATAAACACCAGGATTTTTAACTGGTCCAGAAATAGCAAAAAGCATAGTTCCAGGAGATTTCTCTGTACCATATTTTGTATAACCTTCTGCTCCATTTTCAACAATATTTGGAACAGAAGATATTGTTTCAACATTATTTACAGTCGCTGGATCTCCATAAAACCATTCACACTCTTTCCCATGTGGTTTAAGTCTTGGATGTCCACGTTTTCCTTCTAAAGATTCTATTAGTGCAGATTTTTCTCCACAAATATATGCTCCTCCACCTCTATGAACCGTAATATCAACTTTAAAATCATATTTATCCATAATTTTATCACCAATTATTTTAGCTTTATATGCTTCTTGAATAGCCTCATTCAATCTATCAATAAAGAATTTATATTCTCCTCTTATATAGATATAAGCATGATTTGCTTGAATTGCCCAACAAGTACAAATAATACCTTCTATTAAAATATGCGGGTCATATTGAAAAATTTGTCTATCTTTAAAAGTTCCTGGCTCACTTTCGTCACCATTGACTATTAAATATCGTGGACGCTCGTCAACTGGTGGCATAAGCTCCCATTTTGGTCCACAGGCTGCTCCACCACCACCTTTTCCTCTTAACCCAGATTTTGTAACTTCAGCAGTAACTTCCTCTGGTTTCATAGTGAAAAGTTTATCTATTGATGAATATCTTCCATTTGCAAGAGCAACTTCAAGTTTATGAGAATTTGGAATATCAAAATTTTTACTTACTATTCTAGTTACCATTTTTGCACTCCCAAATTATCTTCTCTAATTTTTCTTTATTTAATTTTCCATGATAAACATTATTCAAAGCTATCATTGGAGCATCTCCACAAGCACCTTGACATTCAACTTCATTAAAAGTAAATAATCCATCGCTACTAGTTTGTCCAGGTTCTAAACCTAAAGTGTCTTTTATAAATGCTTTAAGTTCATTTGCTCCCATAAGCATACATGATACAGTTTTGCATAACTCTATATGATATTTACCAATAGGTTTTAGATTAAACATTGTATAAAACGTTGCTACTTCATAAACTTGCATTGGACTTTTTTCAACTTTTGACGCTACATAAACCATAGCTTCTGGACTTACCCAACCTTCTTGTTCTTGAACTATCCAAAGTGCAGGTAACATACAAGAGTCTAATTTTGGATATCTTGATACATACTCTTGAAATTTTGCTTCATTTTCTGGTGTATAACTAAAATTACTCATTATCTATCAAACTCCCCAGCAATAAAATTCAAACTAGCCATCGTAATAACAGCATCTGCAAGCATTGTACCTTCAACAATTTTTGAATAAGCGGCAAGTGAGTAAAAACAAGGTGGACGGCATTTTACTTTGTATGGTCTACCACTTCCATCACTTACAATAAAGAACCCTAATTCACCATTTGTAGCTTCAGTTGAACTGTAATATTCTCCTTTTGGAACATGAATCCCTTCAAAAGTTAGCTTAAATTGATTCATAAGCCCTTCAATATTTCCATAAACATCTCTTTTTAATGGTAATACAGCATTTGGTGCATATACATTTATAGCACCGTCAGGCATATTTTTCATAGCTTGTCTAATTATTCTAATAGATTGAATCATCTCTTCGAATCTACACATCATTCTATCGTAAACATCTCCATGACTTCCAATAACTACATCAAAATCAAAGTTTTCGTATCCATAATATGGTTTGTCTTTTCTTAAATCATGAGCTACTCCAGCAGCTCTTAAGTTTGGTCCAGAAATACCATATTGTATAGCGAAATCAGGTTTAATAATTCCTACATCTTGAGTTCTGTCTTGGTAAATTCTATTATGAGCTATTAAAGATAGAACATCATCTATAGCACTTTCTGTTGTTTTTAAAACTGCTTCTAAATCAGTATCAAATCCATCATATAAATCAAATTCTAAACCACCAATTCTTGTGTAAGTATTTGTAAGTCTAGCACCTGTTAATTTTGATAATAAATCATAAGCCTGATCTCTTGCAGAGAATAAGTACCATAAACTTGTAAGTCCACCTAAATCTACCATGTTTGCAGCATTACAAACTATGTGGTCAATAATTCTACTTAATTCTCCAATTACAACTCTTATCATTTTTGCTCTTGGTGTTATGTCTATTTTTAGCATATCTTCGATAGCTTTTGCCCAACCAATATTGTTTAATATAGCACTACAATAATTTAATCTATCTGTATAAGGAATAACTTGTGAATATGTGTGATTTTCACAGGCTTTTTCGAAACCTCTATGTAAATATCCAATTTCAGTTACACAAGCTGTTATAGTTTCACCTTCCATAGCAACAAAGTTTCTTATTGTTCCATGACTTGCTGGGTGAGAAGGACCAACATTTAAAAGCATTAAATCATCTATTTCTGTATCATTGTAACCTTTAGATTTAAGTAAAGGTAACATTTCATCCATCAAATCTTCAGTTTCTGTACAAATTTGCCCTTTTGTGATTTGATAATCTTTTCTTAAAGGATGTCCTGTAAATTGGTGGTGATTTAAAACTCGTTTTAAATTTGGATGACCTTTAAATTTTATACCATATTGGTCATAAGCTTCTCTTTCCGCCCAATCTGCAGAACCATAAATATCAAAAATAGAGTCAATTTCTAAAGTTTCATCATCTACAAAAGTTTTAATTGTTGTCTCTTTTTTAAAATTTGAAGTTCTTAATACATAAACAACTGCAAATCTTGAAGGTGTTACATCAGGAAATTTTAAATAATCAATAGCTGTAATATCTAGTAAAATTTCAAAGTTTTCTTCATTTTTTAGTTTTAAAAGAGTAGTTCTTAAATCTTTTGAGTTAATTAGTAAATCACACTTAAACATCTAGAAATCCTTTGTACTCTTTTACTCTATCTTTTAGAATTGATTCATTTTTTGCTTTTTCTTGAATTCTCATAATTGCATCAAGAACAGCTTCAGGTCTTGGAGGACAACCAGCTACATATTCATCAACTGGAATAATTTCATCTATACCTTGAACTGTTGCATAATTGTCATAAAAACCTCCACTACAGGCACATGCACCCATAGATATAACCCATTTAGGTTCACACATTTGTTCATAGATTTTTTTCAAAATCGGTGCTTGTTTGTATGAAATAGTTCCAGCAACTATCAACAAATCTGCTTGTCTTGGTGAGAATCTTACAACTTCTGCTCCAAATCTTGAAACATCATATTTAGCGGCAGCTACTGCCATAAATTCGATACCACAACAGGCTGTTCCAAAAGCCATTGGCCAAAGAGAGAAAGATCTTCCCCAATTAACTGCGGCATCAAGTTTTGTAGTGATAATAGAATCACCTAAGTTTGATTCAACTCCTAATCCCATGATAAAGCCTTTTTCTTATAAATATAGATTAACCCAATAAATAGTAATCCCATAAAGATGAACATTTTATATAGACCTGCAACTCCTAATTCTACTACATTTACAGCCCAAGGGAACATAAAAATTACCTCTACGTCAAATAGTAAAAATGAGATTGCAACTAGATAGAACTTTACAGAAAATCTTATGTTTGTTGTTCCAATAGGGTTCGTAATACCACTTTCATAAACATTGTTTTTTAGCTGTGAATTTTCATTTCTCGGACCTATAAATCTTGTAAGTACAAATACACCTGCAAGAATTAAGCCAATAGCAACAAAAATTGCAGATGCTAAGATTAGTTCAGCTGACATCTTTTTTCCTAATTCTAAAAAATTTTAATCAACCCTGATTGTACACAAATTTATCAAACTAAACAATTTAAATTAACTTTTTTATCTCTTTTTATAAATTAGAGTGTGAAAAAATGTAATACTTACTTTTAAAAATTTATTATTTTATATTTTATGCTACATTTAATAAAGTTTATAATTTCTAACATATAGAATTTATGCTACTAAAAGAAACATATATAAGAATACAATTAGATTATTTTAATAAATAAAATGATAAAGTGAAAGTACTGTATTTAAATTAATTTTAGGGAAGAATATGAAAAAAGCTATAGAATTATTAAAACAACACAATCTTTTAAAAGTTATAGATGAAGAACTAGATATTTATTTAGAAATCCCACATATTGCTTATATAGAAGTAAAAAGAGAGGATTCAAAAGCAATTTTATTCACAAAACCAGTAGATAAGAAAACTGGTAAAAAATTTGATATTCCTGTTTTGATGAATGTTTTTTGTAATGAAGAAGCAGTAAAACTCTTTATAGGTGATGGAGATAAAATAGGAAAAGAGATAGAATCTTTACTCAAATTAAAGCCACCTGTTACTTTTAGCGAGAAGATATCAACTTTTACAAAGTTATTTTCGCTTAAAAATACAATTCCAAAAAAATTGAAAACAAAAGGTGAGTGTCAAGAAGTGATAAAGCTTGGAAAAGATGCAAAACTTACTGATCTACCTATTATTACAACTTGGGAGCAAGATGGAGGACCATTTATTACAATGGGACAAGTTTATACAACTTCTTTAAATGGAGAGTTGAAAAATCTTGGAATGTATAGGCTTCAAGTTTATGATGATAATACTTTAGGTATGCATTGGCAAATTCACAAAGATAGCAACCACTTTTTCCATGAATATAAAAAAGCTGGTAAAAAAATGCCAGTATCAATAGGAATTGGTGGAGATCCCATGTATATTTGGTGTGGACAAGCTCCTCTTCCAATTGGGGTTTTTGAACTTATGCTTTATGGTTTTGTAAAAAATACTCCAGCAAAACTTGTAAAATCTATAACAAATGATATTTATGTACCTGCTGATAATGATTTTATAATAGAAGGTTTTGTTGATACAAGTAAATTAAGAATTGAAGGACCTTTTGGAGATCATACAGGATATTATACACTTGAAGAGGAATTCCCTTTTATGGAAATCAGTGCTATTACAAGTAAGAAAAATCCTACATTTTTAGCAACAGTTGTAGGAAAACCACCACTTGAAGATAAATATATGGGATTTGCAACAGAGAGAATTTTTTTACCACTGTTAAAAACAACAGCACCTGATTTAGTAGATTATTATATGCCTGAAAATGGAGTATTTCACAATCTAATAATTGCAAAAATAAATAGTTTTTATCCTGGACACGCAAGTCAGATGATGCATGCATTTTGGGGAGTAGGGCAGATGAGTTTTGTTAAACATGCTATTTTTGTAAACTCTGATGCACCAGAGCTTACAAATCATGATGAAATAACAAAATACATTTTAAATAGAATCAATATTGAAGATATTTTGGTTTCAAAAGGTGTTGTTGATCATCTTGACCACTCTAGCCCAAAATTTGCAGTTGGAGGAAAATTGGGTCTTGATTGTACTGGAAATGAGATAGATGAATTTGGAATTACTCTTTTAGGAGATAGTGATTTACTAGAAAAAATGCAAAATATTTCAAATGATATAAAAGGCTTAAAGCAATATTACACAGACACAAAAAACCCAATTTGTGTAATAAGTGTAGATAAAACTAGAAGTCAAAAATACCTTTTTGAAGAGCTAAAACCTCTATTTTCTCATATAAAAATTTTAGTGATTGTTGATAATAAATCAAACGATTTGGAAAATACTTATATGCTAATTTGGAGGGTTGTAAATAATATTGACTCGAATAGAGATTTATATATTAATGGTCAAACTTTATGTTTGGATGGAACAAATAAAAATTCACTTGATGGATTTACTAGACGTTGGCCAGATGATGTGGATTGTACAAAAAGTGTAATTGATAGTTTAAGAGAAAGAAAAATTATTGATATAGATGATGAATTTATAAAAAAATTTTATTTGTAATAAGAGAAAAATTTGATTATTAAAGCAAAAGAAAATGAATATAAAAATCTTACTGAAATCTGGGAAGATTCAGTAAGAGCAACGCACAATTTTTTAAATGAATCTGACATTAATTTTTTTAGACCTAAAATTTTAAATGAATATCTATATGCTGTTCAAGTATATGTTTATAAAGATGAATTAGGAAATATTTTAGGTTTTATTGGAATTGATGAAAATAAAGTTGAAATGCTTTTTATAAAATCTAAATATTTTAAAAATGGTATTGGTAAAAAACTTTTGCAATATGTTATAAAAAATCATGATATTAATGAAGTTGATGTAAATGAACAAAATCTAAATGCAGTAAATTTTTATAAATATATGGGGTTTGAGTTTGTAAATAGAAGTGAAACTGATGGTTTTGGCAAACCATTTCCTCTTTTACATTTAAGATTAAATCACAGGTCGATTTAATCTTAAAAAATATAAAGATGGAAGAACTAAACCAAAGGTGATAGCTATTAAAATAGCGATTGCTTTTAAGCCATTGTGAACAAATAGCTCTATAAGTTCAATACTTGCACCAAATCTATTTATGTCTATTAGATTTATCATTGCACTAAAAGCAAAAGTCCCTGGTAATATAGGAATTATAGAAGCAACAGTATAAACAGGTCTTGGGATTTTATATTTTCTTGACCAATAAAGAGCGATAATACCTATGATTGCTGAAGATAAGAAAGTTGATATTTCTATACCAAAATCCAAGGCTAAAAAAATAGTTCTAAAATCATAAACTATCGCTCCTCCTAATGCACAATATTTTAATGTATGTTTTGGAACATTAAAAACCATAGCAAATCCAACAGATGCACAAGCGGCAAATATTGCTTCAATTATAAGTTTTGAAATAAGTTCCATAAATTATCCTTTTAATCCCAAAATTGCTATTGCTAATATAATTCCCACAGAAGTAGCAAGAGTGAGAATCATCCCATCCATCCATCGTCCCCAACCCATCATCATATAACCTTTAAATGAATCTAAGATAGAGTTCACAAAAGCAAATCCAGGGGCAAGTAATAAAACACTAGCAGCAAGAGCAATATTTGGAGTTTCACTAAATCCATATATTTTTGATAATCCAGCAATTACAGTAGCTACAAAAGCTGTTACTCCAAAGCTAATAATCATCACAAATCTTCTTTTTGCTAGCTCTTGTCTTGTAAACATAGCAATACTTGAAGCTATAAATGTTATTCCAACTGCTTTTAAATCCCCACCTTGTAAATAAGCAAAACTAGCACAGGCAATTCCTACCATAAAAATAACTAGCCATCTGTTGTAGTAATTTGGTTCGAGTTGTTTTAAAATAGTATATAAATAACTTATATCATAGTTTACTTCTCTCTCTTTTTTTTCCATTTTTAAAACTATATTTTGTATTTGACAAACTATATTCATATTTATTGGTTTATGATGAACTCTTCTTGTTGTTGTTACAGATTGTCCATGATAAAGTGTTGTTAAAACTATTGCTGATGGAATTAAAGATATTTCAACACTTGAAGCACCTAGAACTTTTCCAAGCCTTTGGGCTGTTTGTTCTATTAAAATACTTTCAGCTCCATATTCGCTCATTAAAACTGCTGCTTTTATGATACCTCTTGTTATTGTTGATTGTTCTTTGTGAGAAATATTTTCCATTTTTTTCTTTTTTTTTAAATTTATGAAATTATACAAATTTTGTTATAATAAAGGTTTTAAGGATAAAAATGAAAGATATAACTCAATTTTTTGCAAAGAAAAATATTTTATTTAAAGATTTTAAAGAAGTTTTACCAAAAGAGTTAAATAGTAGAAAAAAGATACAAATTTTTGTCGGAACTACAATAGATTTGAAGTTTTATGCAATATTTGTAGTTGATAGTAAAAGTAGATTTATACGAAGAAATGCCGATGATTTGATGGAACTTTGTCAAAGTTTATCAAGTTTTGTCGGACATAATTTTAAAGTAAAAGAGTTACTCATAAGTAGCTCACTTTGTTCTAAAGCAAAAGAGTATTTAAAAGAGTTTGGTTGGAGTGTTAGAGTTGATTTTATGTGATATTGGAAATACTACTTTTCATTTTTTTATAGATGGAAAACATAAAAAATATTTTTTAGATGAAAAAATACCAAAATTTAAAGAAGATATTTTTTATATAAGTGTAAATGAAAAAGCCACAAAAAAGCTACTTAAGAAAAATCCAAAATCGAAAGATTTATCTAAATTTGTAAGTTTCGAGACAGATTACAAAGGAATGGGAATAGATAGAATATTTGCAAGTTTGTATCAAGAAAATACTATAATAGTAGATGCAGGAAGTGCAATAACAGTTGATATTATAGAAAATTCAATTAATAAAGGTGGATTTATACTTTTAGGAATTCATAGTTTTTTAAATGCTTATGAAAAAATATCAAAAAAACTAAAAGTTGATTTTGAAAAAAATATTAATTTAGATAAAATACCGCTTCAAACAAAAGATGCTATTTTGTATGCTTTAATGAAATCTATCATTTTACCTATCAAAGAAGTAAGTTTAAATAAAAATATAATTTTTACTGGTGGAGATGGAGAATTTTTAAGCCAATTTTTTGAAAATAGCCAATATAAAAAAGATTTAATATTTGAAAATATGAAAAGGATAATAGATGCTAACGATTGCATTGCCTAAGGGAAGAATTGCTGATGAGACTCTTGATAGATTTGAAAAAGCTTTTGGAGAGAAGTTTATTTTTGAAGATAGAAAACTTATTATGGAAAAAGCTGGATTTAAATTTTTAAATGTAAGAAATCAAGATGTTCCAACTTATGTTATGCACGGAGCTGCTGATTTGGGTGTTGTTGGGCTTGATGTTTTAGAAGAAAAAGAGTATGACTTGATAAAACTTTTGGATTTAAAACTTGGTCGTTGTAAAGTTGCTTTTGGTTTAAGAGCAGGTGAGAAATTAAATTTTGATAAAAGTAAAATAACAATTGCTACAAAACATGAGAAAATAGCTAAAAAATATTTCGAACAAAAAGCTATGGCAGTTGAGATTATAAAGCTTTATGGTTCTATAGAATTAGCTCCTTTAGTTGGTCTTTGTGACTGTATAGTTGATATTGTTGAAACTGGCGAAACTATGAAGCAAAATGGTCTTGAAGTGGGTCCAACTATTATGGAAACAACAGCACATTTAATAGCAAATAAAAACTCATTTTATGCAAAAAAAGATTTGATATTTGACTTAAAAGATAAATTAGAGAAGTTTTTATAATGGGTTTAGATTTATATGCAAAAATAGAAGGATTTTTAGATTTTGAAGAGGAAATTTATACTCTTCATAAAGAGTTTTTAAAATTTATCATTGTAAATGATATAGATAATATTATAGATATTGGTTGTGGACAAGGTTATTTTTTAGAAAATTTAAAAATCAATAAAAAAAGATCTTTTGGAATAGATTTGAGTATTGAGCAAATAAAAATTTGTGAAGATAAAAACTTAAATGCAAAAGCTATGCCTTTATGTGAAGTTAAAGATAAATTTGATTGTGCAACTGCTATTTTTGATGTATTAAACTATATTCCAAAAAGTGAAATAGAAACTTTTATAAAAAATGTTAGTGATATTTTAAATCCAAATGGGTATTTTATTTTTGATGTAAATACATATTTTGGATTCGATGAAATTGCACAAGGAACTATCACAATAGATAATGAAGATAATTTTATAGCAATAGATGCAAATTTTGAAGATAATAAACTTCAAACAGATATTACACTTTTTGAAAAAGATGAAAGTGGAAAATTCATAAAAGAGCAAGATAGTATAATACAAGAGTACCATACAAAAGAAGATATTGAAAAACTTTTAAATATAAATTTTGAACTTATTGAAATAAAAGAGTTTTTTTTACATACAAATGAAGAAGCAGATAAATTAATATTTATTTGTAAAAAAATAAAATAATACTTTAAACTATGTGTAAAAAATACACATAATTAAATAATAATTATTAACTATTCTTATTTTAACCCCTATAAAATAATCTAGTAAATATAATAAAAACAGTTTATAATAAATATAAGTTAAAAAAGGGGAGATAAGCTTGAATTTAAACTCATTAAAAATAAAAATCTTAGTAATTACGTTGATACCAGTTATAATAGGTATATTTGTTCTTTCTGGTATAAATTTTGAGAAGACTCAGAATACATTAAATAGCACTTTAGATAAGTTTGAGATTGCTATTACAAAAGAGAAAGAATCTCTTATTAGACATGAATTTGAAGTTGCTAAAAGTTTAATTGATACTATAATTGCAAAAGAAAGTGATATAGAAACTGCAAAGTTGAAAGTTATTGAACTTCTAAGTGGAATTAGATATTTAGATGACAAAAGTGGATATTTTTTCGCTTATGAACAAAGAGCTGATGGATACTATTTTGGCTTTCATCCTGCAAATCCATCTTTAAATAACAAAAAAACTGATATAAAAGCACCTGATGCAAAAGGATATGCTTTTAGAGAAGATTTAATCAAATACGCAAAAGAACAAAAATATATAAATTACCATTATGAAAACCCTACAACTAAAGAAGTTGTATTAAAAATGGCGTCTTCTATATATATACCTGAATTTAATTGGATTTTAGTAACAGGAATTTATGCAGATGATATTCAAAAAGGTATTAATGAGTTAAAAAAAGAAGTAAATTCAGATATAAATATACTTTTTACAATAGCTATAACAGTAACAATAGTCCTCTGTATTATGCTGGTATTTATTATAATCCCAGCAGTAAATAAAATCATTATAAAACCTTTAAATATTTTTCAAAATACTTTGGAAGAATTTTTCAATTATTTAAATGGTGAAACAAATGAAGTGCATAGAATAAAAAACTATTCAAAAGATGAAATAGGGCAAATGTCAAAAACACTTGATAGAAATATAGAAATAGCAAGAAAAGATATAGATGATAATAATATTTTTATAGAAAATACAATAGATATTTTAGGAAAATTCCAAAATGGTGATTTATCTCAAAGATTGAATATTGAAGTGAATGATGCAAATTTGATAAAGTTAAAGTCAGTTATGAATCAAATGGCACAAGAGTTAGAGCAAAATATTGTAAATGTTTTAAAAATTATTGATGAATATAGTCACTACAAATATATAAATAAAGTAGATACAACAAAAGTTTCAAATCATATTTTAAAATTAGCAAATGGTGTGAATACTTTAGGTGATTCTATAACTAAAATGTTGGTTGAGAATAAAAAAAATGGAACAACATTATCATCTAGCTCTAACACACTTTTGAAAAATGTTGAAAAATTAAATGATAGCTCTACAAGTACGGCTGCAAATCTTGAAGAAACTTCTGCATCACTTGAAGAGATGACTTCAAACTTGAGAAATAGTACTCAAAATATGCAAAAAATGTCACATATTGCTTCAAATGTTACACAAAAAGCAAAAAGTGGTGAGAATTTAGCAAATCAAACGATGAATGCTATGGAAGAGATAAACAATCAAGTTACATCAATAAATGAAGCTATTGCTGTAATTGATAATATAGCTTTCCAAACAAATATATTATCTTTAAATGCAGCAGTAGAAGCAGCAACAGCAGGAGAAGCAGGAAAAGGATTTGCTGTTGTTGCTGGAGAAGTACGAAACTTAGCAAACAGAAGTGCCCAAGCAGCAAAAGAGATAAAAGATATAGTTGAAAAGGCTACAACAAAAGCAAATGATGGAAAAATAGTAGCTTCACAAATGATAAATGGCTATACAGAATTAAATAGTGATATTAACAATACTATTGAATTGATAAAAGAGTTCGAGAATTCAAGTAAAGAGCAACTTCTAGGAATAGAGCAGATCAATAATGCAGTATCTATTTTAGACCAAAAGACACAACAAAATGCACAAGTTACATCTGAAACTAAAGAAATTGCGTTATTAAATGATAAAATAGCGAAATTGATTATTGAGGATGTAAATGAAAAAGATTTTGAAGGCAAATAAAAAATTATTAATATTTTTTTCTTTTTTAATCAGCACTTTTGTGCTGGTGCACTATACAGATTTAGATGATAAACTTCTTTTTAAACTTTTTGCTTCAGAAACTAGCATAATTCCGAAGAGTGAATATAGATATAATCTAAAAGAGATTAAAGAAGTTAAAAAAAATCTTTCAGGTATTACATATAATGATAAAACAGATACTTTATTTGCTATAACAAATTCTCCAAGAGACATCTATGAATTTGATAAAGAAGGAAATGTATTAAGAATTATTGATTTAAAAGGATTTAGAGATACTGAAGATTTGACATACATAAAAGATGATATGTTTGCTATTCTTGATGAAGAACTTAGTGCTTTTTTTATAGTAAACATATATAAAGATACAAAGCTTATAGATAAAAAACATATCATAAAAGAGTTTTATTTAGATGTAAGAAATTTTGAGAATTTTGGTTTAGAAGGTATCTCTTATGATAATATTGATGATATCTTTTATCTTGTAAATGAAAGAAATCCAAAAAAAATTGTTTTAGTAAAAGGTGTTATGAAAAATAACCCAATAGAAATAAAAATTAAAGATAAACTACTTGATAATAATACATACTTAAGTGATTTTTCAGCTATTCACTTTGATGAGAAAACAAGACATTTTTATGTTTTGAGTGATGAATCATCACTTTTAGGAAGAGTTGAAGATAAAAAAGATTTCAGTAAATATTTGGATTTGATGGATAATGAAATCTCTTCAAAGATGGTAAATCCAGAAGGTATTACAAAAGACAGTAAAGGAAATATATATATTGTAGGAGAGCCAAATTTGTTTTTGAGTATAAAAAGAGATGAGGTTTTAGATTAAACCTATAATATCTCTTATCTTTTCCATTTTATTTTGAGCAATTTTTCGAGCTTTTGAAGCTCCAAATTCAAGTATTTCTCGAACTTCTTGTTTATGATTTAAGTAATACTCTCTTTTTTCTTCATAAGGTTTAAAATACTCCTCTATTTTTTCAAGAAGTGTTAATTTAAAGTGTCCATATCCTTCTCCAGGAGTTGCATATCTTTGTCTTAAATTTGCTAATTCATCTTCATTCATAAATAGTTTTGAAATCGCATAAATATTACAATTTTCCCACTCTTTAGATTCATTTAGTTCTTTTGAATCAGTTACAATTGACATAACTTGTTTTTTTCTTTGTTTAGAAGATGTAAACATATCAATAGTATTATTATATGATTTACTCATTTTTGCTCCATCTGTTCCTGAAACTGTTGCTACATTTTCATCTACTTTTGCAACTGGTAATACAAAAACTTCTTCATTATAAGCATGATTAAAAGATGTTGCTATATCTCTTGTCATTTCAACATGTTGTATTTGATCTTTTCCTACAGGCACTATATTTGAGTCAAATAATAAAATATCAGCTGCCATTAAAACTGGATATGAAAACAGTCCATGATTTGCACTTATTCCTCTTGAAGTTTTATCTTTATATGAATGTGCTCGTTCAAGTAGTCCCATAGAAGTATGATTTGATAGTAACCAATAAAGTTCTAAAACTTCTTTTACATCATGTTGTATCCAAAAAGTTGATTTTTCTGGATCCATTCCAAGTGCCAAAAAGTTTATAGCTGCTTCATAAGAGTTTTTTTCTAAGTCTTCTTTGCTTTTTACAGATGTTAAAGCATGATATGAAGCAATAAAAGCAAATAGTTCACCATCATTTTGTGATTCTATCATCTTTTTTACCATTCCAAAGTAGTTACCTATATGTATTGTTCCTGAGGGTTGAATACCTGATAAAATTCTCAAATCAATTCTCCTATTTTTGTTTGGATTATATCAAAAATAGCTAAAATCTTTCAGCTTACAAAGAGAGTAATTCTCTTTGTAATATTTTAATTAACTTGAAAAGTTAAAGATGAAGAATAAGCTACTTCATCGCAAGTATCATTTTCATAAGCTTTTTTGCTTTTTGTCATTAAAATCCATTTCCCACTTCTTAAAGCAGTTACTTCAATCTCCCCTTTTAAATCAGTAGTTCCAAAAAAGGCAAATTTGTTTGATGGGAAACCATCAAAAGTACCTTTTACTTCAACTGTCTTTGCAGGTTTTCCATCAAGTAAAACTTGAATTTTAAAAGGAACTCCAACTTTAAAATTTGCTGGATTATCTAACGGTATAATTTCAAGATTTTGTCCAATATGTTTTGTTACAAAATCACTTTTATCATTTCCTATATTTACAATATTTTTTGCAAACATTGATGTTTGTTGGCAATATTGTGCATTGTCAAAATCTTTTTTTGTTTTTCCAATGTGCCATTTGTTATCACTTGTTTTTGTCCAAAGAGTTGGTTTATAAGTACCTTTTAAAATATAACTTCCATCATCTAATGCTTTTTTTGAAACATATTGATAATTTTCTCCTTCATTTTTCAAAGTTGTGCTTTTTAAATCTTTATTTATTAAAACCAATGGCTCAAATATAGAAACTCTATCTTCAGCTATTTTTTCAGGTGTAAAATCATGTCCGTATCCTAAAGTCGCTTTAAATGTTGAACTATTATATCCATCAACCCAAAAATCATGGGCTAAACTTTGTACAGTTGAAAGTGTAGTAAAAATAACTACTAATCCTAATTTTTTTATCATTTCTTATCCTTTATTAAAATTTATAAGTCATACTTAAAGTTGCTGTTCTAGGGCTTCCAACTGTAAGCCATGATATATCATAACTACTTGCTATATACTCTTTATCAAATAGATTATCTATATTTAATCTAAAATCTAGGTTCTTATTTACTTTATAATATGAAACTAATTTTGCTGTTGTATAACTTGGTAAATAAAAATCGTTCATATAATTTCCTGCTTTTTTACCCATATAAGTTGCACCTGCACCTATACCATAAGAACTATCTTGGCTTAGGCTATCTTCCCACATTAAAAGAAGAGAAGCACTATTTTTAGGAACATTTAAAAGTTCTTTACCTTGATAAGTATTATCTTTTATTACTTTTGCATTTGTATAACTATAATTTGCATTTATTCTTAGATTATCTGTTACTTTTCCATTTAAATCAAGTTCAACCCCTTTACTTTTAACTTTTCCTGCTGCAATAGAGAATTGGTCATCAGTTGGATCTTTTGTTAATACATTTTTCTTTTCAATTTGATATACTGATAGTGTACTACCAAATCTTTTGTCTTCTGATTCAAATTTCAAACCAGTTTCAATAGAAACTCCTTTTTCCCCTTCAAAAGTATCTCCATCTTTATCTGTTCCACCATTTGGTCTAAAAGATGTTCCAGATGTTGCATATACAGACCACATATCATTTATCAAATATGTAATTCCAATTCTAGGAGAAAGAGCATAATCATTCTGTTCTATAAAACTATTATCTAAATGATTTGAATTATCCATTTTTACTTCATCATATCTAAGTCCTGCAAGAAATCTAAAATCTTTATAAGATAACTCATCTTGAACAAATAAGGCAAGACCTTTTTGTTTTTCATACCTATCTGTAGTTTTACTACCCAAACCTGAATTTAAAACTGTATAAGTTGGTTTTGAAAGGATATTATCTACTCTTACTGCATTATTGTTTGCATACATCGTAAAATCTTGTTCAAATCTATATGATTCCACACCAAATAAAATAGTATTTTTTATATCTCCTATTTCTTGAATACCTTTTAAATTAGCTTGAAATTGAATATCCTCTGAACTAATATCTCTATCTCTAACTCTTAATAATGCACTATTTCCTGTAATAGCCCTAGATGGAACAATTTCAGTAGCTTTACCTTTTGTAGTATTATCTTTATAAGCAATTCCAACGCTACTACTCCAATTATCAGAGAAATAGTGGTCAAGTTTAAGCTGATGAGTTTGATTTTTTGAAGTTATATCTCCATCATCTGGATTTCCAAGAAATGTTTTATGATTCATAATATTTTGACCATTAACTAAAGATATTCCTCTATCAAGTGGCGTTTTTTGTTCTATAAATTCTCCAACATACGTTATAAATGTATCATCACTAATAGTCCAAATTAACGATGGAGCTATTATATATCTTTGGCTATCTACATAGTCTCTAAAATTTCCTTTTTTTTCTAGTGCAGCTGTTAATCTATAAGCAAAAGATTCATTTATTGGTGCAGTTGAATCAAAAGCTACTCTATAAAAATCATAGCTTCCAATATCAGTTTTGATATAGTGTTGGTTATCAAAATTTGGTTGTTTGGTAACAACATTTAAAGTTCCACCTGGTTCACTATTTCCATATAAAGAGCCAGATGGTCCTTTTAAAAATTCTATATTTTCAATATTTATTGTATCTCTAGGAGCATTATATCCACGATTATCTGCAAAACCATTTTTAAGTGTACTTAGACCAGTATTCTCATGTCCTTGAAACCCTCTAACTGAATAATTATCGTATAATCCACCAAAATTATTTTGTCTTGAAAGACCACTTACATAATCTAAAGCATCATCAAGTTTAACAAAATTTAAATCTTCAAGTGTTTGATTTGTTATAACCGAAACTGATTGAGCTGTTTCTCTTATTGGAGTGTCTGTTTTTGTGGCAGATTGAGTTCTTGTCTTGTAGTAGGCATTATTTCCACTTAAATAATTACCTCCAGTTTCTGAAACTGTTATTTCATCAAGTTTTGTAGTATTGTTCGCAAATACTAAAGAACTTGCAAATAAAGAGATAAATACAACTTTTCTTTTTGTTTCTAACATTTTTTTCCTTTCTTTTTTATAATTAGCAACTAAGTTGCAAAATGTTTTTGAGATTTTAATATTATTTGTCTTTTATGCAACTTAGTTGCAATATATTGCTTTTAATGTTCAATTGAACATTGATAGAGAATATTAACTTTAATAAACTTACAAGAAAATTAATACCTATGGAACATTTAATAAAATTGGAAAATTATTATAAAGATGAAAAACTAGAACTATTTTATAAAAAAATTGGTGAAAATGTAAAAAAAGCAAGAATGAAAAAAGGTTTTAGCCAATTAAAACTTGCAAATGCTATGGGTTATGATTCTGTTGGACACATTGCAAAAGCAGAAATTTATAAGTACAATAAAAAGTTTAATTTAGAACATATTTTTAAAATTTGTTCCATCTTAAATGTATCAATAGATGATATATTTGATGGAACAGATGATATTATAATAGATTAAAATTTTTTATAAATAACAAAAGTAATAAAAATTAGAAAAATAAGTTCAAAGATAAACATTCTTTCAAAGCCAAAATTTGAAACAATTATCCCTGCAATTACAGCTGATAAAATTCTTGTAAGTGAAAAGATACTTGATTGTATTGAGTAATCGATTGCTCGTGATTCTTTTCTTGAATAGTCCATAATCATAGAAAAAACTATTGCAGAAGATAAAGCGATAGCCAAGGCTACAAAAGTAACACATATAATCAAATAATAAAATGTTAGATTATAGAATTCAATAAAAATTAATATTGATGTACTAAAAATATTAAAAAACATAAAAATAATAAGTAGATTTTTCTTTGAAAATTTTTGTCCAATATAGTTGCTTAAAGCCCCTCCTAAAATGGCTATAAAACTTCCGTAAATTCCCACATAAATAGCTACATCATCAGCTTTTATACCTTTGCTTATTAAATATGGTTTCATAAATACCCATAAAGCACTTATAGGAACAAAATAAAAACTTAAAATAAAAATCCAAATCCCTATATTTTCTTGTTTAAAAAAAGTGATAATATTTTTTAAAGATATTTTTTGAGAGTCAATTATTTCATCCTTTTCTTCTATAAAATATAAAGCAAATAGGGAAAAAAGTATAAAACAAGCCATTAAAATAAATGTTAATCTCCAACCAAGATGATTAAAAATCAGTAAAAAAACACCTCCACCTAACAAAGATGCCATACTATAAGCACTTATTTTATAACTTCCAGCACTAATTCTTTCTTCTTTTTTAAAAGTTTTTATAGCTAAAGCATTTAGTGGAATATCCATAAAAGTTGAGATAAATGCAGTTACTAAAATAGCTATAAACACAGTATAAATACTATGCTCTAAAGATAAAAAACTGATGAAAATAAGTAAAAATATATAGCTTATTCCTATATAAAATGTCCATTTTTTATAATGCTTTTTTTCAAATACAATTTTATCTATTGGTGGGGACATTAAAAACTTAAATACCATAGGTAATCCCGCTAATTGAAAAAGCCCAATCAATGAAGCATCAAAACCTTTTATTTGTAAAATCATAGGAAGTCCCATCACAAAAAAAATCATAGGGGTTAAAATGGCTGTAAATAAAACTGAAAATAGGATATTCTTTTTTGTTAATTGATTCATTTTATTTCCTACAAATATGGATTTGACTAGGAGTCATAGGTGTATCAAAGCTTGTATATGAGTTGATAGATTTAAAGCCAATATCTTCAAATATATTTGATAGTTCCATAGGTTTTAATATATCTTTACCTTGTAAATTTAAAGATAAAAAGTAAAAAAAACTATTTTCATCAAGGCTATTTTTTGTATCTATTTCAACATGACAACTTACTAAGATACCGTTTGGATTTAAAGCATCGTAAATCTTTTTTATCACATCTTTTTTATCTTTTAAAAAATAAAAAATATTGCTACACCAAATCAAATCATAGTTTTTACCAATATCATTTTTTTCAATATCACCACTTAAAATTGAAACTCTTTTCTCTAATTTATACTCTTTGATATGCTCTTTTACTATATTTGTAACTTCTTTATAATCAAACAAAGTTGTTTTTAGTGTAGGGTGGTTTTTTGTAATTTCTAAACCAATAATCCCTGATGCACAACCTAAATCTAGCATTTTATCAAAGCTAGAAAACCCTTTTAGATTTTTTATAATATTCAGTGCTATTGGAGATATAAGGTTTTTTTGTTCTTGTTTTAAGAAAAGTTTTGAAGCATTTGCCCAAAGTTTTTCTGTTTTATTGTTTTCTAATTGTATATCATCTTCTAAAATAGATTTAATCATATCTTTTCCATAAGTTATTAACTGTTTTCTATGTAAAAAGATATCGCCACAATATGAAGAAGTTCCATAAATAAAAGATTGTTTTGAAATAGTTGTATTAAAGTATTTATCTTCATTTATTTCAAGTAGTTCTATAAAAACTAAACTATCTAATAATATTTTAGTTTTATGTTCATCTAATTTTATTTTTGAAGATAGCATAGAAACCGTATTTATACTTTCTTCAATTAGTTTAAAAAGTTTAAAATTTAAGGCAATTTCTAAAATTTCAGTTTTTTGTTGTACTAATAACATATTTAGATATTTATTTATATTTTGCATTTTTATCCTTTTATTATTTTAGAAACAATTTTTCGTACCAATGGTACAACAACGCTGATAATGGGCACAGCAATAATAAATGCTTTTATCCATGCTTCAATCCACTTTATAAAAAAATCATCAATAAATCCTAAATTTATAAAAGTTACAACAAAGCTCATAATAAAGCTCATTATGGCACTCATAACAATAGCAAAAGCATATTTTTCATATTTTTTATTTATCACTTTTAGTCCTTAAAATCTATAAGCTAACTTGATACCAAATTCTGGTTCTTCTCTTAAAATAGTTGTTGTACCATTGAAATATGCACCTATTGCATCATGTTTTTTATCAAAAATATTATTCGCATAAAAATATATGTCGAAGTTATCGGCTTCATAACCTATTTTTGTATTTGCTAAAGTATAAGCTTTTTGTGAGTATTTATTTGCTTTGTCAAAATATGTCTTTCCATAACCATTAAAATCGATTCTGGCATATAATCCACTATTTGCTCTATATTGAGCTCCTAAATTAAAGTTATATTTTGGAGCAAGAGGATTGTAGTTTCCATCATAATTACCTACAACATCACTAAATTTATCAAAAGTTGTTTTATTGAAACCTCCACTTGCAAATAAACTTAATTCATTTGTCACTAAACCTTCAATTTCTAACTCTATTCCTTTTGAAGTTGCACTTGCAGAGTTTGTTATAAAAACCGTGCCAACCATCAAAGTTTCTTCAACTTGCATATCTTTTATGTCCATAAAGTATATATTTGCATTGAATTTTAAACGATTATCAAAAAACATAGATTTAAATCCTAGATCATAAGATATTAAATTCTCTTCTTTGTAAGATTGTAAATTAGTTGATGGTGCTAAAGGATTAAATCCACCACTTCTATATCCTTTTGCAACTGTAAAATAAGTCATTTGATTTTGGTTTATATCGTATTGAATTGCTATTTTAGAAGAGATACTAGAAAAATCTTCTTCTAAATTTGTAGGAGTATTTTTAACTTTTAGTTCTTTTTTTTCCTTGTCATATCGAATACCACTATTTAAAGTCCAGCTATCACTTAAAGGATGAATAATATTAGCAAAAACTCCAATACTTTTTGAACTCATATCTTGTGGATTTGCAAAACCAGTAGGATTAAAAGGTGCAAATACTCTTGTGTATAAATCGTTATCTTGTTTATCTAAATAAATTCCAGATATAAATTCAGTTTTATTAAACATAGTTTCATATCTAAACTCTTGAGAAATTGTATCTAGTTTGTTTTGTTTATAAATATGTCTTAAAGTTAAAGGAGTAAAATCTGCATCTACTATAGCTTTATCCTTGTACTCTTTTTTTGTTGTTATAGATTTTATTTTAGAGTTTTCATCTATATTATAATTTACATTTAAAGCAAAAGTTGTATCTTTTGGAGTAGAATTTCCTTTTAAATTTGAACTAACTTCTTTATTATTGTTTGTTGCACTTACCCAATTATGTGCTCCATTATCTTCTTTGTGAATTGATGATATTAAAGATATATCAAGATTATCAGTTGGAGTTGTTCTAAGGATTAATTTTCCATAATCACTTTTTTTGTCATTTTCATAGTCATTTGTAAGAGTGTTTTTTATAAAACCATCTTTTTGTTTATGTTTATAAGCTATACCTACATAAAATTTATCTTTTACTATTGGAGTTGAAATATTTAGTCCAAAATCTCTTCTTCCTTCATTTCCGATTGTTGAAAAGAGTTTAGTTCGTAGTTCATTATCTGGTTGTTTTGTGATGATGTTTATAACTCCAGCTTCACTATTTTTACCATATAAAGTTCCTTGAGGTCCTCTTAAAACTTCAATTCTTTCTATATCTCCTAAAGAATCATCAAAGCCAAAAGCACTAGTATTTGGAACTCCATCTACATAAAGCCCAACTGGAGTAGAAAAAGATAAAACATTTCCACTAATACCTCGAATTGAAGGCACAATTAATCCTTCTTGAGCAGTATTATAAAGCATCAAATTTGGAGTATATTTTGCAATATCTTCTAAACTTTCAATAGATTTATCTTCTATTGAAATATCATCAAAAGCAGAGATTGAAATAGGAACTTTTTGTATATTTTCCTCTTTCTTTTGTGCAGTTACTGTAATACTATCTAAGATAGTTGTTTGTGCAAACAAGCAATTTGCTAGTAAAATAGAAATTGTTAGTTTTGATTTAAACATTATGTTTCCTTTAATATGAAATTTATTTTGGCTAGTATATACTTCAATAAATTGATAGTCAATCTTAAGATTATTCTAAAAGGTTTTATTTCTATTCTAAAGGTTAAAAATGACTAAATTTTATTTAAAAGATTTGATAACTTCAAATTTAAATAGTGAAAAAAATATTATAAAAAATAGTTTTCCCATAGAAGTAGGTAGTGATTATATGGAAAAAACACATATCCAAGATGGTTTGATTTTTTCAAAAACAAACTATAAATTAGAAAAAGAGATATTTTTAGAAGCAAAACAAAAAGAAAGAAAATTTGTAATTACAATATCACTTAATGGAAATACAAATTATATAAATAGTGATAAAAAAATCATTCCTTTTAAAGAGGGCTTTACAACAATATCATTATTTGAAGGGACACAAGGTTTTAGAGAGTTTAAAGATAGATATATAAATCAAGTTAGATTGATATTAAGTGAAGAGTTTTTATTAAGGAATTTTAAAAAAAGTTTGGTTGAAAAATACTTTTATAATAGACAAAATCTTCAATTATTAAGTTTTACAAAAACTTCTATTCATTCACAGCTTTTATTGAATGATATATTAAATTGCAAGTTTATTGGAGAGTTAGCAAGCATATATAAACAAGGTAAAATTTTTGAATTATTATCTTTTGAAATTGCAAAACTTGAACAAAATGAAGATGATGTTTATCTTGATATGTATGATAAAAAAGCTCTTTATAAAGCTAAAGAACTTTTATTACAAAATATACAAAATCCACCTTCAATTGTTGCTTTGTCTAAAATGGTTCATTTAAGTGAAGTAAAGCTAAAAAAAGGCTTTAAGCAACTATATAAAGCTAGTCCCTATCAATTTTTATTAACTCATAAAATGGATATAGCAAAAAATATGCTACAAAGTGGTGAATATAATATCAATGAAATAGCTTTGCAAGTTGGTTATAAATTTGCAAATAATTTTACAAATGCTTTCTATAAAGAGTTTAAAATTCTCCCTAAAGATATTTTAAAAAAGTAGTATTTTAAAACCTATTAATATTAAAACAACTCCACCTAAAATTTCAGCTTTTCTCTCATATTTTTCACCACCACGGCTTCCAACATAAACACCAATATAACTAATAACAAATGTAGTAAATCCAATGATAAATAAAGATAAATATATATTTACACTGAATAGATGAAGACTATATCCAGCTGCCATTGCATCAAGGCTTGTAGCTATTGCTAAAGTCAATAATATTTTATTTGTTACTTGTGATATCTCTTCTTCCACATTTTCATTAAATGCTTCATATAACATTTTCCCACCAATAAGTAAAAGCAAGATAAATGCTACGATTTTATCATATCCTTGAATATACTCTTTTAGTCCAATTCCACCTAAAAACCCTAAAAATGGCATAAGTGCTTGAAAAATACCAAAAAATAGTCCAGCTTTTAAAGCCATAATTTTTAAATTTTGTCTGTTTTTTATTCCAAGCCCAATAGAAACTGCAAATGCATCCATACTTAGAGCAAATGCCAAAATTATAACTTCTAACATAAAATCCCTTTTCTTTTATATAAAAGCGAGATTATAACCAAAATAGCAAAAATTAAACTTGCAAAAAAGAATGGAGCTTCGGGAGATATTTTATATAAAATTGTACTTAAAAGAGGTCCAACTATAATTCCAAAACCTTGAGCAGATGATACAGTTCCAGCTGCAACTCCTTGTTCATTTGCTTCTACACTATTTGAAGTGATTGCCATAAATGCAGGCATTATCATACCTAAACCAATAATTCCTATACAAAAAGCTAGAGTTAATTCAACTTGTGTAGAAATAATACCTATTAAAAAATATCCTATTGTTGCAAAAATTGAACCCAAAATAAGCCAAGTTATAGATTTGACATTTTTTAGTTTTGAAACAATAATTTGAGTAGCTATAAATACAACTCCAATTATTGCTAAGATATATCCAGTAACTTTTGCAGCCTCAATTTCACCCATTTGAAATTTATCTAAGATAAAAAATCCTAAACAAACTTGTGAAGTAACAATACTAAACATAGTTATAAATGATGCAATCATAGGAAGTCGTAATCTCTTATCAAAAAAACGTAATGGAGTATCTTTTGTTTTTTCTATTTTCTTATCTTTTTCTAAAAAGAAAAATACTATAAAAACTGCGATTAGTGGCAAAATTGCTGCTACATAAAGTGGAGTTGCAAGTCCAAAACTAGCCAATGTTCCACCTAAAACTGGTCCTAAAATCATACCTAAACCGTTTGATGCTCCAAGACTTGCCATATATGAAGTTCTTTTTTCTGGTGCAACCTTATCTGCAATTAAAGCATTTGATACAGGAGGAACAGCTGAATAAAATACTCCTATTAGCAATCTTGTAGTCATCAAAACTAAAAGTGAAACTATCACAAGAGGAACAGTAACAACTGCATAATTTACAAATATTGCTAAAAGTAAATATGATATAAAAAATCCAAATATTGCAAGAAGTAAGATATTTTTTCTTCCGTGAATATCACTTTTTTTACCCCAAAATCTTGATAAAAATATCCAAGCAACTCCTGCAAGTGCAACCATAACTCCTGCGTGCCACTCTTGTAAGCCTAATTTTCGTATGATTGGACCAACTACGGCTAAAAAAGCCATCATTGAAGATACACATAAAATTGTAATAAGCATTAAAGGTTTAATCTCTTTCACTATTTTCCTTTTTTAAAATATATTCGATTTTTGTTGATAAAAGCATTGCTAATACTCCTATAAAAGCACAAATAAATATGATTTTCTCATAACCTAAAATTCCTGACATTGATACAGATAATGAGCTAAATAATATTCCTGAAAACATATAAATACTATGTTGTACTGCAAACTGTGAAGCTGGAGTTTTAGAAGATGATAAGTCCATCATAATTGTTGTCATAAGAACTTGTGATGGAGTATAAAACATAAATATAACTCCTATTATAAACATTACAAATATTTCATTATGGTGATATTTAAATAGTAATAACATCATCAATATACCAACAATTTGTCCAATCGCAGCAAATATTAAAATATTTTTTTTACCAAATTTATTTATGACATAAGAAGCACCAAAAGATGCTAGAAATCCTATTCCATAACCTATTATATGAACAGCAAAACCAATTTTGGCTAAATCCCAACCTAAATCAACTAAAAGTGGAGTTGTAAGTCCAAAAGCTGAACTAATTGTAGCTGGATATAAAAAAAGTAAAATAAACCAAAGCTTTTTTTGTTTTGTTTTCCAAAAAGTTAAAAATTGTTTATAATCAATTTTTTCTATCAAATTTGGGTGTTTCATAGTTGGTTCAGTAAAAAAAAGTATTTGAATAAGTGAAATTGCAGTGATTATAGTCATAATATACATAGTAAAATGCCAACCAATTTTTGAGTATAGTATAAGTCCTATTCCTCCACCTAAAACCATACCAATAAGTCCACCAGATACTTTGATAGCATTTATTATAGAACGCTCTTTTTTAAATGTTATTTTAAATGCAAAAGCATCAAGTGCAACACTTTGTGAAGATGCAAAAAATGCAACCAATATTGCTAAAATTATGATTATTTTTAAGTGGTCATTTATATGCAAAATAGAGATTGAAAATAATGCTATGACCATCAAAGATTGGAAAATGATAATCCAAGCTCGATAGTGTCCCATTTTCTTAAAATATATTCTATCTATAAATGGAGCCCATAAAAATCTAAATACCCAAAAAAGCCCAAGCATATATATAAATCCAAGATTTTCTAAAGGAACACCATTTTGTCGTAAAATCCCTATAAAGGCTTCCATAAAGAAGCCTAAAGCTAAAAATTGAGTTGTATAAAGGCTAAACAACAAGGTCAAATTTGACCAAGTTAATTTTTTTTTCATATAGTGCCTTTATTGTTTATGTTCCACTCTTTTACTCTTTGTTGTGCTTCAAACATAGAGTAATATTTCCCTTTTAAATCTACCAAATCTTTATGATTCCCTTGTTCTTTTAATTCTCCATTTTCAATTACTAAAATATTGTTTGCATGAGAAATTGTTGTTAGTCTATGAGCTATTACTATTACAGTTTTGTTTTTTATCAGTTCATCTAAAGCACTTTGAACTGCTACCTCACTTTGTGTATCTAAAGCTGATGTTGGTTCATCTAAAATAACTATTGGGCTATCTTTTAAAATTGCTCTTGCTATACTTATTCTTTGTCGCTCACCACCACTTAAACTTCCACCGATTTCTCCAACTTTTGTATCATAACCTTTTGGTAATCTTGATACAAACTCATGTGCATAAGCAGCTTTTGAAGCAGCTAAAACTTCATCATCAGTAGCACTTGGTTTTCCCATTCTAATATTGTTTAAAATAGTATCATCAAACAAATATACATCTTGAAAAACAACAGAGATAAACTTCATCAAAGTTTGTTGCTCCATTGCTTTTATATCAATATTTCCTATTTTTATAGTTCCGTTTGATGGGTCCGCATATCTCATAATAAGTTTTGTAATAGTTGTTTTTCCACTTCCAGATGGTCCAACAATAGCTGTAAGAGAGTTCTCTTTGATATTTATAGAGAAATCTTTTAAAACTTTTTGATTGTTGCTATCGTAGTTAAATGAAACATCATTAAAAGTAATATCAAAGTTTTTTGGTTTTTCTATTGGTTTTATAACTTCAAACTCTTTTATATCAAGTAATTTTTTAATATTTGTAAATCCAGCTTCCATTACATCAAGTGCAGAAGTAACTGCTAAGAAATTTGCCAAAGGTTCACTCAATCGTGCTAAGATAATCAAAAGAGCAAGTAAAGTAGCTATTGTTAATTCTCCTTTGAAGATAAAAAGTGTTCCAATAGCTAAAATAGTTAAAAACAAAAATTCAATTAAAGTGTTCATTACAACCATTGGAATAGATGAACCAAATAAGCCTTTTTTTTGAATTTCTCTTACCGTTGAGATTGATTTTTGAAGTTGTTTGGCATTTGAACCAATTTGATTAATAGCTCTTAAAACTGGCAATCCTTGAATATACTCAATAGTATCTGCTTCAAGTGTTGCATTTGCTTTTGATACTTCTATTTTTTCCCATTTTGTACCATTTCTTTTCCATTTATAAATAGGATAGGCTAGTGGTATTGCAAATATAAGTACAATAGCCAAAATTGGATCTATAAAAAAAGTAGCTATTATGATAACAACTGGTACAACTGCTACTTCAAAAAACATTCCCGCAATTATTCCCATATGTAAAACAGAAGAATCAACGTCATTTGCTAATATTGAGTTTAGTTCGCCCGTTCTGTATGAGTAGAGTTTTTGTAAAGGCATAGTTTTTATTTTTTCGCCTAATTTTACTCTTAAATTATGAGTTGTTTCTACTAAATCACCTGAATAGTTAAAATCACTTGCTTTCCACTTAAAGATAAAAGAAAATATACTTAAAATAACAATAAGGCTGAACCAAAATAGGGTATTGTTTAAGTTAAATTCATCTACAAAAATAGTATTTAACAAAGGATAAAAAAATGCAAATGCCAATCCTTGGAAAACATACGACATAATAAAATAAAAATAGCTTTGTTTAATTAAATATTTTTTATCTTGTGCAATTTCAAGAGTGATTTTGTACGAGTCCCAAAATGAAGATAGTTTTTCTTTACTCATTATTTTCTCCTTTTTTATCTTCTATCTTTTCTAAGTTCCATGAACTAGCTTTTTCATAGTTACTCCAAAGTTTGCTATAAACACCTTTAGTATTTAACAGATCTTCGTGTTTTCCAATTTCAGATATTTTTCCTTCATCAAATACTACTATTTGTTCAGAGTCTTTGATAGTTGAAAGTCTATGAGCTATCATAATTACAGTTTTATTTACTGTTAAGTTTGCTAAAGCTTTTACTATCTCTTCTTCATTTTCTGGGTCTGCAAAAGCTGTTGCTTCATCTAAAACAATGATTGGAGTATTTCGCAAAATTGCTCTAGCAATTGTAATTCTTTGTTTTTGCCCACCAGATAGGTTTGCTCCTCTATCTCCTGCAAGTGTTTCATAACCATCTGGTAAACTTAAAATAAAATCGTGGATTTGTGCAGCTTTTGAAGCATTTATAATCTCTTCATCTGTTGCATTTGTGTTTGCCATTTTTATATTGTTATAAATTGTATCTTGGAATAAAAAAGTATCTTGAAATACAAAAGAAACTGTATCCATAAGATTTTCACTACTAACTTCTTTTATATCAATACTACCTATTTTAATCGCTCCACTACTTACATCCCAAAATCTAGGAATGAGTTTTGCTACTGTACTTTTTCCTGCTCCACTTGGACCTACAAGAGCAGTTACACTTCCACTTGATACTTTAAAATTTATATCTTTTAAAGCATAATTTTCAACATTGTCATACTTAAATGAAACATTTTTAAACTCTATATCAAAACTATTTATAGTTTTTGGCTCTTTTGCAATTTCAAGTGCTTTTACACTTAAAACTTCTTGAATTTTAAGTGCTGAGGTTTGAGATTTTTTAATATGGTTATTTAACCACATAAGTGGCATCATAGCATCTGCCATTCCTGTACTTAAAAACAAAGCACTTATAAAAGCAAATAACTCCAAAGAACTAAAGTTTAAAAGAAAAATAGCAGTGATAATAACTGCTAAAAGTGTTGGAAGTGGACTTAATATAATCATTCCAAGTTTTGCACTAAAAGCACTTACACTCATCCAATGATGAAGATTGTTTTTAAACTCAATCAAAGCATCATTATATCTTTTAAATGAAGTTGTACCATCATCAAAAGTTCGTACAACTGGCATAGCTTGTGCAAACTCTATAACAGCTCTGTTTATATTTGATTGACTTTGTTCATACTTTATTCTTAAACTTTTTGAGTCTTTCATAGCAACTGCCATAGTAATCCAACCTAAGATAAATACGCTAAGTGTTGCAAGAGCAAATCTATAATCAATCACTAAAAGTATAATTAAAGTAGTAATTGGTGCAACTATACTTTTTGCAATCATTGGAGTGCTATCTGCAACAAAAGCATGTAAAGTTTTTACATCATCTTGAACTACTTTTTTTAAAGCTCCTGAACCATTTGATATAATATATCCTAAAGGCAACTTTGCTAAATGTAAAGATAGTTTTGTTCGCAAAATTTGTTCTAGATGAAAAGCACCCAAGTGTGAAACTGCAAAGGCTCCAAATCTTGATAAAAAAGCAATGATAGTTAAAAGTGCTAATAAAAGTATAGTATTAACTAAATTTAGTTCAAATCCAAAAACAACTAAAGGAGTGTTTTGTAAAATATTTGTTAGTGCAAATGATAAAAGTAATAGGCTTAAAATCAAGCTTATTGCTCCAATACTTGCTAATAACATAGCCATTCTTATTTTAAATTTAACAGGTGACATAATAGCCCAAAGTCCCTGTTTTTGTTCTTCTTTTTTCATATAAATTCCTACAAAATTTTTGAGATAAAAGTTTATAGGTATTGATAAAATATATCAATACCTAGTTTACTTTAAAAGGATTATTTTTTATTTAATAAGGATTAAAATTTATAAATTGCTCCAACTCCAAACTTTCTTGGTTCATTAAAACCAACCCAAGATGAGCCAGATTTAGACATATAAGATATTACATAATCTTCATCTGTGATATTTTTAACATATCCATAAATATCAAAATTTCCTACTTTATATCCAACTTTTGCATTTGCAGTTATTCCCCCATCTGCTCTTATCAATCTACCATTATTTGCTCCATCGCTATAACTTGTATTTCCTCTTGCATTTAAATCTACTCTTCCATAAAATCCACTATCAGCTAGATATGAAACACCTAAACTTGCTGTATAAGAAGGTGTGTTTTCTATCTTTTCTCCATTATATTTTCTATTTCCATCATCATAGTCATCATATTTTGCTTGTATTAGTCCCACACTTCCCAAAAGACTTAAATTGTCAGTTAAAAAATAAGTTCCATCCATTTCTATACCTTGAGAGTGAGCTTTTTTAGCATTTCCAGTAGCAAATACAGTTCCTCCCATAAGTTGTTTATAAATATGAATATCTTTTATATCCATTCTAAATATACTTGTATTTAAAGCAAAACTATCTCCTATATATTTTGCTCCTATTTCATAGTTTATAGATTTTTGTGCTTCAAATGTATTTTCTTCACTTATATTATTTGAGGGATAATAGTTAAATCCTCCTGGCATATAACCTTTTGAGATTGAAACATAAGTTGTAAGATTGTCATTGATTTTATATGAAAGTGCAGCTTTGGGTAAAAAAGAATTCCAAGTTTTTTTATCACCATAATTTACATCAGGAAATTGCATACCTGCAAAACTAGATTTTGCTATTACATCTATCTCTTTTTTTATTTTTTGATATCTTCCCCCTAAAGTAAGTTCAAAATCTTCTCCTAAAGGAATCATTGTTTGTCCAAAGATAGCATAAGTTTTACTATCGGTTTTAGAGTAGGCATCTCCAAAATATACTCCTTGTCCCATACCATAATATGACATATCTGCCCATTGTTCTCCACCATAAGGACCTTGTTCTCTTTTTTCTTTATCAAAATATAGTCCAGTTACCCATTTTATATCTTGATTTTTACTTGAAAGCTTAAACTCTTGAGATAAAGTTTCAAGATCAGTATAATTCCATTGTCCTAATCCATCTTCTTGTCCTTGATTTGCTCTATTATCTATATCAAATTCTGCATCTAAATCCATCTTTTTATGAGTTGTAGTAGAGTCAAATTTTACTTTGTCAAGTTCATAAGAGAGATTTAAAGCTTGAGATTGAACTTTTGTTTTATCCCAAGCTGGTACATCAAAGCTTACATTTTTAGCATCATCTCTTTTTAAACTATTTATATCAAGATTAGGGTCTGAACTGAACCCATCCATAAAGTATTTTTTCTCATAGTTATCAGCTATTGTTAATCTAGCTGAAAAATTATCTGTTGGTTTCCACAGTAAAAAACCGCTTGTTTTTCTATCATTTTTTTCATTTGCATCTTTTCTCATATTTGAATAATTGTTTGTAATCCAACCATCAGTATGATAGAAAGAGCCATTTATTCCTGCAAATAGTTTATTATCAACTATCGCTCCACTTGTATTTAGCTTTGTATTAAAAGTATTATCATTTCCATATTCTGCTTCTATACTTCCACTCCATTTATTTTTAGGAGTTTTTGTTGTGATATTTATAACAGCACCAATGGCATCTTTCCCATATAATGTTCCTTGGGGACCTCTTAAAACTTCTATTTGCTCTACATCTGCTAAACTTGGATTAAAATCAAATCTATCATAGTATGGAACACCATCTACATATATAACAACAGGATTGTTATTTGTAAACATAGAACTATTTAATCCTCTAAATGAAACTGCTGCTCCATTTGCTGCATTTAATATATTCATATTTGGAACTTCTTTTACTATATCTGATATATTTTTAATCCCTTTTTGTTCAATCTCTTCTTCAGATATTACAGAGATACTTTGAGGAACATCTTTTATATTTTCCTCCATTTTATTTGCACTAACAGTTATTTCTTCTAATTTTGTAGTTTCATTTGCATATAGCAGTGAACTTACAAATAGTGATGCAAGTATTAACTTTCTTTCTTTCTTTCTTTCACTTTTTATTCCTTTACTAAACTTTAAATAAGTTTGAATTATAATAATAATATTTGTCAATTTCAAAAATAAATATAATATTTTTGGATTTTTTTTAAATATAAAAGGATAAAAATGTCTTATACTTTTACAATAGATGACATAAGTGAATTTATGTCTTCTTCCTCAAACAATGATTTTACTTTATCTTTGCCAAATGACTTAGGATATATGCGTTCTAAAAAAGAGGTTATAAATGATGATATTTTGATATTTAAAACTCAAGCTAAATCAAATGAAAATATTTCTATACATTCAAATTCAGATGTTGATATATTATTTATAAATATTATTTTAGAAGGGAAAATGGAGTATAGGGCTAATTCTTCAGATAAATCTGAACTTTTTAAGAAAAATGATTTGTATATAAAATATATAGATAAGTGTGAATCTACATCTAAACTTGAAAAAAATAGTTTTTCAAAAGGCTTGGCAATAGGTATAAAGAGTGATTTTTTAGAGAAATATCTATCAAAAGAATTTTGTTTACTTGAAAAGCTTAGAAAATCGAAAGATAAAAATGTATCAACATTTATACATAAACAAGATACCTTAGCAAATATAAAATTAGCAAATGAACTTTTTAATTCACCATTTTGTGGAAAATTAAATGATATATATTTACAAAGTAAAGTTTTAGAGATAATTTATAATGAATTCAATGAAGTAAATAATTGTTTTTGTAAAACTAAATGTAGCTGTGAAAATATAAAACTTTCAAATGATGATATTGATGCTTTATATAGAGCAAAAGATATTATTCTTTTAACTCAAGATTTTCCAGATTTACCAACATTGGCTAGAAAAGTAGCAATAAATGAATTTAAATTAAAATTTGGATTCAAAAAACTTTTTAATACAACTGTTGGACAGATGATACTAGAACAAAAAATGCTCTATGCAAAACAACTTCTTGAAAATAGTGAATATTCTGTTTCAGAAGTAGCATTTTATGTTGGATATAAGTATCAACAAAGTTTTTCAAATGCCTTTTTTCAATTTTTTGGTGTTCGTCCAAAAGATGTTATGAAAACAAGAAAATATTACTATTAAGTCATTGACAAAATTAATATTTCGTCCTATACTACGAAATATTTATATATTTTAAGGATTACAATATGAATAATGTAATAATATCTCAGAATAAACATTGGGAAAGTGAATATGATGGTTTGTATGAAAGAGATATTTTTTATAAACTTATTGATAATCTAAAAACAAAACAGATTCAAGTATTACAAGGTGTAAGAAGAAGTGGTAAATCATCACTTTTTAAACTACTTATAAATCATCTTTGTCAAAGTATTGATAAAGAAGAAATTTTGTATCTTAACTTAGATGACCCATTTTTTATAAAGTATTCAAACAATCCACAAAGCTTTTATGAAATAATTCAAACAGCAAAAAAACTAACACAAAAAGATATAAAATATTTATTCTTAGATGAAGTTCAAGCAATTAATAGTTGGGAAAAGTATGTAAAAAGTGTTTATGATAGTAATGAATTTATAAAAATTTTTGTTACAGGCTCAAATTCATCACTTTTAAATACAGAGTTTTCAACTTTATTAACAGGCAGATATCTTTCAACACAAATTTATCCTTTAAAATTTAAAGAGATTTTGAAAATAAACCAAATAAATAGCTATTTAGAATTAAATAAGAATTTGCCAAAGGTTTTAAAAATAGTAGATGATATGCTTTTGTTTGGCTCTTTTGTTGAAGTTTATGAGATAGAAGAAGATTTAAAAAGAGATTTAATAAGTAGTTATTATGAAACTATTTTATTAAAAGATTGTGTTGCAAATAATCAAATTAGAGATATAAAAAGTTTTAAAGAGTTGAGTTTTTATTCACTTACAAATCTTACTTCTTTGTATTCTTACTCATCTTTATCAAAAGTTTTAAAACTCAATGATAAATCGATAAAAGAGTATATTTGGGTTTTAGAAAGTTGTTATCTATTTAGTGAAATAAAACAATTTTCATACTCTTTAAAAGAGCAAATGAATAATAAAAAGAAACTATATTTATGTGATAATGGATTTATGAATTTAGGATATAGTTTTTCTTCAAATTATGGAAAACTTTTAGAAAATTTGACTTTTAGTGAACTTCAAAAAAGAGATTTTGAGATATATTTTTATAACAAAGATTTTGAGTGTGATTTTATAGTGAAAAAAGATAATCTTATTATCGCTATTCAAGTTTGTTATCAGTTAAATGAACAAAATAAAATAAGAGAATTAAATGGTTTGATGAAACTTCCTTTTAAAGTAGATGAAAAATATATTATAACTTATAGGCAAAATGATATTTTAGAAGATGTAAAAGTTGTACCTTTTTGGGAATATTTTTTTGAATAAACAATAACTTATTACTATTGAGTCATTGACAAATTTATATAATATGTTAATCTAAATTTACAAAATAATATAAAGGTTGTAAATACGGATTTACATTTTTTAAATTGGTGGGAAAAACAAAGATTTTTCACAAGTAAAAGATATTGAAAATAGTTTTGTTGTGAGCGATGATATTGAAATAGGGTTTAAAAATAAAATTCCACTTTGGCTATTTGCGTTTTTGTATTAGATATAAAAATATTATGAATAAAATACTCTTTTAAAAAGAGTATTTTAATCCAACGCCTATAAATCTTCCTTTTCCATAAGTTAATTGTCTAAATTCAGCCATTTCTTCAAGAGCAACTATATAACTTTCATCTGTAATATTTTTAACATAAGTATATACATCAAAATCATCAAACAAATAACCAATTTTTGCATTTGCAATAGTATAAGAGTCTTGTTTTAAACTATTTTGTGCATTAAAATACATATCTCCTTGATTTCTTATATCAACTCTTCCATAAAATCCACTATCACCATAATATGAAACTCCAAAATTTGCTGAATGAGAAGGTGTTCTTTCTATTTTATTGTTTTTATTGTTATTGTCACTTGCATCAATAAAATTTGAGTAAGTTGCTTTCATTATACCAATAGAAGTATCTACTCTCCAATTATTGTTTATATTGTAAGCTAGTTCCAATTCTACTCCTTTAGAATCAGCTTCTCCCGCATTTGAAGTGTACATCATACCAGTTGTTTTATCAGTGCTATAAACATGAATATCTTTTATATCTAAATAAAATAATGATGTTGCAAATAAAAGTTTATCATCTAAAAATGACCCTTTTAATCCTACTTCATAGTTCATTGATGTTTGAGCATCAAATCTATTATCTTCTTCATTTCCAGAAGAAGCATAATTATTATAACCTCCTGGAAGATAACCTTTTGAGGCAGTCACATAAGTTGTTAGTTTATTATCAAATTTTTTTGAAATAGCAACTTTTGGTAAAAAACTATTCCAAGTATGCTCTTCATCAAATTGAAAAATTGGATTAGCTGATACATTTATAGGATTGTAATAATAATCTAAGTTCATCTGTTTTTTTATTTTTTGGTATCTTCCACCTAGAGTTAATTCATAACTTTCCCCAAAAGGGATAATAACTTGTCCAAAAGCTGCATAAGTAGAACTATCTGCTTGTGATACAGAGTTAAATTTCACTCCAACTCCAGCACCAAATGGATCTCCTAATAAATACCCTGGATATTCATTACCATAATTGTCGAAATCAAAACTATCTTTTTCAAAATATATTCCAGTAATGTATCTAAATAGATTATTTTCACCAGCTAGTCTAATTTCTTGAGAAAAATTTTTAGATTTTGCATCTTGGAACATAGACATTCCATCATAACTTGGATTGTTTCCTAAATCAACATCCCAAGTTCCATCTATATCCATATTTTTATTTGCTGTTATTGATGTCAAAGAATTATTATCATCAAAAGAGTATTCCATTTTTAGTGATTGGGCATTTGATTTATTTTTCATATAAGTATCAGTTTCGTAATTTACATCTTTAAAATCTTTTCTTTTAAAATCGTTTATATTTTGTGTTTGATGAACAGCTCCACCTTCAAAACCATATTTATAATCTTTGTCATTAAAAATATTTAAAGCCATAGTAAAATTATCTGTGGCTTTAAAAGTTAAGTTTGCATTTAACTGATGAAACTCTTTTCTTGTAGAATCTTTGTCTTGATTTGGATTATGATTTGTTTGCCAACCATCATCTTTTCCAACTTTTCCATTTATTCCTAAAAAAAGCTTATCAGTAATTACTGCTCCATTTGCATTAAAAGTTGTTTGCATAAAGTTATCTGTACCATATTCTGCTCCAATATGTCCATTTAACTCATTTTTATGTTTTTTTGTGATGATGTTTATAACTCCACCAATACTATCTTTTCCATATAATGCACCTTGAGGTCCTCGTAAAATCTCAACTTGTTGTGCATTTTGTAAAGATGCATCAAAACCATAAACACTACTATGTGGAACTCCATCTATATAAATAACAACTGGATTATTATTTGTAAAAACAGAAGTGTTTATACCTCTAAAATTAACTCTTTCAGAATACATATATGTTGAAGATAGATTTGGTATTTTTTCAATAATATCTGGAACACTTTTTATTGCTTTTTCTTCCATATCGTTTTCACTAACTACACTTATACTTTGAGGTACATCTTGGATATTTTCTTCCATTTTATTTGCACTTACAGTGATTTCTTCCAAAGTAGTTGTTTTTGAATCATTTGCCAAACATATTTGACTGGCAATAAGTGACATAATTGTAAATTTTGATAATGCTTTATACATTTTTACTCCCTAAGTTTTATTTTAAAAATATTATAATCAATACTTAGTATTATTAATGCTGATTTTTTTAATTTATTAGTATTAGTTTTTATTCTAGTAGTATTTTAAAGGATAAATATGTCTTCAAATGAAACAATTTTTCAATTTTGTGATAATCAAGGAATGATGTTTCTTCCAAAAGAGAAAGTTGAATTTTCTATTTTTGATAAAAAAGTGGTTGATGATGTCTATTTTGTAAAAGCAAACCTGACTTTAAAAGATGATATTACAGTTCAATCAAAGTCACAAGTTGATGGAATATTACTTGATTTTAATCTTATTGGAGATGTAAGTTATAAATCAAAAATCCATAACTACGGCTTTTCAACTTCAAATAATAGAACAGATATAGAACTAATAAAAGAAGAAAGTAGCGAATCAAAAGCAAAAAGGGGTGAAATAAATAAAATTTCGTTGATTGTAAAAAAAGATTTTTTAGTTAAAAATTTGCCATTGAATAAAAAAAGTGATTATGTTCTAAATGCTTTAGAAAAAAATAGTTGCCAAGAACTTCTAAAAAGCGAAGCTACAAATTTTTTAACAAATAAGATTTTAAATCAACTTTACCATTTTGATATGTATGAAGGAAATCTAGGAGATATTTTTTTACAATCAAAAGTTTTAGAGCTTTTGTATTGTGAGTTTTTTGAACTTTTTAAAGAAAAAACAATATCTAAAAATAGTATTGTAAAGTTTGATGAAAAAGATATACAAGCTTTATATAAAGCAAAAGAGTTGATTTTATCTTTGCAAGAAGATTTTACAATATCAACTTTATCAAAAAAAGTTGCATTAAATGAGTTTAAATTAAAAACAGGATTTAAAAAATATTTTAACACCAGTCCTGGAAATTTGATGATTGAACAAAAAATGTTAAAAGCTAAACAACTACTTGAAACAGGCGAATATAATATAAATGAAGTTTCTATTATTTTAGGATATAAATATCAACAAAGTTTTACGGCTACATTTAATAAATATTTTAGATTTAATCCAAAAGAACTTTTAAAAATAAAAAAATATTATTAAATATCTCGTAATTATACGAGATATTTATATTTAAAATTCATATTTTAAAGCAACTCTATAATCTCTTCCCATTTCATGTCTATATTCACCCATTCTATCAAGTGTTGTATGTTTTCCATAATCTTTATTTGTTAGGTTATTTATAGTAGCAAAAAGTGTTAAATTTTTTAAGACTTGATATTTTGCATTGATATTATGAGTTGTATAACCACTTCTTATTAAAGGGTCATTTATTCCAGAAACAGCATTTAAAGTATAATCTAGTACCAGATTATTTATAGGTTCAATTCCAATATTCCAAATAAAATTTTCACTATCGTAAGCTCCAACTCTTCTTAAAGTGATTGATTCATCAACTCCTGCCACTAAACCTGAGTCATCATTTATAGTATTTGTTTTGATTTTTGTATATCCTAAACTTGTAGAGAAAATATCATAAGAATAAGATAGTTTTAATTCATAACCTTTAGATTCAAATTCACTAGAACTATTAAAAATATCAACTAAAGTTCTTCCTCCTTCTCCACTTCCACCATTTGTAGCTTTTGCAATTATTAAATCTTTAATTTCAGTTTTAAATAAATTTGCATTAAAAACTAAATAATCATCAGATAATAAAAGACTATTTTTATCATATTTATATCCAACTTCATATCTTTTAGATTTTTCAGCATCAAGTTTTGATGAGTATTTTGTATCTTTTTTGATTTGTGTCATCCAAGTAAAAGGAATAATCCCATTCATTCTACTACTTTGCCCATAATTTGCATATATTAAAGAGTTAGAAGTTATTTCATAATCAAGTCCAATATTTGGGGAAAAAGTATCATCACTAGCTTTTCCAAACCCAGTTTCAAATTCATAATCATCAAATCTTAATCCATAATCAATACCTAAAGACCCAATTGAAGTTCTATTTTGTATAAATAAAGCTTGATTTTGCGATTTTACAGGAGAATATTTTGTAATTGCCTTATCTAAATTATGTGGATCAAAGCTTCCTTTTCCATCTTCTTTTTGAAGTTCTGCACCAACAGAAACTCTGTTTTGAGATTTTGCTATGTCAAAATCAAAGTGATTTTGAATTTTTAACCCAAAAGCATCATTTTTGTACTCTTTATGATTTGTTTCTCTATCAATTTTTACTTCACTAAAATTTAAATTTGTTTCTAAATTTATTAAATTATTTGGATTATAGTTGTGATTTAAAGCATAATTTGTTGTTGTCATTATGATTTTTTCAAGCAGTGTTGGATCAGTAGCCAATCCAACATCGCTTCCAGCTCTTCCCCACTGATAGATTCCACTATTTTCATTTTGGCTAATAGTTGTTCTTAAATCATTATCTTTTACATCTAATAAACTTAATTTAAATAGATAATCTCTATCTTTATACCCAGTTGCTAAAACTTTATTTCCAGCTCCATTTTCATAATTTTTGCTATTTACTCCACCGATAGTTATATAAGTTCCTAAATGTTCATTAAAAACTTGATAGGCTGTTGCATTTCCAAGTTTTTGTTCGGCATTTGTGTTATATCCTACTTTAAAAATGGCTCCATAATTTTTATCACCTTTTACAAAATCTTGTGCATCTTTTGTAGTCATATTTATGCTTCCTCCTAGTGCTCCACCTTTTGAGGCATCAGGAGATGTTTTAATATTTACAACTTTTAGTAAATCTGGATTAACACCAAGTTCATTTCCTCTATGTTGGAACATATTTTTACCTTGTTTTGCTCCATCTAAAGATATATTAAAGTTTGAACTTTCTAAACCTCTTATATAGATTCTTTGTGCATTTTTAGCACCACCACCAGTGTCAGTTGAAGAGTTGTTTTCGAATAAATCAAAAAAAGAATTTGCTTGATTTTGTTCAGTTTTTGCTAAATTTACATCAATAGAATTTGTTTTTATTTCTTTATTCTCTTGTACTTTAATCTCGTTAAGAACAGTTGTTTGTCCAAATAATATGCAAGGTAATATAGCATAAGATAAAGAGATAATTTTTCTAGGTTTATTTGTTTTCATAATTTTCCTTTTATAAGATAAATTAATGCAACTAGGTTGCAAATGTGAATAATATTATTATGCAACTTAGTTGCATCTTAAGAATAAAGAAATAATATTTATTTAAGTTTGAATATTATACTATACCCCCCTATGATATATTATAGATTAAATAGGAGAAAAAATGGCATATTGTTGTGATGTAGAACGAAAGAAACTTCAAAATAGAATAAATAGAATTCACGGTCAAGTTCATTCATTGAAAAATAGATTTAATGATGAAAATTTAAAGTTGGAAGATGATCCTTATGAAATAATTAGACAATTAACTGCAATTAAAGGTGCTGTAAATGGTATGATAAACTCATATATTGAACATTTTGCAAAAGGTCATATGATAGAAAATATTAAAAATGGTAATTCTGCTGATGCAGAAGCACAAATTGATAATTTACTTGAAATTATTAAAGTATATGGAAAATAAAGGATAAAAAATGGCAAGTTGTAAATTTGGTTTAAATGATCATAAACCATTTTTAGGTAAAGAATCTGACCATCATCACCATGATGATGAACATAAACACAATTTAGCAAATACTAATTCAAAACAAAACTTGGAACAAAAGTTTATTTTTAGTGCAAAAAAAAAGCAAGATAGTCATTCTCATACACATACTAATTGTGGGCATGATCATGGAATAGGGGGGCATACACATGACCATAGAGGAACTGATAAAAAAGTTTTAAAGTGGGCCTTAGGAATTACACTTATTACAATGTTTTTAGAGTTTTTTTATGGATTTTTATCAAACTCTTTAGCACTTATTTCAGACGCAATTCATATGTTTACACACTCTTTTGCTTTGATTGTCTCACTTATTGCGATAATTTTAGCAAGTAAAGTTGCACCAATTTCTAAAACATTTGGATATTATAGAGTTGAAGTAATAGCTGCTTTTATAAATGGAATTACTATTATTTTATCAATAATATGGATTGTTTATGAAGCTTATGAGAGATTTATTGAACCTCAAACAATAGATATAAAAACTGCTATGTTAGTTGCAATAATAGGGCTTGTTGTAAATATTGTTACTGGAATTATCTTGATGCAAGGTGATAAGAATAATATCAATCTAAAATCAGCATTTGTGCATATGCTAACAGATGCTTTATCTTCAGTTGCAATTATTATAGGTTATATTGTTATTTATTATACTTCTTGGTATTTTGTAGATGTTCTTTTAGCTTTGTTAGTTTCTATTGTAATTTTAAAATGGGCTATTGATATTTTAAAAGTTTCTGTAAATACACTACTTGAGAGTTCACCAGTTGATATAAAAGAAGTTCAAGAATATATCGAAAAAAATGAAAAGGTACTGGAACTTCATGATATTCATATTTGGGAAATAACTCAAGATATGTATAATATGACAGCTCATGTAAAAATAGATAAAAAAGATTTGGATAACTATGAAGAGATATTGAATAAAATAAATCATAATTTAAAAGAAAAGTTTAAAATAGTTCATACAACTTTTCAGTTTGAATGGTAGCTTTTTTTTGTTAAACTTTGATATAATCGCCCAAAATTTAAATAAAGAGTTAATATGATAGATATAAAATTACTTCAAAAAGATTTTGATTATGTAGTAACATCTTTGAAAAAAAAAGGTGTTGATGATGAACTTTTAAATAGTTTAAAAGCATTGGCACAAAAAACAAAAGATAAAAGACAAGCTATGGAAGAGGTTACAGCTGAACAAAATATTTTATCAAAAGAGTTTGGAAGATATAAAAAAGAAAATCTTGATATTAGTGAACTTCAAGAAAAAATAAATGGCTTAAAAACTACAAAACAAAGCCTTGAAGATGAGGTAAGAATTTTAGAAGAAGAACTAAACTCAATAATTTTAGGAGTACCAAATCTTCCTGATGAAAATGTTCCTTTTGGAGTTGATGAAGATGAAAATGTTATTTTAGAAGTAATTGGAAATAAACCAAATTTCACTTTTGAACCAAAAGAGCATTGGGATCTATCTTGCGATTGGCTAGATTTTCAAAGAGGTGTAAAATTAGCAAAATCAAGATTTACCGCTATTAAAGGTGATGGGGCTAGATTAGAGCGAGCTTTGATAAATTATATGCTGGATTTTAATAGACAAAGAGGTTTTAATGAGTGGTATGTTCCATTTATGGCAAATTCAAATACACTTCAAGGAACAGGGCAACTTCCAAAATTTGCTGATGATTTATTTAAAATTGAAGGCGAAGATTTATACTTAATCCCAACTGCTGAAGTAAGTCTTACAAATTTATATAATGATGAGATTATTGATATTAGTGAATTACCGCTTCTTCTTACTTCATACACTCCTTGTTTTAGAAAAGAAGCAGGAAGTGCAGGGCGAGATACAAGAGGACTTATAAGACAACATCAGTTTGATAAAGTTGAAATGGTTGCGATTACTTCACAAGAACAATCAAATGAGATTTTTGAAAGAATGGTACAGTGTGCAAGTGATTTATTAACTTCTTTAGGACTTTGTCACCAAAAAGTACAACTTTGTAGTGGAGATTTAGGATTTAGTGCAGCAGTTACTATTGATTTAGAAGTTTGGCTTCCTGGACAAAATAAATTTAGAGAAATTTCTTCTATTTCAAATACAAGAGATTTTCAAGCTAGACGTGCAAAAATAAGATACAAAGAAGATAAAAAGAATATTTTAGCTCATACATTAAATGGTTCAAGTTTAGCAGTTGGACGAACATTATTAGCTATTATGGAAAATTACCAAAATGAAGATGGAAGTGTAAACATTCCAGAAGTATTAAAACCATATATGAAATAAACTATTGAGATAAAATCTCAATAGCTAAAAAATATCCAAATAAATCATAAAACTTTAAAACTAAAAATAACTATGTGGGGGAAGGAAGACAGGAGAGCTATCTTCCTTTTATCAGGTTTTAAAAAAATATTAAAACTATACATAAACCTAATATTTAACAGAACGACCTTTGAAAGAGGTTTTACCAAAATTGCTACATTTTTAACTAAGGAGAGATAAGTTATAGATAAAACCTCTTGATCAATGAAATCTTACAACTTCTAAACTTAAACTTTGCTATTTTAATGCTACTTTTCTAAGAAAATTTAAGAATTTGGTAAATCTTATTTTACAAAAACTTTTGTATCATATAACTTCCCATCAACAAAAACTTCAAAATATCCTTTTTTCGGTATATTATTGTGCTTAAAAGTTAATTCTGTTCCAAAAACTTTCTTATTTATATCATTATAAAGTGTTAATTCATCTAGCAATTTACCTTCGATTCCTGCTAGTTTTACTATAACTTTTGTATTCTTATTGTAGTTTCCTATAATAGCAACTTTTGAAATTATTTCACCTTTATTTACATAACTTAGAGTTGTAGTAATTTTATGTTGTACATTTTCACCTTTGCCATTATTTGTAAATAATGCTACAAGAAAAGCTTTTTGAATTTCATTTGATGCAAAAGCATAACTTACAACAAATAATAAAGCAAAGATATACTTTTTCATATTAGAATGATTCGGGTTTACCTATATGGAAACCTTGTGCACAAGTAATCCCAATATTTTTAATTGTTTTAAGGATTTCATCATCAGAAACAAACTCTGCAACTGTTTTAATACCAATTCTTTTAGCAAAGCTAACTATAGTTTCGACTATTAATCTATGTTTATCATCTTCTACTATGTTTTTTATTAAAGAACCATCAATTTTTATATAATCAACATCTAATCTTAGAATATGTTCAAAGTTTGAATAGCCAGTTCCAAAGTCATCTATAGCAATTCTTGCACCTAATTTTTTTATTTTATTAATAAATGTTATTACCTCGTTATAATTTTCAATTCCTTCTGATTCTAAAATCTCAAAAGTAACTTTTGGTGCAGTTTTTGTTTTTTTAATTGTTTTTAATATGAAATCAACTGTTTGTGAATCTTTTATATCATCAATACTAAGGTTGATTGAGAAATTTTCATCTCGATCTTGAAAAGTTTTACAAGCTTCTTCTACAACTTTTTTTGTAATACTTGAATAAAGTCTAATTTTTTTAGAAAATTTTAAAAATTTTAGTGGAGAGATAAGATTTCCTTTTTTATCTATCATCCTAACTAATGATTCATAAGAATATATTTCGCCATTTTCTATATTTAATAAAGGTTGATAGTAACATACTATTCTATTTTCTAAAATTGCATCTTTTATCTCAGCTGCTAATTCTATATTTTCTTTATATTTCTCTTCAATATTGTGGTTTTCGTCATAAATACAAATATGATTATCTGAAGTTTTTGCATTATTTACTGCAATATCGGCTTTTGTTAAAAGATTATCATTGCTCTTTGCAATTCCAACTGAAAAGCCTATTAAAATCTCTTTGTCTTCTATATAAAAAGGTTTTTCATCTAGTAAATTTAATATATTTTGTGCCTCTTTTTTTAAATTTTCTAGTGATTTATCATCAAAAAATAGTACTGCAAATTCATCTCCATCTATTCTATATGTATCGTATTTATAGTCTATAAATCTTTGTGCTACATCTTTTAAAATTTGATCAGCATTTTGTGTACCAAAAAAATCATTTACTTCTTTAAAATCATCGATATTAAAAATAATACAAGAAGTTGGATTTTTTTCCAAAATATCTATAATAATTTTTTGTCTATTTGGCAAAGATGTGAGTTGATCAAAATACATAAGATGATTGTTTTTTTCTTTTAGAATAGTCTCTTCTGTAATATCTCTAGCTGTACCTATAATTCCAACTAGTTCATTGTTTTTATTAAAAAAAGGAGCTTTATCAACTTGAAGATAAGTCATTTTACCTTTTATATTACCATACTCCAAAAACCTAGATGGTTTCATAACTTTGATAGTTTCTTCATCTGTATTTTTACACAATTCCCCAAAAGTGTGCCATTCTTTATTGTCTTTATATTTTTCTCGCTCTCGTTTAGCAAAGAAGATATCGGTATTGCCTAAGACTTCATCCTCTGTTGCCATAAGTAAACCAGTACATATAGCACTATTTGCATATAGATACTTTCCTTCTAAATCTTTTACCCATAGCATATCAGGAGAGTGTTTTGATATTAATTTTAAAAGGGTTTTTGATTTTATGTTATTCATATAGTTTTACCTTGTGTTAAAAAATAAGAATATATTATAACAAATCAAACAAATAGAAAACTTATAAGATTTTCCTATTTTTAAATGAAAGTAATATAGTTAATATTATAATTATTAGTATAAAGTATATAAAATTCGGTATATGTATAGGTTCTCCTGCTGCATAAGAGTGCTTTCCACTTAAAAAATAATTTACTCCAAAATATGTCATAATGATGCTAAAATAACTAATAACAGATAATAGACTTAAAATATAATCATTAATTACATTTTTTATATATTTTAAATGGATAATTATCACATAAATTATAATTGAGATTAAAGTCCATGTCTCTTTTGGATCCCAAGCCCAATATCTTCCCCAAGATTCATTTGCCCAAATTCCTCCTAAAAAGTTACCAATAACTAAAAGTATAATACCAATTAAAATAGAGATTTCATTTATTCTTGAAGCCTCTTTTATACTAAGAAGTATTCTAAAAAATCTTTCATTTTCATTTTTAGGATTTGCAAAAATATATAAAATTAAAGAAAAAAATCCAAGAAGACAACTAAGTGCTAAGAATCCATAACTAGCAGTAATTACACTTACATGAATAGTTAGCCAATATGATTTTAAAACTGGTGCTAAAGTTGTAATTTGTGGTTCTAACCAACTTAAATGAGCAACAAAAAGTGTAATTCCACTTAAAATAGCTGTACAACTAAGTGCTAAATGAGATTGTTTAGAAAAAAATATTCCTGATATTGTAATAGCCCAAGAGATATAAATCATAGATTCATAACCATTTGTCCAAGGGGCATGTCCTGCAATATACCATCTTAAAGCCAATCCAAAAGTATGAAAAATAAAAGCAAGAATTAAAAGATAGAAAGTTAATTTTGTGATTTTTTCTACTTTTAGATTTGGATTTATGATATTTATAAAAACAATAAATAGAAGAATAATTCCTAAAACTAAATAAAAAGGCATTAATCTTTCAAAAATATCAAATTTATTAAAAAGAAGTTCAGCTTTGATTTTGAACTTATTTGGAACAATATTTGAAGCAAGATTATTTTGGTAAGATTTTATTTCATCAAGATAGATATTTGCTTTTTCCCAGTTGTTTTCTAAAAGTGAAAAATAGTAGTTTTTTACTAAAGTATTTATTTCAACTGATTGTGCATTTTCATAAGAGTTTGCTTCAATTATATTTAGCCATTTATTATTTAAATTATTTTTTAGAGGAAAAACTTTGAAAAAATCACCATTAAATAATGAATAAGTGATATTTAGAGCTTCATCTATTTTTATTAATTCTTTATCATAGTTTGTTCTATTTGAACTACTTTTATTGTTACTAATCTCAAGTTCATTAGCTAACTTATAACCACCATATTTATCATAAACATCATCAAAAGAAAAATAAGATTTATCTAAAGAAAGTTCTAAAATCTTTTTTATATTGTAATCTTTTACTTTAAAAATTGGGATTGTTCTCCATATTTCAGGATACATCATCATACTAATAAAAAATTGATTCTCATCTAAGTTTTTAATTAAACTTTTTTTTGTAGTTTTATTTAAAATTTCTATTGCTAGAGAGTTAAGTGGTTTTATCCTTCCTTGATAATCTTGAACTAAAAGTGAAGCTAAGTTTTGGCTATGAGTTTTGTCTATATTATAAATTTTTTCTAAATCTTGAGTAAAACTTTTTTGTGGTAAAGAAATAAACAAACAAACTATTAATAAACTTAAATTTTTTTTCAAATAGTAAGATTTTTTTATATCTTCTAAACTATATTTTTTATTGATAAGTTTTGAAAATCTACTATTTTTTACAAATAAAGTTAATATTAGACCAAAGAAAAGTAAAAAATATCCAATATAAGTTGGGATTTTTCCTGGGTCTTTATTTACTGAAAGAATTGTTGCTGATTCATCCATTTTGTATGAAGATTGAAAAAATCTATATCCTTTATAATCTAAAACATTATTCATAAAAATAGTGTATTCAAAAGAGTTATTTGCAATTGAGTCATATACTTTTATAAAACTTGAATATGTCGAAGGTGAGTTTGAACCAGGATATCTTTCAAGTACAAAATCATTTAATAAAATAGAAAAAGGTAATATTATCTCTTTTGCTCCCCATTGAAGTTCAATTTTCTTATCTTCAATCAATAGTGTTTGAGTAGCTCCTAAAGATGAATTAGCTTTTTTATAAAGTGGAATTTGTGAAGTTTTATTGTCATATTCTAAATCGACAATAACAGCATTGATTTGTTCATCTTTTTCAAACATTTTATCACTATTTATAACTTGAAGCTTACCATTCATTAAGGCATCAAAGATTTTAAATTGAGTTTGACCAACTTTATAAATTTTATTTTTTTCAATCTTTATTTTAGTATTTGCATTTATAGTTGTTTGATTTTCTAAATCATTTGAATATAAAGTAATTTGAAGGTTTGAAGTTAAATAAAATTCATCATTTATAGATTCAAAATTTATTGTTGGTTTAGTTTCATTTTTTATATTGTTATTAAGAGTAAAAGTTAAAAATGAAGAGTCAAATAGTTGTTTGTCTTCTAAAAGAATATTTTTTGCTCCCATTGTTTCAGATAATAAAATATCCATTACGATTTTACCATCACTACTTGGAACTAATTTTTCAATAGCATTATTTATATATTTATTATATTTTATAGTTAAAGTTTTATTATTTATATTAATTTTATACTCAAAATTTGTTTGATTTAAAGAAGTCATCATAACTATTTTCTCAAAATAGTCTTCATCATTAATTTTTATTTGTATATATTCATCTGTTGAATAAACTTTATTCTCCATAGTTCCTTCATCTATTGTCATTACAGCTTCATAGCCCAGATATCTAGTCATTGCTGAACCTATAAAAATAAAAATTATTGAGATATGAATTAAAAAAGTAAAAAATTTATTTTTTTTGTACATTTTGAAAAGAATTATATTAAATGCTATTCCAATTGTTAAAATAAGCATTATAAGTTCAAACCAAGTTTGTCCATAAACAAATGATTTTGCACCAAGAACTCCAAAATCATTCTCTATAAATGTAGCAACAGCACAAGCTAAAGCCATAAATATTAAAAAAATTATCATAACAGGCATAGCAAAAAGATTTTTAAAAAAATTAGTCATTTGTACTCTTTAAATAAATTAAGAGAAGATATTTCTTCTCTTAATTTTTAATATGAAGTTTTATTTTCTATACCTTCTCTACTTTTTGGATTAAAAAGCCCTTTTTCTTCAGCTTCTTTTTTCCACTCTTGAAGTAAACCATTTGTAAATTCTTTTTTCTCTTCAATTAGTTTTTCCATTGGTAAACCAATAAGCTCTTGAGCTTGTTTTTTATCAGTTATAACTGGTGCAACATAATCACTAGCCCCATATTTTGCCAATATTTTAGCTAGTTTTATTCTAGCATTTGCTACTTTATCTAAAGCTGTTCCTAGAGTTTTAAGAGTCTCTTCTGGTGCATGAAAAAATGCTGAATGTGAAGCTGCAGAAAAATCCCATCTCCATTGAGCATGTCTAATATCAGTTAAAATATCTTTCATTTCTTCTTGTGTCGCTCCTAGTTCCCAAGCTTTACCAGCTTCTAAATGAGCTGCAACTAATTGTTCTAAAGCTCTTTGGTTTAAGTCATCTTTTCTGATTTTTTTATCTTGAATATTTGCTAATAAAGATTTCTCACTAACTCTATGACAATTCATACAAGTTTTATCCATATTTTCCAAAGGATTCCCAATTTTATGGTCAGTATATTTTATACCACCTTCTTGAGTATATGGCATATGACAATCTGCACAAGATACATTATTTCTTCCATGAGCTCCTGTTTTCCAAGTTTCATATTCAGGATGTTGAGCTTTTAACATAGGAGTTTTAGAAATTTGATGTACCCAGTCACTAAATTCTATATTATCATAATATTTTTCCATATCTTCAACTGTTGTTCCATCTGCCCAAGGTAATGTTACAGCCATTGCTACTTTACCATTTTCTAAAGGAGTCTTTTTAAAATAGTATTCAACGTGACATTGTGCACAAACTAAAGTTCTCATATCTTGTTGTGTTGCATTTTCAAATGTAGGACTTTTACCTTCTGCTTTTAAAGCATCATTTAGGTAACTTCTCCCAATTTGAAGCTCCATAGTTTTAGGATTGTGACAATCTAAACATCCAACAGGGTTTACTATATCAGCACCATATTTTGCCCATTTACCTGTAAAATATTCCGAATTTCCTTGTTCATCCATTATTCTTGGAACATCTGGAGATTTACATGTCCAACAGGCACTAGGAAGTGGACCACTTTCTTTATCTACTGGTGCAGCAGTTCTTAATGTATTACTTACATCATCAATTGCATAAAAGTGACCTCTTGGAGCATTATAATCCTTTGAAAAAGGATAACCAGCCCATAATACAACCATTTCAGGATGTGCCTTTAGCATATCATCAATATTATCAGAGTTTTTTGTTTGTTTCCATGAATCAGTTTCTCTTGGATAATGTTTTCTAAACTCCTCACTTTTTGTTTCCCATTTCTTTTCAATTTGAGGTACAGCTAAAAGTTGTTCTTTTTCTGCTTTTTTTTCATTTATTGAAGCCAGTAATACCGACATTAAACCTATTGCAATAACAGAAATTGCAAATAAAAACTTATATTTTCTCATAATTTTCTCCTCCTACTTAATTACTTTAAGTGTTCTTTTATTCCCAAATTATATGGAGTTGAAGTTAAACTTCTAACTTTACCATGAGGAACATATTTATGGCAATCCCAACATTTCCTACTATTGTCAAAATTGCTATTGTTGTGATAAAAACTTGCATTTTTTTGTACAGTTTCACTCACACTACTGTGGCATCTAATACAGTTTGCTTGTACACGTTCTGCAGCATTTTCACTTATTCTAATGTTGTTTTTATAAGTATTTAAAGTAAAAGCTACTGAGTGATTCCATCCATCAATTGCTTTTGCTGTGTACTTAGCGATTTCATCTCCAACAGGAAGATGACAATCAACACATTTAGCCACATTTTTATGTGAACTATTATCCCATGTTGTATAGGCTGAATGCATAACATGGCAGTTTATACAGGCTTTGGGATCACTAGAAAGATATGACAACATTGAAGAAGCATACATCGTGTAAATAAATAATCCAGCAGCAATTATAACGCTTAAAATTGCTCCATAGAAAATTATTTTTCTATTTTTTTCCATCGTATATCCTTATCTATTAGATATAAAGAAGTATATAGTTATTAACCTTTTGTTAATCTTAAATAAGTCGTTTTTATCGGTATTACAGGAAATATGGTAAAGTAAAGTTTACTATTTTAATAATAAACTTTAATATTAAAAAGTCTATTTAGAGTTAGCTTAATTAGGCTATAAAATAATTATTTATAAGATATGATTCTTTTTACTTCATTGTTTCTTTCTCTTAATTCATCATATAATAGTTGATAATTTTTCTTGTCTTGAAAAGATATTGGACTTCTTATTGATTTATATTCAACTAATTTGTCATTTCTAAATACTTGAGAAACCTCTGCATAAACCCAATAAAATCCTTCATCTTTTCTAAGATTTTTTACAATACCACTCCATCTTCCTTTTGTGTGTAAATCACTCCACATATTTTTAAAAATGAATTTTGGCATATCTGGATGTCTTACAATATTGTGTGATTTTCCAATAAGTTCATCTGAGTTATATCCTGATATCTTTGCAAATGTTTCATTTGCATAAGTTATAATTCCTTTTAAATCAGTTCTTGATACTATAAGTTCATCTTTTGGAACTATGGTTTCAATTAAAAAATTTCCAGATAAAAATTCCATTTTATTTTCCTGTATTATCAAATTCTTTTGCAAAGCCTATTAAATCTTTCCTTTTTAAATCACCATGATATACTATATCTTCAACTTTAATATCTTTGTCATTTAAAACTTTTGGAACGGCATCAGAGTTTTCTAAAACTTCCAAATGAGAACTTAACTCTTCTTCACTATAACTCATTTGCATATCAGCACTAATTACATTTGGTATTGCTTCAATAACTTTTAATTTTTTTAGCTCCTCTTCAACATTTTTACCTTCAATAGTTACGATAACTCTTCCTATTTCATCATGCATATGATAGTCGCATATTCCAGACTTTTTTAAACTCTCTATTACATTTTCTAAATTTTTTGGCAAAGTTTGCACTACAATACTTGAGATATTCATTTTTATTCCTTTATTTTGAGATTGTAAAAGTTTATATTTTCATCATCACTTGAGATAGCTATATTGTCTTCATCTAAAAATAGAATTTTTGTTAATATAGCTCTATTTTGTGTAAGTAAATATTTATTTTCATTTGTATTTATATCAAATACTAAAGCATTATTATTTTCATCATTTGAAACACAAGCAAGATTTGATGATGGACTTAAAGAACCAGCATAAACTAAAAAATCAAAAGATTTGTAAAAAGGTGCTTTTCCATTTGTAAAGTAAATAGATGCTCTTCTATCTTGACCTGATGCTAAAATCGTATCTTTTTTTATATCTACTTGAAAAACTCTATCTACATTTTGTCCTTTAAAAGTTTTAAGTCTTTTTAAATTTTTTGTATCATACTGGTTTATTACTCCACTTTCATCTGTGACTAAAATTGTTTTTTTATCATCACTTAATACAAAATGAGAAAATGAAGATTGTGAAACTTGAATTTCATTTATAATCTTAGAATTTTTTATATCATATATAAAAATTTGATTTGATAAAAGAGTGTATATTATGTTGTTTTCATCTAAAAATTTTGCTTGGGCAATAAATAGCCTATCTTTCGCATTTATGATATTTTGTAGTTTATTATCTTCATATATAAAAATATTTCGTCCACCATTTTCACCTTGAGATAATATTAAAATTTTATTATTGATTTTATCTACACTAAATATTTTTGCATCTATTATATCACCTAGAAAATCTTTTATTTTAGGTACTTTTATAGAATTTATTTTTTCTTTTTCTTCTAAAGAAAATATATCAACACTACTAGCTGTTGTTGCAACATATAAAACAGTATCTTCTACGATAAAATCTGTAATAGCTCCAGAAGTTTTTAAAGAAAACTCTGGACTTATTTCTTTTGCATTTAAAACTAAACAAAATAGAGTAAAAAATATAATTTTTAACATTAAAGTACCTTTATAGCATTTGTTGGACAAACTTTTATACAAAATCCACAACTTGTGCAGTTATCATTTATAGTTGGTTTAAACATTGCTAAAAAATTTATAGCATCATCTAAACAAGGATCTTTACAAGAAAAACACATTGTTTGATTCCAAGCAAGACAAGATTGTGTATCTATTTGTATTCTAGCATTTATATGTTTTTTTTCTTCCAAGTTTAAGACATCATTTTTACAGGCTTCTGCACACAAATCACAATAAGTACATCCAGAGTTTGTAAAATCTATTTTAGGTGTTAAATCTTCTTGAATAACAATAATATTTTCTTCGCAAACTGTACTACAAGGTTTCTCAATACATTTTGTACAGTTTGTAAAAAAAAGATTTTCATCTTTAAAATATGGTGGACGAATTATGCTTTCTTGCTTTTGCCTAAAAGGTTTAGCAAGAGAGCTGAAAAGCTCTCTTCTTTTCATCTATTTAACACCTTCAGTTATTACATCTAAAAGGTTTGATTTATCATTTAAATCACTACTTCTAAAATCAGGAGTAAAATTGTTTTTTGGAATATTTGCACTATCTGATTGTGGAGCATGACAAGCTGAACAATTAAATCTAGCATTTGCTAACATATCAAGTGGTTTTTTAATAGTTTTTAAATCACTACTATTACCTACAACTTTTCCATCTCTTTCTAACTGTCCATCTTTATTTAAAGCAACATATTCTCTAAAATTTGTAAAGTGAGATTTTGGAATAGGAGTTGCTCCCATACTTTCAGCTACCAATGGATCGTGACAAGATGTACACATATTATTATCTATTGTAATTGGAAGTAATCCTTCTGTATCATGTGGAATCATTGGTGGAGCATTTTCAAAAGCTCTTTTAAATTTTGTACTTGTTCCAGCTGGATCTGTACCATATTTTGTTTCATCCCCTGTAACTTTATCCTCTTTTAATAAACTTTCATGTCTTAATCCTAAAGAATCATCTTTGATACTATTTGCAGCATTCATAGATACTACCAAAATAGATGAGAAAGTAAGAATACTTAAAGTTAATTTTGATAAATTCATTTTTTATCCTTTATATAATTTCGTAATTCAAAATTAAGTGCATCATCATCACACACTTCAACACATCTACCACAATTTGTACACTCTTGAAGAATTGGTTCACTCGATTTTGTAATCATATGTAAAACCTGATTTTCAGGGCAAACAACTTTACACTTCATACAAGCAGTACAATTATTGTGGTTATGATGGACTCTTATTAGACTAAATCTTCCAATTAATGAATAAAATCCACCAAGTGGGCAAATATGTCCACACCAACCATTTTTCAAAACAAACAAATCAAATAAAAATATTACAAGAATTGTTGCAAAACCAAAGCCTAAACCAAAAATCAAACCTCTATGTACCATTGATACAGGTGATATTAGTTCAAAAGCTGCAACTCCCATAAAATAAGATATTATAAAACTTATTCCTATCACCCAATATCTAATATTTCTTGAAGCTGGTTGTTTTTTTTCTATTTGGTTTAAGTTTAATTTTCTTCGCAAAAAATTTGCACTATCAGTTATAATATTGACTGGGCAAACCCAAGAACAAAATGCTCTTCCTCCAATAAAAAGATAAAAAACAGATACTATTATCGCACCTAATAAAATATCAAACGATATAACTGCACCTGCAAAGAACATCTGTAAAACTGCAAAAGGATCACTTAATGGAATAGTTTGTAAAACTAATGAAGAACTTAAATTACCCATTAAAAAATTTATTCCATATACATTTGCTAAAATGTAAAGAAGCATAATAGATATTTGTGTAACTCTTCTTGCTATTAAAAATCTATACTTTTTCATTCTAATAAATCCTTCATACCACTATTTAAAGAGTCTATTGCATTTTTTTGATTTATTGTTCTTTCATTCGTATCACTAGATGCATTTTTTACTCTTTTTTCATCACTTTCATCCCAACCTTTGATATAGTGATCTCCTACTTTTCCCAAGGCAATTTCTCTTGGTAAAACCAAAATTGCTGGTTTTTCAGTAATACAAGCTTTTTCACAAAGTCCACAACCTGTACAAATATCACTATTTACAACTGGTTTTAAAAAGGCATGTTTTCCTGTTCTATCATTTTTTTCATAAACGATATTTATAGCTTCACCTAAAAGTGGACAGGCTCTATAACAAGCATCACATTGTATTCCCCAAAAAGCTACACAAGATTTCTCATCTACAATAGCAACTCCCATTTGCATTTGTCTGATTTCAAACTCATTTTTACTATTTTTTACAAGTTTTTCATCAAGTGCGTCTGTTGGACAAATAGGAACACAAGGAATATCAACGCACATATAACAAGGTATTTCTCTTGGAACAAAATATGGAGTTCCTAAAGGCATATTATCACCTGGTTTTGCCAATTTTAAAGTGTCAAAAGGACAGGCTTCAACACATAAACCACACTTAATACAGGTTGCTAAAAAATCATTTTCGGCTAAGGCTGCTGGTGGTCTTAAAATTAGTGAAGTTGCTTTCACTTCACTTAAATAGGCACTCCAAGTTAAACCCCCAAGAATAGCTAGTCCAATGGCTCTAGCACTAGAAAGAATAAATTTTCTTCTATCTTCTTTGGGTTTATTTAAGATATCCATAATTTACCTTTATGCTTTGTAAACTTTAACTGCACATTTTTTAAAGTCTGTTTGCCCTGATTGTGGACAAGTTGCATCTAAACAAACTTTATTGATAAATACTTTTTCATCAAACCAAGGAACATATACTAAACCTCTTGAAGGTCTATTTCTTCCTCTTGTTTCAACTCTTGCTTTTACTTTTCCTCTTCGGCTTTCAACCCAAGCTAGTTCACCTTGTTTTACACCATATTTTGTTGCATCTTCAGGGTGCATATAGCAAAGTGCTTCTGGAACAGCACGATATAGTTCAGGAACTCTCATAGTCATAGTTCCACTATGCCAATGTTCTAATACTCTTCCTGTGCTAAGCCAAACTGGATATTCATTATCTGGCATTTCAGGTGGATCCATATAAGGACGAGCGAAAATTTTTGCTTTATTTTTTAAAGATTTTTTAGTTTCATCTTTTACACCTAATAAATCACCTTGAGCTAACTCTTTTGCCAAAGTTCCATAGAATGCAAAATCACTATTTGGATTTGCTTTTTTTGCATAAGGGTCATATTTTGTATTAAATCTCCAAGATGTCTCTTTTCCATCAACAACTGGCCATTTAAGTCCTCTTACCTTGTGATATGTGTCAAAATCTGCTAAATCGTGAGCATGACCTCTTCCAAAGTCTGCATACTCTTCAAATAGATATTTTTGAATGAAGAATCCATATCCTTCCCAAGGTTTCCCATCGCTTCCTAATACTTTTCTATTATCTCCAAATGCTTCAGTATTATCAAATCCAGCTTGAATAGGGTCATTTTTGTCTGCTTTATATGATTTTGCTCTTTCATTTGCAAATAAAATCTCATACATAGTTGTATTTTCATCATACCCCATAGCACGAGCAGCTTCAATCATATCTGGAAGTTTAACTTCCCCTTTTGAACTTAATAGTGTTTTTTCACCCCATAAATCTTTAACTGTAAATCTTTTTGAAAGTTCAACCCATTGCCAAGTATCACTCATCGCATCACCAACAGGGACTACTTGTTGTCTCCAAAGTTGTGTTCTTCTTTCAGCATTTCCGTATCCACCCCATTTTTCATAAATCATAGCTGATGGTAGAATTAAGTCAGAAACTTTTGCTGAAATACCAGGATAACCATCACTTGTAACTATAAAATTATCCATTTCACGTGCTGCTTTTATCCAGTGAGTTGCACTTGCTGTATCTTGATATGGATTACAAACATTTACCCAAGCAAATTTTATATTTCCATCTTCAATATCTCTATGAATTTTCATGATATGTTGATGACCTTTTGGATTTAAAGTTCCTTTAGGTAAATTCCAAGCTTTTTCAGTTATCTCTCTATGTTTTGGATTTTCAACCATCATATCTGCTGGAAGTCTATGAGTAAATGTTCCAACTTCTCTTGCTGTTCCACAAGCACTTGGTTGTCCTGTAAGTGAGAACGCTCCACTTCCTGGTTTAGCTTGTTTATTTAATAAAAAGTGAACATTATAGGCTAAAGTATTTACCCAAGTCCCACGTGTATGTTGGTTCATACCCATAGTCCAGAAACTTACAACTTTTCTATCTTGTTCAATATACCAATTTGCTAATTGTTGAAGTTTATTTTTAAACTCTTCAATATCTTCATCAGGATTTCCTTTAGAAATTTTTGCAACATAATCTAGTGTGTAAGGTTCAAGAAATTTTTTATACTCTTCAAAAGATATTTCCCAGTGAGCAAGACCTGTATTTTTATTTGTCATTTTATCACCAGCTTTATATCCATAAGGAGCAAGTGCTGGAGCTTCAGTTTCAGAAACTGTTTTTTCCATCTCTTTGCTTATTATTTCCATTTCAGCTTTTGAGTATTTACCATCTTTGATTGATTTTTCATCACTTCTTCTCATACCATAACCAATGTTTACTGGACTTGCCGCAAAAACAATATGTTCTTTAACAAAATCCCAATCAATAGATTCAGGATGATTATAAACAATCTCTCTAGCTATATAATTCCATAAAGCCAAATCTGTATTTGGAGTAAATATGATTTCTAAATCAGCAATATCAGATGTTCTATGTCTATATGTAGATATATTTACAACTTTTACTTTATCTGGATTACTTAATTTTCTATCAGTAACTCTTGACCATAAAATAGGGTGCATTTCTGCCATATTTGAACCCCAACAAACAACAGTATCAGTTAGTTCAATATCATCATAACAACCACTTGGTTCATCTATTCCAAATGTTTGGTAAAAACCAACAACAGCAGATGCCATACAGTGTCTTGCATTTGGATCAATTGCATTTGATCTAAATCCAGCCTTCATCATTTTAAGTGCAGCATATCCTTCCATAATTGTGTGCTGACCACTTGCAAAGATACCAATTCCCTCTGGACCTTTTTCTTTTAATGCAACTCTTATATGTTTTTCCATCTCATCAAATGCTCTTTGCCAAGAAACAGGAGCAAAATCACCTTTTTTATCAAAGTCACCTTTTTTATTTACTCTTAATAAAGGAGTCTTTAATCTATCAGCACCATACATAATTTTTGCATTAAAATATCCTTTAATACAGTTAAGCCCTCTATTAACAGGAGCTGCTGGATCTCCTTTTACTGCAACAATCTTTCCTTCTTTTGTTGCAAGCATAATTCCACAGCCTGTTCCACAGAACCTACAAGCTGCTTTATCCCAACGCCAACCACTTTCAGCAGTGTTTGCTTGTGCTTGTACATTTGATGGTATATTCATACCAATCGCTGCTGCTGCACTTGCTGCTGCTGAACTTTTTAGAAAATCTCTTCTTGAAAGCGACATCTTTTCTCCTTTTTTTGAAATAAATTAATAACAAAGTAATCTTAACTGAAAGCATAAAGTTTATTCTTGACGGATGTCAAACTTTTTAAGTATTTAAGTAAAAATTAATATTTAGAAGTAAAATTTGTCAATATTTATAAAATAAATATATTAGTTTATAAATTTAAGCAAGATTAAATATAGCTTAAAAGAAATTCAATAATTTCGATTTTAATACATAATAGTTACATAACTTTTAAATATAATCCATTCTTAACCAAAATTTTAAGGAGCCCCTTATGAAAAAAGTAGTTTTAGGAACGATTGCAGCAGCAATGCTAGCAACTTCGAGTTTCGCAGCTGATTATGTTATGAAGATTAGTCACGTTGTAAGTGACAATACTCCAAAAGGTATGGCAGCTAATTTTTTAGAAAAAAGAATTGAAGAATTAACTGGTGGAAAGATTGATGTTCAAGTTTTCCCTAACTCACAATTATATGGTGATGCTGATGAGATGAAAGCTTTGGCTATGAATAATGTTCAATTAATTATGCCAAGTTTATCTAAATTCCCATCTATCGTACCTCAAATTCAACTTTTTGATTTACCATTCTTATTTAGAGACAAAGAACACTTATATAAAGTTATGGATGGAGAAGTTGGAGCAAAGCTTAAATCATTTGTTGATGCTAAAAAACAGATGAAAGCATTTGATTATTGGGATGCTGGATTTAAACACTTCTCAAGTTCTAAACAAGCAATTATTAATCCTGACGATGCTAAAGGTCAAAAATTTAGAATTCAATCTTCAAAAGTTTTAGAAGAGCAAATTAAAGCTATTGGTGGAAGTCCACAAATTTTGCCATTCTCTGAAGTTTATTCAGCACTTCAACAAGGTGTTGTTGATGCAACAGAAAATCCATTATCAAATCTTTGGACAAAAAAATTCCATGAGGTTCAATCTAGTCTTACTTTAAGTAATCACGGATATTTAGGTTATTTAGTTGTTATGAATCAAAAATTCTGGGATAAATTACCAAAAGATTTACAAGAAAAAGTATCTCAAGCTATGAAAGAAGCAACAGAATTTGAAAGAAAAGCAACTGAAGAAGATGATGCAAAAATTATGACTGAATTAAAAAAATATGCTGATGAGTCAAAAAGACTTGAGATATATGAGCTAACACCTGAGCAAGTTGCAAACTGGAGAAAAGTTATGGAAGAAGTTTATCCAAAATTCTATAATGTAATTGGTGAAGACTTAATCAAAAAAGCTATTGAAACAAAATAATTAAAGAAGAACAATGGATAAATTTTTTAAAATCATGGATGTTATAGTTGGTACGATAAACCAAACCATAGCCGTTTACGGTATGGTTTTGGGAGTCTTATTGGCCTTCGTTAATGTTATACTAAGATATGCCTTTGGAGCTAGTTTACCATGGGCTGGAGAACTTACACAATGGTTATTTATTTGGTCAGCTCTCTTTGGTGCTGCTTATGGATTTAGACAGGGAGCTCACATTTCTATTACACTGTTAATAGCAAAATTATCTCCTATTATGACAAAAACTTTTTTAGTTTTAGCAAACTTATTGTCTATAGCTTATCTTCTTTTAATCTCTTATTTAGGTTATCAATTAATTTTAATGTTAATGGATTTTGGAGAAATAAGTGTTGATTTACAAGTTCCTATGTGGATACCACAACTAGTTATTCCTATTGCATTCTTACTTGCAGCTTATAGAGTTTTTGAAAAATTAGTTGAATTACTTAAAACTGATTCAAAAGATATAAAAGTGTTTAGTGAACATGAACATATTGTTGATGAAATAAAAGGAGAAAAATAATATGGTTATAGTTACACTTTTTAGTTTGCTTTTTGGATTGATGTTAGTTGGGGTTCCAGTTGCTGTATCGCTTGGAATTAGTACTTTAGCTTCAGCATTTTTATTTACAGATAATGATTTAATGGGAGTTGCATCTCATATTTTTGATGGTTTAAATAAATATACACTTATGGCAATTCCAATGTTCGTTTTAGCTGGTTCACTTCTAGCACGTGGAAGCGCAGCAACTAGAATTGTTAATTTTGCTAAAAGTGTTGTAGGACACTTACCTGGTGGTCTTCCAATTGCTGCTATTTTAGCTTCAGTTATTTTTGCAGCTATTAGTGGTAGTTCTCCTGCAACTGTTGCTGCTATTGGTTCTGTTATGTATGGTGCTATTAAACAAGCTGGATATAATAACCAATTTGCTATTGGTACAATCACAACAGCTGGAACATTAGGTATTCTTATCCCACCATCTATTGTATTTATCGTATATGGGGTAAGTGCAGAACAATCAATTGCAAAACTTTTTATGGCTGGAGTTGTTCCTGGACTTATGCTTGGTGCTATGATGATGATAGCTACTTATATTTTAGCTGTAAGAAGTGGATATAAGGGAAGTAAAAGAGCACCTTTTTCTGAAATGTTTAGAACATTTAAGGAATCTGTTTGGGCTTTATTAATCATTATTGTGGTTATTGGAGGAATATATGGTGGTATATTCACACCAACAGAAGCAGGTGCAGTGAGTGTTGTTTATGCATTATTTATATCTTTCTTTGTTTATAAAGATTTAAAGATAAGAGATTTATATAAAATTGTATTAGATTCAGCACAAACAAGTTCAATGATTTTCTTCATTATTGCAAATGCTATGATTTTTGCACACTTCTTAACAGATGAGCAAATTCCACAAACAATTACTCAAATGATATTAGATGCAAATGTTACACCATTAATGTTCTTAATTATAGTAAATATTTTACTTTTAGTAATGGGACAATTTATGGAACCTAGTTCTGTTGTTATGATTACAGTACCACTTTTACTTCCAATAGGAGTAGCTCTTGGAATTGATCCGATTCACCTTGGAGTTATTATGGTTGTAAATATGGAAATAGGTATGATTACCCCACCAGTAGGTCTTAACATCCTTGTTGGTAGTGGTATTACAGGACTTAGTATGGGAACAGTTACGAAAGCCTCTATTCCTATGACTTTAGTTTTATTATTAGGACTTATTTTAGTTACATATATACCAGCTATATCTTTATGGCTTCCAAATTTAATGTTTGGATATTAAAAAATTGTTCAAAAAGTAAGAGTTTTAACTCTTGCTTTTTTATTTTGGAATATAAATAGCAAATCTAGCACCTATATTTATATTATCTACTTTTAATTTTCCCTTCATATTTCTTTCGACAATAATTTTAGACATATAAAGTCCAATTCCAGTACCATTACTTTTATCTTTTGTTGTAAAATATGGTTCAAAAATTTTACTTTTTGGTTCTGTTATAATTCCTCCACCATTGTCTTCAATAAATAAAATAGTGTGATGTTCATTATCTTTTGAATATATTTTGATTAGAGGACTTTCTATAGATTTTTCTTCTAGTATATCCTGTGCATTTTTCAAAATATTTAAAACAACCTGTTGATATTCATTTAAAAATGTTTTTAATTTTATATCTTTGTCTATATCTATTTCAACAACAATATTGCTACTACTTAATCCACTTGCAACAATACTCATAACACTATTTATAGCTTTGTATAAATAAAACTCTTCTTTATCTTTTTTAGGTAAAAAGAAGTTTCTAAAATCATCAATCGTTTGTGACATATACTCTAAAACTTTAGTTGCTTCATTTGATTTTTTATCCATAGTTTGACTGTCTAAAGCATTTAAATCATATTTGAATTTTATAAACATTAAAATAGAAGATAGTTCAGATAGTGGTTGTCTCCATTGATGGGCAATATTTGAAATCATTTCTCCTAATGCTATAAATCTTGATTTTTGTATTAAAATTTGTTCATTTTCTCTATTTTCTTCAATTTGTGTTTTTATTTTTTCTTCTAAACTTGCATTTAGCATTTCTAAATCATTTGCATAGTTTCTTACTTTTTCTTCATATTTTTTTAAAATATCATCAATTTTATATGAAATAGTAAATAATACTATTATCGCAACTGTTAAAAACATTAAAAAAAGAACAATATTTTGATTTATCTGTTTTTTTATTTTATTTTCTAAAGCAACTTTCTTGAGTGCAATTTTACTTTCTATATCATCTGTATATACACCTAAAGCAATTACCCAATTAAATCTATCAAAATATTTAAAATATGATAGCTTATATTGTAATTCACTTGTATTTGGCTTTTTATAAGAGTATTTTGAATAAGACTCTTTATTTTGCTTTATATTTTGCATAAACTCTTCACGAAATTTTTTACCATCAGCATCTTCATAATTTGTAGAGATTTTAGTTCCTACTAAATCTGTTCTATTTGGATTAACAATCATTGTAGCAAAATCATCTCCACCACTCATATTTTCTATGTCATATACAAAAAAATAGTTACTTTTATTGATTTCGAAATTTATATTATTTAGAAGTTGTATAGCATTTTGCTTTAATTCTTCATCACTTAAATCTGATGTTGCAATATTATAATTTAATATATCTATTACTGTATTTACCTCTTTTTTTAGTCCCTTTGCTTCTTCATCATAATACTCTTTTACAAATCTTTGCATATCTTCTTCAAAATCCTCATAAGTATTTTGTACATAAAAGTAAGATATTGCAAATATCATAGCAGACATGATTATAATAGATGTAGAAATAATTATTTTAGATAAATTTTTTTCAATTGAATATTTCAAAATAACCCCTTAATTAGCAATGTTTTGTTATGATAACATATCTTTTATAATATGGGTTTTTAAAGAATGAAAAATAATTTCTTAAATAAGCTAAATGCCTTTACTGTTTTGTATGTTGAAGATGAAGATGGAATAAGAAATAATATTGAAGAGATATTAAGCCATCTATTTAAAGAAGTTTATAGTGCTTCAAATGTTACAGATGCTAACTCTTTATATTTACAACATAAACCTGATTTGATAATAACAGATATAAGAATGGGAAATGAAACGGGAATAGATTTTATAAAGAATATAAGACAAACTGATTTAAAAACAAGAGTTATTATAACTTCAGCTTACACTGATTTGGATTATTTATTAAAAGCAACAGAATTATATTTGGTGAAATATATAGTAAAACCTATTACAAATGAAAAATTAATGGATGCTTTAGAATCTTTTGTAAATTCTTATGATGAGAATAAAATCTATGTTTTAGATGAATCTTGGGTTTTTGATTCTAGGAAATCTTTAGTTTCAAATGGTGAATTTGAAGCTATATTGACAAAAAAAGAAGCAATCTTCTTAAAGCTTTTAATTACTAAAAATAGAATTATAACTTATGAAGAACTTGAAAATGCTATTTGTGAAGATACAGTTTTAACTCCAAATGCAATGAGGCTTTTTATCAAAAATTTACGAAAAAAACTCCCTGATAATTTTTTAAAAAATATGCAAGGAGTAGGATATTATTGTAAAAATAAGAGTATTTGATAAAAATTTAATCTTTTTTATTAAATGATTCTAAAATTTTGTCTAACTCATTTTTAAGTTCAAGTAATCTTTTATTTGAGTTCATTAAATCTTCTTGGGATTGAATTACTATATCTTCACTTCTATTTAGATGTTTTGAAATTTCAGAAGAGTTCGTAAGATTTTCTATAATATCATTAAATTCATTTGTTAGTTCATCAAGTTTTAATGAAGCATTTTTAGATTGTATCATAGCATTTGCTGAATCATCCATAACCAAATTTATTTTTTGTATAAATTTATTTAATGTATTTGTAGCTTCAACAATTTCTCCTTCAGCCTCAATTTTTATAGGTGTTAATGGAGCTTGTAGGTTTTGTTCCATAACTTTTTTTGATTCTTCTAAAAATCTTATTGCATTTGCTTCCATAGCTTTTAATTTTAAAAAACTATAAAGTATTAATACTAAAATTAAAATTGCAAATAAATACTGCAAATATCTTATTGTTGCTATTTTTGATTCACTATAAACTGTGTATAAAGATACTAAAGTATCAACTTCATTTAGTAAAATAGTGTTTGAAGAATGAATAGATTTTAAAATAGTTTGAATTTCATTTTGTGAATTATCTTTATTTAATAACTCTTTGAAGTGTACAATATTTTGATAGAAACTACTCCATAAAATTTCTACTTTCATAAGTTGATTTGCAATTTGAGAAGTTGGAGCTTCTTTTATTTTTGAAAGATTATTTCCATCTTTTAAAGTTTTAAGATTATAAATAAATTCTGCTGTTGAACTATCTAATTCATCGAGAGAATTATTTTTAAATTGTGATAAATAAAATATATTTTTTGATATATTTTGTGTAAGCATTCTTTGTTTTCCAGCAATATTTATAATAAGTGCATCTTTCTCATTTTTATTATTTAGATAAAAAGTTATAGCAACTATACTTAACATCAAAATAGCAAATAACGTTCCAATAATTTTTATATTTGTACTTATTTTATTTTTTTTCATATACCAACACCTCTAAAAATTGAGTTTAAAACTCCTTCATTTTTGATAGATATTTTATTATTTTCAATATCTATAATTCCATCTCTTGATAACTTCTTTAGAACTCTTGATAGAGTTTCAGGTTGAATATGTAGCATAAATGATACATCTTGTCTTTTAATATTGTTAAACATTTTTAAATCATTTGATAACATAAAAGCAACTTTTGCTGTTGCATCAAAAACTAATTCACGATTTACAATACATTGAAGTTGATGAGTCTTTCTAAGTAAACTTTCCATAAGTTCTTTTATTAATATATTTTTTGATAAAAAATTTTCTTGAAGCTTTTCAAAATTTATAGATAAAATTGTAGAATCTTCGATAAATGAAGCATTTGAAAAGCAATAAATTTCATCTGCAATAAGTGAACTAATCTCACTAATCATAGAATTCTCATAAATATGATATAAAAATATCTCATTATCAAATTTATCATATTTATAAATTTTTATTAAACCTTTGATTAAAAATAGAATATTCTTTTGTGATTCACTTTCATAATACAAAATAGAATCTTTCTCATAGTGTTTAATAGAAGAAAAAGAGCTTAATATTTCTAATTCGTCGTTATTTAAGTTTTTAAAAAAGTCTAGTGCCTGAATATCTTGTAATAAACCCATAAATAACCTTAAGAATAGTTTCGTTTAAGTAAGTATATATTATCCTTGTAAAAATATTAATTAAAACGCTATAAAATGGGATATATAATGGAATTTAAAAAATTTATAAAAGCAGTTGGAACTGGACCAAAGGGAAATAAAGATTTAACTCTTGAAGAGACACAAAGAGTTATTGAAATGATTTTGAATAGAGATTTAAGTGATGCTCAAATTGGTGCTTTTTTGATAGCTTGGAGAACGAGACTTGAAACAAATGAAGAATTAAAAGGCTGTATAAATACTCTTGATAGTTTTATACATAAAAAAGAGATAAAAGACTCTATGGTTTTGGGATATAACTTCAATGGAAGAACAAATAATCCATATTTATTTCCATTTTTTGAAAACATCTTAAGTGATTTTTATAAAAAGAATAGGGATATAAAAAGATTAAATCTTGTGATTAGTGGAGATTTTTTGCAACCAGCAAAAGATGGTGTTACAACAAAAGATATTTTTACTAATATTGACAAGGGTCAATTTGTACACTATTTTGATAGGATAGAATACTTAAGAGAACTTAGTAATTTGACAAAATTAAGAAAAGAGTTAGTTATGAGAACAGCTTTTAACACAGTTGAAAAACTTTTAAACCCGTCTTTAAGTGAATATGCAATCACGGGAGTTGTTCATAAACCTTATGTTGCTAAATATCTTGATATTTTTAAAAATAGTTATAAAGATATTACAGTAATTAGAGGAGTTGAGGGCGATGTTGAAGTTTTTAAAGACTCTAAATATTGGCAAAAAGTTGATGATGAAATAAAAGAGTTTAGCTTTAGTTTAAAAGATTTTGGAATAGATTATAAAAAAGAGTATGAGAATATTAGTTTACAAGAGTGTTTAAATATTGTAAAACAACCAGATGAAAATATCTTGAAACTTGCTAAATTTAATATTGCATTATATTTGTTGTTCTCAAAAAGAGTAAGTTCTTTAGATGAAGCTTGGCAAAGATTGAATTAAAAAGGTTTATATTATGTTAATAGATGGATTTGGTAGAAAAGTTGATTATTTACGAGTTTCTGTAACTGAAAGATGTAATTTTAGATGTCAATATTGTATGCCAGAAAAACCTTTTTCTTGGGTTCCAAAAGAAAATTTGTTATCTTATGAAGATTTGTTTAAATTTATAAAAGTGTCTATTGATGAGGGTATAAAAAAAGTTAGAATTACAGGTGGAGAACCACTTTTAAGAGAAGATTTAGATAAATTTATAAAGATGGTATTTGATTATAAAAATGATATAGATTTGGCTTTGACTACAAATGGATTTTTGTTATCTTCTATTGCAAAAAAACTAAAAGAAGCAGGACTTAAAAGAATAAATATATCTTTAGATACTTTAAACAAAGATAGAGCAAAGCAAATAGCTCAAAAAGATGTTTTAGATAAAGTTCTTGAAGGAATTGAAGAAGCTTCAAAGGTAGGTTTAAAAGTTAAAATAAATTGTGTTCCTATAAAAGGGATAAATGATATTGATATAGTTGAAGTTTTAGAGTTTTGTAAGAGTAAGGCTTATGTAATAAGATTTATAGAATTTATGGAAAATAATCATGCAAAAGCTGGTGCGAAAGGTTTAAATTCAGATGAGATCTTAAAAGTTATTTCAAAAAAATATCCAAATTTTGTGAAAGTACCAAGAGACACAAGTTCTCCTGCACAATATTATAGATTTGAAGATGGATATGAATTTGGAATAATAGAACCACACAAAGATGATTTTTGCTCTTCATGTAATAGAATAAGATTAACAGCTGAAGGTTTTTTAATTCCCTGTTTATATTTTGAAGATGCAATGAGTATAAAAGATGCAGTACGAAATAATAGAATTGATGAAGCAGTAAATATTTTGAAAAAGGTTTTAGAAAATAAACCAGAGAAAAATAAGTGGAGCTCAAAATCTGATAATGAAATTTCAACAAGGGCATTTTATCAAACAGGTGGATAATATAAGTAAGAATAAAGCAATTTTTTAATAAAATTTGCACCTATTTCACTAGAAATAAATTTAAACATATACCTATTAGGAGGTCAAAATGGCTTTAGATCAGGAAGTAAAAGTAAGTATTATCTCAAAATATGCAAGAAAAGAAGGTGACACAGGTTCAGCTGAAGTTCAAATAGCATTATTAACAGAGCAAATTAAAATTTTAACAGAGCATTTAAAAGTGTTTAAAAAAGATCACTCTTCAAGATTAGGTCTTTTAAAAATGGTTGGTAAAAGAAAAAAACTTTTAGCATATTTAAGAAGAACTGATTATGCAAAATTTGTTGAATTAGTTGCTTCTTTAGGAATTAGAGCAAAATAATTCTTTTTATTTATACTAACTTAGAAAAAGGGTTGTAACTTTTGTTACAGCCCTTTTTTTATATCTACTAACGAATATTAATCATAGTTTCTGTAAAATGTAGCAAAATAATGAAAATTGGAAAAATATAATATGTTATTAACAAAAAAAAGTGAATATGCTCTATTATCACTAATATCAATTTCAAAAAGTAATACTCCTGTAAATGTAGATGTTTTATCAAAAGAGCTAGATATTTCAAAATCTTTTTTGGCAAAGATTATGCAAAATCTTTCTAAACAGGATTTAGTAATATCTCATAGAGGTGTAAATGGAGGATTTGTCCTTAAAAAACCAATAGATGAGATAACTATTTTAGAAATAGTTGTAGCAGCTGAAGAGCGAAATCCTATGGTTTTTGAATGTTCTGATTCTATACAAAGTTGTCCAAATAATAAAGCAAAACTTTGCGGAATCTGGCCTTTACTAAATAATTTACAGTTTAAAGTAAATGATTTTTTAGATAAATTGACATTGAAAGATATTGCACAATGAGACTATTTCATATTTCACATACAGATTTAGATGGGTTTGGCTGTCAATTAATCACGAAAGAGTTTTTTAAAAAAGTTCATTACTATAATGCAAACTATGGAGTAGAGGTAAAACTTGCTCTAAAGAAAGTAATTTTAGATATAAAAAATCACAAAGATGAAAAACTGTTCTTAATTATTAGTGATTTAAATTTAACTCTACAAGAAAGTGATGAATTAGATAAAGAGGTAAATCTTCTAAAAGAAGATGGATTTGATATAACTTTACAACTTTTGGATCATCATATCACAGGAAAAACAAGTGCAGCAAAATATGATTGGTATTTTTTAGATGATAAAAGATGTGCAACAAAGATTGTATATGATTTTATGATAGAAAAATTTGATGCGGATATTGTATATCTAAAATCATTGGTTGATGCTATAAATGCAGTTGATATTTGGCTTGAGAATGAAGAAAAGAATTTTGAATTTGGTAAAGTTCTTATGTCTATGGTTATAAAAGCAAGAGAGATAAATTCTATATTATTTGCAAATCTTGATAGAGAACTGAAGTTTTTTTTACTACAAAATGCTATTAAATATTTAGATTTAGAAGATGGACATATAAAATTAGACAATGCTGTTCACTCGTTAAAAAAAGAGTTTTTAAAAGAACATGAAGATGATACATTAGATAATTTAAGTGCTAAATATTTAGTTAAATGCTTAGATGATGTAAAAGATGAATTAACTATTTTCTATAAAGGACAAAAAGGGCTTTTAACTTATTGTTTAGGTTCTATTTCAATTCCTGCAAATAGTTTTTTAAGAGCAAATTATGATTATGATTTTTTTATAGATATTAATAGAAAAGGTAATAGTTCATTTAGAGCTGATGGAAAACTTGATGTTTCTCAACTTGCTTCAAAATTAGCAAATGGTGGAGGACATATAAATGCAAGTGGTTGTAAATTTGAGGATTTTACTGATACAATAGATTTGTTAGAAGTGAAAGCTTTTATTCAAAATAAGCTAGATAAACTAGACTAAGGAGAAGTATATGGAGTGCGAATTCCCTACAATTAATTCAAACAAAGAAGAAATAAAAAAGATATTTCATGAAACAAAAACGATAGCTATTGTTGGATTATCACCAGATTCTGAAAAAGCTTCATATCGAGTTGCTTCATATTTACAAAAAGCTGGATTTAAAATAGTTCCAATTTATCCTAAAGAAGATACAATTTTAGGTGAAAAAGTTTATAGAAGTTTAAGTGAAATTCCATTTGATATTGATTTAGTGGACATTTTTAGAAAACCAGATGCGATTGCTAAAGTTGTAGAAGAGGTTTTAAAAATAAAAGATGAAAAAAATATAAAAACTGTTTGGTTTCAATTAGGACTTGCAAACAATGAAGCTGCAGATATTGCTAAAAATGTTGGATTAAATGTAGTTCAAAATAAGTGTACAAAAATAGAACACCAAGCTTTAATTATTTAATCTTGTTGAGGTTTGTTGCTTAATACAAGTTTTGCAACACACCCGTTTTTACCATCTTGCCTATTTTTTATGGATATTTGTGCATTTAATGCATCAGAAGCTATTTTTGCTAAATATAAGCCAAGACCCACGCCATTTTCTTTTCCTACTTTTTTAAATGGAGCAAATAAATCTACATTTTCATCGATTCCAATTCCATTATCGAATACGGATACTGTTACTTCTTCATCAAGCTTTTTTATTTTTACTTCTATTAATTTATGATTAGGAGTGAATTTTATAGCATTTTGTACAAAATTTTGTAAAATTTGATTAAATAGAGTTTCTTGAATAATAATATCAAGTTGAGAAATATTTGAACTAAATTTTATTTCTATATCTTTTTTAGAAGATAGCATTTTATAGTCATTCACTTTATTTTGAATATATTTTACTAAGTCAATGTTTTTAGCCTGTTCAAACTGTGCTCCCTCAGTTCTTCCAATATCTAAAATAGAGCTTATCATTATATTCATATTATCTATTTCTTTTATATTTAGTTTTAATGCATCTTCATACTCTTGCTTTGTTCTATCCTTTTTCAGCATTAATTCATTCTTTAGTTTCATAACTGCTAATGGAGTTTTAAGTTCATGAGCAATTCCTATAAAAAGCTCTTTTTTAAATTTTACATAAGTTCCAATACGATTTGTTAAAGAGTTTATAGAGTTTGCTAAAGTTAGAAACTCCATTGGCAAATCTTTTGTATCAATTTGAGATAATGAATTTTCATCCATATTTGATAGCTTTTTGTTTATTTGAACTATAGGTTTTAGTAAAGATTTTGAAACAACAAGTGAGTAAATAAGCATTAAAATAAAACTAGGAATTGCTAAAGCAAAAAAGTTTTTAAATATTATAGAATATAGTAAATCTCTCTCTAAAGTTATATCTCTAGTAATTTGTAAGAATGCATTATCATACATAGGAAATAGTAATTTAGTATATGATTTATTGTCTTTATTAAATTTGGAAAAACTGATTTCTTTTTTTATCGTCTGATTTGATATTATTTCAATAATTTGGAATTGTGAGATTACATTTTGGAACTTATCAGCTGTTATATAACCTTTTTCAATTTGTTTTGCTTGATTTAAAAGATTGTCCTGAATATTATCATAAAAAGAACTTTTTGCATATTCATAGAATATTATAGATAAGGTAATTATAAAAAGAGAAGTAGCAATAATAAGTTTTATATAAAACTGTCTATATATACTCCTACTTTCCATAACTGAAAGATTATTTTTCCTCAGATACTACATTTGGATAACAAAATCTATAACCTCTTCTTCTAATAGTTTCAATAGTTGAAATATTTAGAGGTTTATCCATTTTTTGTCTAATCTGATTTATTGCAACTTCAATAACATTTGGAGTTACAAGCTCTGGCTCTTCCCAAATTGCATCAAGTAATTGCTCTTTTGAGACAATTTGATCTCTATGTCTAGCTAAGTGAGTTAAAACTTCAAAAGGTTTACCTTTTAGTTCAATCTCTTCTCCTGCATACTCAATTTTTTCTTCATCTGGATTTATTACTAAATCATCAATTTCTATTATATTTGTTCCACCAAATCTAAGTCTAGCTTCGATTCTAGCTAGTAAAATATCAAAATCAAATGGTTTTTTTATAAAATCATCAGCTCCAGATTTTAGTGCTTCAATTTCGCTTTCTTTGTCATCTCTTGCAGAAATAATAACAACAGCAGTTCTTGAACTTCTATTTTTTACTATTTTACAAAGTTCAATTCCATCTCCGTCTGGTAACATCCAATCCGTTAAAACTAAATCATAGTTTCTAATATCAATAAAATACTCAGCATCTTTATAATTTTCAGCTGTATCTACTTGATAACCAAAATCTATTAATCCTTCTTGTAGTGTTCTATTTAGTGTAATTTCATCTTCTATTATCAAAATTCTCATAAAAATCCTTAAATTTAAGTTAATCTTAATTTTTTGCGAAAGTATATCATAAAAAAATGTTTTTTTAAAGAGTTTTTAAGTTAAATGTTAAAAATTGTAAAAAAAGATATAAAAAGCTAATTTATAGTGTAAAAAATAAACTATTTATTAACTATGAAAAGATAAAATACCGCAAATTAATTTCTAAGGAACAAAATGAAAAAAATAGTTACGAGCTTTATAGCTTCAATTGCTTTGGTTTCAACTTTAAGTGCAGCAGATTTCTATGCAACAGTTGATGGAGATAAAATAACAAAACAAGATATAGATATGCTTTTACAAGATCCAAGAGTAAATTTTGATCAACTACCACAAGAAGCAAAAAGTCAAGTTTTAGAGGGGGCAATTAATCGAAAATTAATTGCAAAAAAAGCTATCAAAGATGGAATAGAAAAAGATTCTCAATATGTTGAAGAAATTAATTCTATAAAAGAGAGTTTAGCTCTTCAAATTTGGCAATCAAAAGAGATAGAAAAAATCAAATTTTCTGATACAGAAAAAAGAGATTTTTATGAAAAAAATAAGGCTAGATTTGTGATTCCTGAAACTTTTGAAGCAAGTCATATTTTAGTTGATAGCGAAACTGATGCAAAAAATATTATAAAAGAAATTGAAAAAGCTTCAAACAAAGATGCTAAATTTAAAGAGTTAGCACAATCAAAATCAAAAGATCCAAATAAAGTAAATGGTGGTCAAATTCCTAGATTTGCTGCTGAACAGATGGTTCCTGAATTTGCAAGTGCTGTAAAAGCTTTAGCAAAAGGTGCTTATTCTAAAACTCCTACAAAAACTCAATTTGGTTACCATGTAATTTTTGTAAAAGATAAAATCGCAGGAAAATCTTTAACTTATGATGAAGTAAAAAATGATGTAGAGCAAATATTAACTGCTGAAAAATTCAATAAAAAAATTGATGAATTAGTGCAAAGTTTAAGAAAAGACGCAAAAATAGTAATTAAATAAGGATAAAAAATATGGGTGTTTTAGATGTTGTAAGTGCTGGAGTTTTAACAGGAAGTGAAGCAAAAAAACTTTTCTCTTATGCAAAAGAGAAAGGTTTTGCGATACCTGCAGTGAATGTTGTAGGAACAGACTCTGTAAATGCAGTTTTAGAAGTAGCAAGTAAAGTGAAATCTCCAATAATTGTACAATTTTCAAATGGTGGAGCAGGATTTTATGCTGGAAAAGGTTTAAAATCTTCAAATGCAGCTGTTTTGGGAGCAATTAGTGGAGCAAATCATGTTCATACTATGGCTAAAGCTTATGGGATTCCTGTTATTTTGCACACTGATCATGCTGCAAAGAAACTTTTACCTTGGATAGATGGACTCTTAGAAGCTGGAAAAGAGCATTTTAACAAAACTGGAAGACCACTTTTTACTTCTCATATGTTAGATTTAAGTGAAGAGAGTTTACAAGAAAATATTGAAATCTGTGTTGAGTATTTCAAGAAAATGAATGATCTTGATATGATGATTGAAATTGAACTTGGAATTACTGGTGGAGAAGAAGATGGTGTTGACAATAGTAGTGTTGATAATTCACTTCTTTATACACAACCAAGTGAAGTTGCATTTGCTTATGAAAATTTAAGTAAAGTTAGTCCAAACTTTACAATAGCTGCTAGTTTTGGAAATGTTCATGGGGTTTATAAGCCTGGAAATGTTGTATTAAGTCCAGTTATTTTGGATAATTCTCAAAAATTTATTCAGGAAAAATATCAAACTGTTTCTAAACCTGTTGATTTTGTATTCCATGGGGGAAGTGGTTCATTAATTGAAGAAATCAGAGAAGCTATATCTTATGGTGTTATTAAGATGAATATAGATACTGATACACAATGGGCATTTTGGGATGGTGTAAGAGCTTATGAAGCTAAAATTCATGGTTATTTACAAGGTCAAATTGGTAATCCAGAGGGTGATGATAAACCAAATAAAAACTACTATGACCCAAGAAAATGGCTAAGAGCAGGGCAAGAATCTATGATTGATAGACTTGAAACAGCTTTTAGTGATTTATTGGCTTTAAATAAAAACTAAGACAAAATATATTCATTCTTGATAAAAAAAGTTGAGAATGAATATTGAAAAATGTGTATAATTGTAACAAATAATCTTAAAAAACTACAAAAAAATCATCTTTATATAAATGTTACTATAATGCTACTCTTAAATGTTAATATTTTGATATTAAATATTAATAAAGGAGTTTGTTATGATTTATGAAAGACCACAGTATAAAGAACAATATGAGAATTTTATAGGTGGAGAGTGGATTGCTCCAAATAGCAAAGAGTATTTTCAAAATATCTCACCAGTTGATGGAAAAGTGCTTACAAAAATCCCACGTTCAAATGAAAAAGATATAGATTTAGCAATAGAAGCTGCAAAAAAAGGTTTTGAAGAGTATCTACACTTTTCTGTTGCACAAAGAAGTGCATTGTTAAATAAAATCGCAGATGTTGTAGAAGCAAATCTTGAATCTTTAGCAGTTGCTGAAACTTTAGATAATGGAAAGGCTATTAGAGAAACATTAAATGCTGATATACCTTTAGTTGTTGATCATTTTAGATATTTTGCTTCAGTTATAAGAGCAGAATCAGGAACAGTTGCTGATATAGATGAAAATACTATTTCTCAAGAAATTTATGAACCTTATGGAGTTATAGCACAGATTATTCCTTGGAATTTCCCACTTTTAATGGCTGCTTGGAAATTAGCTCCTGCAATAGCTGCTGGAAATTGTGTTATTTTAAAACCAGCTAGTTCAACACCTATGTCAATTTTACTTTTCTTGGATTTGATAAAAGATATATTACCAAAAGGTGTAATAAATGTAATAAATGGAGCTGGTGGTAAAATAGGAAAATATCTTGTAACACATCCTGATATTAAAAAAGTTGCATTTACTGGTGAAACTAGTACAGGGCAAGAAATTATGAGATATGCAACAGAAAATATTATTCCTTCTACACTAGAACTTGGTGGAAAATCTCCAAATGTTTTCTTTGAATCTATTATGCAAGCAGATGATGAATTCTTTGACAAAGCAATTGAAGGACTTGTTTTATTTGCATTTAATAGTGGAGAAGTTTGTACTTGCCCTTCAAGAGCATTGATTCAAGAGTCTATTTATGAACCATTTATGAAAAGAGTAATTGAAAGAGTAAAAGCTATAAAAGTTGGAAACCCTCTTGATACAGAAAATACAATGGGTGCTCAAAATTCATTAAATCAAAAAGATAAAATTGCAAAATATTTACAAATTGCAAAAGAAGATGGTGCTGAATGCTTAGTTGGTGGAGATATTTATCATTCAACTATTAATCCAGATGGATTTTACATTCAACCAACAATTTTTAAAGGGCATAACAAGATGAGAATTTTCCAAGAAGAGATTTTTGGACCAGTTTTATCAGTAACTACTTTTAAAGATGAAAAAGAAGCAATTGAAATAGCAAATGATACTATTTATGGTTTAGGTGCTGGAGTTTGGTCAAGAGATACACATCAAGTTCATAGAGCTTCAAGAGCTATTCAAGCTGGAAGAATTTGGGTAAATTGTTATCACTTATATCCTGCACATGCCTCATTTGGAGGATACAAAAAATCAGGTATTGGAAGAGAAACACATATGATGATGTTAAATAATTATAGACATACAAAAAATATACTAACTTCTTACAATACTAAAGCTTTAGGATTTTTTTAAAAGTATAAATTAGGAAATAAAAGCCATTAATGGCTTTTATTTCTTCTCTTCATTAGTAACCAAAGCCAAATTATTTAAACTATATTTTTGAAGTAAATCCAATACTTTTACAACTCTTTCATAAGGCACTTTTTTATCAATTCTTACTATTACAGCGTTCTCTTTATTTTTTATGGCTTTTAAGTTGTCTTCTAAAGATTCAAAAGATACTTCAATCCCTTTGATAGCTAGTTTGTTTTCGCTTAATTCTATGAAAACTTGTTCTTCTTTTATTTGAATCGTCTGAGCATCTGAAGATGGTAAATCAAGCATAAGTGCCAATTCTTCTTTTTTAAAAACAGTTGTAACTATAAAAAATATCAATAGTATAAAAACAACATCAATAACAGGAGTTAAATCAAGTCCTAGAGGCTCTCTTCTTTTCATTAGTCTTCTTTTCCAACTAACTCTTTTTTAGCCAAAACTTCTATTGTGTCAATCATAGAAATAAAATGATTATAAGCTATTTGATGTGGTATTGATACTATAATTCCAGCAATTGTTGTGATAAGTGCAACAGCAATTCCACCAGAAAATACAGTAGGATCTCCCAATCCTTTTGCTGTGATATCTTCAAATGATATATATATTCCAACAACAGTTCCCAAAAGTCCTAAAAGTGGTGAAATAATAGCTATGTTTTTGATGATTGTAAGCCCAGTTTCTAGTTTCTTAACTTCATATTCTATTTGCATAGTAACCGATGAAGTCGGTTTTATTGTTTGTTTGATCCTTGCAATAATTTGATGTTTTCGTGGAAGCGTAAAAAATTTCCAAAAAATAATAGTAAATCCAATAATATTTAAAAAAATCAAAATATATACGATAAATCCACCCTTATCGATAAATCCTAGAATATCCATAAATAGCCTTTTTAATTTTTTGTAGTATTATATATAAAAATTAATAAGATATGGAAATTTGATGGATTTTTTAAACTCAAGAGTAGATGAAATATTGCTAAATAATCAAAAATATTTTGTAAAAAGAGATGATTTATTACATAAAGATTTTAGTGGAAACAAAGCTAGAAAATTTTACTACTTTTTGAAAAATGATTTAAATGGTATAGAAAAAATAATCTCTTACGGTTCAGCTCAATCAAATGCTATGTATTCTTTATCTGTTCTTTGCAAATTAAAAAATATAAAATTTGATTATTATGTTTCTCATCTTTCATCATTTTTAAAAGATAATCCAAATGGAAATTACAAAGAAGCAATTAAAAATGGTATGAATTTAATAGTTGGAGAAACTCCTAAAGCTTTTAAAGAAAAAGAGTTGTTTATAAGTGAAGGAGGAGCAGTCAAAGAAGCTCGTTTTGGAATAGAAATTTTAGCAAATGAGATAAAAGATTGGGCAAAAAAAGAAAATATAGAAAAATTAAAAGTTTTTTTACCAAGTGGTACAGGAACAACAGCACTATATTTACAAAGATATCTGCCTTTTGAAGTTCTTACAAGTTCATGTGTAGGAAATGATGAATATTTAAAACAACAATTTAAAGCTTTAGAAAAAGATAAATTTCCAACAATTTTAAAAAAAGAAAAAAAATATCACTTTGGAAAACTTTATGTGGAGTTTTATAAAAAACATATAGAACTTTTGAATCAAACAAATATAGAGTTTGATTTGCTTTATGATAGTTTAGGCTGGATAGTTTTTGAAAATTATGTAAAAAATTTACAAAATCAAAGTGATTATAAATTTTTATATATTCATCAAGGAGGAGTTTTAGGAAACAAATCTATGATTGAAAGATATAAGTTTAAGTTTTCTATGAAAAGTTAAAAAATGTTACCTACAAATTTTAATTTATTAAAATATAAAAATAACTAATTTAATCTATTTTTGTTACATAAAGTAACTCCGACTAGCAAATTTTAAAATTCTTTTGTAAAAATTGTCCATTTTTTTCATTTAAATCGTCTTACTATATAGAGAAACAAATTCTCAAAATTAATACAAAGGATTAGAAGATGAAAAACAAAGTTTTCATATCAGTTTTAGCATCAATGATGTTAAG
>NZ_PDKB01000009.1 GCF_003316695.1 Aliarcobacter vitoriensis
GGGGGGGTACGGTATTAGATAGTTTAAATAGTGTACTAAATCCAAATGAATTAAAAGCTATTCAAGAAGATGGTGTAATATATATAATAGAAAAACCAAAATATCAAAACTTTGGTAATACTACTGTTTTAGATGAAATTTCTGTCTCTAGTTCTAATTATAAAAATGGAAGTGCTGAATCAGGATACCTTGTAGAAGAAACATCAGCAATTGGTATTTGGAATGAAAGAAAACTACAAGACACTCCATACTCAATGAGTATAATCTCAAAAGACTTAATTGAAAATGTTCAAGCTAAAGATATGAATCAGATTTTTAAGATGAATCCTACTACGCAAGAAACAAAAAATTCACTTGTTGGTTGGGGAGATAATGAATGGGCTACTATGCGTGGTTTTAAAGTTAAGACACCTATTGTAAATGGTATTCCATATTCAAGTAATCATGCTAGTAGTATTATGATGCAAGATATAGAAAGAGTTGAAATCATTAGTGGGGCAACTGGGTTTTTATATGGTGGTGGAAGAGTTGGCGGAGCAGTTAATTATATAACTAAAAAATCAACAACAGAAGACTTAAAAAATATCTCAATAGGTACTTATGGTAATAAATCATACTATGGAACTATAGATTTAGGTGGACAATTTGATGAAGATAATACTTTTGGATATAGAATAAATGCTTTATATCAAAATGGAGAGTTACCTGATACTTCTGAAAAAGAGCAAAAAGCTATAAGTTTAGTATTTGATTGGAAACCAACAGATAATTTCTATACTGATTTAAAATATGCGTATAGAGATGTATTTACTAAAGGTACTGGATTTTATGTTGATTCTAGTTCAGATAGAAAAAGTATTAAAAATAATAAAAAATATAGCCCAGATTGGATAGATGGAGAAACAAAATCAAATAAAATTGAAAATAATATAAATTGGAATATCAATGATATTTTTACTTTAAGAACAAATCTATTTTATGAAAAGATGGAAGCTAGACAAGATTGGGCATTAGTTACATATCAAAATAATATTGTTATATCTAATCCTCGAACTTTTTTTTCTAAACAATCTTGGTACGAAACAAAAAATTATGGTGCAAATATTTACTTAGATGCTAGTTTTGATACTGGAAGTATTAGCCATACATTAACAACTGGATACTCTTTAAGTTCAAGTAAAAATTCTAGACCATCTGATGCTTGGGCTGATTATATACCGAGTAATAATATGAGTCTAAATGACTTCAAAAATTTATCAGAACCTGATGATTCCCTTTGGACTAATCCAACTGTTGGAACACAACCACTTAAACCGTTTTCAAAAGAACAATATAAGAATATTTTAATCGGTGATGATATAGTTTTCAATGAGCAATGGAGTTCATTAGTAGGAGTAAACTATGCAACAGCTATAAATAAAAGCTATACTGCAAATACAAAATATGATGAGTCTGTATTAACTCCTACTTTATCACTTATTTATAAACCATTTGAAAATTTAACAACTTATATAACATATATAGAAAGCTTGGAAGCTGGAGAGATTGTTGGAAGTTGGTATCAAAATGAAGGAGATATTTTAGATCCATATAAAAGTAAACAGTATGAAGTTGGAGCAAAATATAGTATATTAGATGATAAAGCTTTACTTACAGCTTCACTTTTTAGGATAGAAAAAGTAAATAGTTATGAAGATAATACAACACCAAAACGAACTTTAACTCAAGATGGAGAAGCTATTCATCAAGGTTTTGAGCTTGGAATCACTGGAAAAGTAACTGATAATCTGACACTTATTGCTGGTGGAACTTTAATGGATCTAAGTGTAGAAAAACATAGTAATAAAACTATTGAAGGTAAAAAACCAACAGAAGTTGCTACAAAAATGGCAAAAATATTTGCAGAGTATCAAATACCATATATAGATGGTTTAGCAATAAGTGGCGGAGCTTACTATACTGGAAAGAGATATTATGATAGTGCAAATACAGCTATTATGCCATCATATACACTTTATGATGCAGGTTTAAGATATAAAACAAAATTTGGACAATATCCAACAACTTTTAACCTAAATATACAAAATTTAACTGATGAAGCTTATTGGGCAGAGGGAACTATGCTTGGAGATCCAAGAAGTATTGCATTCTCTATGAAAATGGAGTTTTAAGAATATTTAAAAATAAAGAGAGTTTTTTACTCTCTTTGTGCTTTTAAGCATGGGTTTCAAAGTATTTTTATTTAGTTTTTGATTAAAATTTCGATACAAAAAATATACTTTCCTTTTGTACTTTGGAACTCATACTTAAGGGTATAAATAAAATCTTACAAAATATAAATATTTATTTATATAAGCTCAAATTTCTTACTGATATTTACTTCTCTTGTAATATTCACAATTTCAAAAAGGGAACTACTGACATTTTGTTTATTTAATTTTTATATATCTATAGAACTCTTATACCATTTTAAAGAAAGTTTAATAAAATCTTAGATATTATTCCCGTTCGAAAAATAGCAAATAGTATGAAAATTATCCCAACTTTGTGCTTATAGAATAAATTAGAGGAAGAAAAGATGTACGCAATTATCAAATGTGGTGGAAAACAGTATAAAGTATCAGAAGGTGATATCTTAGATATTGATTATACTGGTAAAGCTGCACAAGAAACGTTAGAAATCACTGATGTAATCGCTGTAAATAATGGTGAATTAAAAACTGGTGATGCAGTTGCAAAAGCAAAAGTAGAAGCAGTTGTAGTTTTAGATGGAACAGGTGTAAATAGAGCTAAAAAAGTTGTAATTTACAAAAAAAGAAGAAGAAAAGATTCTAAATTAAAAAGAGGTTTTAGAAAAAGCTTCACAAAAATTAGAATTACAAAAATAGCTGCGTAAGCTAAAATAGATTAAGGAGAAACAAAATGGCTCACAAAAAAGGTCAGGGAAGTACTCAGAATAATAGAGATTCAGCTGGAAGAAGACTTGGTGTTAAAAAATTTGGTGGTGAAGTTGTAAAAGCTGGAAATATCATCATTAGACAAAGAGGAACAAGAGTTCACTTAGGTAGCAATGTTGGTATGGGAAAAGATCATACAATATACTCTTTAATTGATGGTGTAGTTAAATTTGAAATTAAAGATAAAAATAGAAAAAAAGTTTCAGTTTACGCTGCTTCGTAATTCTGAAATTTAATCTGTTTATTAAAGGGTGTATGCTTTTTGCATCACCCTTTTTTTATTTGTAAAATATAATAACTATTGAAAAGTTAAAATATTTTAGTTTTTTAATATTTATTTAGGAAAATGTATGTTTATAGATAGTGCAAAATTTAGTGTAAGTTCTGGAAAAGGTGGGCAAGGATGTGCATCTTTTAGAAGAGAAAAATTTATTGTCCAAGGTGGACCAGATGGTGGAGATGGTGGAAAAGGTGGAGATGTTTACTTTTTGGTAGATAACAATACAGATACTCTATCTTTCTATAAAGGAAGAAGAGTATTTAAATCTGATAAAGGGAAACCAGGACTTGGTAGACAAAAAACTGGAAAATCTGGAGAACCTTTAGTTTTGATAGTACCTCCAGGAACACAGGTAATTGATGATGATACAGATGAGGTATTATTTGATTTACTTGAGAATGGAGAAAAGATTTTATTCTTAGAAGGTGGAAAAGGTGGGCTTGGAAATGTACACTTTAAAAACTCAAGAAATCAACGACCAACATATTTTCAACCAGGACTTCCAGGAATTACAAAAAATATTAGGTTAGAGCTAAAGCTTATTGCTGATGTTGGGCTTGTTGGTTATCCTAATGTTGGAAAATCTACTTTAATATCAGTAACATCAAATGCAACTCCTGAAATAGCAAACTATGAATTTACAACACTTACTCCAAAATTAGGAGTTGTAAGTGTTGGTGATTATAATTCTTTTGTTATGGCAGATATTCCTGGAATTATTGATGGTGCTAGTGATGGTAAAGGACTTGGATTAGAATTTTTAAGACATATAGAAAGAACAAAAACTTTACTTTTTGTAATTGATGTTGCAAATTATAGAACAATGATTGATCAATATAATGTTTTAAAAGAAGAGCTTGTGAAATTTTCTGATGAGTTATCAAAAAGAAATTTTGCAATTGTTTTAAGTAAAATTGATGGGTACTATGGTGAAGATTTAGCTAAAGATGTTGAAGATTTTATGAAAGCTATAAATTTAGAAAAATCTGATAAAAATGAGTTTAAATTTGATGATAATCTACCATATTTTGTACAAGATTTAGTTTATTCAAAATTTGATGATAGTAAACCATATTTTGTATTACCAATTTCATCATTAAACAAAACAAATATAAGCTCACTTAAATATGCACTTTATGGTATGCTAGGAAAATAGAAATGAAGAGATTAGTTATTAAAGTTGGGACTGCTGTTTTAACTCAAGATGGTGAACTAGCTTATGATAGAATGAAAAATCTTGTAAAGTTAATAGCAAAGCTTAAAAACGAAAAAAAATTAGAAGTTATTTTGGTTTCTTCTGGGGCTGTTGGCGCTGGATATACTTCTTTAAAATTAGAAAAAACTATTTTGAATAAGCAAGTACTGGCATCTATTGGGCAACCAAAGTTGATGAAAACTTACCAAGAAATGTTTGAAGAATATGATATTACAATTGCTCAAATGCTTTTTGTTGCAAATGATTTTGATTCAAGAAAAAGTTCAAAAAATTTAAAAATAGTTGCAAGTACACTTTTAGAGAATGATATTTTACCAATAGTAAATGAAAATGATATTTTATCTCCAGAAATTTTAATAGGGGATAATGACCAAATGGCTGCTTATGTAGCATATTATTTTAAAGCTGATATGTTAGCTATTTTAACAGATATTGATGGATATTATGATAAAAATCCAAGAGAATTTAGTGATGCAAAACTTCAAAAAGTGGTTACTGAAATTTCTATAGCTGAATTAGAAAAAACTCCTAGTGCAAACTCAAAATTTGCAACAGGTGGGATTGTTACGAAACTAAAAGCTGCTGATTTTTTAATGCAAAAAAATATTCCTATGTATTTAACTAGTGGTTTTGATTTGACAAATGCTTATGATTTTTTAGTTGATGGAAATCATAAAAGTGGAACAATTTTTAAAAACAAAAATTAAGGATTTTCAGTGAAAAAGATTTTATTTATGGGAACGCCAGAATACGCAACGACAATTTTGAAAGAACTTTTAGATAGTTCTTATGAAGTTGTAGGACTTTTCACTCAACCTGATAAACCAGTAGGTAGAAAACAACTCTTAACACCACCACATATAAAACAATTTTGTATTGAAAATAGTATAAATATTCCTATTTTTCAACCAAATAAATTAAAAGATAATCTTGCAGCTTATATTGCTATAAAGGAGTTAAATCCTGATTTTATAGTAGTTGCTGCATATGGTCAAATATTACCTAAAGAGATTTTAAATTTAGCTCCTTGTATAAATTTACATGCTTCACTTTTACCAAAATATAGAGGTGCAAGTCCTATTCAAGAATCACTTTTAAATGATGATTATTTTACAGGTGTTACCTCTATGCTTATGGAAGAGGGACTTGATAGTGGAGATATCTTAGCTTTACAATATCTAAAAATTACTCCTACTATGGAAGTAACTGAAGCTTTTGATAAATTATCTTTAATAGCAGCAAAACTTACAATTACAACTTTAGATAATTTTGAAAAGATTAAACCAATAAAACAAAATGAAAGTGAAGTGAGTTTTTGTAGAAAAATCAAAAAAGATGATGGCTTAGTTGATTTTAGCGATGCAAAAAAACTATTTTTTAAATATAAAGCTTATTCTTTTTGGCCTGGTATTTTTTTAGAATCTGAATTAAAATTAAAAGATATTGAACTTATTGAAGAAAATTCACAAAATCAATCAGGAAAAATTTTAGAAATTTCAAAAGACTTTATTGTTATAGCTTGTATAAATGGTAGTTTAAAAATAAAAACTTTACAAGCTCCATCAAAAAAAGCTATATGTTCAGCTGATTTTGTAAGAGGACAAAGACTTGAGATTGGAGATATTTTAGCGTAAATTTTACGCTAAATATTGGACAAATAATGTAATTGTAAATAAGCTTACAATTACTCCTAATACTAAAGAATTAATAGCAATTTTTTCATCTAACCCGCCTTTTATAGCTAAAACAGCAGCCATTGTCATAGGTGGCATGGCAACTTCTATTATTGTAACTTTTACCCAAGTATCATCAACTCCATAAAAATATTTAAAAGTAAAAAGTACTATGATAGGTACAAGTACCATTTTTAAAATAACAGCTGTTGTCACAATATGAAATTTTGAAAATATATATTTTAATTCTAATTTCATTCCAATAGCAATCATAGCAATAGGAACTAACGTTGAACCTAAATTTTCTGCTGTATATATTAAAAATTTTGGAACTTCAAAATTTTTTGAAAATATTGTTAAAAAAAACATTATCATTGGTGGAAATAAAAATATTGATTTTGATATATCTATAACAGAGTTTCTTCTTCCACTTCCCCAAGTAATTATAAATACACCGACAGATACTAATAATAAAAATGAACCAAAAATATCATAAATTAATCCATATATTATGAAATCTTGCCCATAAAAAGCATCAATATATGATAAACCAATAAATGAAGTATTCCCAAATGTTGCCATAATCATAAAAGTAGCAAGATGTATTCTATTTAATCTTAAAAGTTTTCCTATTAAATATGAAAGTAAAAGGTTAAATAAGATAATTCCTATAAACATAAAAATCAAAGCTATAATTTTAGAATCTATATTTAACGGGTATATTTTTGAAAATACTATTGCTGGTAATGAAAAATATATAATAAAGTCTACAAGTTGTTTTGAGTTGTCTTGAAAAATTATTTTGAATAAATAGCCTATTAATAGAAATATTGCTATTGGTAAAACAGGATCTAACATACTTTAAGCCTTTTTTTAATAAAGCTAAGATTATAATTAATATAATCTTAGCTAAAGCTTGAAATTAGTTAAATTTATTTTTCATTCTCTTCTAAAAGATGTTCATATTTTTTATCTGTAAGAAGTTTCATAAATGCAACCAAAGCATCAACTTTTCTATCTGTGAGTTTTATTGCTTTTAGTTCGTTTAAAGATATTGTATCTTTCACTTCTGGTTCATCCCAATTTTTACCTGTTTCTTTATTTATAGTTCTATCTTTATTGTTGTATTTATCATAGAACTCAACAACAGTTTTTAAATCTTTAAAAATACCGTTATGCATATATGGAGCAGTTATTGCTACGTTTCTTAATGTTGGAGTTTTATGTTTACCTTTTTGATTTATATCATCTATTTGTGGATGAGCTAAAAGTCCATCATCTATTGCAGTAACACCATTTTTAGCTCTCAACTCATAATTTATTGGAGTTCCAATATTATGATATTCATAGTTTGTAAAAGTTTCACCTGCTTTATCCTCACCCTTTAAAACATGGCAATTTGCACAAGAGTTATTATTATTTGAGAAGAATATAGATTTTCCTAAATCTTCAAGTGGAGTTAAATCATATTCTCCTTTTAAATATCTATCATATTTTGAATCAAAAGGCGAAAATTCTTCTGTTCTTTCATAACTTGCAATTGCAATTGTCATAGCTTCATAAGCTTTATCATTATCTTTGAAAATTTCATTTCCAAATAAATTTTTGAAAGTATCAATATAAAAACTATTTTCTTTGATTCTATCTACTACTTCTTTTTTGCTAGACATTCCCATTTCTATCGGGTTTAGAGGTGGTCCTCCAGCTTGTCCTTCTAGGTCTGTTTCTCTTCCATCCCAAAATTGTCCACCTGTATAAAAACCTTTTTTCTCATTTAAGTGAAATTTTGGAGAAAATTTAGCATACATAGCTGTTGGTGCTTGTCTATCTCCTAAAGATTTCCCATCATCTCCTAAAGAAGCCATTTTTGAAATACCGTTATCTCTGTTATCTGTAAAAGCATATTCTGGATTATGACAGGTAGCACAACTTTGTGTTCTGTTTTTTGATAAATTTGTATCAAAGAATAGTGCTCTTCCTAATTCATCTTTTGATAAATTAGAAGCACTAAGATTTGTTAATATTAAGCTTATTGGTAAAATTAGTTTTAATATTTTCATAAAATTTCCCTTTTTTTATTAAATTTACAAATGGTCGGAAATATAAATCTTTTATAGTTAAATATTCGCTCATTTGATTTTTCCTTATACCAAATTTTAAGACTTTGACATCTTTTGAAATTTTAAGTGTACCAAATATTCTATCCCAAATTGCTATATATCCACCATAATTTTTATCAAAATGTTTTTTGTCATGGTGAATTTGGTGTTGTTTTGGAGATAAAAACCATTTTTCCACAAAAGAGAAATATGCAAAAGGAACATGAGAATGTCTTAAATTTGATCCAAATATTGAAAATATAAATAGAAATATGTTTACACCAAAAATCATATAAAGATTTATTTTTGCACCAAAAAAATAGATAAAAATACCAGTTATAAAACCAACACTCAGTGAATATCTAAGTCCAAACAAAAAATTTTCAACAAAATGTACTCTATAAAATGTTATTGGAGTTAAAACTCTTGCACTATGATGTACTTTGTGAAATTCCCATAAAAAAGGAATAGTATGTAAGAATCTATGTAACCAATATCTTGTAAAATCACTGAAAACAAAAATAGATATTGTATATAGAAGTACAATATGTGAGTATGAGAATATAGCATTTTCAAAATACCCAAAATTTTGATATAAAAATTTATTAGTACTTAGTGCAACACTTTTTGCACTAAATACTAATGGAACAACAAGTAAAATATTTACAATATTTGCTAATATAAAATAGTAATAATCAAGTCTTGCACTTGGATGTAGCCATAATTTTGAAGATAATATTAGTTTACTACTTTTTTTTGTATAGTAAAAATATACTATTGCTAAAATAATAGAGCTAACAATATACAACCAAAAGACTCTTTTATTTGGATTTATCACAAAATCTAATGCAAGATATTCCAATTTTTAATCTCCATCAGCATCTAAAATATTTGGTTTAAGACCTAGTTTTTCTATAATTGTAACATAGTATAAATCGTGAATTTGTGAGGCTAAATCAAAAAGTTTTTTTGAATTAGAAAAATCATCTGATTTTAAGTTTTTTAACTCTTTTTTTGCTTCATCAATTTTAGAAGAAACAAGTTCTAATTCAGTTGAAGCATTTTTATTTTTTGCTAAATTCACTAAATTTGAATATTTTTGATTGGAAACTAACTCTTTTTGTGCATCAAGTATTGCATCTATTGCATCAAACGAACTTTGACTTAAAAAATATTCTGCTCTATTATTTTTAGGATCATTTTTATATTTTACTGAAAATCCTCCTGAATTTCCTATTCTCCACTCTTTTAATCTATAAGTCGAAGCAATTAAAGTATTTATTAATTTTGCATTGTATTCAATTTGATCTTCTTCTCCATCACTATTATTTAGGTAGTTTTCATAAACTTTTTTTATCTCTTCAAGTTTTGAAATAATAGAAGTTAAAATCTCTTTTGAAATATCTATTTGTCTATCATTTAATTTCTGTGAAGAGTATAAAACATACTCTAAAGCATTTACTGTTTTAAATGAATTTTTAAATAAAGCGGTCTTAACATCTGATTTGCTTTCTATTACCCTTTGCATTTGAGAGTTTAAATCTTCTTTTAAATTGTTAAAAACGTCAATATATCTTGGGGTATCTAAATAATCACTATCTATTTCTCCTGCTAAATATATAGCTTCTACTTTTTTCCATGATTTTATAAACTCTTTAAAGTTACTATCAGTAAATTTATTTTGTAATTTCTTAGCATCATCTATTGCTTTTTGTGTATCTGGAATAGATACATTTTTTATAACACTATTAAAAACTGATTCACTTGCAAAAACATATGAAACTAAAACTAAAAATATTAAAAATATTTTTTTCATTATAACTCCTCTAAAAATTTAATTAATTTTTCTCTTTGTTCTTTTGGAAGATTCATATATGCTTTTTTTGCATTTTCTGCCTCTCCACCATGCCATAAAATTGCTTCTTGAAAACTTCTTGCTCTTCCATCATGAAGTAGCCTTGGTTTTTCTTTATTTATTTTTTCATGTAAAGCTAAACCCCAAAGTGGAGCCGTTCTCCATTCTCTTTCATTTGCCAAAAACTCAACTCTACCATCTGATAGTTCTTCTCCCATATCATGTAGTAAAAAATCAGAAAATGGATATATTTCAAATCCTAAATTAGTTTTAAAACTACTTATATGACATTTTGAACATGAAATACTTTCAAATAAAGTAAAACCATCTTTATACTCTTTAGTTTTTACTGGACTATAACTTTTTATATTTTTTAAATAATATGTTATTGCATCCAATCTATTATCTGGTAAATCTATATCTTTTGCTTTAGGAGCTTCATTACATGTTTTTTGGAATTTTGTACAATTCTCATCTTGAAAAATAGTTGTAGTTAGACCAATATCATTTGATGCTGCAAATGCAACTTGTTCTTTTAGAAATGCAACACTAGCTTTCCATGTATATTTACCTAATTCTATTTTCTTTGTAATATTTGAATACACCCAATTTGCTTTTCCACTGATTCCATCACCGTTTTTGTCATCTATATCTTCATTAGCTATAATATCTTCATCTGAAATTAAATCTATTAATCCCATTCCATTCAAAGTTTGGGCTATTCTGTATGATACGATTCCATTTTTATGAAAGTCTCCATAATTCAACTCTTTTAAACTATATTTTGGTTTTAGTAATATTTGTTTTTCACCATCAGGAAATAGTATCTCTTTCTCTTCAAAATCAATGTTTACTTTTCCTTCAAAATCAACTCCAAATATACTATTTATTGCTAATTGATTTCCATAAACAGGTTCTGGTATATAGCCTTTTTTATTTAAAACTTCTTTATGCTCCAAGCTATTATCTGATGTTATTGATAATCTAGCAACAATTGCTCTCGAAGCTATATTTTCAGAAGAAAAAAGTAATCCTCTTCCATTGTTTGGATGACAACTTATACAGGAATTGGCATTAAATAGTGGTCCTAGACCATCTCTTGCTGTTGTGATACTAGGAGCTTTTACCCAAGGAACTGTAAAAAAACTTCTTCCTAGCATAAATTTATCATATTCTTCATCATTTAAATCATTAATAGGTTTTAACAAAAGTTTACTATTTTTTGTATTTGAGATATATTTATCTTGAACGTTAAATGCAAAAAGCCCTGTGCAAAATATTGCAACAAGGCTATTTAATAAAATAATTCTTTTCAAAGTATTATTTTTATAATTTAGTTTCTTCTGGATCTGTAACATCATCTTCAGTTAATTTAATATTGTTTGCTTTTGCAACAGATATCATTTCATCTCCAAGTTTTCTTAACTCATTTTTTAGCTTCACTAAAACTTTTGATTGTGGATGTTCTGGACGTATTTGATAATCGAAGTGTGCTTCAGTTTTTGCAATTCTATCAACACTTTCAATTTTATCTTCAATATCAGACATAAGCTTTAAAATTCTATCTTTATCGTCTTTGTTCAAAGAGTCAAGTAAAGCACTACCATATCTCTTTCCATTATATGTAGAAGTTAAAATGTTTTTGAATCCTTCATAATTTTTTACTAAATCTCTATGAGTGTTATCTGAGAAACAAGAGTGTTCATCTTCTTCACTTGGAGTTAAAACTGCAACAGCAATCCTTTCATTTGCTAATTCAGATTTTATAAATACACCCATTCCTGATATGATTTGTTGTAAAGCTTCTTTTTTAGAAATATTTCTATCTTTGTTTTTACCTTTGATTTTTCCTAAAAGTGCTGCTCTGTAAAGTCCAGAATCACCTTTAATATCTTTTTCCCAAGCACTTTTAACTGTTTCTAAATCTTGTACCAATTTTTCTGTCACAACACTTAAATATTCTAATCTTCTTTTTGAATTTTTATCAGTTGTAAAATCAGAAAGTGGTCTAAGACCAGCAACCATAGCACCTTTTGTAATATTATCTTCCATAAAATTTGCATAATCTTGATCTTGCCCCCATAGTAAAAACTCAATAGCATGGTATCCAGTTGAAACATTTGCTTCTCCACCATTTTCGTTAAGTTCTGTTAAAGCTTCCACTGTAATTTTTGTTACATCTACTTCAGTTGAATCTTCTCCTCCAGGATTAAATTTTCCAATAGTATCAATTATATTTCCAGAAGTTAGTTTTCCATCTGCATCAATTGTGTAATCAATCATATTTTCATCAAGTGGCCAAGCATTTATTTGCCCTTCTAAAGCTCCATAAGCTTTCTCAATCCACCCATCTTCTGCATCAATTGGACCATTTGAAAGCCTAAAAATTTCAGTTGAACCATAAGATTCTCTTGATTCTAGCCAAGCTTTTTTAGAATTATCAAAATTCTCTTGTGTAGGGTTTGCTACAAATTTATCAATAGCAACTTTTAAATCTTTTGCATCTTTTACAGCATCATTATAATTGTCAAGTGCTATATTAGCATAAGCTTCTAAGATAGGAGCATTTGCTGAAATAAAAGTTTTTGTTGTGTCTTTTTGTGAATTTGCACTTACGCTTATAGCTAAAGCAGCTGTTACAGATAAACTCAGTAAAAATTTTTTCCCAATTTTCATTTTGATTTCCTTTTTTATAGATATTGAGGTAAAATTAAAGCAGAATAAAGCTTTAATTTTGCTTTATTAATAATTATTATTAAAATACCGTTCTTGATTGAATTAATATACTTTTTATTGTTGAATTATAAAAAGAAAAAATGATTATGAAATATTGATTTAACTTTCAACTTCGTTAATTTTATCTTATTTTTAGTTTATTTAAAATAGAATTTCAACCGCTAAAGTTTTAAGTAGGGATACGCAAGCCGAACTAACTTTGCAAATAATATTTTATAAAAGGAAAATAGAATGAAAAAAATCGTTCTTTTAATGCTAGCATTCGCTGGTTTTGCATTTGCTGCTGATGCTGCTGTTGCAAATGAGACTTTAAAAGCTTACTCTGTAGTTGCTGCAGGTATTGGATTAGGTTTAGCTGCTCTTGGTGGAGCTATTGGTATGGGTAACACTGCTGCTGCAACTATTGCTGGAACAGCTAGAAATCCAGGTCTTGGTGGAAAATTAATGACAACAATGTTCATTGCTTTAGCTATGATTGAAGCTCAAGTTATTTATGCACTTGTTATCGCTATGATTGCACTATACGCAAATCCATTCCTATAAGAAATACAGATTTATAATTAAAAGCTAAGAAGTTTTCTTCTTAGCTTTTTTTATTTTTATTCTTTACAAAACTCATATTAATTTCAAGTTTTAATATAATATTATATATAATTTTCAAATGGAAATTATCAAATTAAAAGAAGTTGATTCAACACAAAATTATATTAAAGAGTACATAAAAGTAAATGGATACAAAAATCCTTTGTGTGTAGTTACAACTATACAGACAAATGGAATTGGAAGCCGTGGAAATTCTTGGACTGGTAGTCAAGGAAATCTTTTTTTTTCTTTTGTTATAAAAAAATCAGATTTATCAAATGATTTACCATTGCAAAGTTCTTCTATATATTTTACATATATTTTAAAAACTATTTTAAATGATCTTGGTTCAACTGTTTATATAAAATGGCCAAATGATTTTTATATTGATGATAGAAAAATTGGTGGTGCTATTACTACAACTACAAATGAATTATTATATTGTGGAATAGGATTAAATTTAGTTGAAGTTTCGAGTGATTATGGAAGTTTAGATATAAACGTTGATATAGATGAACTTTTAAAAATATATTTTGATAAATTGGATAAAAAAATTTTATGGAAGCAAATTTTTAGTCAATTTAAGTTAGAATTTACAAAATCTAAAAAATTTCAAGCAACTATTGATGATAAAAAGATATCGCTTGAGAAAGCTATTTTAAATAGCGATGGATCTATACAAATTGAAGATAAAAAGGTATTTAGTTTAAGATGACTGAGATTATTTCAATAGCAAATCAAAAAGGTGGAGTAGGTAAAACTACAACAGCCGTTAATTTAAGTGCAGCTTTAGCACTTGATGGTAAAAAAGTTTTATTAATAGATGCAGATCCACAAGCAAATGCTACAACATCATTAGGATTTCATAGAGATACTTACGAGTACAATATTTATCATGTAATGCTTGGAACAAAAGAGTTATCAGAGATTATTTTAGACTCTGAAATTGATAATTTAAAAGTTGCTCCATCAAATATTGGACTTGTTGGAATAGAAAAAGAGTTCTATAAAAATACAAAAGAGAGAGAACTTGTATTAAAAAGGAAAATTGATACAGTGAAAGCTGATTATGATTATATAATTATAGATTCTCCACCAGCACTTGGACCAATTACTATTAACACTTTGGGTGCTTCAACTTCTGTTTTGATACCAATTCAGTGTGAGTTTTTTGCACTTGAAGGGCTTGCTCAATTGTTAAATACAATAAAACTTGTAAAACAAACAATAAATAAAAGTTTACAAATAAAAGGATTTTTACCAACTATGTATAGCTCTCAAAATAACTTATCTAAACAAGTTTTTGCAGACTTAGCACAACATTTTGAAAATAAGCTTTTCAAAATTGATGATGACTCATATGTTGTTATTCCAAGAAATATTAAACTTGCAGAAAGTCCAAGTTTTGGAAAGCCAATTATGCTTTATGATACTACTTCTATTGGTACAAAAGCATATACTAACTTAGCAAAAGCAATTATAGGTTAAATTTTTAAATAGGAATATATATGGCACTAGGACGAGGATTAGGTGAATTATTAGGTGAAGTTGAAACAGCTTATGGAAATTCAAGTGGAAATTTGAATACAGGAATTATAAAAATAGATGTTTCTTTAATAAAACCAAATCCACATCAGCCAAGAAAAATATTTGATGAAGAAAAACTTCAAGAGTTAAGTGATTCTATAAAAGAGCATGGATTACTTCAACCAGTGGTTGTTGTTGAAGATGGCGATGGGAGTTATACTTTAATAGCTGGTGAAAGAAGACTAAGAGCTCATAAACTTGCACAACTTGAAGAGATTAAGGCTATTGTAGTAAATGAAGATGAATTAAAATTAAGAGAATTAGCTTTAATAGAAAATATTCAAAGAGATGACTTGAATATAATAGAGTTAGCTTTTTGCTATGCACAACTTTTAAATGAACATAATATTACACATGAAGAATTATCAAAGAAAGTTTTTAAAAGTAGAACTTCCATTACTAATACTTTAAGATTATTACAATTAAGTTCTTATGTACAGCAATTTTTGGCAACAGATAAACTAACAGCAGGTCATGCTAAAATCATGTTAGGTTTAAGTAATGATGAGCAAAAAGTAGTTTGCGATACAATTATTGGTCAAAAATTATCAGTTAGAGAAACCGAAAAATTAATTAAAGATTTAAAAGAAAAAAATGATCCGAAACCTAAAAAAGATATTAAAATAAATGTTTATAATACAGAATTATTAAAATCTTTTACAAATATACTCAAAAACGATAAAATAAAAGCTAAAGTAGATAAAAATTATATCAAGATTGAATTTAACTCTCAAGAAGATATAGATAGATTAGCTCGTTACTTTAATCTACAATAAAATTAAAAAAATATTTTATTTTTTCATTTTAATATTTTTTTATAGATATTTTTGCTAAAATTTATACGTTTTAGTTAAACTAAACTGTAAAAATATGGAGGAATGAATGTTAGACATAAGTCCTGTACTATTGCTTAGCTCTGGTATCATCTTTCTTTTAGTTGTTGCTAGACTAAACAGTTGCTTGTTTAAACCATTATTAAAGCATATGGATGATAGAGCTACTTCTATAAAAAAAGATTTAGAAGATGCAAAGTCAAATAGTGCTGATGTTGATGGACTTTTGGTTGAAGCAAATGATTTAATTGCCAAAGCTAAAAGAGAAGCTGCTGCTATTAGAGAGCAAGCCTATAAGGAAGCAAAAGATAGTGCTGATGTTAAACTTGCAAGTGCTAAATTAAATTTAGAAGCAAAATCTGCTGAATTTGCTAAAAGCTTACAAGAAGAAACAAGTGCACTTAAAGCCTCTTTATTATCATCAATGCCTCAATTTAACGAAAGCTTAAAAGCTAAGCTTAGTTCAATTTAGGAGAGAATGAAATGAAAAGAGTATTATTACTATTAGCTATGGCTATGGTTCCTGTTGCATTGTTTGCAAGTAATGGTGAGGTTGAAACAGATATTGTTCAAAGAACCTTTAACTTCGTAATATTTGCTGCAATTTTATGGTATTTACTTGCCGATAAAATTAAAGCATATTTCGCTAATAGAACTTTGGGAATTCAAGCTGAACTTGATAAGGTTCAGGAGAGTTTAAAAGCCTCTAAAGATAGAGTTACTGAAGCTCAAAAAAAATTAGATGATGCAAAAAAAATTGCTACTGAAATTATTGAAAGTGCAAAAGCTGATGTAGATTCTATTAAACAAAAAGTTACAACAGCTATTGATTCTGATATTGCCAATCTAAACAAAAATTTAGATGAGATGATAAAAGTTGAAATTTCTAAAGCTAAAAAAGAAGTTGTTGCTGAAATACTTGATGAGTTATTAAAATCAGATAATATTAAACTTTCTCAAGATGAGTTAGTAAATATTGTTCTTAAAAAGGTAGCATAATGAAAGATTTGGTAGCAAAAAGATACGTAAAAGCTTTAATAGAAGGAAGAGACCTTAAAGCTATTACAGATATTAGTGATAAATTAAATGAAATCTCTTCAGCGTTTAATAGCGATAAATTCAAATCAATTATCACTTCGCCAGAAGTTAATGAAAATGATAAAATAAGTTTAATCATATCTTTAGTTAACGGTGCTGATAATTCTTTGAATAATTTTATTAAACTACTTGGTGAAAAAAGAAGATTAGAATTATTACCTTTAATTTCAAGTGATTTAAAAATTGAAATTGCAAAAATGAATAATAGTTATATCGGAATAGTATATACTAATGAAGAATTACCAAGTAATTATATATCTTCAATAGAAGAACAATTTAGCAAAAAATTTAATGTAAAACTTTCATTATCACAAAATGTAGGTGATTATGATGGTATTAAAGTTGATATTGATGGACTTGGTGTTGAAATATCTTTTTCTAAAGATAGATTAAAATCACAGTTGATCGATCATATTTTAAAAGCAGTTTAGAACTTATAAAGGAGAAATTGAATGGGTGCAAAAATTCAAGCTGATGAAATCAGTTCTATTATTAAAGAGAGAATTGATAATTTTGAATTAAATGTAGATGTAAATGAAACTGGTAAAATTATCTCTTATGCAGATGGTATTGCTCAAGTTTATGGTCTTAAAAATGTTATGGCTGGTGAGCTTGTAGAGTTTGAAAATGGTGAAAAAGGTCTTGCTTCTAACTTAGAAGAATCTTCTGCTGGTATTGTTATCCTTGGAAAAGGAACTGGATTAAGAGAAGGTACATCTTGTAAAAGACTTGGAAAATTATTAGAAGTTCCAGTTGGAGAGGCTTTAGTTGGAAGAGTTGTAAATGCTTTAGGTGAACCACTTGATGGTAAAGGTGCTATTGCAGCAACTGAAACAAGATTTGTTGAAGAAAAAGCTCCTGGAATTATGTCAAGAAAATCAGTTCATGAGCCATTACAAACTGGTATTAAAGCTATTGATGCTTTAGTTCCAATTGGAAGAGGACAAAGAGAGTTAATTATTGGTGATAGACAAACTGGTAAAACAACAGTTGCTATTGATACAATTCTTAATCAAAAAGGTGAAAATGTAGTTTGTATTTATGTTGCTATTGGTCAAAAAGCATCTTCTGTTGCTTCTGTTGTTAGAACATTGGAAGATGCGGGTGCTATGGATTATACAATTGTTGTAAATGCATCAGCAGCTGATTCTGCTACACTTCAGTTTTTAGCACCATATACAGGTGTTACAATGGGTGAATACTTTAGAGATAATGGAAAACACGCATTAATTATTTATGATGATTTATCAAAACATGCAGTTGCATATAGAGAAATGTCATTAATTTTAAGAAGACCTCCAGGAAGAGAAGCATATCCAGGAGATGTATTCTATTTACACTCAAGATTACTTGAAAGAGCTGCAAAAATGAGTGATGAAAAAGGTGCTGGTTCAATGACAGCTCTACCTATTATTGAGACTCAAGCAGGTGATGTTGCTGCTTATATTCCAACAAACGTGATTTCTATTACAGATGGACAAATTTTCTTAGAAACAAATCTATTTAACTCAGGAATTAGACCTGCAATTAATGTTGGTTTATCGGTATCAAGAGTTGGTGGAGCTGCACAAATTAAAGCTACAAAACAAGTTGCTGGTACTTTAAAATTATCACTTGCTCAATATAGAGAACTTGAAGCGTTTGCACAATTTGCATCTGATTTAGATGAAGCAACAAGAAGAGAGTTAGAACTTGGACAAAGAATGGTTGAAGTACTAAAACAAGGTGTTAATAAACCACTTGTGATTGAAAAACAAATTGTAATTATTTATGCTGGTACAAAAGGTTACTTAAATGATATTGCAGTTAAAGATGTTGTTAGATTTGAAACTGAATTACATGCATTTATTGAACAAAAATATTCAAATATCTTAGATGCAATTAAATCAAGTCAAAAAATAGATGATAATACGGAAGCACAATTAAAAGCTGCATTAGAAGAGTTTAAAACTGTATTTAATGCAAATTAAGGATTAGTCTATGGCTAACTTAAAAGAGATAAAATTAAAAATTAATAGTGTTAAAAATACTCAGAAGACTACAAAAGCTATGAAGCTTGTATCTTCAGCTAAACTTACTAGAACAAGACAGTTATCTGAACAATCTAGAAGTTATGCTGCTAAGATAAATGAAGTTCTTTCTGATATTGCAACACGGGTTAGCAAAGTTCAAGATGAAGGAAATATTGGTAGAGCATTTGTACAAAATGAAAATCCAAAAACAGTTGATATTGTTTTTGTAACTGCTGATAAAGGACTTTGCGGTGGTTTTAATATGTCTACAATTAAGACTGTTAGTAAATTGATTTCAGAGTACGAATCAAAAGGTGTAAAAGTTAGATTAAGAGCTGCTGGAAGAAAAGGAGTTGATTTCTTCTCTTTCCAAGGTCAAGCTATAGAGCAAAAAGCTATTGAACTATCTTCTGCTCCAGATTATGATAAGGCTGCAAGTTTTATTCATGATGTTGTTGAAGACTTTAAAAATGAAGTTACTGATAAAGTGATAATTGTTTATAATGGTTTCTTAAATATGTTATCTCAAGAGATAAGAGTAAAAGAACTATTGCCAATTGGTTTAGAAAAAGTTGAAATTTCTGAAACTACTTCTATGCTAAATATTGAGCCAGACGATGATGATGAAGTATTAAAAGAATTAACTGATAAATATATTGATTTCAATATGTATTATGCATTAATTGATTCTTTAGCTGCTGAGCATAGTGCTAGAATGCAAGCTATGGAATCTGCAAGTAAAAATGCAAAAGAAAAAGTTAATAGTTTAACAGTTGAATACAATAAAGCAAGACAAGCTGCAATTACAACAGAGCTGATAGAAATTATCAGTGGTGTTGAAGCATTAAAATAATTTAATAAGGAGTTGCCCGTATGAAAGGTAAAATTATTCAGGTAATGGGTCCAGTTGTAGACGTAGAGTTTGATGGATACTTACCAGAAATTAACGAAGCTATTGATGTTACATTAGCTGATGCTACTAAAGATAGATTAGTATTAGAAGTTGCTGCACACATTGGTGATAGTAGAGTTAGAACTATTGCTATGGATATGACAGAAGGATTAGTTAGAGGTCAAGAGTGTATTGCTACAGGAGGACCTATTAAAGTTCCAGTTGGTGAGGCAGTTTTAGGAAGAATTTTCAATGTTATTGGTGATCCAGTTGATGAAGGTTCTGCTATCCCTGCTGATACAGAAAGATGGTCAATTCATAGATCAGCTCCAACGTTTGAAGAGCAATCAACAAAAACAGAAATGTTTGAAACAGGTATCAAAGTTGTTGACCTTTTAGCGCCTTATTCAAAAGGTGGAAAAGTTGGACTATTTGGTGGTGCTGGAGTTGGAAAAACGGTTATTATTATGGAATTAATCCATAATGTTGCTTTTAAACACTCTGGATATTCAGTATTTGCTGGTGTTGGTGAAAGAACAAGAGAAGGAAATGACCTTTATCATGAAATGAAAGATTCAAATGTTCTTGATAAAGTTGCACTGTGCTATGGTCAAATGAGTGAACCACCAGGTGCGAGAAATAGAATTGCATTAACAGGTCTTACAATGGCTGAATATTTTAGAGATGAAAAAGGACTAGATGTTCTTATGTTTATCGATAATATATTTAGATTTGCACAATCTGGTTCTGAAATGTCAGCACTTTTAGGAAGAATTCCTTCAGCTGTTGGATACCAACCAACACTTGCTTCAGAAATGGGTAAATTACAAGAAAGAATTACTTCTACATCTAAAGGTTCTATTACTTCAGTTCAAGCTGTTTATGTACCAGCAGATGACTTAACTGACCCTGCACCAGCTTCTGTTTTTGCTCACTTAGATGCAACTACAGTACTAAATAGAAAAATTGCTGAAAAAGGTATCTATCCTGCGGTTGATCCACTAGATTCTACTTCAAGAATTTTAAGTGCTGATATTATCGGACAAGAGCACTATAATACAGCAAGAGGTGTTCAATCTGTATTACAAAAATACAAAGATTTACAAGATATTATCGCAATTCTTGGTATGGATGAGTTATCAGAATCTGATAAACTTGTTGTTGCAAGAGCTAGAAAAATTGAAAGATTCCTATCTCAACCATTTTTCGTTGCAGAAGTATTTACAGGAAGCCCAGGTAAATATGTTGAATTAAAAGATACTATCGCAGGATTCCAAGGAATTTTAGATGGTAAATATGACAACATCCCTGAAATGGCATTCTATATGGTTGGTGGAATCGACGAGGTTCTAGCAAAAGCTGAGAAAATGAAATAATAAAAACCATTAAGGAAAAAACTTATGGATACAATTAAATTATCAATCATTACTCCGACAGGAATGATTTTTAATGATAGTGTTAAAAGTGTAACTCTCCCTGGAAAAGAGGGAGAGTTTGGAGTTCTTCCAGGACACTCATCATTAGTATCAACTTTAAATGTTGGTGTGATTGTTATTGAAAAGATTGATTCTATTGAAGCTGTTGCCATCAATTGGGGACATGTTAAGGTAGATGAAAAATCAGTTGATGTATTAGTTGATGGAGCTATTGCATTAACTTCTGGAAAAGATTCAGAAATAGCAAAAAATATTGAAGCAGCAAAAGAATTAGTTAATTCTGTAAAAGATTCTAATATATCTTTAGCTGCAGTTGAAGCAAAAATCAACTCATTTGCATAAAAAATATGATTTCTACATTACTAAATTATTTGGCAAATAGTAGCGCTATAACTTATATAGTTTTAGCGCTATTGTCAGCGTATACAGTAGCTGTTTTTTGGATATTTTTGTATAGAAATAGTGCAATAAATAGATTATTGTCAAATGAGAAGAGATCTTTAGAAATGCTAACATCAGGACAAGGAAGATTTTCTCCATTATCACTACTTAACCAGTGTTCAAATGGCTCTACATCTAAAGAAATTTTGCATGCATGTGAGATTAGTATTATCAAAGATGCAAGTGTTGGTTTATCTTGGCTTGCTATAATATCTTCGACATCTCCATTTATTGGTCTTTTTGGAACGGTTGTTGGAATATTGGAATCATTTGCTGTGTTTGCAAATGAATCTAAAGTTTCATTTTCTGTTATAGCTCCTGCTATTAGTGAAGCTTTAGTTGCAACTGCTGCAGGTATTTTTGTTGCAATTTTTGCTTATACATTCCATCAAATTCTTTCAAGAAAAATTTATGAATTAAATATTTTTTTAAAAGCACAATCAGAAATTTTAGTGGCTAAAGGGTAAATAGTGTTTGATTTTAATCAAAAACCAGATTTAAATATCACTCCTTTAGTTGATATAATGCTAGTTTTATTAGCAATATTAATGGTTACAGCTCCTGTTATTGAGTTTGAAGAACCTATTAACCTTCCAACGGGAAGTAGATCACAACAAGTTCAAGATGTTCAAAAAATAGATATTATTATTACAAAAGATAGAATAGTTACATTAAATAAAAATAAAGTTGAAATATCTAATTTTGCAGATAGTTTTTTACTATTTTCAAGAGGAAAAGATCAAAATACACCTATTCATATTAGGGCTGATAAAGGTTTGAAGTATGATGATATTATTTATGTATTAAAATCAGTTAAAGAAGCAGGTTTTTTTAAAGTTGCTTTAGTTACAGATGGGTAAAGATGCAAAATAATTCTTATTTTATTTTTTCTGGTATTATTGCTTTTACAATATATTTTTTAATATGTTTTCTTGTAATGTTTTATATATTTACTCCAAATAAAGATGCTATAAATATTACTCCTAGTTCTACTACTATTGAATTGGATATGATTGAAGAAATAGCAGAAAAGAAAATGGTAGAAAGAAAAGTAGAAAAAATTATTAAGCAAGAAGAGGTAGTTGAAAAATCTACTTCAGCTTCAAATGAAAAAAAACCAGATTTAAAATCTTTATTTGCAAATGTTAAGGAAACAGCTCCAAAAGTTGTAAAAGAAGAGGTTAATAATGTTGAAAAATCTATTGATCCAAAAAGATTTAAGTCTAAGTTTGAAAAAGAGAAAAAATCATCAAATATTAAAATAGACAAATTATTGGAAGATGAGAAAACTGCAACAGATTCTAAAGTTAAAAGTTCTGCTAAAGGTGATGCAAATGATGATTATGGTAGTAAACTTTATGAAATACTACAAGCAGGAGCTCCAATTTCACAAGATACAAAAATTGTGGTAAGAGTAATTGTAATGGTTGATGAAAATGGAAAGTTTGATTATAAGTTCCAAAAAAAATCAACAGATGAAGCTTATAATGAAGCTTTAAGAACGTATTTAGATACTCAAACAGGAGTAATGTATCCTATTCCACCTAATGGAAAAGGTGTAAGATATTCAGTTGATTTTAAATTTGAAGGATAAAATTATGTTAAAAATATTTTTAGTTATATCTTTAATGCTAAGTTCACTTTTTGCAGAGGTTGATGGGCATTTAGATATTGTAAAAAAAGGTATGACTTTACCAAAAGTTGTGGTTTCAATTGCACCTGATTCGCTAGAAAAAAATACTTTAAGTAAAATTAAAAAAGCTTTATCAGATGATTTCAATGTTAGTGGGCATTTTGAAGTATCAAATGTTTCTAGTATAACAGCATATGATAGTTTACCAGATATATTAGGCTTATCTAATCAAGGAGTAAACCTATATGTTAATTTATCTGCTAAAAAAGAGACAAATGGAAATTATACTTTAATGACGAAGCTTTATGATATAAATTCAAGAGCTTTAATTTTAGAGAAAAATTATACAACATCGTTAGAAGAAAGATTTGTATTTTTAGCACATAAAACAGCAATTTCAATAAATGACCATTTTAAAGCTCCTAGTATTGCTTGGATGGATAAATTTGTAGTTTTTTCAGTTTATGATGGAGCTAATAAAGCTGATATTATGATTGGAGATTATACTTTAACTTATAAAAAAAGAGTTGTAACTGGTGGTTTGAATATATTCCCTAAATGGGCTGATAAAGAGCAAAAAACAATTTATTATACTTCTTACAATTATAAAAAACCAACTTTAGTTAAGTTAAATATTTATAATAGAAGTAAAGAAGTTATTATGGATTCTGATGGGATGCTTGCTTGTTCAGATGTAAATGCTGATGGTTCTAAACTTTTAGTAACTGCATCTCCAAATGGACAACCAGATATTTTCTTATACAATACAAAAACAAAATCAAAAACTCAAATCACAAAATATAGTGGAATTGATGTTGGAGGACAATTTGTTGAAAATGACTCAAAAATTGTTTTTGTTTCTGATAGATTAGGAAACCCAAATATTTTTGCACAATCTATTGGTTCTAATGCTGTTGAAAGAATGGTTTTCCATAGTAATAATAACTCTTCTGTTACATCTCATGGGAATAATGTTATTTTTAGTAGTAGAGATGCTAATAATGAATTAGGTAAAAGTTTTAATTTATATTTGATATCTACAAGATCGGATAGTTTAAAAAGATTAACTTCTAGTGGAGTAAATCAATTCCCAAAATTTTCTGCTGATGGAGAAAGTGTATTGTTCATAAAAACAGAAGGAACAAGTTCTATTGGAATTATTAGATTAGAACACAATAAATCGTTTTTATTTCCCCTTTCTGGAAAAAGAATTCAATCTATAGACTGGTAAAAAATTAGGAAGATTAATACTTAATCTTCCTTTCCCCTCTAAACCCTCATTATTATTTAAAAATATAAAAAAACTAAACAATAATTAAGTTTTACTTTAGTAATATTTCTTGAAAATTTTATTTTAAGGAAAAATAATGAAAAAGTTAGGTCTTTATTCAGTTTTAGTTTCAGCTCTATTATTTACTACTGGTTGTAGTGAAAAAAATGCTGATGTAAATGATGTAGTTGCTCCATCTGAGTCTGTAGCTACTGAGGCACCAATTCAAGATGGTACTTTGTTAGAGAGAGCAGGAAATGGTAACTATTATATGATTAATGGTCAAAAAGTTTTAATTGAGCATGTTTATTTTGATTTTGATAAATATAATTTAACTTCATCAAATAAAGAAAAAGCTGTAAACAACGCTTCTAAATTATCTCAAGTTTCTTCAGATACTACAATTAAAGTATTTGGAAACACAGATGAGTGGGGAAGTGATGAATATAACTATGCTTTAGGTTTAAAAAGAGCTAATGCTGTAAAAGATGTTTTAGTATCAAATGGTGTTTCAACTAACATTACTATGGTTTCTTTAGGTGAGAGTAATCCAGTTTGTACTGAAAAAACTAAAGAGTGTTGGGCAGAAAACAGAAGAGTTGAGCACGAATTAGAAAAATAATTTGATGAAAAAAATTCTACCATTACTATTAGTAATATCTTCATTAACCGTAGCCGAAGAGGTTTCGGTTTATGGAGGAGCAAAGTCAAACAGTTCTTATGGACTAACATCTACTGAGAAACATATCTTAAAAAATCAATCAAATATAAGTGATTTATCTTCTAAACTTGACGAAGTTAATGGATTAGTTAGATCTATTAATCTAAGATTAGAGGGCTTAGAGTCTACATATGAAGGTGATTCCAAAAAATTAAATGATTTATCTTTAAAATTAAATCAATCTTCAGATTTAGCTTCTAACGAGTCAGCTTCAAATTTAAATCAATCAGATTTAGACAATTTGAAAACTGCTATTACAAAATTGACAACATTAGTTAATAAAATAAATGCAGAATATGTTTCATCTAATGAATTAGAGAAAAATATGCAGCAATTTGTTACTCGTGAAGAGTTTGAGGCCGTAAAAAAAGCTATGGGGATTAAAACACCGCAAACTACACCTACAAATGTTAAAGAAACTAAAAATAGCAATGTTACAACAGATACAACATCTTCAGGATTTGGTGACTTAAAAACTGCTGAATCTAGAGCAAGCCTTATGGCAGAAGCTAAAAAAGAATATGATTCTAAATTATACACAAATGCTATACCTAAGTTTGAAAAACTTGTAGAGTTAAATTATAAACCAGCTGAGAATAACTATTATTTAGGTGAAATGTGGTTTAAAAGAAAAAAATATGATCAAGCGATAACATATTATAAGAAATCAGCTATGTTAAATGATAAAGCTTCTTATATGCCATCGCTATTATTAAATAGTGGAATATCATTTGAAAATGCAAAAGATAAAGAAAATGCTAAAAATTTTTATAGTACATTAATAGAACTTTATCCAAACAGTTCAGAAGCTAAAACTGCGAAAACAAATTTATCAAAATTATAAAAGGATTAAAATATGTCAAATAAAGTAATAGGTATAGAATATACATTAAAAGATGCAAAAACTGGTGAACAATTAGATACTAACGTAGGTCAAGCACCTTTAGAATTTATTTCTGGAAAAGGTCAAATTATCCCTGGATTAGAAAATAAGTTAGTTGATATGTCAGCAAATGAAGAAGCAGATGTTTTAGTTGAAGCAAAAGATGCTTATGGAGAGTATAACGAAGAGGCTGTGCAAACTTTACCAAAAGAACAATTTGCTGGAATAGAATTAGTTGAAGGAATGAGCTTATATGGAACAGGTGAACATGGAGAAACTGTTCAAGTTGTAGTTAAATCATTTGATGATAACGAAGTTACTATTGATTACAATCACCCAATGGCTGGAAGAACTTTAATGTTTAGTGTTGCTATATTAAGTTTAAGAGATGCAACAGATGAAGAGATTCAAACTGGTGTTGTAGGTGGAATGGCTGCAATGGCAGGTGGTTGTTGTGGAGGAGGAAGTTGTGGAACTGGAGATGACCATGGACACTCACACGGTGGTGGTTGTGGAACTGGTCATGGACACTCTCATGGTGGATGTGGTTGCCACTAATTTTTAGATAAAAATAGTTTAGAATTTGCCCAAGTGTAGTTTTACATTTGGGCAAAACTATTTTTAAGGGCTTAATTTCGAGTCTTTAAAGATGGTTTTTAATCAAAATTAAAAAAAAGGTTTTATTATGAAAAAAGTTGCTTTTATTTTCCCTGGACAAGGTAGTCAAACTATTGGAATGGGTAAAGATTTTTTTGAAAATAGTGAAATTGCAAAAGAGATGATAAAAAAAGCAAGTCAAAGATTGAATATTGATTTTGAAAAACTTTTATTTGAAGAAAATAATAATTTAGGAAAAACTGAATTTACTCAACCAGCTATTTTACTTGTAAGTGCTATTGCATTAGCAGTTTTTAAAGAAAAGTGTGAGATTGAACCAGAATTTGTTTTAGGGCATTCATTAGGAGAATTTACTGCACTAGTTGCTGCTGGAGGGATCGATTATTTAGATGCAATTGAGCTTGTAAATAAAAGAGGAACTTTTATGAATGAAGCTTGTAGTGGTGGTGGTGCTGGTATGATGGCTTTAGTTGGAATTGATGATGAGATAGTTGAAAACATATGTAAAGAGCAAAGAGAGAATGGAAAAAAAGTTTGGCCAGCAAACTATAATATGGATGGGCAATTGGTTCTTGCAGGAGTTAAAGCTGATTTAGAAAGTTTAGTTGATACTTTTAAAGCTGCAGGAGCTAAAAGAGCATTGGTTCTTGATATGAGCGTTGCATCACATTGCGAACTTTTACAAAGTGCAGTTGAAAACTTAAAACCATATTTACAAGAGTATTTACAAGATGAATTTTCTCCTGTTATTGCAAATGTAAGTGCTGAATCTTATACAACAAAAGATGAAGCTATAGAACTTTTATCTTCTCAACTTGTAAGTCCAGTAAAATATAAGCAATCAATAAAAGCTAATAGTGATAAAGTTGATTTATTTATTGAATTTGGAAATGGAGCAGTTTTAAAAGGTTTAAATAGAAAAATTACGGATAAACCAACTTTAAATGTTTCTGATATGGCAACGCTTGAAGCAGTAATAGGTGAATTAAATGACTAAATTAGCAATTATGGGAGCTATGGAAGAAGAAATAGAACCTCTTTTAGCTTATTTTAATAAAGTAAATATTGTAGAGTTTGCAAATAATAAATATTATGAAGTAAATTATAAAGGTCTTAATATTGTAATAGCTTATTCAAAAATTGGAAAAGTACATGCAAGTTTAACTGCTTTAACTATGATAGAAAAATTCTCTTGTGATACTTTACTTTTTTCAGGAGTTGCAGGAGCTGTTAATCCAAATTTGAAAGTTGGTGATCTAATAATTGCTGATAGACTTTGCCAACATGATTTGGATATTACTGCTTTTGGGCATCCTAATGGTTATGTTCCAGGTGGAAAAGTTTTTGTTGAAACTACAAAAAATTTAAGAGAAGTTGCAAAAAAAGTAGCAGTTCAAAATAATCTAAAAGTAATTGAGGGTACTATTGCAACTGGTGACCAGTTTGTTCACTCAATTGAACGAAAAGATTTTATACAAAACACTTTTAAAGCTGATGCGTTAGAGATGGAAGGTGCAAGTGTTGCTGTTGTTTGTGATGCTTTAAATGTCCCTTTTTTTATTTTAAGAGCAATCTCTGATAGTGCTGATATGGATGCTGGATTTGATTTTGATGAGTTTTTAAAATCAAGTGCAAAAAATTCTGCTGATTATCTAATCAAAATTGTAGAAGAACTTATTAGAAAATAATTCTCAATAAAGCTTTTTTTGTGTAGGTTTATTCTATACTTTGTTTAAAATATTTTAAAGGCAAAGTATGGAAAATTTACATAGAATAGAAAAAGATTTCTTAGGTGAAAAAGAGATTGAAATTGATAAATATTATGGTGTTCAAACTTTAAGAGCAAAAGAAAATTTTGATATAACTACTCTTGGGATATCAATATTTCCAAATTTTATCATATCTTTAGCAAAGGTAAAAAAAGCTTGTGCTTTAACAAATCATGAATTAGGTGATTTAACTGATACTCAAAAAAATGCTATTGTTCAAGCTTGTGATAGAATTATTGCAGGAGAATTTCATGATCAGTTTATAGTTGATCCAATTCAAGGTGGAGCTGGAACTTCTACAAATATGAATGCAAATGAAGTAATAGCAAATATTGCTTTAGAAATTTTAGGGCATCCAAAAAGTTCTTATGACATCATTCATCCAAATAACCACATAAATATGAGCCAATCAACAAATGATGTATATCCAACAGCTATAAAAATCACTCTATATGAATTGATTTTTAAACTTCAAGATAGTCTTAAATTTTTAAGAGATTGTTTTCACGATAAAGCAGTAGAATTTAAAGATATATTAAAAATGGGAAGAACACAGCTTCAAGATGCAGTTCCTATGACTTTAGGACAAGAGTTTAAAACTTATTCAACAATGATAGATGATGATATTTTTAGACTTACAACGGCTCAAAATACTCTAAAAGCAGTAAACTTAGGAGCAACAGCAATAGGTACAGGGATAAATACAAAGCCTGAATATCAAGAATTGGTGATAAAACATTTAAGAATGGTTACTGGAACAGAGTATTATAAAGCAAATGATATGATAGAGGCTACACAAGATACTGGTTCTTTTGTACAAATTTCTGGAAGATTTAAATCTATTGCCATAAAAGTTTCAAAAATTTGTAATGACTTAAGACTTTTGAGTTCAGGTCCACGTGCTGGGCTAAATGAGATAAATCTTCCACCACTTCAACCCGGAAGTTCTATCATGCCAGGTAAAGTAAATCCAGTAATGCCAGAAGTTGTAAATCAAGTTGCTTTTGATGTAATAGGTGCTGATGTTACTATTTCTCTTGCAAGTGAGCATGGTCAATTGCAATTAAATGTGTTTGAACCAATTATTGCTTTTAGATTATTTATCTCTATAAATATGATGAGAAGAGCTTTTGAAAGTTTAGGTGAAAAATGTATAAAAGGAATTACTGCAAATCCTGAAGTTTGTATGAATAATGTTTTAAATTCAGCAACACTTGTAACTTGTTTAAATCCAATTTTAGGATATGAAAAAAGTTCAGCTATTGCAAAAGAAGCTTTAAAAACGGGAAAAAGAGTTTATGATATTTTATTGGAGCAAAAACTATTTACACAAGAAGAGCTAGAAGAGTTACTACAACCAAGAAATATGGTTCACAATTATGACAAAATCTAAAATCGTAGTTATAAACACTGGAGGAACTTTCAATAAAATATACAATCCTCTAACTGGTGAACTTGAAGTGTCAAAAGAGAGTTTGGCACTTCAAGAAATAATACAGTATTCATATAATATCGATTTTGAAGTTTTAAATATAATCTCAAAAGATAGTTTGGATATGGATGATTTTGACAGAGAAAAGATTGTAACAACAATAAAAGAGTCTAAAAATGACCATTTTATTGTTATTCATGGAACTGATACTATGCACTTAAGTGCAAAATATGTAGATGAAAAAGTAAAAGATAAAACTATAATTTTTACTGGTGCTATGCTACCTATGTCTATAAATAAAGTTGAAGCAACACTAAACTTTGCACAAGCTATTGGATTTTTAAATTCAACAATAAAAAATGGTGTTTATGTATCTATGCACGGAAGTGTAAAAAACTATAAAAATCTTATAAAAAATAGAGAACTTGGGCAGTTTTTAAACTCTTAAATTTTTTTATATTAAATATTATTAAAATATCAAAGCTATGATAAAATAAATTGATATTTTTCTAAAGGAAAACTTATGCAAAAGATTGTTGGTATTTTTATTTTTGATAACATAGAAGTTTTAGATTTTTCTGGTCCATTTGAGGTTTTAAGTGTAACTAGACTAGATGAAGATAGGAGATTAGAAACTCTTTCTCCTTTTGATGTTAAGTTGATATCTATTACAAAAGAAGTTGTTTTTACAAAAGGAAATATGAAGATAATACCAGATTTTGATTTTGAAACTTGTCCAAATCTTGATATTTTGATAGTTCCAGGTGGAATGGGTACAAGAAAACTTATGTATGATGAAAAAGTGTTAAATTTTATAAAACAAAAAGCAAAAGAGGCAGAACTTCTAAGTTCTGTTTGTACAGGTTCTCTTATTTTGGCAAGTGCAAAATTACTCGATGGAGTTAATGCTACAACTCATTGGAAAAGCTTAGATAGAATGGAAGAAGAGTTTAAAAATGTAAAAGTTTGTAGAGATAAACATTTTGTTGAAGATGGAAATATTATATCTAGTGCAGGAATTTCAGCTGGTATTGATATGGCACTTTATATTGTGAAGAAATATTTCGGTGAAGAAGTTTCACGATCAACAGCAAAACATATGGAATATCCATATTTAGAGAAAAATGTAAGAAGAATTTAGAATAATATTATTTTAAATTTTTCTAAATATCAATAAATCAAAAACTGATAAATAAAAAAACATATTTTATTTAAAATATTTAGCTCTTACAACATATTCAAAAATACTTTAAAAGAAAAATTACCAACTTTTAGCTAAAATCCATAAAATTTTAAATTAGGACTTAATAATGGCATTATATACATGTGGGCATATTATCCCAGATTCAGATTCGATTTGTTCGGCTATTGCACTATCTCATTTACTAAATGAGATAGGAAGACCAGCAATTCCTGCACGTCAAGGAGAAGCGAATCCAGAAACAAAATTTATCTTAGAAAAATTTGGTTTTGAACTTCCAGAAATAAAAACTTCTTTTGCTGGTCATGAACTTTTTATAACTGATTATTCAGATATTGCACAAGCTCCACAAGAACTTGATAAAACAACTATTGTAGGAATTGTAGATCATCACAAATTAGGAGATATTACAACTTCAGCTCCACTAGAGTGTTGGATAAGACCAGTTGGTTGTACAAATACAATAGTAAAAGAGATGTATGATTATCATAAAGTTGAAATACCAAAAAATATTGCAGGTATTATGATGTGTGCTATATTATCTGATACGGTTGTTTTCAAATCTCCTACATGTACACCGATTGATATTCAAGTAGTTCGTGAACTATCAAAAATTTGTGGAATTGAAGATTTTGGTGCTTTAGGTATGGAGATGTTTAAAGTAAAATCTCAAGTTGAAGGAACTCCAGTTCGAGAGCTTGTTATGAGAGATTATAAAAACTTTGATATGCATGGAAATAAAGTTGGAGTAGGGCAACTTGAAGTTGTAGATGGAAGTGTATTTGACTCTATAAAAGATGAGCTTATGGCTGATATTAAAAAAGTTAAAGAGGAGCAAAACTTACATACAGTTGCACTACTTTTAACAGATATTATGAAAGAGGGAAGTGAAGTACTTGTAACAAGTGAAGATACTTCTATTTTTGAAAAAGCATTTAACTGTAAACTTGTAGATAATAAAGTTTGGTTAGATGGATGTTTGAGTAGAAAAAAACAGATTATTCCTTTTTTAGAACCTGCATTCGCATAAAATACAAAGCCTAGAGGCTTTGTATTTTACTGAAATTACCTTTAGGAGATTATATGAAAAAATATTTAATTGAATTCTTGCATAGTATAGGCATAGAGCCATCATTTTTAGCCATGAGTATATCTATTTTACTAATTATCATTTTAACAGCAGTTACTATTCATATTGTACTACATAAAGTTATTTTAAAAAGCATAAAAAAGATTGATGAAAAAAAGAAAAACTTGATAACTTCAGCTTTATTGGAAGAAAATCTTTTTGAAAGACTTGCTTTAGTTTTTCAAGGTTTAGTCGTATATTGGCAAACAAATATTTGGATAGAAAAGGGTTATATATATGAAACTTTACTTACTATTTCTCTTGTTTGGATAGTTATTTTTGGACTTTTAGCTACATATTCATTGATTGATAAGATATTTAAAACTCTTTACAATAAAACAAAAATACCATTTTTTGATATGCAAACTGTTATTCAAAGTATAAAATTAATCTTTGGAATAATTTGCTTTATATATATTATTTCTATTTTGATGGATAAATCACCAGTTGCTATTTTAAGTGGACTTGGAGCGATGTCAGCAGTTTTGATGTTGGTTTTTAAAGATACTATTTTAGGTTTCACTGCTGGACTTCAATTAAGCACAAATAAAATGGTTCAAGTTGGAGATTGGATAGAAATGCCAAAATATGGAGCAGATGGAGATATTATAGATATTGGATTAAATGTTGTAAAGGTGAGAAACTTCGATAAAACTATCACAACAATTCCTACTTATGCACTTGTATCAGACTCTTTTAAAAACTGGCAAGGTATGAGAGAAAGTGGTGGAAGAAGAATAAAAAGAGCAATAAAAATAGATATAAATAGTATAAAATTTTTAAATGAAGAAGATATACAAAAACTTAAAAAAGCAAATCTTTTAGCTCCATATCTACAAAAAAAAGAAGATGAAATTAAAGATTACAATGAAAAAAATCACTTTGATTTAAGCGTTAGTGTAAATGGAAGAAGACTTACAAATATTGGAACTTTAAGAGCATATATTGAAACATATTTAAAAAATCATCCAAATATAAATAAAAATATGACAATTATGGTTCGACAATTAGCTCCTAATGAATATGGAATTCCAATAGAAATATATTGTTTTACAGCAACAACAGTTTGGATAGATTATGAGAATATTCAATCAGATATTTTTGACCATATTTACTCTGTTTTAGGTGATTTTGGAATAAAGGCTTATCAATATAATTAAAGTAGAATTGGAACTATATTTCCAATTCTACTTAAAAGCTAAAAATATGAAAAATGCAATATTTAAAAACTCAAAACTAAACTTTATAGAGTTGCGATATGTAAAAGATATTGAAAACTGTATAAAGATGCATTTACACGAAGAACTTACAATCACTGCAATAAAAAAAGGTTCACTAAACCTTATCTTCAACGATACTTCTTGTGAACTAAAATCAAATGAAATAGCCATTATAAATAGTCAAATTCCTCATTGTGCAACATTAAACCAAGAATCGAAAGATGGATATGTTTTATATTTGGATAAAGAGTATTTAAAAAAAATAGATTTTGATTTTTCTTCTACTTTTGAGTTAATCAAACAAAAAAACATCTATAAAAGTTTTATAAAATTATGTGATTGTTTACTTGATAGTAAAATATCTTTGATAGAAAAAGAAGAAAAATTTTATCTATTTTGTTTATTGTTTTTTTCTTTTGAACAGAAAGAAAATATTTACAAAGAAGAGTCTGTTTTGGCTTTAAATATCAAAAAATATTTAGATGAAAATTATCTTGAAGAGTTTATTTTAGATGACTTAGCTTTTAGCTTTAATTTAACGGTTGTTCATCTAATACGAGTATTTAAAAAAGAGTTTGGACTTCCAATTCATTCATATATTTTAAATAAAAAAGTGCATCTTGCAAAAGAGTTATTGTCTTCAAATATCTCTATTTCTCAAGTATCACAAAATAGTGGTTTTTTTGACCAAAGCCACCTAAATAGAAGTTTTAAAAGAATCTTCCAAATTACACCAAAAGAGTATCAAAAAAATATATTTTCTAAATGTTAATTTTGTACAAGATTTAATTTTTTTTTAAAGTTATAATTTACAAAATTAAAAATAGGAGTTTATTATGAGTGTAAATAATATAAAACAAATTATCTCTTTTCCTTTCCTCTTCCTCAAAACTTTTTAATAATCAAATCATATAAATAAATCAAAAAACAAAAATCATATCGGAGTAAATAATGAATTTTAAAAAATATCAACAATACCCAACTATTCAAAATTTTAAAAGAGAATGGGCAGATAAAACTATTACAAAAGCACCAATTTATTGTAGTGTAGATTTAAGAGATGGAAATCAAGCTTTAGAAAATCCTTTGACAATTGAACAAAAATTGGAATATTTCAAAAGTTTAGTAAGATTAGGATTTAAACAAATAGAGGTGAGTTATCCAAGTGCAAGTGATACGGATTTTAACTTTACTAGAAAATTAATCGAAGAAGATTTAATTCCAGATGATGTTGCAATTCAGATTTTAATTCCTGCAAAAAAAGAGTGGATTAAAAAAAGTGTTGAAGCTATGAAAGATGTTAAAAATGGGATTTTTCATCTATACAATCCAACAAATGAGTTTCAAAGAAGAGTTGTTTTTCAAAAAAGTGATGATGAAATAGTTCAAATGGCAGTTGAAAGTATGCAATATTTGGTAGAACTTACAAAAGATTTTAAAGGAAATGTAATTTATCAATATTCACCAGAAAGTTTTTCTCAAACAAATTTAGATTTTGCTATAAAAATATGTAACGAAGTTATAAATATAGTAAAACCAACGGTTGAAAATAAGATGATTATCAATTTACCAAATACTTTAGAATCTTGTACACCAAATATTTATGCAGATAGAATAGAGTATATGTGCAAGAATTTACATCATCGTGAAGCTTTAATCATAAGTGTTCATCCACACAATGACAGAGGAACTTCGGTTGCTTCTTCTGAATTGGCAGTTCTTGCAGGAGCAGACAAAGTAGAAGGAACTTTATTTGGAAATGGTGAAAGAGCAGGGAATTTAGACATAATAAATTTCGCTTTTAATATATATTCAAGTGGAATTGACCCAAAACTTGATTTATCAATAATAGATGAAGTAAAAAATATGTATGAAGAAAAAACGCAACTTTTTGTGCATCCAAGACATCCATTTGTCGGAAATATGATCTTTACAGCTTTTAGTGGTGGACATCAAGATGCTATAAAAAAAGGAATAGATTTTTATAGACAAAGTGAAAGCAAGATTTGGAATGTGCCATATTTGCCAATTGACCCAAAAGATATAAATAGAGGTTATGAAAATGTTATACGAGTAAATTCTCAATCAGGAAAAGGTGGAGCAAGTTTTATAATAAGTGAATTTTTTGGAGTAAATCTAAGTAAAGATGAAGCTATAAAATTTGGAGATATTATAAAAAAAGAATCAGATAAATTGCAAAGAGAGTTGAAAAAAGAAGAGATAATAAATCTTTATGAGAAGTATATAAAAAAGGGAATTTGAACTTTTTAGAAGCGATATTCTTAAGTCAAAGCAAATTAAAAAAATTGTATTCTATATAGTTTTAAAATTTTTATAAAAAAGGATAATATATGAAACACGAATTAATGAAATTACCATATACAAGCTTGGCACCACTTATGTCTGATGAAACTTTAGAGTATCACCATGGGAAACACCACAATACTTATGTTACAAATTTAAACAATCTTATTGCTGGTACAAAATATGAAGATATGAGTTTAGAAGAGATTGTAAAAAGTTCTGAAGGTGGATTATTTAATAACTCTGCACAAGTATTTAATCATGACTTTTTCTTCAATGGTTTAACTCCTACTCAAGGTGATATTCCAGCTTCTGTTGAAAAAGCTTTAACTGATACTTTTGGAAGTGTTGATAAATTTAAAGAAGAGTTTACAGCTAAAGCTATTGGACAATTTGGTTCAGGTTGGGCTTGGTTAGTAAAAGATAGTGCCTGTAAACTTCAAATTGTTACAACTTCAAATGCAGGTTGTCCAATAACTGATGGTTTAACACCAGTTTTAACATGTGATGTATGGGAACATGCTTACTATATCGATACAAGAAATGCAAGACCAAAATTCTTAGAAAACTTCTGGAAACTTGTAAATTGGGATGTTGTAGCTAGTAAATTAGCATAATATCTTTATAATAAAATATAAACTCTTATTTAAATCTTTTAAGATTTAATAAGAGTTCCTCTTCTAAACTTTTAATATAAATTTAAAAAATCAAAAATTCTAATAAAAAGTAATATATTTATAAAGAAAGATAGAGTATAGTTATCAAAATTAAACTTTAGGGCTAGATATTTGAAATGCTTGAACACTACAAAGAGATAAATCTTTATATATATAGACTTACTGGAGATAAAAACTTAGCACAAGATTTGACACAAGAAACTTATGCAAAATTTTTAGAAACAAATAAAGATTCAGATACTGTTGCAAAATCTTATCTTTATCAAATTGCAAAACATTTGGTTATAGATAAGGTAAGAAAAGACAATCTGGTTTTGCAAACTACTTATAATGAAGAAGAACATTCTATCGAAATAGAAAAATATACAGAAGAGATATTATTTGAAGAGATAAGAAAACGAGAACTAAAAGAGTCTATAAAAAATCTTCCACCACAACAAAAGAGAGTTTTTATAATGTTTTATTATAAGAATTTAACTAGAAAAGAGATAGCTAAAACTTTAAATATAACTACAAATGCTGTTGAAAAAAACATAACTAGAGCTATTGCTAAGATAAAAGAAGATATTACGAAAGATGATTAATGAAATTAAGTGAAATAGAACAACAAGCAAACTTTTATCTTATAAGACAAAAAGAAGGATTGTCTGTAAAAGAACAAAAAGAGTTTGAAACTTGGATGAAAGATGAAAACAATAAAAAAATTTATGATGATAATAAAATATTGATAGATGATATTTTGTCTTTGGATGAAGAATTTATAAAAGAGTTGGAAGATGAAATATCTCAAGATATAAAAACAAAATATACTTTTAATTTTAAATATCTTGCAGCTTCTGTTGTTTTTGTCTGTATTATCGCCTTTGGCGGATATCAAGTAAATAGAAATTTTATACCAAATTTTTCTCAAAATTTTGTAAGTGTTGATGAAAAGATTTTAAATGTATCACTTCCAGATAGTTCTATGATAGATTTAGATAAAAATTCGCAAATAAAAATAAGTTACTATGATACAAAAAGAGTTATAACTTTAGAAGATGGAAATGCTATGTTTTCAGTATCAAAAGATGAAAATAGACCATTTATAATAAAAACAAAAGATACTTTGATCGAAGTTTTAGGTACAAAATTTGAAGTTATAAATTATGATGATAATACAATGATAAATGTTTTAGAAGGAGTTGTTCAAGTAAGTTATATATCAAATTTTTTTACAACTCAAACTTTGGCAAAATTGAAAAAATCACAATCCCTTACTTTGAATAATCACGAAAAGAGATTTACACAAAATGAAGTAAATATAAAAGAGATAGCTTCTTGGAAAAATGATGAGATATATTTTAATAAAACAAGTTTAAAAGATGCAAGTTTGATGTTTGGAAGGTATTCAAACAATAAAATGCTATTTGATGATGAAAAATCAGCAAATCTAAAAATATCTGGAAAATTCTCAACTTTGCACTATGATAATTTTTTAAAATCAATACAGATGATATATCCTGTTAAAATAAAAAAAGACGGAAATATTGTAAAAGTTGGTAAGAAGTAAAACTAAATAATCATATACTCTAAACCTAACTAAAACTATTAAAATCAGCAAATTTCAAAATTTCTTTAAATTTGATGTCCGTTTTTTCATTTTCATTCGTTTAATATACAGAGATACCAATTCTCACAACTTAAATTATGTAAAAGGAAAGGAAAAGAGAGATGAATTTTTCAAAACATTCATTAGTTGCCTCAAGTTTATTGTTACTTTTGGGTATGAACTCATTTGCCGATGAAGTATATACTATCCAAAATAAAACTTTGAAAGAGGCATTGGAGATTATATCTAAAAAATCAAACTTATCATATATTGCAAATGATGAGGTACTAGATAGAAAAAGTACAAATAATATAGAAGATATTGAAGGTACTCAACAAGCTTTAGATAAACTTTTAGAAGGTTCAGGACTAAAAGCTATAATTGATGATAAATCAATAGTTATAGTAAAAGAACAAGGTGTTGTAAAAGTTATAAATGGAACTTATGTATTGGATGATGTTTCTGTAAAAAGTGGAAATTATCTAGGAAGTACAACAGAGAACTCAAACTCGTATACAACTGGAAGTATGAGTACAGCTACAAAACTTGATTTATCTATAAGAGAAACTCCACAATCAGTTAAAGTTATAACACAAGAATATCTCCAAGATGCAAATATTGATTCTTCTCACAAATTGTTTGATAATATCACAGGTTTATCTCCTTATAGAACACATGAAACATATACTGTTTATGGAAGAGGATTTGTAGTTGATTATTACCTTTTTGATGGTTTACCAACTACAGATTTAGTTAGTGATTATGATTTAAGTATTTATGATAGGGTAGAGATTGTAAAAGGTGCAAATGGACTTATGACAGGTGCGGGAGATCCTTCAATGGGAATGAACTTTATACGAAAATTTGCAAATTCAAAAGAATTTAAAGGTAATATTGATTTATCTGCTGGTTCTTGGGATGATTATAAAGTATCAACAGATATTCAAACACCATTAAATACTGATGGAACTATAAGAGCTAGATTGGTAGCAAAACATCAAGATAAAAAATCTTTTATGGATGGATATAAAGAAAAAAGAGATACATTTTATGGTGTAGTTGATATGGATTTAACAGATACTTCATATCTATCTTTAGGTGCTAGTTATGAAAAAAAAGATATTGATGGTGCAAGAGCAGGTGGTTTGCCAGCTTTTTATAATGGACAAAGAGTAAATCTTGATAGGTCAAAAATTATAAATGCTGATTGGACATATGATAATAATGAGATTAAAACAATCTATGCAAAAGCAACGCAATATTTATATGAAGATATATCTTTAAATTTGAATTATTCACATAAAATAGTAAATAATGAGCAAGCTCTTTATCAAATATGGGGAGCAAGTCCAACATATAATGGATACTATTGGAGTTATGCAGGTGATAGTGAACATAAAGAAGACAATTTTGATATTTATGCTTCTATTCCTTTTAAGTTAGGTGGATTAGAGCATGAAATCGTTACTGGTTTTATGTATAACAAAAATGAATTAACTAAAAGTAATAATAAATATGGATTAGATTTAGATACATCTATGTATGATATAGACTTAGATAAAAAAGTTTCTCTTATTTCACCATATAAATTAACTAAAGGTAATTTAGAACAAACGACACAAACAGGAACTTATCTTGCTGGAAAATTCTCTTTAATGGAAGATTTAAAACTTATTACTGGACTTAGAGTTTCAAATTGGGAGTATAAAAATAAAACAACTGGTTCAGGAAATAGAGAGTTTGAAAATGAACTAACACCTTATGCAGGAGTAATCTATGATATAGATGAGAATCACTCAGTTTATGCAAGTTATACAGATATTTTTAAACCACAAAATGCTAAAGATAAAAATGATAATTATCTTGACCCAATAGTTGGAAAAAACTATGAAACTGGTATCAAAGGAGAGTATTTTGATAAAAGGCTAAATACAGCAATTTCTATTTTTAGAATAGAACAAGATGGGGTATCCGAAATTGATAAAAGTGGTAAAAATATAATAACAGGTGGAACAGCATATAAAGCAGTAAAAGGAGTTGTAAGTAAAGGAGTAGAGTTTGAAGTTGATGGAGAAATAACTGATAATTGGAACTTATCTTTTGGTATAGCAAACTTTGAAGCAAAAAATGCTCAAGGTGAAAAATTCACTACAACTTCATCAAGAACAACAGCAAATTTATTTACAAAATATAAAATCAATAAAGATTTTGCTATTGGTGGAGGATTAAACTATAAAAGTAAATTTTATGATATGGATAGTGGAGAAAAAATCCAACAAGATGCTTATATCATAGCAAATGTTATGGCTTCTTATGATGTAACAAAAGATTTAAAACTTCAATTAAATATTAATAATTTATTTGATGAAAAATATTATGAAGGAATAGCTTTCTATGGTATGCATTATGGGGAACCTAGAAGTTTTGCTTTAAATATGAGATATTCATTTTAATATAAAGAGAGTTTTGCTCTCTTTGTACTTTTAGGCATGAGTTTCAAAGTATTTATTTAATTTTGAGATTAAAATTTCGATTATAAAATATACTTTCCTTGTATGCTTTGAAACTCATACTTAATGGTATAAATCTACATTATGATATTATATATATGTGTAGGAGTTAGTTATTTTAATTTATAGATTTATATATAAAAATTTTAATATTTAATACTCCAATATTCATCTAAAGTATATTTTTCTTTATTCTTTACTGTATAAAAAATCAAATCTGTTTTTTTGTTAAAAAACTTATATAATTCATCTTTTAAAAACCCTATTTTTTCAAGATAATACCCTGCAAGTTGATAGTAAGGATATACAAAATCAAATTTTTCAATTATGTTAAATATTTCGTTGATATCTAAGTTATCTTTTAAGTTCTTAAATTCATAGATAACATCATCAGGAGTTTTTGAATATTGTATATTACTTATAATTTCAATAAATGCTCTATTTATTGATGAAATCTTGTACCCATTATAATTAATTATTCCTATTTCTTGAGTGTTATTTGACTCTAACATCACTATATTGTAATTGTATATAGTATTATGAGCTTTAGTTCTTCTTGGCTTATTTTTAAAAGCTTTATCGATAGCTTCTTGTGTGATATCTTTTGAATTAAAATTTACTCTTTTCATTCTCTCTTTTGAAATAAAAATAAAATTATCTCTAAAGTTTGTTAAACCTTGAATATTAAGAGATGTAAACATAGGAAAAAAACCATTTTTTTCAAGAGAATATACAAAATCATAAATATTAAACTCTTTGTTTAGAGTATATCTTATTTTTTCTATATCTCTTATGCTTATTGTGTGTGCTACTAGTCCATCATTTAAAAGTTTTAAATAAAAATCATTTTGAGTTAAGCTATTTGATACTAGATTCTCTTCTTTTAATTCATCTAGAATGATTGATATATCATCAATTGATAAAAAGCCTTTACTTTTTACAATGCTAATAATTTTTTCTCTATTTAGAGTATAATAATCTTTCTTCAAAACCTTACCTTAATTAAGTAAATTTACTTAATTATATATAAAATACAGTATTTTGTCAAATTAATATTTGACTTGACAAATTTAAAACAAATATGTATAATAAAATTAAGTAAATTTACTTAATTAGGAAGATGTATGATATACGTTGTAAAGAATAATAAACTTTTTGGAATATTAACTCAAGCAGATAATGGTAATATCACTTTTGAATATGATGATTCTATCAAAAAAGAGCATTATTTACGAGGATTACAAGAGAAAATTAATAGTTCAAGAGTTTTATTTCCTGTATTTGAGAATATGCTTCCTGAACATGAACAAAAGAATCTTTTATTAGAAAAATATAATATTACTAATGACATTGATATTCTTGCTTATTTGGACAATATACATGGTACATTTGAGTTTTATACTAAAGATAGCTATAAAACATTTATAGCAAAAGAGTATGAAGAGTTCATTTTTAATGAAAAAATTGATGAAATTTTAAGTAATGATTATATATTTCCAAATATATTAAGTGATTATTCTTTAGATATAAATACAAATATTTTATATCCAACTAAATTAGTAAATAGCAAAGTAATAGGATTATCTGGGTTTCAATATAAGTTTTCAGTAATAATTGATGAAACTACTAAAACAATCACCCATGATTCTTCAAAATCTAGTAATTATTTTATGAAACCTTATAGTAAGTATCAATCAACTTATAATTTTAAAGATAAAGATAAAAACTATATTCCATATCTTTTGATAAATGAACATTTGTTTATGACTCTTGCAAGAGATTTTGGTTTTAAAGTTCCTTATAATGCTATTATAAAACACGATACAGATTACCACTATATCATCAAAAGATATGATAGATACAATGATAATAAGATTGACCATACAGAAATATTGACACTTATGGAAAAAGTAAGCACTGAAAAATATAATGTTACTATGCAAGAACTATTTGAAATAACAAAAGAGTATATTGATAAAGAAGAGCAATTAATCCTTTTTAAATTTATCATTTTTTCAATAGTAATATCTCATGGGGATTTACATGCAAAAAATTTGTCATTAATTAATAAAAGTAATAACAGTGAAGAAGAATTTAAACAGCTATCGCCATTTTATGATATATCTACTACAAAAATCTATAAAGATACAAAAGAAAATGATATTGGATTAAAAATCATAAATAAAAAGAAAAATATTAATAGAGCTATTTTACTAAAATTTGCCAAAGTTATTGGAATTGAAAAAAGTTGTGCTGAAACTTATATTGATGAAATTTGTATAAAATTTATAGATACATTCTTAGATTATATAGATAAATTTCCAAATGAGATAAAAGGTTTGCCTTTTAATACTAGCAAACATTATAAAACTACCCTTGAAAATGTATTTAAAAAATATTATGATCAAAGAGTTTCTTATATCAAAGATAAATTAATTAATAATGAAATTGTTACAGAGAAATCTGAAGTTGAAGAAAATTTCTGGGAACAATAAAAATATATGTCCTTTTTTTGATTTAGTTTGTTTAATAAGTAAAAATATATTCATTCATGAAATGTTTATATTTTTATGGGTTGATTAATAGGTTTATTTCTATTAAAAATTGTTAAAATTTCTATTGTATTATTATCTAGGTTTACTTCATAAGTTATAGTATATTTTTTATATGTCATATCTCTGATATTTTTATTATTAAAATAAAATGATTGTCTATATTTAAATGGAAAATTTGGTATTTCTAAAATTGATTTTTCCAACTTTATTGCAAACTCAACCCCAGCACTTGTTTTATCAAGTGCTATATGATTTATTATATTTATAAGTTGATTTTCAAATTCAGGGTTGTAAATTATTTGCATTATTTATTTTCAAGAGTTTGTAAATGTTGTTTTATATTTGACCAAACATCTTTATGAGAAGACATCTTGATTGTACCATTTTTTATATCAGCTCTCATATTATGCAATTCTTTTTGTCTTTCATAAAAGTATGGGTCGTAATCCAAATTCTCATCTTGTTTAATTTGAATTTTATCTTTATAAGGTTCAATAATATTTATAAAATCTTTTACAAAACTATCTTTAATTTGCAATGTCAAAGTTTGCATTATATAGTCCTTTTTATATATTTCTATAATTGTATCAAAAAATAAATAGCTTTATCATAATAAATTTATCTAAATTCTATTTTCCCTTGACTAGCCAATAATGCTCCACAAAGTTGATAAAGTACACGAGAACCAACATTTGCATCCCATCCATTTTCACTATCCCCAACTTCACATAAATCAAAACCTATGATATTTCTTCCACTCTTAACAACCATAAATATCAAGTGTTCTAGTTCACCATATCTTAGTCCACCTGGAACTGGTGTTCCTGTATTTGGACAGTTTAGTGGTTCTAAACCATCTATATCAATAGATAGATAAACGTTTTGTGGAAGTTTTTCAATATATGGTGCAAAAACTTCTTCCAATGATTTTCCACTTGCTAGTTCACTTTGCATAGCTGTATCATACAGACATGCTCCTTTAGTTCCTAAATCTAGCATTCTATTAGCTTCTTCTTTACTATAATCTCTAATACCTATTTGTACAAATTTTGAAACTTTCTCACATTCATTTAAAACGTTGTAAAATATTGAAGCATGAGAGTAAGTAAATCCTTCATAAGCTTCTCTTAAATCGTGATGAGCATCTACATGTAAAATCCCAAAATCTTGATTTGTTGTGTCATTTATAGCTTTTATAAGACCAAGTGGACAAGAGTGATCTCCTCCAACAACAGCTACAAATTTACCTTTATTTAATCTTTTTAAAGATTTTTCATATACTTCATTGTTTATAACTCTTGATAATTCATTTACATATTTTAAATCTTTTTTACAGTTCTCTCCACACTCTAAAGCATCTATAACTTTTAAAGCTTTTTTTCTAGTTTTGTTACTAAGTTTTAATACATATTTATCTGTTTCAAGCATAGCAATTCCTGCTGTATAAGGCTTGATATAGTGATAATTTTCCAAATCCAATTGATGACTAGCAAGTTTGATATTATCAGGTGCTTTTGCTGTTCCCTCTCCAAATGAAACTGTTGCTTCCCATGGAACTGGTATCAAAATCAAACTAGCTTCTTTTGGATCTAATCTTCCACCTAAAAATCCATCAGTCTTTTGTGGTGGAAGTCCAAGTTCCAATATCTTTATCTCTTCTTCTAAACTTCTATATTTCATAATTTTCCCTAATAATTAATATTTTATGTTGTGATTATATGATAAATAAGGAAATAGTCAAATTAAAACTATTTTATCTCTACAACAAAATCTGCAACTTTTAAAACTTGAGATTTGAAATGAGAAATCATCATAATTGAACACTCTTTTTTTAATTCAATTAGTAAATTTTCTATTTTTAAAGCTAATTCTTCATTTAGCGAGGATGTTGGTTCATCAAGAAGTAAAATTTTTGGTTTTAACACCAAAGCACGAGCTAAAATAAGTCTTTGTTGTTGCCCTCCTGAAAGTAAATATGCACTATCATTTAGTCTATCTTTTATCTCATCATATAAAAATACTCTTTTTAAAGCTTCTATAATTTGTTTCTTTGCTTGTTCTTTGTTTATTTTTTGAATTTTTAAAGGAAAGTACATATTTTCAAAAATAGAAAAAGGTAAGATATCAGGATGTTGGCTTACATATACTATTTTTCTTCGTAAAGTTGGTAAATCTTTATTTTGTATATTTAAGATATCTAACTCTTTTCCTTCATCATAAAATATAATATTTCCTGAAAAATTACTATTTTCAAACTCTTTAATTAATTGATTTACTGTAAGAAGTAATGAACTTTTACCAATCCCTGATGGACCTGAAATTGCTAAGATAGAGTTTTTTTCTAAAGTTAAATTAAAATCTTTTAAGATTTGTCTTTTATCATAAAAAAGGTTTAGATTTTCAATTTTTAAAATAGTATTATTAGGCAACTTTTATTCTCCTTTTTAAAGTTATTTTTTGTATCAAAAAAGCTATTATAAATAGGGATAATGAGCTAAAAAGAAGTATCATAGCCGCTACATAACCTTTATTTAGTTCATCTATATCTTGGTAAGCTGATGAAATGTAGTATATAAAAAATGGTATTGCTTCATATTTTTCCAAAATTGAGTTTGGAATACCAGCCATAGCAACAGCTCCTGTCATCATAATAACAGCTGTATCTTCAATAGCCCTTCCAATAGATAAAATAATCCCACTTAAAAGTTCTTTACTGATATAAGGAAGTTGTACAAAAAATAAATTCTGATATTTTGTAGCACCAAGATTTAAAGCACTTAATTTTATATTATTTGGTATTTGATATATTGCATTTTCACTCATTTTGACAATATAAGGAATAACTAAAATAGCCAAACTTAAAGCAGAAATTAATAAACAAGTGTATAAATTTTCAAAATATTTGTGCAAAAATATAGTAATAGATAGACCAAATAGACCAATAACAATAGATGGAGTAAAAGCTAGTAATTCATAAGAGAAGCTAAGAGTATTTTTTAATTCTTTTGAAGCAAAAATAGATATAAAAACACCACTTAAAAAACCTATTGGTAGAGCTATTAAAACTGCTAATAGTGATACTAAAATAGAGCCAATAATAGCAGGGAAAATACCATCAAAAACTCTTTTATTTCCTAAAATTGCATCAATAAAACTCACATTATCAAATATTATATTTAATGAAAAGGCACTAAAACCTTTATAAAAAACAAAAACAAAAAATATTGCTAAAATAATAAGTGAAATAATAGCGATAAAGTAAAATACAGATATTAAAAATTTTTTATTCATATATTTTCTCTTTATTTAAGATTTTTAGGCTACCAACAAGTAAAAATGAAAATAAAAAAAGTAATAAACCACAAATAAATATAGCTTTAAAAGCTATTGACTCATAATCACTTGCATTTATAAGTGCAATATGTGCTGTTAATGTTCTTGCACTATCTAAAATTGAATGAGGTATTTTTAGAGTGTTTCCTGCTATCATCAAAGCTATCATTGTATCTCCAACTGCTCTTGCAAAACCGAATATGATCGCACTTAATATACCTTTTTTTGCATTTTTTAAAACTAAATCAAAAAAAATATCTTCTTTTGTTGCTCCTAAAGATTTTGCAGCTAAAATAGTTTTTTTTGGGATTGAATTAAATGTATTAAATAAAATTATAGTCATAGTTGGAAGTACCACAAAACTAAGCACAAACGAAGCCGTTAAGATACTAAATCCTCTTCCATCTAAAATATCATTCAACCAAGGAACTAACAAAAATATAGCTATAAAAGCGTATAAAACAGTAGGGACTCCTGATAAAAATAGTATAAATTTATTCAATATATTTGTTAAACTTTTTGGTAAAAAAAATGCCATAAGTGAAGCAAAAGAAAAACTCATAATAGCTGCAAAAAATGTAGCTAAAATACTTATATAAATTGTTCCTAATATCATTGGAAGTAATCCATAAAAGTTATTTATTTCATCCCATTTTAAAGAAAAAAATTGTAGAAAATTTCCAGAAATTATTAAAGGAAAAGAGAAATAAATTAAAAATATTAGTATAAAAAGAATTAATGAACTTGTTATAAAAACTGATATAACAAGTCCAAAATTAAATAAAAAATGCATAAATTACTTTTGATAAGGAATTAATCCTAGTTTACTTGTAATTTCTGCTCCACTATTGCTTTTCATATATTCAATAAATGCTTTAGCTAAAGGTTTTGGTTCACCTTTTGTAACCATATATAAACCTCTTGAGATATGATAATCACCATTTAAAATAGTTTCTGTTGAAGGGCATTTGTCATCTATACAAATAGCTTTTACACTATCATCAACTGTTCCAAAAGAGATAAAACCAATACCATTTTTATCAGATAAAACAGCAGTTTTCATAGCAGCATTTGAAGATACAACTTTTGCATCTTGAGAAATTTGTGCTTTTTTGATACCTTCATTTGTAAATACTTCCATCGTTCCACTTGAAGCATCTCTTACATAAAGATTTATTTTACCACCATTTAACCCTAATTCATTAAAAGATTTTACCTTACCAGTAAAAATATCAACTAATTGTTCTGTTGTTAGATTTTTTGTATTTAAATCATTGTTTACAATAACTGCTATTCCATCCATTGCAAAAACAAAACTTTGTAGATTCCCTCTTTCAATTTCATCTTTTTTAGGAGCTCTTCCTGCATTTGCAATATCAACTAAACCTTCAGTAACTTGTTTTATACCAACACCAGTTCCACCACCTGCAATTGTCATATTAATTTGAGGGTATTTTTCCATAATATTTTTCATAGCTTCTTTTTCTGAAGCAATGTGGGCAGTTCCACCAGCAATATTTAAAGTACCTTTTAAATTCTCAAATGGTTTTAAATCATCATTTGCATTTGAAAAACAAAATAGTGTGAATATTGATAAAATCAATTTTTTCATTTCAATTCCTTTTAAATTAGAAATTGGATAAAAAGACAAAGAAGAGATTTTGAAAATATCTTTGTTGCTTAAAACTTAAGCCTGTATCCAAAATAATAATAGAGTATAGCAAAAGTATGATAAAATAATTTGATATATTTTTAAAGAAAAACTTATACAAAGGAATATTATATAAAATGGCAGAACTTCTAAAAGATCTATATTCAAAAGAGTTTATTGAAAAATTGACAGATAAATTTTTAAATGTTTATCCAAAATTTGAAAAAGAAAAATTTATAAATACTATTTTTGATTCTTCTTGGGCAAATTTAGAGTTAAAGGCTAGAATGAGATATATAGCTATAACTTTAGATAAATTTTTACCCTTTTCATATAAAGAGCAAATTGATATTTTAAAAGAGGTTAAAAAAGATTTCTTTGGACTTGAAGCTATGATTTTTCAAGATTTTGTTGAAATTTTTGGGCTTGATGATTTTGAAACTTCTATAAAAGCTTTAGAAGCTTTTACTATAAAATCAAGTAGTGAATTTGCTATAAGGCAATTTATACTTAAATATGAAGATGAAACTATGACTCAAATGAAGCTTTGGGCAAAATCACAAGATGAAGATATACGACGATTGTCAAGTGAAGGATGTCGTCCTAGACTTCCATGGGCTATTGCTTTACCAAAATTTAAAAAAAATCCTAAAAAAGTATTTGAAATAATAGAACTTCTAAAAAATGATTCTTCAAAATATGTTCAAAAAAGTGTAGCAAATAATTTAAATGATATATCAAAAGATAATCCATCTTTAGTTATAGAATTTTTGCAGAAAAATCTTGGAATTTCAAAAGATTTAGATTGGATTTGTAAACATGGAAGTAGAACAATGCTAAAAAATGGTAATAAAGAAGTATTGAAACTTTTTGGTTTTGATAAAGTAAAAAATATAGAAATTTCAAATTTATATTGTGAAGAAAGTGTAAAAATAGGAGATTATCTAAATTTTTCATTTGAACTTATATCAAAAGAGAAATTGGAAAATGTAAGAGTAGAATATATAATAGACTATTTAAAACAAAACAACAAATACAGTAAAAAAATATTTATGATATCTCAAATTAATTTTTCTGATAAATCAAAAAAATTTATAAAAAAGCATAGTTTTAAAGATATGACTACACGAAAACATATAAAAGGAATTCATAGTTTAAGTATAGTCATAAATGGAGAAAAACTTATCGAAAAATCTTTTTTAGTAAATTAATTATTTACAACTAGCTGGAACTTGGAAGTTTACATCAATTTCACTCCAAGATTTACCATGGTGAAAACTTTTTGCAATAGCACTAAGTTGTTTCCAAGCTTTATCAACACCAAAAGCTAAAATATCTAATTTACCAGTAGCTTTGATAGTATCACCTTCAGTTTTATATGAGAAAGGAATAACTTTTGATACGCCATTCATAGTAAATTCAACATCCATAGAAGAAGCTTCTACTTTTACGATTTTAACATCAACTTTCCCTGCATCTTTTTCAAATAGTTTAAAGAAACTATTTTTTATATTGTTATCTCGAACTGTCGCCATAGCTGCTGGCCATTGTGCTTTAAGATTGCTCATATCTGCATGAGTATCAATAGACATAGCATCTATATTTAATGTTGCATTTAGTAATTTCTCACTTGGAAAATTGCTAGTAGCAGTTTTAAAAGTATTTTTAGTAACTACATAAGATTTATCTTCTGCACCATAAAAAGTAAAGTCATATTTAAGTTTGTCAGAGCAAACACCAGCATATAATGAACTTGTCATTAACATAAGACCTAAAGTTGAAACAACTGTTTTTTTCATTTAATATCCTTATTTAAAATAATTTTCAATTTTAGCAAATGAAAAATAATAATAACATTAATCAGTATTGTAGAATTTTATGAATTTATTAAGTTTTTTATATAATTCTATAAATTTAATGATAAAGGGATGTTTTGACACCAGCAATTAATCTTTTAAAAAAACATAAATATGATTTTAAAATACATAAATACGACCATGATCCAGCTTGTACAAATTTTGGTGATGAAGCTGTAGAAAAATTGGGTTTAGATTCAAAACAAGTATATAAAACTTTACTTGTTGAATTAAGCCCAAAAGAGTTAGTTGTTTGTGTATTACCTGTTTGTAATCAATTGAGTCTTAAAGAAGTTGCTACAATATTTGGAGCTAAGAAATCTTCTATGGCTTCAAGAGATGAAGCACAAAAAGTAACTGGATATTTACTAGGAGGTATTTCTCCTTTGGGTCAAAAAAAACTTTTAAGAACAGTTTTAGATGAGACAGTAAAGAATTTTTCAACAATTTTTATAAGTGGTGGAAAAAGAGGACTTGATATAGAAGTTAAACCAAAAGATTTAGAAGTTCTTTTAAAAGCAAAAATAGGTAAAATTACTGCATAACGATAAAAGGAGTATATTATGTCAAAAAACAAAGGTGAACCAACTTTAGAAAAAATAGATGATTATAATGGAAATGAATCAAAACAAAAAAGAAATACTGTAAGATTGATTGTTATATTACTTGTATTATTTGGAGCAGCTTTATATTATTTAAAACAACCAGTTCTTGATCAAGCTGTTGAAATTCAAGAAAAAACACAAATACCATCAAAATAAAAAGCTAGAATTAGCTTTTTATTTTATATTTTTTTTATTTTAAACTTTCTCTCAATTAAATCTTTTGCTATTATTAAAGTAACTCCAAATAAAATTAAAACTATTCCTATACTTAAATATATTGTTAGTTGTTCATTAAATATCGTAACACCTATTACAACAGCAGTTAGTGGTTCTAATGCTCCCAAAATTGAAGCAGGAGTTGAACCTATATAATTTATAGCTTTTATTAAAAAAATCAAAGATATTATAGTTGGAACGATAGCTAAGAATATAGAAAAAAACCACATATTGATTGTTGTTAAACTTTGTATTGAATATTTTTCATCAAAAAATGAATATGCAAGAATTGTCAATGTACAAAATAGCATAGAGTAAAATGTAAGTTTCATAGCAGGAATTTTTAATGCTTTATTTACAATAACTATATAAATTGCATAGCATAAAGATGAAATAGCTACCAAACCAATACCTACAAAATCTAAATTATCTCCGCTTGATTCACATAGCATTACAACTCCTAAAAATGCAATAAATATCGATAAAATAGTAATTATTGAGATTTTTTCTTTAAACATTATACTCATAATAATAGCTACGAAAATAGGGTAAATAAATAAGATAGTTGAAGCAAGCCCAGCATCCATATATAAAAAACTTCCAAATAAACATAGAGCTGAAACACCAAAAAGTGATCCAATAAGAGCTAAAAAATATAACTCCTTTTTTGTAATATAAAATGATTTTTTTTGGAAAATCATCAAAATTCCTAAGATGATAACTGCAAATAAAAATCTATAAAAAACAACAGAACTTACATTTAAGCCCTCTTGATATAAATATAAAGCACCTAAGGGATTCATACCATAAGCAATAGCTGAGATAATCGCGAAAATTACACCTTGAAATTGAATACTCATTTTAAACATCCATAATTTTTCGCGATTGTATCTCAAATTGCCTTATTTTGGCTTGTTAATCCTGAGGAGTATTTATCATCCAAATTGAGAAAACATCTATATAGTTCCAAAAAGATTGTTTCAATTCATCTTCAAGTTCAAGATTTTCTAAAACTTGTTTATAACTATCTAACCAAACAAGTCTAGCTTTTGGTGTTATTTTAAATGGTTGATGTCGTCCAACCATCATTGGGGCACCTCTATTTTGATTAAAATAATCAGGTCCTCCACAGATTTGTATAAAAAAATCAGCAGAGTGTTGTTTTGCTAATGCAAAAGCTTCATCATCTTGAGGAAACATATCTTTTATTTGGCTTGTTCTTAAAATATCATAGTGATTTGATACAAGTTGTCTTAAACCATCTTCTTGTAAAACTTCTAAAAATCTTGGACTTGGTTTTGTAACTGGTGGTCTTACACCAAACTGTGCTTGAGTTATATTGTAATTCATTTTTTAACCTTTATAATATATAAAATTTTGGTTCCTATAATACTTACATTATAGTTAAAAAATGTTTACTATGTTAAAATAATGGCGATTTTTATTTTAGGATTTTTATGGATAAAAGATTGGATAGCATTGAAGAGTGTTATAGTTGTGGCTTATTTATTAAAAAAGAAAACAAAACAAACTTAAATCAAAGATGCCCTAGATGTAATACTAAATTATCAGTAGATAAAGAGATATCTTATGACTCTTTGTATTATGCTATTAGTGCTTTATTGTTATTTATTATTTTAAATATTTATCCGATAATTACTTTGGATATTGCACAAAAAGAACTTGAAACAACTCTGATTGGAGCTGTAATTACTTTGATAGAACAAGAGTTTTTACTTATTGGTTTGGTTGTTTTTTTTACTATTTTATTTGCACCTGTTTTAAACTCTTTTATCATCATTTTTGTATATGTTCAACAAAAATTAAAACTAAATATTGTTTCTAAAACTATACTGTATGATAGTTTTTATTTTTTTAAGCATTGGGGATTTATTGAAGTTTTTATTATAAGTATTATTGTAACTTATATAAAACTAATAGGAATGGTATCAACAACAAAATTTGATATAGGATTTTATGTTATGTTGGTATATATTTTTTGTTTTTATATGTCAAATAAAAAATTTAATGCAAAAAATATTTTTGGAGATTAGATGGTTTTAATTTCATGTAAAAACTGTCATAAAATTTATGAAAAAGAAAATTACAAAGAGTTTACTTGTAATAGATGCAATCATAAAGTTACAAAAAGAGTGCCAAACTCTTTTCAAATATCTTTTGCTTTACTTATTTGTGCAATGCTTTTATATATTCCAGCTATGATTTATCCTATGATGGAAATAACTCAACTAGGAGTTAATGTTCAAAGTACAATTTTAGAAGGGGTTATTAGCTTTTTAGAAATGAAGAGTTATTTTATAGCTATTGTAATATTTACTGCGAGTGTTGTAATACCTTTGATAAAACTTGTTGGATTATTTGTAATTTTTATATCTTTAAAAATAAACATAAAAATGGAAAATAAAACAAAAATTATAATGTATAAGTTTATAGAAGCAATTGGAAAATGGTCAATGATAGATATTTATGTAGTTGCTATTTTATCTTCTATTGTTCAACTTGATGAAATTTTTAATATAAAAGGTGGTTTAGCTGCAACATCTTTTGGATTGATGGTTATTTTAACAATGATAGCAGCAAATAAATTTGATACAAGGATAATTTGGGATGGAAAATGATTTAGAAAAAGTAGTAGTTTATCAGCCAAAATTAGATAAAAAGAATAGGGCTTCATTTATATGGGTTTTACCTTTAATAGTTCTTGGTATTTTAGTTTGGATTGCTTATGAATCTTACTCTAAAAAAGGAACAAATATAGTTGTTTATTTCAAAAGTGCAGAAGGTTTAAAAGAGAATGTTACACCTTTAGAATATAAAGGTTTACAACTTGGAAAAGTTACAAAGATAACTATGCATGATGATTTAAAAAGTGTAAGTGTTAATATATTGGTAAATAGTGATGCTGAAAAATATGTGGCAAATGAAGGTTCAAAATTTTGGATAAAAAAACCAACAGTATCTTTAACAAAAATTTCTGGATTAAGTACACTAATAAGTGGTTATAAAATAGAGTTAGCACCAACATTTACAACTCCTGAAGAGTTATCAAAAGTTAAACCAAAATGGTATTTTGAAGGTTTAGATTTTCAGCCCGATGATGAGTTTGATGAAAATGGTTACTATATAACACTTCTTTCAAATGACAAAGATAATGTAGATATAGGAACACCAATTTTTTATAATAAATACCAAATTGGGGAAATAGTAGCAAAAGAGTTTAAAGATGAACAACTTTTTGTAGTTTCACATATTTATGATAAATATAGATATTTAGTAAATAAAAGCTCAAAATTTGTTATGAATGAAGCTTTAAAAGTAAATTATGGAGCTGGAGGTTTAAATATTGAAGTTGGCTCTTTTTATTCAGCACTAATTGGTGGGATTACAGTTATAACATCACAAAAGCAGGGTGATGAAATATCAAAAGATGAGGTTCAAATTTTATATGCTCAAAAAGACGATTTAAAAGATAAACACTATTTTAATATAGACTTTTATGAAGCAACAATAGACAATCACACTCCTATTTTATTTAAAGGAATTGAGATAGGAAAAATAACTTCTATCAAATTAAATAAAGATATTTTAGAAACGAAGGCTTTTGTTTATGAAAATTATAAATATCTTTTAACTAAAAATAGCAGATTTTTTGTCGAAGAACCTACAATCTCTTTTGGAGGTATAAAAAATCTTGGAAATATTATAAAAGGAAATTTTATATCTTTAGATTATAAAGAGGGAGAATTTAGTGATAAATTTATGGCAGTAAATAAAAAAGAGTTGAACAAAAGTCTTAGTACAATAAAAATTGATTTAATTGTAGATAGTCTTAACTCAATTACTGAAAGATCAAAAATATATTATAAGAGTATTGAAGTTGGAAGAGTGGATAGTTACTCTTTAACAAACGATTATAAAAATGTAAAAATATCTATTTTAATAGATGAAAAATATAAAAACTTGATACATGATAAAACACTATTTTATGATATGAGTTCAAAACTTGTACAGATGAAAAACTTAAATTTAGATATAAATTATAGTGGAATGGAAGGAATATTCAATGGTTCTATTGGGATTTTATCAACAACTAATGATAAAAATAAACTAACAAAAAAAGAGTTCAAACTATATAGTAAATATGAAGATGTTGTAAGATTAAAAAGGATGGAAAATAGTGGTTTTACAGTTTTCACAGAGTTTGATAATAGTTTTAAATTGGCTAAAGATATGGCAGTTATTTATAAAAATCAAGAGATAGGATTTGTAAAAGATATAAAATTTGATGATAGATTATCAAAAGTAGAACTATTTATATATGAAGATTATAGAAAATTTATCATAAATAGCAGTAGATTTTATAAAAAAAGTGCAATTGATGTAAAAGCAAGTTTAAGTGGAGTGGATTTGTCTATTGATACTTTTAGCTCCTTGATAGATGGCTCTATTTATCTTGATAATAGTTCAAAAACTCCTTTAGGAAATCATGAAATTTATGCAAGTGAAGATGATATGAATAGTACTACAAATAGTGTTTTAATAATATTTGATGATGTTGAAGGTATTCAAGAAAATTTTTCAAAACTTACATATAAAGGTGTAAATATTGGAAAAGTTAAAAAAGTATCTTTAAATAAAAACAGACAAGTTGAAGTTGAAGCTATAATCTATAATGATTTTTCAAGTTTTGCTAAAAAAGGAACAATGTTTTATCTTAAAAAACCACGAATTTCATTTCAAGAAATATCAAATGTTGGTGCAACTATAATGGGTGTAAATATTGGAGTTATAAAAGGTGAAGGTGACTTTAAAAGAGTATTTACAGGCTTTGATAAAGAACCATCAATAAGGCATTCTCATCTTGGAACAGTTTTTAAAGTAGAAGATTTAACAGCATCTAGTGTAAGTGTTGATTCTCCAGTTTATTATAAAAATGTACAAATTGGAAAGGTTTTAAAAGTAGATTTAAGTACAGATGGTTCAAGAGTTGTAATAGATTGTTTAATAGACAATAAATATACAAAATTAATAAGAAAGAACTCACAATTTTATGACATAAGTGGTTTTGAAATGGAGTTTTCTATATTTAGTGGTGCAAAAGTAGAATCAAATACTTTTACAAGTATTATAAAAGGTGGTTTAGTTGTTGTAACTCCTTATGAATATAACGAAATTGCACAAGAAAATGATATATTTATTTTAAATAAAACTTTAAGAGAAGATTGGAAAACTATAAGTCCAAGTATAAAATAATTTTAAGCAAAAATTAATATTTAAACATATACAATACTTTTATCAAAGGATAATTTTTATCCTTTAAATAAAGGAGGATAGATTGAAAAAAATAATGACAACAACAGCTGGAAATCCAATTTCGGATAATCAAAACTCACTAACAGCAGGTGAAAGAGGACCAGTTTTATTACAAGATTATCAACTAATTCAGAAATTAGCTCATCAAAATAGAGAGAGAATTCCTGAAAGAGTTGTTCATGCAAAGGGAAGTGGAGCTTTTGGAGAGCTTGAAATAACTGAAGATATATCAAAATATACAAAAGCAAAAGTTTTACAAAAAGGTGAAAAAACAAAACTTCTTTTAAGATTTTCAACAGTTGCAGGAGAAAAAGGTGCTGCTGATGCTGAAAGAGATGTAAGAGGATTTGCACTTAAGTTTTATACAAGAGAAGGAAATTGGGATTTAGTTGGAAATAATACACCAGTATTTTTTGTAAGAGATGCTTATAAATTTCCTGATTTTATCCATACACAAAAAAGAGATCCACAAACAAACTTAAGAAGTAATACCGCAATGTGGGATTTTTGGAGTTTAAGTCCTGAAAGTTTACATCAAGTAACGATTTTGATGTCAGATAGAGGACTACCAAAATCATATAGAAATGTAAATGGATATGGTTCACACACATATAGTTTAATAAATTCTAGGAATGAGAGATTCTGGGTTAAATTCCACTTTAAAACTCTTCAAGGAATAGAAACTATTACAAATAAAGAAGCAGCACAAATTGTTGGTCAAGATAGAGAGTCAAATCAGAGAGATTTATTTGAAAATATCGAAAAAGGAAATTTCCCAAAATGGAGTTTTGAAATTCAAATAATGAGTGAAGAACAAGCAAAAGCCTGTAATTTTAATCCATTTGATTTAACAAAAGTTTGGCCACATGCTGATTATCCGATGATAAAAGTTGGAACTATGACTTTAAATGAAAATCCACAAAACTATTTTGCACAAGTTGAACAAGCTTCATTTAGCCCATCAAATATAGTTCCAGGAATTGGTTTTTCTCCTGATAAAATGTTACAAGCTAGGATTTTCTCATATCCAGATGCACAAAGATATAGAGTTGGGACACATTATGAAATGTTGCCTGTAAATAGACCAATAGTTGAAGTAAATACATATAATCTTGATGGAAGTATGAATTTTCAAGTAAAAGAGCCAACAAAAGCATTTTATGAACCAAATAGTTTTGATGGAGCAGTTGAAGATAGTAGCTTCTTAGAGCCTGATTTAGAAGTTGGAGATATAGCTAAAAGATATAATCATAGAGATGGAAATGATGATTTTTCACAACCAAGAGCTCTGTTTTTGCTTATGAGTGATAATCAAAAAGAACAACTATTTAGCAATATTAAAGATGCAATGGATGGAGTTCCTAGAAATATTGTTGATAGACAAATTGCACTTTTTGAACAAATTCATAGCGATTATGCAAGCGGTGTTAAAAAAGCTTTAGGAATATAAGGAAAAATAATGGAAGTTTCACAAGAAGAGCAAAAACGATATGAAGAGTTACAAATTTTGGCACTTGATTTTGCAAGACAAGGTAAAACTCAAGATTTAGAACTTATGTTAGAGTCTGGAATGGCAGTGAATCTAACTGATCATAAAGGAAATACTCTTTTAATGTTAGCTTCTTATAATGGAAACTTTGACACAGTACAAATGCTTTTAGATTTTAAAGCAGACGTAGATAGAAAAAATGATAAAGGACAAACTCCACTTGCTGGTGTTTGTTTCAAAGGGTATTTAGATATTGTAAAATTACTTGTAAATGCTGGAGCAAATATGCATGAAAATAATGGAATGGGTACAACTCCACTGATGTTTGCTAGTATGTTTGGAAATACACAAATTGTAGTGTATTTAAATGAACAAGACAAATCTAAAAGCTTTAAATCATATTTATATTTTGTTTTTGCAAAGTTTATTGGAATATTTAAAAAAAAAGAGTTAAGAAATTAACTCTTTTTAATTTATAAAATTTATTTTTTTACAACACTATCAACATCTATTTCAAGTGAGTTCCAATCTTTATCAACTTCACCATAGATTGTAACACTATCTTTTGGAGATACTTGAACACCTTTCCAATCATCATGGTCTATTTCTATTGTAATATCGCCTGTTTGGTCACGAAATAGATATTTATCTTTTCCTAAATGTTCTACAATATTTCCTTCTAGTACAACAGGCATATCATCTTTAAATGTTTTTGCTTCTTCTACTGTTGTTTTTGAAATACTAGGACCAGTAAATCCACCTTGTTGATTTTGTGTTGTGCTTACAAATTCAGCAAAAACTGTTGTTGAAGCCAACAATAAACTTGATAATATAAAACTTTTTTTCATTTTGTTAATCCTTTTTATTTTAATATTGTAATTAAAACAAATAACTATTAGTAAAATATTAATTTTTACCAAGAAATAATAGATTTAAATCCATTTGGAGATATATTTTCAAATTTTAAGTGTAAGTTATGAATTTTGGCAATTTGTGTAACAATAGAAAATCCAAGACCACTTCCTAGTTGTTTTTCTTGAATATCTCTTACAAATCTTTCTCCAATATTTTTTAAAATTTCTTCTTTTACTCCTTTACCATTATCTGAGATATAGATTTTATTTTTTTGTAGATTTATATCTATTTTTGTACCAATATCATTATACTTTATAGCATTATCGAGTAAATTTATAATAAGTAAAGATAATACAAACGACTCACCTTTTAGATCCTTTATATTTTTTTCATAAGTAAAATTAATCTCTATATTTTTATCTTTTGCTTTATGTTCAAGTTCATTTATACTTGAGTTTATAATCTCAATCCAATTTATATAAGAGATATTTTCTAGCTCTTTTATAGACTCAATTTTTGAAAGTGCTAAAAGTTGCTCAATCATTCTTGTAGCACGATTTACACCAATATCTATATTATTTAGTGATTTTAAAAGTTGTTCTTTATCATCAAAAGATAGTTTTGCAACTTCTGTTTGGATTTTAATAGCACTAAGTGGAGTTTTAAGTTCATGAGATGCATTTGAAGTAAATCGTCTCTCTTTTTCTATCATATTGCTTGTTTTTAAAAATAGTGAATTTAGAGCTTTTACAACTGGTTTTAACTCTTTTGTAGTATTTTCATCTAACAAAGAGCTATCATTTGGATTTCTTAATCTTAAATTTTTTGATATATTGTTTAAAGGTTTTAGCTCTTTTGTTATTAAAAATATGATAAAAATAGCTAAAAAAGGTAGTATAAAAAGCCAAGGATAAATCAAATCTTCAACTATATCGAATATCAAATCATCAACAAACTCTTTTTCTTGGGCAACTACAACTACAAATTTTTTATCACTACTCAACATCCAAATAGTTCTAAATTTTTTATTCTTTTCAATAAATATTCCATCTGAATTATTTAAAACTTCACTATTAAATTTGAAATCTTTACTATCTTCCCCATCTGTATATATCATAGTTCCATTTAATGAAAATATTGAAAAAGTTAAAGCATCATCATCAACAGAGATAAATTTTTCTACATTATCAATATCGTGATTTAAATAGTTTTGAAAAATATCTATGTTTGAGTTTGAAATTTTTTTTGCAAAATGAAAAAGTTCTGTGTTAAAGAATTCAATTAAAGTTTTTTTTGTTTGATAAATTGTTATAGAACTTACAACAAAAGATGTAACTGCAAATAAAAAAAGTAGAATAATGGCAAGTCGTAATCTTAAACTTAAATTCTTCATTTTGGCTCTTCTAGTTTATATCCAGTACCATAAACTGTTTTTATATATTCATTACCAACTTTTTTTCTAATAGAGTGTATAAAAACATCAAGTGTATTAGAGTTTATCTCTTTGTCAAAATCATAAAGCTTTTCAGAAATTATTTCTCTACTTAAAACCACTCCTTTGTTTAGCATAAATAGTTCAAGAATTTTTATCTCTTTTATTGTAAGTTCGACTTCTATATCATCCTTTAACACTTTTTGTTCTGCTATATAAAGTTTTATATCTCCAACTTCTATAAATTGTGAAACTTCTTTATAATTTCTTCTTATCAAAGCACTAACTCTTGCATGTAATTCAGCTAAAGAAAAAGGCTTACACAAATAGTCATCTGCTCCTTTGTTTAGCCCTTCAACTCTTTGATTTATTGCATCTCTTGCTGTTAATATAATCACGGGAGTTTTTATCTTATTCTCTCTCCAAAACTTTAAAATATCAAGCCCATCAATATTTGGAAGAGTTAAATCTAGTATTACAGCATCATAATTTGCCATCATTAAAGCATCTTTTCCATCAAATCCATCTTCAAACCAATCTATGATAAAGCCAAATTTTTTGAAACCAGTAACAATTCCATCACCAATTAAATAATCATCTTCAATAAGTAAAATTTTCATAAGAAATCTTTTTAGTAGTTTTGAAATTTATAGCAAAAAAATATTAGTAAAAGATTAAGAGTTTGTTAAAAATAAAGATTGTTCTAAATTATGGGCTTTAAAATAGCCCATAATTTATATCTTTAGAATGAGTATTTTACTCCAATACCTGTAAATCTTCCTTCACCAAATGTTATTAAATTTCCAGTAGGCATTTGAGTTGATGTTGTTAAATAACTTTCATCAGTTATATTCTTCATATAAGCATAAACATCCAAATCATCAAACATATAACCTATTTTTATATTAGCTGTTGTATATGAATTTTCTTTTAAAGTATTTGCAGCATCAAAATATTTTCTACCTTGATTAAAAATATCAAATCTCCCATAAATGCCATTTTGATTTTGATATGATATTCCTAAATTAAAATTATGAGAAGGAGTATTTTCTATAGTATTATCTTTATTATTTGAGTTAATATATTCATCATATTCCGCTTTAACTAGTCCTAAAGAAGAATCTATTGACCAGTTGTCATTAAATAAATATTTTGTTTCTAATTCTAAACCTTGTGAAGTTGCTTTTCCACCATTTGACGTTGTCATTCTCATCCCATCAAAATTAAAAATATGAATATCATCAATGTCCATATAAAAAATTGAAGCAGATAAATTTAACTTATTATCCAACAAATAACTTTTTAATCCTAACTCATAATTAATAGATTCTTGAGCATCAAATTTATTATTATCTATTGTTCCACTATCTGCATAATAATTAAATCCTCCAGGTAAATAACCTTTTGATATACTTAAAAAAGAAGTTAAATTATCATTTATTTTATAAGATAATGCAAATTTTGGTAAAAAAGTTTTCCATGTATTTTCAGCATCAAGTTCATAAACTGGTGCAACATTTGAGCCTATTGGATTAAAAAAATAGTTTAAGTCTATATCTTTTTTAATTCTTTGATATCTAGCTCCTAAAGTTAAATCAATATCTTCTACAATAGGAATTATCATTTGACCAAAAGCTGCTAATGTTTGACTAGAAGTTTGTGAAACATAATTTGTATAAATATTATCTGTTCCAAAAATATTTCCATATAAATAAGCTGGATATTCAGAACCATATTTTTTATTATTAAACTTGTCTTTTTCATAATATAATCCAGTTAGCCATTTGATATTAGAATTATCTTTATTTTGTAGTCTTAATTCTTGTGTAAAGTTTTTTAGTTGTGTATCTGCAAAAATATTTAGATTATCATTTGCTCCATTATTTGACCAATCAAAATCGTAGTTAAAATTAATGTCTGTTTTTGAATTAGTTGTTGTAGAAGATAAAATATAATTGTCAAAATCATATGTTAAATTTAATGCTTGTGAATTGTTTTTTGTATCATTATAAGAATCTGTTTCAAAATTTGTATTTTTAAAATCTTTTCTTTTATAGTCATTTATGTTAGTTGAAGGGATTATTCCACCTTCAATAAAATATTTTTTATCTTTACTATTAAAAATACTAATTTTTGAAGATAACCTATCAGTTGGTTTATATATAACATTAAAGTTTAATTTATGTATTTTTTCATCATTTGCATCATTGTCCTGTGCCGAGTTATGATTTGTTATCCAACCATCATCTTTTGAAACTAAACCATTTGTATTTATATATAATTTATCTTTTATTATTGGTACATTTACATTAAATTTACCTTCCATATAGTCATTTGAACCATACTCAGTAGAGACAAATCCTTCTAAATTGTCTGATTGTTTAGTTACTATATTTATAACTCCACCAATACTATCTTTTCCATATATAGTTCCTTGTGGTCCTCTTAAAACTTCTATTCTTTCAACGTTTGTTAGTGAAGTATCATAACCAAAACGATTACTATGAGGAATACCATCTATATAAATAACTACAGGATTTGTTGCTGTGAACAATGATGTATTTATACCCCTAAAATTAACTTGTTCATAATATAAATTTGAAGATGATAAATTTGGAATCTCTTTTATTACATCTGAGATTCTTTTTATTCCTTTTAATTCTATTTCTTCTTCGTCAATTACAGTAATACTTTGAGGAACATTTTTTATATTCTCTTCCATTTTATTTGCACTAACTGTAATATCTTCAAGCACTGTTGTTTCATTTGCGAATAGTATTGAGCTTGCAAATATTGAACAAAAAATTACTTTATTTGTTTTATTTTTCATTTCTTTTCCTTTAACAAGTTTTTAATAAGCTTGTATTATAATGATAAGAAATATTGACTTCAAGAAGTAATTTATTATTTTAGAATTACTTTTTATTAATAAGGAATTAAATGTCTTATAATTTTACATTAAATGATATGGAAGCTTATAAATTTTCTTCAAATAAAAATGATATTATAGTTACTTTTCCAAAAGAGATAGGTTTTATATCTACTTTAAAATATAAAATTACAGAGGATATTTTATTATTAAAAACAAAAATTCTAACTAGTGAAAAAATACTGTTACATGCTAATTCAAAAATTAAAGGATTAGTTATAAATATTGTACTTGATGGAGAGAACAATATAATAGATAATAACTTTAAAAGGGAAGAAAATTTTAAAAAAAACAGTTCTTGTATAAAATATATGAATGAGTATGATACAACAACAATTTTAGATAAAAATTCAAATTCTTTGGGAATAATAATAGAAGATAAGTTTTTAGAAAAGAATTTTAATGATATTTTTGATTTAAACTCTTTTGAAAATTTTCCAAGTGTAACTTTAAAAAATCAAATTTCAAAAAATATAAATCTAGCAAAAGAGCTTTTTAATTCTCCTTTTGAAGGTAAGTTACATGATATTTATCTTCAAAGTAAAGTCTTTGAGATAATTTATAATGAATTTAGTGAAATTATGAATCATAAAATTTACAATGATGATAAAAAAGTAAAACTAAATCAAGATGATATTGAAGCTTTGTACAAAGCAAAAGATATTATTTTAACAAGTCAAGAGTTTCCTGATTTAGTAACTTTATCTAAAAAAGTTGCTTTAAATCAGTTTAAACTTAAATATGGATTTAGACAACTTTTTAATACAAGTCCTGGAAATATGATACTTGAGCAAAAAATGATTTATGCAAAACAGTTACTTGAAACAAGCGAATTTTCTATTTCTGAGATTTCAAACTTTGTAGGATACAAATATCAATCTAATTTTACAAATGCTTTTATTAAGTTTTTTGGCGTTTTACCAAAAGATATTATGGTACAAAGAAAGTATTACTATTAAGTAATACTTTTTATTTTATATAGTTTTCTTTTTTATCAACACTATCTAACTCTTGTCCTATTTCTTGATATCTTTTAAAGTAGTATGTTACAAATAAGTTTATGTTTTCATCATTTGGCATAAAGTATTTTTCTTTTTTTGTTGCATAACGATTTAAAAAAGCTGTTGCATCAAGTTTTTCTAAATAGTGTTTTGCTAAAGCTGTATAGTTTTCTATATACCAAGCTTTTAAAGCTTCAAATTTTTTATCATTTATATCAATATTTAATTTTTTCTTTTCATTATCCCAAGATAAAACACCACTTTCAAAAAGCCCACAAAGATGTATCAATCCTTCACAATAATATGGTTGAACTTCATCAACTTCCATCCAACCAACAAGTCCAACACTTCTTTTAACTAAATCAATTAAAACTTGCTCTTTTAGATGTTTTTCATCATTTTCATCATCAAGTAAATATGAGATTAATCCACCTGTTGTTGCTTTGAACTCTTCAATATTTTTGAAGTTTCCAGTTTTATTCATAACACTTTCAGTCTCTTCATCACACCATAAAATATGTCCATATTCATGCCCAATAGTGCTTATATCATAAACTTGATGCCAAGAAGCAGTTTCATTAAATAAAAATGTTCTATCACGAGTAAGTAACTCTTGACCAAAGATTTCACGCGAAAGTTTTAAAAATGGTTTTGCACGGCTACTTTGAAGTATCTCATCACTAAAGGCAAATATTTTTTTACCTTCTTCTAAACTTACCACTTCATCATTTGGTACAACTTGAGCTGAAAAAAGCCCATTTAATTCTGCTCCAAAAAATAGTGCAGGTCGTCCTACATAAAGTTGAACTTTATCTAAAGATGCAAAGCTAAAATCATATATTTTTTTATAGTTTTCGCAAGGAGCAAAACTACTATAAATTTTACTAAATGCTGATTTTATTTTATTTACTCTATGGTCATTTTGAGCAAATTTTGGATTTGTAAGTCTTATATCCCACTCCAAAGCAACGGCTTTTCTAAAGTGGTCTTCGTAGTATTCTAAAGGATGTCCTATTTGAATTGGAGTTTTTATTTTCATCCAAGCTCTATCTACATCTGCCCATTTTGAAACTAATTCATTTGTTCTATCTTCACTAAAAGCTTTAATAAGTGCTTGAATATATAAAACATAATCCCATTTTTGGTTGTATATTTCATCTTCAAGTTCTATTAGTTTATCTGCAAACTCTTCAAGTGCATCAACTACTTCAGTTGTCTCTTTTTTGAAAGCTTTTATATATGCTTGAGATTTATACTTTTCACCATTTTTTACAAGTGCTGAATAACATCTATCAGCAGTTATTCCACCATGTCCTAAATCAAAAAGTTTTTCATCTTCAAGATATTTCATAATATTTGCTTCATCACCATCAAATTTTGCAACTAACTCTTTATTTATACCATTTATGATGTGTGCTGTCCAAGAAGTTTGCCAAGAACTCATCTGAAGTCCAACATTATAAACTCCTATAAAAACTTCTCTATAAAAAGGCGTTAAAAGTGAATTTTGTACGATAAAATCTATAAATTTTGTATGAATATCATGCCAATAATCTTTTACAAAAGAGTATGCTTTTTCTTGTAAGTTTATGATTTCAATTTCTGTTTTATCAAGCTTTTTTAAAACTTGAACTAAACTATCATCTCTTAAGTTTACAAGTCTAGTTACAAGAGCAAATCTTAAATCATCTTTCATTTCAAGATTTAAAGATTTTGCAAAATCATCAATAAGTCCTAGTTTATCAAACTCTTCATTTTCTAAAAATTTTATTAGTTCATTTGTTTTTGTTTTTTGGTCATTTAAAAAATTATATATTTTTTGTAAATCATTTAAAAATTGTTCTTTTATCATAAAATTTAATCCTTATTTTTTCTAAGATTGTATTTTATCAAAATAGAACTTTTACTTTTAATCTAATTTATTTAAAATATTCAAAGCTTCACTATATTCAAAATCATCAATATTCTCTTTTAGCTTTTCTATATCTTCATTATTTAAAATATTTTTTAAATTTGTATATAGAGTATCCAAACTATTTTTACTTATAATACTTCCATCTTGCAAATCTTTTTTAATTGAAGTTAGTAATTCTTTAAATTCTTTTTCATTTAATAGATTTGTATTTTCATCTTTTGACTTATTTACTTTTTCATTTAAGTTTTTAAGATTTATCTTTATTTTTGCTAGTTCTTCTTCTAGTATTTCAATATCTAAAGAAGTTAAGGCACTATTATTTTTATATTTACTATCTATTTTTTGGCAAATTTTAAAAAGTGCAGTTGCTCCTAAATTTCCACTTACTCCTTTTAATCCATGTATCATATTAGGAGCTTTTTTATCATTTTGTTTAATTTTTTCAACAATATCAATAAACTCTTCATTTAATTGTTCTAAAAACTTTATCAATAGCTTATTTATCAACTCTTTGCTACTTAGAGTTTTTTCTAAAAATTCCATATCTAAAGTAATATTTGATGACTCTTTTGTTTTTGTTTGTATAAGAGTTTTTTGTGTAACTTTTTTTGCATGTTTTATAATAGTATTATATAACTCATCACTATTTATAGGCTTTCCTAAATGGTCATTCATACCAACTTCTAGCACTTTTTCTTTATCTTCAATCATCGCAGCAGCTGTTAAGGCAACTATTGGAATCTTTTTATCAAATTTCCTGATTTGTATTGTTGCATCATAGCCACTTAAGATTGGCATTTGTAAATCCATCAAAATTAAATCATATTTTCCTTGATTTTTTTTGTACTCTTCAACTGCTTCTAAACCATTGTTTGCGATGCTTACTTCAATGCCTGCTTTTTGTAAGAACATTGAAGCTACTTCTTGATTTATCTCATTATCTTCAACAAGTAATATTTTTAAACCAAAAAGATTTGGACACTCTTTGCTAACATCAATAGGAGATTTTTTTACTATTCCTTTTTTTGCCATAGCTAAAGCATCAAAAAGTGTTGAGTTTGTAATAGGTTTTGATAAGAAACTATCAATAGAAATATCATCTAAATTAATCTCTTCTTTTGAATATGCTGAAACCATCAAAATAGATGGAATATTTTTTTGAATTATTTTATTTGTATGAAGTTCATATATTTTTTTTATTGCTTCTTTTCCATTAAGTCTTGGCATATTCCAATCCATAAGAATAAAGTCAAAAGGTTCATTTTCTAAATCAGCTTTTTTTACCATCTCGACAGCTTCTATCCCATCTTTGGCTTCAAAAGTAACATAACCAAAATTCTCTAGCATATCTTTTAAAATAATTCGTGAAATCTCTTGATCATCAACTATTAATATTTTAAATTTTTTATCGTTTAATTGATTCTCTTTTTCCCATGTTAAAACTTCAACTTCTAATATAAAACTAAATTCTGCTCCTTCTCCTTTTTTACTTTGAAGTTCTATTTTACTATCCATTGATTCTATGATTCTTTGAGATATTGTAAGCCCCAATCCTGTACCACCATATTTTCTTGTAATTGAATTATCAGCTTGTTCAAAAGGTTTGAATAGATTATAAATCTCTTCGTTGTTCATTCCTACGCCAGTATCTTTTACACTAAATTTTAGTTTAGCACGAGTATTTGACATTTTTTCAATAAGTTCTATTTTTAAAGTAATATTTCCATTTTTTGTAAATTTTAAAGCATTACTTAAGAAGTTTGTTAAAACTTGAATTATTCTTAGTTTATCTCCTAAAATAACTTTTGGAGTACCTGTTTTATTGAAAAAATAGAGTTCTAAATTCTTATGTGTAGAATTTTGTGCAAAAATAATTTTTAATTGAGATAATATATTGTCTAAAGAAAAAGCTTGAATTTGTAAATCAAAATTTCCAGTTTCGATTTTTGAAAAATCTAAAATATCACTAATAATTCCTAAAAGCATTTTTGAAGATGTATTTATTTTTGAGATTAGATCATACTGCTTTTCATCTAGTTGAGTATCTAACATCAACTCACTCAAGCCTATTACTGCATTCATAGGAGTTCTCATCTCATGGCTCATATTTGCCAAAAATTGATTTTTTGATTCATTTGCTTTTAATAAAGCCTTTTCATTTTCAAGTTCTTGAGTAATATCTTCAAAAGTAGATACAAACTCATTTTCATTGAAAACCTTATCTTCTACTAAATTTACAAATACTTTAAAAATATAATATTTATCCTCTTTTTTTATTTTTGCTAGATGAGTTTTATTTGGATTATTTAAAATATATTCAACCCAAGTAATCTCTCCCATTTTTTCTTGTAAAAACCCAGATTCATCTACAAAGTGATCACAAATACATTTGTACTGTTTTTTAAATTCATTTATAGATTTAAATTTAAAGAAATTTAAAAAAGTATTATTTACTTGAATTAACTCTTTTCCATTATTTGTTACTATTACCATACTATTTGAAGAGTTTAGTATCTTTTCTGCTCTATTTTTTTGTATAGAAATTTGTTTGTAAAAAGTATTAAATACATAAAGAATCAACAAAAATATACATAGGATTGTAATCAAAGATATTAAAAACAGTTTTTTTAGAGTATTTTCAAAATCTGTATAATATGATGTTAAATCATGTAAAAATATAAAACTTCCTAAAAATTCATTATTAAAAGAGTTTATATTAAAAAATTGTAAAGTTAAATGTTTTTTATCATATACAATATCTTTAGTTGTTTTTTCATTTTTAAAATCCTTTATATATTCTAAAAAATTAAAATCAATCAATGATGAAGAAGTTATGATTTGATTTATTTGATCTGCATAAAAAACACCTTGAATATTATTGAAAAAAGTTATTGTATCTAGTATTTTTCTTAAAGAAATCCCTATCTCAAAAGCACCTATAAAATCGCTATTTTCATCAAATAAAGGAACTATAACTCTGTATGACAAGCCTGTTGTTCCCATTTCAAAACCACTTAGAGTTGTTTTTTTAGTAAATACTTCTTTTATCATATATCTTTTTTCTAAGATATTATCTCCTGATAAATCTAATTTATGTAAACGAAGTAAATTTGTACCATCTTTAAAAAAAAAGTTCATTTGTCTGATATAAGGGTCTTTTGTCAAAAGGATATTGTATTTATCAATAGTTAGTTTTTCTAATTTATCTTTATTTTGTTCTTTTACTGCTGTTATAACTTTTTTGTCTTCTAATATTTTGTTACTAAGTTCATAAGAGTAATCTTTTAAATGTTTTTCTATATTTTTATAAAAAGAGTTATTTATTTTTTTTATTTGTTCTTTTTTTTCGCTATTTAATTTTTGTTTTTGAAAATCATAAAATATATAAAATAAAGCACTAAATGAACAAATGAATAAAGATATTATAAGAAATAAAAATTTGTATTTGAAATATTTTTCATTCAAAATACTAAACCTCCGTTATTAAGAAATTGTTTCTACCACTATTTTTTACTTTATATAGAGCTTCATCAGCTTTTACTAAAAGTTCGAGTCGCATAATATCAAAATTTGAAGAATAATAAGAAATTCCAATACTAACTGTTATAAATTTTTCTACTTTTGAAAAATTATGAGTGATTTTTAAATCTCTTACTGCTTGTAAAAGGTTGTTTGCAACTGTTTTTAAACCTTCTTTATTTATATCTTTTAAAACTATTATAAACTCTTCTCCTCCATAACGTGCTACTAAATCAGAAGGTCTTTTTATAGTGGATTGTAAAGCAAATGCTACTTTTTTTAAAGCTTCATCACCTTTGCCATGTCCATAGTTGTCATTGTATAATTTAAAAAAATCTATATCTATCATCAAAACGGCTAAAGTAGATTTTTCTCTTTTTGTTTCAAGAAAAATTTTTTCAAAAGCTTCATCAAAAAATCTTCTATTTCGTATATTTGTCAAACCATCATACATTGATAATTGTTCTAGCAAATCAGTTTTTAGTTTAAGATTGATATGATTTTTTAACCTTAGTTTTACAATAGCTTTATTGAAAGGTTTTGTAATATAATCAATAGCTCCAAGGTTCAAGGCAAATTCTTCATCTTCTTCACTATTTTTTGCTGTAACAAATACAATAGGAAGATTTTTTGTTTTACTGTTATTTTTTAGTTTTTTACAAACTTCATATCCATTTATATCTGGCATTTCAATATCTAAAAGAACCAAATCTATTTTATTTGGAGCATCTAATATTTCTAGTGCTTTTGTGCCACCTTTAGCAATTTTTATTTCGTATTCATCTTGTAATAAATCAGATAGTAATAGTAAGTTTGTTGTCATATCATCGACAATAAGTATTGTAGGCTTTTTATAATCCAAATAGTTTCCTTGCAAAATAAGTTAATATCTTATCTTATCTTATCTTGCAATTAAAATACCGTTTTGAATATAATTTATAAATTAATTATTATTTTTTTAATGCAATAGTTCAACCCCAAAGTAGGGATTGAATTTTTAGTTTTCTTTTGTTTCAAAAAATTTATATACAATTCCAGCAATAATTGCACCAACTATTGGAGCAAGCCAAAATAACCACAATTGATCAATAGCCCAAGAACCTTGGAATATTGCAACAGCAGTACTTCTAGCAGGATTTACTGAAGTGTTTGAAACAGGAATTGTGATTAAGTGGATTAAAGTTAAAGCAAGACCAATAGCAATAGGAGCAAATCCAGATGGAGCTCTTTTATTTGTTGAACCTAAGATAATCATTAAAAACATAAAAGTCATAACTACTTCAGCTATTAAAACAGAAACTAAACTAAATCCATTTGGTGAGTGTTCTGCATATCCATTTGAAGCGAAACCAGCAGTTACATCAAAACCAGCTTTTCCACTAGCAATTAGATATAAAATAAATGCTCCAGCAATACCACCTAAAACTTGTGAAATAATATATGGAATAAGCTCTTTTGAACTAAATCTTCCACCCATAAAAAGCCCAACAGAAACTGCTGGATTTAAGTGACAACCAGAAATATGTCCTATTGCATAAGCCATAGTTAAAACTGTAAGACCAAATGCAAGTGAAACTCCTACAAATCCAATACCAAGTTCTGGATAACCTGCTGCTAATACAGCACTTCCACAACCACCAAGCACGAGCCAAAATGTACCTATAAATTCTGCTAATAGTTTTTTTGATAAACTCATAATATATAAACTCCTAAAATAATTTTTTAAATTATACAATAAAAAACTAAATTAATTATTATATTGGATAAAGAGATGAAATTATATCTGTTAGTGATATTTCAAGAAGTTTTTCAACTATTTTAAATGGTATTGATAATAAATCAAAAGAAAAATTTGCAATATCAAAAAACAATAAACAATAAACTTAAAGCTGTAATACTTAATATTGAAGAGCAAGAAAGACTAAAAAGTGCTTATGATACGTTACAACAACAAGAAATCTAAAATTTGCTAAATAGTATAAGAAAAGAGGGAAAAGAAGTTTCTCCTTCAAAAATTATCTATTATAGATTATGAGATACATTGAAGCAATTGTCGAAGATATTTTTTTAGAGATGATATTTATAAATAAATTAAAATGAAATAATTTTATTTAGGTTGAAAATCTGATTTTATTTTGATAAAATAATTTTACTTTCTAAAAAGGTTTTTCATTGGGAAATATAAAGTATAGATGTAGTGTATGTGATAAAGTATTTAATAATAAAGAATTTAAATTAACAAATGATGCTGAAAAATGTATTTTACATTGTGAAAAAGATGATTGGTATGATATTAAGCATAATTCAAAAAATTGGATAAAGTCAGAAAATAAGATAAGATATTTTTGGAAAAGAATTCGAGATTTAATTACTCAAGTATCTCATAAAAAAAATAATATGCTTGATTTTAACAATGTAATATTTCCTCAATTTGAAGATATATATTATTTAGATAATAAAACAGAAACTTCCAATTATGAGTTAGGAAATAAAGAGTTTAATTTTGTCAAATATGAACTTGAAGGATTAGCGAGTTATGGAAAACAACCTGAGTTTATAGTTGAGGTTAATATTAATTTTACAAATTCGGTTTTTTTAGATGATGTAAATTTTAATCATTATAAATTTAAAAACTTTATTTGTTTTAATAAAGTTAAGTTCCAGGGAAAGTGTAGTTTTATAAATACAGAATTCAATGAAGTTTCATTTGATAATGTTAACTTTTTTAAAGAGGTTATTTTTGAAAACTCTATATTAAATTTTATAAACTATGATGATGAAAAAGATTTTGAAAATACAATATTTCATGAAGATGTTAAATTTTGCACTTCAAAATTCAGTACAGTTGGAAGTAAGAAAGAATACGATATAAAATTTATGGGTACACAGTTTAAAAAAATAAGTATTTCGAGTTGTGACTTTGAAAAAGGAATATGTTTCTTAAGAGATACTAAAGCAGATATTGTATCCATAAATAGTGCTACAATAGATTTTCTTTATATAGAAAGTGATGTACCTAACATATATATATCTAATAATAAAAAAGAAATAAATAAACTAATAATAAAACATAATACTTTAAAATCATTGACAATACATAATACAATCATAAAAGAAGACTTTTTATTAAATAAAGAACAATATAAAAAGAGAGATACTTTTGAATTAGATTTATTAAATTTAAAAGAATCTACATTTAATGGTAAAGTAAAAATACAATTTTATGATATTCAAAATGCTAGTTTTTATAATACAAGATTTCAAGATTTAGCAGATTTTTACCAAACAACATTTCATAAAGTAGATTTTGAACGTACAGATTTTTTGAGTATTTCAGTATTTAGTGAAACTCATTTTAAGTGTGATGTAGCTTTTGAGTATGTAAAGTTTTGGGGTAAAGCAATATTTAGAGATACGATTATAGAGGGTAGTTTAAATCTTAGAGATAGTATTTTCAATGATGAAGCTAATTTTTTAAATATTACAAAAGTAAAAGTTGATAAAGATAAAGAACCTAAAGATATTAATGTTGTAAACAGAGAGACAGCTCGTGTCATAAAAAATTTTTATGATAATGCAAATAATATTATTGAATCAAATAGGTTTTATAAATTGGAAATGGAAAAAAGAGAAGAAGAATTAAAAAAAGATATTAAATCAAATTTTTGGGAATGGTTGGTATTTAAATTTCATGAAATATCATCATATCATTCACAAAATTGGTTATTGGCATTATTTTGGATAATTAATTTTACATTTTTTTATTCTCATTTAAAGACTTTTGGAGGACAACCTTCTGATGAATACTACACAATACCGTTAATACTTAGTTTCAACATTTTAATTTTTAGTTTTTGTGAAATATATTTATATAAAAAAATATCTTTTATATCAATATTATTAACTATGATGTTTTCTTTTGGAGTCTATAGTATTTCTACTAGAGATTTTAATTTATACTGCTTTAGTAATAATTTAAACCCCTTTTCTATAATGACAGGAAAAGATGAATTAAATTTTTCTAGTTTAATCTATAAAGTAACTATAGCCTACCTTATTTATCAATTTATTATTTCTTTAAGACAAAATACAAGGAGGAAATGAATATTTATTATATAAATATTCAATGGTGATAAAATTAAATGCAAAGAAGTAAAAAAATTTTCATCAGAATGAAAGGAGTATAATATACTCATATAAACTAGATATTTATTTTTTATATTTTATTTTTTAGTTTCAAACTCTTTTTTTAGTTCCTTTAACTCTTCCAAACTTTTTTCAGATTTTTCAATAATCTCTTCTACCATAAGCCCAAGCATAATAGTTTTATAAAGATTTGGTTTTTTCTTTTTCCAGTTATATAAAGTTGTTCTATCTATATCTAAATATCCTGCAATATCCCTTTGAGTCATAAATCACCTACTTTTTGGCTTTAGATTACAAATAGCTTCTTTATAAAACAACAGTTGATATATTCAACATAATATAGTTATTAAGTTGTTAATTTAAACATTGAATTTGTATAATGTTGAATTATTAAACATAAACTACATAATATGTAGAATTAAAAAGGAAAAACCATGTTAAAAAAATCGCTTATTTTGATGATATTTATATCATTAAATCTATTTGCTTGGGATAGTGCAACTTATTATTTTGATGAAGGTGCAAGAGATTATAAAAATGCAAACTATACTCAAGCCATAAAAAACTATGAAAAGTCAGCAAAACTTGGCAATAAAAAAGCTATGTATAACTTAGGACTTATTTATTCTGGTGGAATTGGTGCAGATAAAGATGATAAAAAGGCTTTTTATTGGTATGAACAAGCATCAAATAAAGGCGATTTGAATGCTATTTATAATCTTGCAGTTATGTATGATGATGGTTTAGGAGTAGAAAGGAACAGTAAAAAAGCAGTTGAACTGTATCTAAAATCAGCAAATTTAGGAAATCCAAATGCTATGTATAACTTAGCAAATAAATATTATATTGGAATTGATGTAGAAAAAAATATAAATGAAGCTATAAAATGGTATGAAAAATCAGCCTCTTTAGGTATTCACGAAGCTATGCACAATTTGGGGATGATTTATATAAGTGATGAAAAAAAAGATTATAAAAAAGCTATCGAGTATTTTGAAAAAGCTTCATCTTTGGGTGATTATAAATCTATGAATGCACTTGGAATTATGTATTATAACGGTGAAGGTGTGCAAAAAGATATGAAAAAAGCAAAAGAATATATAGAAAAATCAAAGGATAGTGGAAGCCCTGAAGCTTCAAAATATTATGAAAAATATGAACTGTGGAAGTATTGATTTTGTGATTAATTAGCACTCTATCTATAAAAGTGCTAAATATTTTTAAAACTTTAGCCAAGTTTAATAAAGTTATCACTAAAATTCCTTTTTAAAATTCAAATTTTATAGGAGAAATATAATATGGCAAAACATCAATTTCAAACAGAAGTAGGGCAACTACTACATTTAATGACACACTCTTTATACTCAAATAAAGAGATTTTTGTAAGAGAACTTGTATCAAACGCAAGTGATGCAATAGATAAATTAAACTATTTAAGACTAACAGATGAAAAATTAAAAGATAGCTTTGCTTCTTGGAAAGGTGAGATAAATATATCTTTTGATGAGAAAGATAAATCACTTACTATTATTGATAATGGTATTGGTATGAACGAAGAGGATATGATAAACTCTATTGGTACTATTGCAAAATCTGGAACAAAATCTTTTGTAGAAGCACTAACAGGTGATGCGAAAAAAGATTCAAATCTAATTGGACAATTTGGAGTAGGGTTTTATTCAGTATTTATGGTTGCAGATAAAGTAGATGTTATTTCTAAAAAAGCAGGGGAAGAAGTAGCTTACAAATGGAGTTCAGATGGCTCTGGAGAGTTTGATTTAGCTCCTTGCACAAAAGAGAGTGCTGGAACAGTAATCTATATAAAACTAAAAGATGAAGAAGCAGGAGAGTTTGCAAGTAAATATAGAATAAAAAATATCGTAGGAAAATATTCAAATCATATTGCTTATCCAATTTTCTTAAACTATGATGAAGAAGTAAGTGAAACTTTAAGCGAAGAAGATGAAAAAGCTGGAAAAACTCCAGAGAAAAAAACTGAAAGAAAACACGAACAAATAAATGAAGCAACAGCACTTTGGACTCAGCCAAAAGCAAAATTAAAAGATGAAGATTATAACAACTTTTATAAATCAATTTCTCAAGATAGTAGCGATCCAATGCTTACAATTCACACAAAAACAGAAGGGGTAAATGAGTACATAACACTATTTTATATCCCACAAATTGCACCTATGGATATGTATAGAGCAGATTATCAAAGTGGAATTAAACTATATGTAAAAAGAGTATTTATTACTGATGACGATAAAGAGTTATTACCTACATATTTAAGATTTGTAAGAGGTATCATTGATAGTGAAGATTTACCTTTAAATGTAAGTAGAGAGATTTTACAAGAGAATAGAATTTTAGCAAATATCAAACAAAGTAGTGTTAAAAAGATTTTATCTGAAATCAAAAAACTTTCAAAAGATGAAGAGAAATACTCTAAATTTATAGAGCAATATAATCGTGCTTTAAAAGAGGGAGTTTATCAAGACTACACAAATAAAGAGGCTATTCTAGAGCTTTTAAGATATAAATCAACAAAAACAGAAGATAAAAAATTAACTTCACTTGAAGATTATAAAAATAGAGCAAATTCTGAACAAAAAGCTATTTATTACATTGTTGGAGAAAATGAAAAAGTTTTAAGAAATTCTCCACTACTTGAAAGCTACAATAAAAATGATATTGAAGTTTTAATACTTGATGATAAAGAGATAGATGAGATTATAACTCCTGCAATTGGGGCATTTAAAGAGTGGGAATTTAAAGATATCACAACTTGTGAAGCTCCAAAAGTTGAAATAAATGAAGAAGAGAAAAAAGAAGTCGAAGAGAAGTTTAAAGATATCGTTTCAAAAATAAAAGAGAAACTAAATGATGATGTAAAAGATGTAAAAATCACAAATAGATTGTCTGAATCTGCTTCTTGTATTACAAAAGATAGTCAAGATGCTCAAATGGCTGCGATGGCACATATGTTTAGATCAATGGGACAAGAAGTTCCAGAAATCAAACCAATATTAGAGATAAATCCAAATCATGAAATAGTGAAAAAACTAAAAGATACAAAAGATGAGGGCTTAATTGAAGATATATCTTGGATTTTACTAGATTTAGCAAAAATTAGTGAAGGTTTTGAGATAAGTGATAGAGTTGCATTTGCAAAAAGACTTACAAAAATAACTGCTAAAGCACTATAAGTTTAAAACAGATTTAACTGCTAATTTTTTATAAATTAGCAGTTTTATTAACTACTTGCGAAAAGAGGGTTTTTTAGATAGAGTTATATAAAAATTTGGGGAGATTTTTATGTTTGAAGCTTTATTTAAATTTTTAAAATATATTTTTAAAACCGTTACCAAACTTTCAATCCCATATTTTAGTCTTGAAGAAAATGATTTAAAATTCAAAATCTCAACTGATAATTTTTATAATTTTACACTATACAATATAGAAATTAAAACTAGACACGATTCATATGTCTATGAAGCATATACCTTAAAAGCAAATGATATTTTTTTGGAGTATATCCATACTTACAATGATGCTGTTTGGAATGTTCAAGCTTTTTCTTGTTTTTTAGATTTATTAAAAGATAATTTAAAAATAAATAGTTTTGAAAATTTGGAGAAAAAAGTACATACTCACTATGAGTTTAATATTTATAGAGTAAACAAAAGTTACAATTTACATATTATATATATTTATGAAATGTATAAAGAGATTTTTATAGTTGATACAAAAGGTGATTTATATGAAAATCTTTTAAGAAATTTTGAGAAATCTTATAATTATGAATTTCCTAAAAATGAAAATATAATATTGGATATAAATATAAGTTTAGCAAAAAACAATGCGATAAATAATTATTTTAGATTAGCTTCAAACTAGCAATATAAAACTACTTTATGCACAAATAAATATAGATTTAGATAAAATGTTTACTTTTATGTAAAGAATAATTTTAGGAAATTTAATGGAACAGTTTATTCAAGATTGGGGTTATATAGCTCTGTTTTTGTACTCTTTTGGTGGTGGATTTTTGGCTCTTGCTATTGCTGGAGCATTTTCTTATGCTGGAGATTTGAACATATATATTTGCGTTGCAGTAGCAGGAGTTTCAAATTTTATTGGTAGCCAGTTTTTATTTTATATGGGAAAATATAATAAAGCTTATGTAGAAGATATGATGAAAAACCATACTAAAAAAATAGCATTGGTTAAAGTATTACTAAAAAAATATGGAATTTTTATAGTATTTATTCAAAAATATATTTATGGAGTTAAAACTTTAATACCACTTGTTATGGGAGTTTCAGAGTATAATCCTTATAAATTTATGATTTTAAATATAATGGCTTCTATTCTTTGGGCTTGTGTTATTGGATATATTAGTTTTGTTGCTGGTGAGTTTTTGATGAGTTTAGCAGATAAATTCCAATATATGGGTTTAATCATCGTTTTTGTGATTATATTTTTCCTTATTTCAAACTTTAATAAAAAACGAAAAAAGGCAAAAAATAGTGAAGTTTAAAGAACTAAAATTAAAAAAAGAGTTTATAGAAAATCTTAATTCTTTAGGATATGAAAACTTAACACCTATCCAGGAACTTAGTTTAGAAAAGAGTTTATCTGGAAGTGATATCATAGCACAAGCCAAAACTGGTTCTGGAAAAACAGTTGCATTTTGTATTCCTATGGTTGAAAAATTAGAAGTTAAAAGATTTACTATACAATCACTTATTTTAGCTCCTACAAGAGAATTATCAAATCAAATAGCAAATGAACTTAGAAAATTATTTAGACATATTCATAATGTAAAGGTTTTGACTTTGTGTGGAGGAGTTCCATTTAAACCTCAAGTTGCTTCACTTCAACACAATGCTCATATTATTGTAGGTACAACAGGAAGAGTTTTAAAACATATAAAAGAGAAAAATCTAAATTTAGAAAATATAAACTATTTTGTTTTAGATGAAGCTGATAAGATGTTAGATATGGGATTTTATGATGATATAGAACAAATAGTAGAAGTATTACCACAAAATAGGCAAACTTTACTTTTTAGTGCAACTTATGAGAGAAATATTGAAAATCTGGCTTCAAAAATTATGAAAAACCATACTTTTGTAAAAATAGAAAATGAAAAAAAAGAGTTTATAAAACAGACTTTTTACAATATTGAAAATAGAGATAAAATTGAATATATCTCAAAAATAATCTCTACAAATAATGCAAGTTCAACAATAATCTTTTGTAATATGCGACAAACTTGCGAAACTTTAGCTGATGATTTGTATGATTTAGGGTTTGATGTTTTAACTTTACATTCTGACTTAGATCAAAAACAAAGAGATGAAACTATTGTATTATTTTCAAATAAATCTTATCCTATTTTAATAGCAAGTGATGTTGCAGCAAGAGGTTTGGATATAGATGATATAGATTTAGTTATAAATTATGATTTAGCTTTAAATGAAAAAATACATACTCATAGGATTGGTAGAACTGCAAGAGCTGGAAAAGGTGGATGTGCAGTAACTTTTTACACAAAAAATGAAGATGACAAACTTGATATTTTTAAAAGTACATTTAGTGATATAAATTTTGAAGATGTACAGAATATACAAGATAATAAAGATTTTAAAATAGATAGTGATTTTAGAACAATATATATAAATAGTGGAAAAAAACATAAATTAAGAAAAGCTGATATTTTAGGAAGCTTAACTGCTGGAATAGGGCTTAATAAAGATGATATAGGTAAAATTGATGTTTTAGATTTTTGTTCGTATGTGGCAATAAAAAAAGAAAAGGTTAAATTTACCTTAAATGAGTTGCAAAAAACTAAAATAAAAGGTAAAATTCATAATATTTTTGAAAAATAATTATAAGATTATGATATTATACATATATTTTAAACAAAGGGGAATTTGCATTGTTTAAAAATAAACTCTTTACAAAAATCGTTTTGATTTTTACGATACCAATTTTAGGGATCTTATTCTTTAGTTCTACAATGGTTTATGAAAAAATTAAACTTACTCAAGAATTTGAAAATAATAGTTTTAGATTTGATTATTTAAAAAGTGCTGAAAGATTGATGATATCTTTGGAAAAAGAAAAAATATTATCACTAAATTACTTAAACTCAAAAGACTTGTATAAAAATTTAAAAGAACAACAAGATATAACAAAAGAGTATTTTGATAAATTAAAAATTACCTTAAATAATTTTCCGTGGAAACTTGAATGGAAAGAACATATTGAAGATTTAGATAATAACTTCATTAAATTAGAAGAATTAAGAGATAGAATAGTTAATTTAGTTGTATCAAGCGAAGATATAACAAATAAATTTAATTTAGTAAATAAAAGAATCATAAAAACTTTGGTTCTTCTAAGGTTTAAGGATTCTACAAACTCTTATTCACAAAATATTTTAAGATTAGATGATTATTTTAACTCAAATGCAAATAATATAGAAAAATTATCATCTTTGGCGGAACTTACTGTTATATCTATTCAAAAAGAGTTGTCTCATCATGAACAAAATATAAATCTTGAAAAAAATATTAGTTATATATTCTTATTTTTTTGTTTTTTTACACTAATTCCATTATTTTTCATATTGAGAAATATTATTTTTAATGAACAAGATTCAGCTTTAAAAATTGAAAAACATAAAAATATATATGAATTATTAAATCAAGCAAATAAATTTTTAACAAAGACATTTAAAAAAGATGAATTATATATAGAAATTTGTGAACTTTTAAAAGACAATAAAGATTTGACATTTTGCTTTATATATGATTGTGTAAATAAACAAGTTATTGCACAAGATGGAGAATTAAAAGAGATAATCATAAAGAATAAAGATTCTTCATCAGAAAATCTTATTTCTAAAACTATAAAACGAGAACAAAATATAGTTATAAATAATTTTAAAGATGAGAATGTATCTATATGTTATGATAAAGCAAAAGAGTTTAATATCAATTCAATGGCTACTTTTCCTATTAAAAAATTCAATGAAGTTGTAGGAGTATTATTACTTTATTCTAAAGAAGTTAATTTCTTTGATCAAGAAGCAGAGATACTGTTTGATAAATTGGTTTTTGGTATTGCAAATTGTTTAGAAAAAATTGATTATGAAGATATAAGATTACAACAAGAAAATGAGCTAAAACTATCATCTTTTGCATTTGATTCTTTTGCTCCAATGATTATTACAGATAATAAAAATACAATAGTAAAAGTAAATAAGGCATTTTGTCAAATTATGGGTTATTCAAAAGAGGAACTTTTAGGGCAAAATCCAAGAATGTTTAAAACAGCGCACCAAGATAGAAAATTTATTGAAAGTTTGTGGGATGATCTAAAAATAAATGGTAGTTGGAGTGGAGATGTTTATAACAAAAAAGCAAATGGGGATATTATTGCTTTAAGAAGTATAATAACAGTTATAAAAAATGAAGAGGAGAAAATTACGAATTATCTTGGTCAATATATGGATATTAGTGAGCAAAAAGATAAAGAGAAAATTTTAGAATATCAAGCAACTCACGATAATCTTACAGGATTACCAAATAGGCTTCTTTTATTGGATAGAATAGAACATGCTATTACAAAAACTGTAAGACATAAAATTTTTGGTGGATTAATATTTATTGATTTGGATAATTTCAAAGCTGTAAATGATACTTTGGGGCATGATATGGGAGATGTGCTTCTTATAACGGTTGCAAAGAAGATAAAAGAGTGTTTAAGAGATGAAGATACAGTTTCAAGAATAGGAGGAGATGAGTTTATAGTTTTATTGGATAACATAGGAAATAATAGCGATGATGCTAGAAGAAATATAAGTTATTTAGCTGAAAAAATAAAAAATACATTAAATAATATAACACACATAAATGGACATAAAAATATATCAACTCCTAGCATTGGTGTGACATTATTTAGTGATTCTAGCGTTAGTGTTCAAGATATTATAAAACAAGCTGATACTGCTATGTATAGTGCTAAAAAACAAGGTAAAAATGCAATAGAGTTTTTTTAAAACTTTATTGCACTTCTTCATCCCATAAAATAGATACTCCATAATCTTTGTCTAGCATAGCATATTTAAAATATTCACCTTTTATTTTTTTACTATAAAGTCTAATTGCTACTTTTCCATTATCTAGTAAGCTTTTCATCTCATATTTTGAGAATCCTTTTTTATTCCACTTTAAAAAAACATTTGAATATACTCTAAAGTTGCAAGTAGAATCATTTGTATATACAAATTGAAAGCTATCATCATGTTCTTTTTTTGAGTTTTCACAAGTGTATAAAACAACTTTTTGATTTTGTGCAATTGTATTTATGGCTATAACATCTCCATCACAATTTGGACATTTCCCTAAAATCATTCTAATCCTTTTTATATTTTAAGGATTTTACTAAATTTTTTTAAAAGTAGCAAAAAATATTACAAAGTGTAATATTTTATAGCTATGGAGCTAATCTTGAAATTTTCCAGCTATTATTTTCTTGAAGTTCATATAAAAATCTATCATGAAGCCTATCTTCTCCACCTTGCCAAAACTCTATTTTTAGAGGTTTTATAATATATCCTCCCCAAAAAGATGGAAATGGTACCTCTTTATTTAAGAATTTTCTTTTTATTTCATCAAATTTTTGTTCTAATAGTGCTCTTGAACTTATAACTTGGCTTTGCGTTGATACCCAAGCTCCCAGTTGGCTACCTTTAGGACGAGATAAAAAATATTTTAAAGACTCAGTTTTTGAAATCTTTTCTATTGAACCTTCAATTTTTACTTGTCTTTCTAATTGCAACCAAGTAAAAAGAGCAGCTGCTTTAGGATTTTCTTCTATTTGTTTAGCTTTTTTACTTTCATAATTTGTGAAAAAAACAAATCCTTTTTCATCAAAAACTTTTAGTAAAACTGTTCTTATACTTGGCATCATATCATTTCCAACTGTTGCAAGAGAAAAAGCATTTGGTTCCAAAAGTTTTTCTTCTATTGCATCATTAAACCAAATTTCAAATTGTTTAAGAGCATTTTGATGTAAATCTTTTATATCTATATTTTTTGTTGTGTATTTTGCTCTAAAAGTAGATAAATCCAAAAATGTCCTTTAAAATTTATTATTTTTTTTAAAATTATAGTATAATAGTTCTTCAATTTTATAAATAACTATAATTATAAAGCTTTAGGAAAAAATTTGTTTACTATCTTAGAATATTTATTATTTTTATTGTTACTTATAGTGACTATTTTATTGATAGCTAAAATAAGAAATATTAAAAAATTACAAAAAAAATTAAAAGAACTTAGTGTAAGAGCGAATATTTTAAGACAGTACAATAAAGCTACAAAAACATCAAATATCATTTCAAATGCTGATTTAAAAGGTAATATTACTTATGTAAATAATAAGTTTTGTGAAGTTTCTCAATATTCAAGAAGAGAGATATTAGGAAGACCACACAATATTTTAAGAGCTGAAGAAGATGATGAAGTATTTAAAGATTTATGGAAAACTATTAAAAGTGGTAATGTTTGGAGAGGAAATCTAAAAAATAGAAAGAAAGATGGAACTTTTTATCATATAAATACGATTATCTCACCAATTTATGATGAAAATGGTCAAATTTTTGAGTATGTAGCAATACGACATGAAATAACAGATTTAGTAGAAAAAACGGCAGAATTAAATAAGATTTTAAGAGAAGATTATCTTACAAAAATAGGAAGTAGATATAAACTTATAGAAGATATCGCAAAAAAAGATAATCCAGTAATTGCTTTGATTGATATAAATAATTTTAGTGAAATAAATGATTTTTTTGGTTATAAAATAGGTGATAATATATTAAGACTTATTGCTAAAACAATTGAAGATCTATTTATAAATAAAAAAAATTATGAAGTTTATAGATTGACAGCTGATATTTTTGCAATTTTATCAGTTAATGTTGATCAAAATGAATTTATAAAAGAAGTAAGCAAAGCAACAAAAAAGCTAACAGAAAAACCTTTTAGTGCAAGAGGAAGAGAGATATATTTGCAACTAAATCAGAGCTTTTCATTTGAGTCAAAAGATACACTTTTAGAAACAGCAAATGTTATAAGAAAATATTCAAAAAGAAATAAAAATAATATAATATACAATAAAGATTTTGATATAGAAAAAGATTATGAAAAAAATATATTCTGGACTCAAAAAATTAAAAAAGCTCTTGAAAAAGATGGAGTTTTCCCATATTTCCAAGCAATTTATAATATTCAAACGCAGAGAATAGAAAAATATGAAGCTTTGATGAGATTAAATGATGGTGGAAAAGTTGTACCACCTTTTTTCTTTTTAGATATTTCTAAAAAATCTGGGCAATATTTACAACTTACAAAACAGATGGTTAAGAAAACTTTTGAATATTTTAAAAATAATGAGTATGAATTTTCTATAAATCTTACTTTTCAAGATATATCAAATGAGATTATTTCTTCATATATTCTAAATACGATTAAGGTTTATGGTTTTGGTTCAAGAGTCGTAATTGAAATTGTTGAGAGTGAAGAGATAAAAAATTTCTCAATAGTAAATAATTTTATTGAAGAGATTAGAAGTCTTGGCTGTAAAATTGCGATAGATGATTTTGGAAGTGGATATTCTAATTTTGAGTATTTAATAAAATTAAATGCTGATTATATAAAAATAGATGGTTCTTTGATTAAGGATATTTTAGTAAATAACGGTAATGAAAATATCGTTAAAATGATTATAAAATTTGCCAAGGATCAAGGAATTAAGACTATTGCTGAATTTGTATCAAGTAAAGAGATATTTGATAAAGTTAAAGAGTTGGGTGTTGATTATGTACAAGGCTATTACATAAAAGAGCCAGAAGCAAGCATCTAACAATATTATTCATTTAAAACTTTTTCTTCAAATATTTTAAATAATATAGTTTTTAAATCAATTTTTAATTCATCTGATAAAATGATATTATTTGAATATATGTAAAATGGAACTGTATTTCTCATAGAGTATTTTAATCTTTTTCTTAAAGTTGAAACTTCATCAATATCTATAAGTTCATCACCATCATACAAATAGAAATCTTTTTCAATACCAAGATTAAAAGAGACTATTTGATAAGCAAAAAACAAATTTTCTTTTTCATGTTTTTTGATAATATTATCTAATTCATTTTGAAGTTTATTTAATCTATTTTTAGTTATATATCCGAAACTTTCTCTAAATTTATATCTCTCTACCGTTGAAAAATCCAAAACTTTATAAAACTCATTTAAATTTTTCCAAGGACTTTTAAATCTTTTTTTACCAAATAAAACTTCTTCAAAACAAAACAGATATTTTTTATCTTCTTGGCTTAAATAATCTTTATTTTTTATATCAAAATATTTATTTTTAAATAAAGATATTAACCAATTTTCATCCAACATAGATATTGTATCGAGTTCTTTTTGTTTATTTGTGTTTTCAAAATTCCAAAGCATAGATATTGAATTTGACAACTTATCATCTTCATATTTATCTTCAAAATATTTTGAAGATAAATATTGAACTACATTTTCAAGCAAAGAGTCCGTTTTTGCAATACCATGATTAAAAATCACTTTTTTATAAAGATTAAATCGCATTTCAAGCATATGTTCAATATCTATTAAACTCATATCAAAAAAACTTAAATGAAATTTGTTATTTTGTTCTACTAAAACAGCTTGTTTTGTAATTCTTAAATGATCATTTGGTCCAGTTATATAACCACTTGCCAACATATCACGATTTATATAATCCAGTCTATCAGCATCCACTGTACTATCTATAAATTTATGCAAGATGCCAAAATCAAAGTTTTCTTCATTTTTTTCTTCTAATATTTTTAAAGCCAATGTTTTTATGAGCTTTAGATATTCTCTATCTTGAGTTTTAAATATTAATTCATTTAATTCATAATCAAATAGAAGTTTCAAAAACTTCTCACCTATTGCTTCGTGTAAAACATCCTTACAGTTTTTTGTTATTTTTTCATAATTATCTTTGAATATTAACTCTTTTTTTAAAAGTATTTCTTTATTTTCTTCTTTTGCTTTTATTTTTTCATAAATTTTTTTTAAAGCATACTCAACTTGATGTGAAAAAGGTAAATGCCCAACATCATGAAGTAGTGCAACTATTCTTATAGTTTGCAATAAAATTGTATAAGTTGTTCTTTGAAAATTTGATTTTGTAGGAATTGTAAATTGATATAAAGCTTTATTGTCAAAGTATTCCAATTTTTCTATATTGATTTGTATTTTTTCATCTTTTATAATTTTTTGAATAGCTTTTTTTGATATAGCTAGAAAATTATTTTTTGTTTTTTTATCTGCATTTAATAAGGCATTTTTAAACATAAATGAGCTTAAATGCATAGTTCCTAAACTATGTATAAATCTTTTTGTTGTAATTGATGGATATGAAAAATATGCTAAAGCATTTTGCGTTATGAATTGAAGTCTATTTACAATCTTTGTTTGAAGTAATTTATCTTCAAGTTTTGTATATTCAATATGATTGTAAATAGTGTCATTTATTAATCTATTTTGTATTTTTAATCCTTTCTTTTTTCAAAAATTCTTTCAGTAAACTGTGCAAACTTACCTCTTACTGCTTTATCTAGTTCTATTGCAAACATTTTTATTTCAGTATGTGCATAAGAAGTTTGTTTTAAAAGCGTTGTTAGACCATTATTATATTTGTTTAGATATAAATTATCTATTTGTCTATTTGAACCAATAACTATTGCCATACAACTTTCATCAAGTCTTGATAAAATTAGTTGAGTTGTTTTTTCACTACTATTTTGCCACTCATCCATAATAACAATAGCACCACTTAAAGTTCTTCCTCGTGCTTCTCCTGGCCAAAGAGTTTCTATAATATATTTTGATTTTAGTTCATCAATTTTTGAATTAATTGATTCTTGGTTTTCTCTATTTTCACTTTTTTTTAGATGTTTTTTAGCAATAAATTCTAAAGTATCATATAATGCCATATTATAAATTCTAAATTTCTCTTCATTCCCTGATAAGAATCCAACTTCGGCACCTTTATCAAGAGATTCTATAGAGTTTCTTACATAAACTATTTTGTCATATAAACCCAAATCAATTAATCTCATAGAGCAAACAATAGACATTAAAGTTTTTCCACTTCCAGCCTTTGCATCAATTACAAGTAAATCATACATATTTGATAAAATAGCTTTTGAAAATAGTTTTTGTTTAATATTTACTGGTTTTATAGTTAATGCTTTAAAATCACTATCTTTTAAAATATCAACTTTTTGATTTGTAATTATTGCATATTCACTATTTCCATCACTACTTTCAAATGAATATGAAAAATTTTCTATTTGGTACTCTTCATCAATTAAAAGAATATTTTTATTATCTAAACTATTAAATAGTGATGAATCTAACTCTATATTTTTTAAGAAATTAAAATTTGGAACAGTTGATTTGTCATCATGTAAAGTTTCAGTTTTAATACCTTTAAATAGTGCAAAAGTTCTAGCATATACATCTAAAGATAAAAAGATAGTTTGGTATCCTTTAAAATACTCTTGTGATATAGTTGCAACTTCAATAATTCTTTTATCATTTGATTCTGAAATATGAAATTGCTCTATTTGTGTATCATAACTATCTTTTGCAATGATATTCAAATTTAATTCATCATTAAAAAGTTTTACGACTTTAAAACCAACTTTATAATCAACTTCTTTTATTTTCATATTTGCTAATAATCTTGCAAACTCTCTTGAATAGTATCCTAATTCATTATCTAGCTTCTTTTTATCTTCTAATTCAAGAAGGACTGTTTCAGGAATAACAATATGATTGGATTTATTGTCAGATATTTTATAGAGGTTTTGAAGGTTTTGTAAAATGATATTTGTATCTAAAACATATACTTTTTCTTTCATAAATGAATTCTAGCATAATTTGATAACAATTCAATTACAATATTTATGAGCTTAAGAGATGATTCTCTTAAGCATTTGAAAGTTTTACTAAGTTCTCTAAGATAGATTTTGCTGAGTCCTCATTAAGACCTTTTTCATAGTTTGTTAATATTTCTCTAGCTAATATATTTGCTCCTAAGTGTTGAAACATAATTCTCATAGCTTGAAGTCCTTTTTGACCACCTCCACCACTGTGAGTTGCAAGAGCTAAAACTTTATCATTGAAAGCATCACGCCAATTTTTTGTTGCTCTTGAAGTCCAAGCCATAGCATTATTTAAAACTGGTGGCATAACTCCATTGTACTCTGGAGCAATTATAATAAATGCTTTTAAATCCATTATCTTTGTAGCTAAATCTAAAACAGATTCAGGTATTCCATTTGTTTCTTCTTCAACTGTACTATAAAGTGGTAAGTTATAAGTTACTAAATTTATTATTTCTGTTTCATAATGTAACTTTGTTGCAATATCTTGTATTTGAACTGCCAACTTTTGGTTATTATTTGAACTAGCTACTATTATTCCTATTTTTGACATTGTTATCCTTAATTAGTATTATAAACGGCGATTATAACAAAATATTACTTGTAAAATTATAGATTATATTTAAAAAAAAATTGATATAATCTTATCTTAAATTTTAAGGTGAAAATATGGATAACTCTGGAGAACATAGGTTATTACGGTTAATTAAATTTGCTCCAACATTTTTAGTTTTATTTATCTCTTTTATTATAGTGATATTTATATACTTCGATAGTAAAAAAACTTATGAAGAGGAAAAGAAGGCTATTGAAACCAAATTCCTTAGTGATAGTAAAGATAACATTCAAGCAGAAGTTATTAGAGTTTATACTTATATTAGATATCTACAAGCAAATACAGAAGAATATTTAAAAAAATCAATAAAAGATAGAGTTTATGAAGCTCATGAAATAGCAACAAATATTTATGAAACATATAAATATACAAAGAGTAAAGATGAGATTTTTGAGTTAATCAAAGTTGCTCTTGATAAAGTTAGATTTAATGATGGAAGAGGATATTTTTATATAGATGATGAATTTGGAAATAAACGTTTATTACCTATAGATAAAGAAAATGAAGATAAAAACTATTTTGAACACCTAGATGAAAAAGGTTATTCTTTTGTAAAAACTATGGTTGAAACAATAAAAAATAAAACTGAAAGATATGATGAATATTATTGGCAAAATCCAAATACAAAAAAAGCAGCTAAAAAAATTGCATTTTATAAATATCTGGAACCGTTTAATGTAGTAATAGGTACCGGTGAATATATAGAGGATTTTGAAAAAGTTGTTCAGCAACAGGCATTAGAATATATAAGTATGATTAGGTTTAAAGATAATGGATATTTATTTGTAATGGAAAATAATGGGAAGTTATTATCGCATATTAATAAAGATTTGATAGGTAAACACTATGAAGAAAATGTAATTTTAAAAGATGAAAATAATAATACAATAGATATTGTAGAGTTTGCAAAGAATAATGAAGGTTTTTATTCTTATTTACAAAAAAATGAAGATAATATAACTAGAAAAAAAATTAGTTATATAAAAAGTGTATATAATTGGAATTGGACTATTGGGGCTGGGTTTTATGAAGATGAAATAATAAATAGCATAGAAAAATTACAAGAGAAAAATGATGAGAAATACAGCTCTTATATAAAAAATATAACTTTAATATTTGCTATTTTAATTTTTGGTTTATTATTAATATCTAAATATATTTCAAAATATCTTGAAAAAATATTAAAAGATTATAAAAAAGAACTTGAACAAAATCAATCGATGTTATACCAAAAAACTAAGATGGAAAGTATGGGTGAAATGATAGGAAATATTACTCATCAATGGCGACAACCTTTATCCATCATAACAACTTCTGCAAGTGCTATGAAGATACAAAAAGAGATGAATATTTTAAATGATGAAATATTTTTAGAATATATTGCAAAAATTAACTCTTCGGCAAATCACCTATCACAAACAATCGATGATTTTAAAGATTTTTTTAAACCAAATAGAGAAAAAAGCAAGTTTTTTATACAAGATAGCTTTAATAAAGCTCTTAATTTGATATCATCACAATTTAATAAACAAAATATAAATATTATTCAAGATATAGATGATATAAATATCTTCTCTTATGAAAATCAACTTATTCAAGTCTTTATAAATATATTAAATAACTCAAGAGATGAACTTATTAAAAAAGATTATGATAGATATATATTTATAGATGTAAAAAAAATCAATCAAGATATCGTAATATCTATAAAAGATAATGCTGGTGGTATATCAACTGAGTCTATAAATAGGATTTTTGAAGCATATTTTAGTACAAAATCAAAAAGTGATGGTACAGGAATAGGTTTGTATATGACAAAAGATATTATTGAAAAGCAATTAAATGGTAGTATTAAAGCTGAAAATATAAGTTTTAAATATGAAAACAAAAATTTTACTGGAGCTGACTTTATCATAACTTTAAAAGCATAAGTAAGATGGTGGTTCGAGACAGAATCGAACTGTCGACACAAGGATTTTCAATCCTTTGCTCTACCGACTGAGCTATCGAACCACGCAAAATTAAAAGTGGTGGTGAGAGAAGGATTTGAACCTTCGAAGCCGTAGGCGGCGGATTTACAGTCCGCAGGATTTGACCACTCTCCAACCTCACCATAAAAAATAAAAAACCCAAAAAATTGGATGGGGTAGAAGGATTCGAACCTTCGAGTGACGGTACCAAAAACCGTTGCCTTACCGCTTGGCGATACCCCAATAATTTAAATGGACGGAATTATATACTTTATAAAATTAAAATTAGCTAAAAATAAATGGCTTTTTATGAAAATTATTCATAAAAAGCTGGAACAGGTGGAAACTCATCAAAAGATTTTTTAATAGCAAAAGAAATAGAGTTTTTACTTTTTATATTTTGCATAGGATTTGAAAATTGTAAGTATTTTACACTTTCATCTATTGTTTTCTCTTTTTTATATACAAAGGCTACTTTTTTACCTAATTTTAGGCTATTTTCATAAATTGTTTTTGCATATTCTACTATATTAGGAAACTCTTTTACATTTAATTTATCTCCCCAACAAAAATATACAAATTTTCCTAAAGGGATAAAATTTTGTGCATCAAGATACATAATATCTCTATCAAACTCTGTATTTTGTGATGAGTTGTATTTTTCTAAATCTTCATTAAATTTTGATAATAAATTTGAAGCATCAATATGAGCTTCTATTAGGTTAAATAGGTTTTTTATTTCTACTATTTTACCTTTACAATGCTCATTCATAGCTTGTTTAAAAACTGTGATATAGTTTTCACATTTTAGTTCTATGAATTTATCAAAATCTTCAAAATTTTGTTTTAACAATTCTTTGTTTGAATCAAATCCAATAGGAGTAACAACAGGATTGTATATAAAAACTGTTCCTATGATATTTTTCTTTCTATCTTTTGTTGTTTTTATCATATCTTTTAACTCTTTAGAAGATATTTCTTGACCTTCTTCATTAAAATACATATAACTTTGAGTTAAAAACACCTCTTCATATTTAGTTTGAATCTCTCCAAAATATTGCATACTTCTCCTTTATTTTTTTGAATTTATATAAATTTTAAAATCACCACAAGATTTTAAAATCTCTTTATAATAGTTTGTGTCTGAAAAATCATTTTTTAAGATATCAAAATATTTTGCTCCATTTTTTTGTAAAAATGTTTCATATATTGTTCCGTAATTATATTTTGATTCATTGTAATATTTCCATCTATCTTTATCCTGAGTTAAATCAGCAAGTGCAAGATATACCTTTGAAATCATATAAGTTATTTTTGCTTGAAACTCTTTGTCTTTTGAATTTTCTAGTGCAATGTTATAGTGATTTATTGCTAAATTTAATTTCTCTTCTTGCATTTTAGGAGTATGAATATCATAAGTACTTCTATAAAGTGTTGTAATTCTATCTGAATTTCCAAAATAACTTAGGTTATACAAAGCATTTGCATATAAAAAGTTATCCATAACACTATTTGGATTTTTTTCTAACTCTTTTTTAATAACAATGATTTTTTCCAAAAACTCTTTTATACTTAATTGCTGTGTTTTACCACTTCTATTATTTCCACGAATAAGACCATTAAAAGGGTTAAATTCTATTTTTGTATCTAAAATAGATAGATTTGTATCTACAGCTTCTTGAAATAAAAGATTATTTATAAGTAAATAAACCTTTGTAGTATCAAAAGAAGAACTACCATTTTTTATCTGTTCTTTAAATCTATTTTGAAGAAATTGTTTTAATTTTGAAGTTTGTGGTTTTTCTAAAAACTCTTCATAAGTTCTAAATGTTTTTAAATCTATTTCATAAAGAGTCGAATAAAGTGCATTTCTTACTAAAAATTCATCAAAATCTAAACCTTGCTTTTTGTATAGATTTTGTAAGTTTTCTAAAGTATATTCGTATATTGAGTTTGAAGAGTGATTTTCATATATTAGTAAATCTATTTTTGAAATTATTTCATTTTCTATTTTTTCATCAATTTTTGTTAAAGAGTTAAGATATAGAATATAAGAAGCGGTTTTAATTTCGTGTGAATTTGGATAAGTTTTTGTTAGTCTATTCATAACTTCTTGTGCTTTAGAAAAATCTTTAACATAAATATTAAAATAAACCAAACTCAAATCAACTAAATATTTGTCATCTTTTTGTAAATTTTGTAAAAACTCAATATATTTTTTATAAAAACTATTTTCAACATCTTTTTGTTGTTCATCTTGGAAATATTCATATTCAATGTTATTAAAATAAGTTTGTGATTTTAAAAGTTCTCTAAACAATAAAAAATCAAGCCACTTTGAGTTTTTATCAATTTTCTGAATATTTTGCATCTCTTCAATAATGTTACTTGAATTATCCAAAGCTCTAAGTGCATACATTTTAGTTTTTTCATCACTATTTTTTGCTAAATTTAAAAGTTCATCAAACTCTTCTTGAGTTTTTATATGGAAAAAATTGTATAAAGATAAATGTTTATTTATAGATCCATCAAAAAGTTTTGAGAACTCATAAACTCCTTGTACTTTCTTACCACTTTTTACTAAAGCACCAGAATAAATTCCTTGTACCCAATCTTTCACAATAGAATTTTTTGTTTCATCTAAAAGGTATTTATATTTTTCATATATTTTTAAAGGTTCTTGATTGTTAAAATGAGCTAGTCTAAATCCTAAATAAAAATATCTAAGTTTTAAATAATTAGATTCTACTTTTTCTATATGACTTAAAGCAATTTTAGTTAAATCTCCACAGTTTTCTGGTCTAGGATTATAATAGTTAGAAATTGCACATTTTTCTTGAAGTTCTACAAATCTTATATATTCTAAAAACTCTTTATCTCTTAAATTATTTAAATTTTGTCTTTTATATAAGAATTTCTCAATATCTTCAAAAGAATATCTATTGTTTAACTCTTTTTCTAACTCTTCTATATTTGTTTTTTTATTTTCTATTTCATATTTATATATTACTTCATTATAAATTCCAGGACTATTTAAATCTTCTGATATTTGTAAAAAAATATTATCTCTTTTTTCTAAAAACAGGTGTTGTACACTTGAAGGGTCCCAATAATCAGCACAAGAAAATAGTGATATTTTCAGAAAAAGTATTGAAAAAAGAAATCTTTTGATCATTTAAATCCTTATTGAATATTGAGTAATTTTTTGAGATTATATCTTTTTTTATATTTATATGTATAAAAAATTATCTCATCAAATCTATTTTTTGATAGATTTAAAAAATCATTTAATGCAATTTTCAAATCATCTTCATTTACACTTTCAAATCTTAAAATATCATCTTTATAAATATATTTTCCTTTGAAATAATGACTATTTAATACTTTATATCTATTTTCATCTATTTTCTCAAAGTTAATACTAAAATCTTCTTGATCAACTGCTTCAAATAAATTTATAGCTTTTTTATCTCTAAATTGCACAGCTTGAGAGTAAAGTGGAAGAGCAATTTTTAATTTAAGTGGATAAATATCAAAATTGTAGTGATATTTTTTTGCTATGTCATTATCTAAAACATAGTTTTTTGTTTCAAAATCACCCAAATCAGACATATTATAGTACATCAAAACCCCATAATCAACGGGAGGAACTCCAGTTTTTGAAAAATACTTGATTTGATGAAGTCTTATTGTTGCACTTATCGTTTTATTTAAATTACTTTTTAAATCTTCTAAGAATAAAAAGAAATTACTTCTTGAACTATCACTCCAATCACAATCAATTTGTATCTCATCAAAACTAAAATCAAAAGTTTTTAGAATTTCTAAAATATCTTTGCTTAAATCTTTGTAATCAACTTTTTGCAAAGTTTTATTTGTGATAAATATTACTGGTATAAACTCTTTTGGTGGATTTTCTATAAAATTTGTTTTTACAATCTCTAGTTTTGTTGAGTATTTTATATCTAAAATTTTTATATACATTTTTTCATGTTCTATTTTTTCTTTATAACTATTTTCCCAAGAGTAAAAACTCATAGTTTTATTTGTATTTTCTTTTGATTTTTCAAAAAAAATAAAAAAAGCTATAAAAAAAACAAAGCTTACTAAAATATATTTTTTCATCAGTTCTCACTTTCACTGTAATTGTAATTTATGTTTAAATCAGCCAATTCTATGGCATTTTTTACTCTTGTTGCTGCAACATAATAGATATTTAACTCTTCATTTATTCTTTGGAAACTTAAAGGATTTTTTTTGTTTAGAATATCTTTTTTTGTTATAAAATCATCTACCATCAAAACTTGTTCGTACTCCAAACCTTTTGCTTTATGTGTTGTTGTAAATATAATATCAGCTTCTTCTTTATTGGTAACTAACAATGCTTTTATCTTTTTATTTATTTCAAAAATATTATCTCCATAAGTATTTATAAACTTGATAATATTTAGATAATCTTGATTTTTTGTATCTTTGGCAAAACTCTCAAGTTCATTGATTGTTTCAAAATCTTTTATCTCATCTATTGTGATTTTATCGTTTTTTCTTTGTTTTAAATAAAAAATAGAATAAACAGTTTGATTCATAAAAGAGTATGAGTTATAACCACCCTCAAAATATATCTTTTTTTTACTATGAATATGTTTTACAAGTTCTTGAATAAGTCCAAAAGTTGTTCTTGCTATTACACAAAAAGGTTTGGAAATATCTATAAACTCTTTGCCTATTTTTGTTGAACTATCTAATCCATTTAGATTCAATTTTTTTGTTTCATTTATGGAATAAAGATGATTTAATAGATTTTGTAAAGCTTTTGCATAAGAGTTTGAGAATCTAAAACTTTTTGTTAGATAAAAACTTGGTAAATCTATTTTATTTAAAGCATTCGTTGCATATCTAAAGCTATAAATTTGTTGAAAACTATCTCCTACATAAACTCTTCTACAATTTTGGTTTTCAACTATTGCTATCATAACATCGCTTATGTCTTGTGCTTCATCGATTAATATCAAATCATAAGGCAAATTTGTAGATGCTTTTTTGTTTAAATAAAACATTTTTAAATAAAAGTCGTGAATTGCGTCAATTTGTCTATTTTTCATAGCACTCAAAACTATTTTTATATGGTTTAATATTTTTTTTTCATTTTTATTTAATATTTCTAAGATTTTTGCACTTAAATCAGATTGTTTTTTATAGTTTTCCAAAAGTTTTATATCTATTTGAATAAGTGCACAATTACAATAAAAATTTACTAAATCTTTTAATAAACTTAAATATTCCATAGATGGATAGTAGCTTTTTTGATTTGTTTCTAATTCATATTTTATAACTAGTTTTTCTAAAATATAAGTTTTTAAATCACTTGTTAAATTGTAGTTGTACGCACCTATTTTATTGTAGGCTAATGAATGAATAGTGCTAACACTCAAATTTGGAAGTTGAAAATCTTTTAGTTTATCTTGAAGTGAAACTTGCAAAGATTTATTGTATGCAAGATATAAAATTTTTAAATTTGGATTTTTTTTTGCATAAAGAAGTAGGGTTGTGGTTTTCCCACTTCCCGCAACAGCATTTATCTTAAAAGATAGTTCTTTACTATTTATGATTAATTCTTGTTCTTTTGTTAAATTCATATTTTATGCAAAAATTCTTATATCTTTTAATATTTTATTTAAATTTTTAAATATCATAAATTGGACCTTTTAAATATCATAAAGATATCTATTATACTATATTATTCTTTATGCAAAATAGAGATATATAATATAAATATTTAATAATAACTATTTCCACAACATATAAAATTGTTCTTCTTTTGTATTTTCATCAATACTTATAGAATCTATTATAAAACTTTCTTTTTGATAGAATTTTATTGCAGACATATTTTTTGTATAAACATTTATAGATAATTCTTTTTTAAGTTCTTTTATATGGTTCAGTAATTTTCTACCAATTCCTTTGGATTGAAAAGAAGAAGATACAAAAATGCCAGCAATATAATTTTCAATAGTACCTACAAAACCAACTATTTTATTATTTTTTTCATAAACATATATATCAGCTTGTGGTAGAACTTTTTTAACATTATCATATTGGCTTTTCCAATAATTTATTGGTATAAAATTATGAGTTTGTATATTTACCTCAAGCCAAATTTTCATAATTTGTTCAATATCATTCTTATTTGATTTTCTTATCATATATTATCTTTTATCGAATTTACAGTAATTTTTAATTTACTTAAAGCTTCTTTTAAAACTTCAAGAGGACAAGCTATATTTACTCTTATAAAATTATCTCCATTTTCCCCAAAAGTAGCACCAGAAATAACTCTTACTTTACCTATATCTTCAAGTTTTTTTGTAAATTCCACAGATTTAATATTTAATTTACTTATATCAATCCACAAAAGGTATGTAGCTTGGGCTTCTACAACTTTTAAATCTGGAATATTTTTTTCAATAAACTCAAGCAAAAAATCCTTATTTTTTTCAAGATATATTAAAAGTTCATCTAGCCAATCTTCACAAAATTCATAAGCACTTAAAGTTGATTCAATCCCAAATATATTTAGGCTTGAAATCTCATTTTTATTTAAAGTTTTACTTAATTTTACTCTTAAATCTTTGTTCTCTACAATAATATTTGAAGCTTTAAGTCCCGCAAGATTAAAAGTTTTTGTGGCACTTGTACAAGTAATAGAAGTTTTTAAAAACTCTTCACAAATAGAAGCATAAGGAGTGAATTTATAATCTTTAAATACTAAATCTCTATGAATTTCATCACTTATTACCAAAACATTGTGTTTTACACAAAGTTCACCCATCTTTTGTAACTCTTCTTTTGTCCAAACTCTACTTGCTGGATTGTGTGGGTTGCACAAAATAAAAAGTTTTACCTTTTCATCTTTGACTTTGTTTTCAAAATCTTCAAAATCTATTTTATAAGAGTTGTTTTCATAGATTAAATTATTTGTTACAACTTCACAATCATTATTTTTTATAGAGATATTAAAGTAGTGATAAACAGGAGATTGGATTAAAACTTTGTCTCCTTTCTCGCAAAAAGTTTGAATGATAGAACTCAAACTTGGTATTACTCCAGTTGTTGGTAAAATATACTCTTTTTTTATATCAAAATTGTATCTTTTTTTCCACCAATTTATTTCAGCTTTGTAGTAATCATCTGGAATCATTGTATATCCAAAAATTCCGTGATTTGCTTTTTTTATGATATTTTCAATGATTTTAGGAGCAACTTCAAAATCCATATCTGCAACCCACATAGGTATAACGCCATCTTTTGTAGTATCCCATTTATAACAGTTTGTATTTTTTCTTTCACATATTTTATCAAAATTGTATTTCATAATATTTTCCTTTTTATAAAGTTTTTATTATACAAAATTATATTTTATATAAGCTTCTTTGAATTTGCTATATAAAGAATAAAGTAGATAAAATTTTAAAAAAGGAGTAAAGATGGAAAGTTTCAGTTTTTATAATCCAACAAAAATAGAGTTTGGGAAAAATAAAGAGAAAAATATTGGAAAATATATAGGTCAAAATGGAATAAAAAAAGTTTTATTGGTTTATGGAAGCCAAAGAATAAAAGAAGATGGACTTTTTGATAGTGTAACACATAGTTTAAAAGAGAACAATATTGAGTTTGTAGAGTTTGGTGGAGTTATCAGTAATCCTATTTTATCAACAGTACATAATGCCATAAAAGTTGCAAAAGAACAAAATGTTCAAGGGATTTTAAGTATTGGAGGAGGTTCTGTATTGGATAGCTCAAAAGCAATAGCTGTTGGAACTTTATATGATGGTGATGTTTGGGACTTTTTTGGAAGAAAAAAAGATATAGAAAAAGCCTTGCCAATTTTTGATATTATAACTCTTGCTGCAACTGGAAGTGAGATGAATGGTTATGCCGTTATTACAAATGAAAAAAATAAGAGAAAAGATTCTATTTGGTCACCATGTATTTATCCAAAAGTTTCTGTTATAAATCCTGAACTTCAAAAAAGTGTTTCAAAAGATTATTTAGTTTATTCAGCAACAGATATCATAGCTCACTGTATAGAAGGTTATTTTACAGCAAAAAAACATCCAACATATATGAGTAGAGTTGTAGAATCTATCATAAAAACAGTTATTGAAACAACAGAGATTTTAATAAAAAATCCAGATGATTATGAAGCAAGAGGAGATTTCGCTTGGGCTGCTACAAATGCCTTAAATGGTACAACTACAGTAGGAATTTCTAATTATTCTTTTCCAAATCACTTGATAGAACACTCACTTTCTGCACTTTATAATGTCCCACATGGAGCAGGTCTTAGTGTTGTGATACCTGCTTGGGCAAAGTGGTATTATAAAGAAAATGAAGCTCAATTTACTAGATTTGCAAAAGAAGTTTTTGGAAAAAATAGTGCAATAGAAGGAATAGAAGCTTTAGAAAATTGGTTTAATAAAATAGGAACTCCTACAAGATTAAATCAGTTTAATTTAGATAAGAAAAATATTTCTGAAATTATTGAAAATCTATCTTTTCAAGAAGAGATTTCAAAAGATGATTTAGAAAAAATCTTAAATTTTGCTATTTAAAATTAGGGGAAACCCTAATTTTTATCTTTACCAATAAACTCTTTTTCATCTGTATTATTTACTACCATTTTAGCTATATCATCAGTAGATATGGCAACATCATGTGTTTGAGAAGCAACTATTGCATTTTGTTGAGTTTGAGTATCTAGTTGATTTACTGCATTATTTATTTGTTCAATACCAAGAAGTTGCTCTCTTGAAGAGTTTTCAATATCGTATATTAATTTAGTAGAATTTGAGATATTTGTATTTAATTTTTTATATCCTTCAATCATATTAGAAGCTATATCTTTTCCTTGATTAGCTTTTGAAGTTGCATTTTCAACAATATCTTTTATCTCACGAGCAGCTTGAGCACTTCTATTTGCAAGATTTCTTACTTCCCCAGCAACTACTGCAAATCCTTTTCCTGCTTCACCTGCTGTTGCTGCTTCTACTGCTGCATTTAAAGATAAGATATTTGTTTGGAATGCTATATTATCTATTACAGCAATAGCTTCATTTATTAAATTTACTTGATTATTTATATCTTCCATGGCATTCATTGTTTGGTTTGCTAGATTCTCACCTTGATTTGCTGAAGTAGATAATTCTTTCGATAATTGAGTCATTTTTTGAACATTTTGAGTGTTATTTCTAATATTTGATGTAATTTGTTCTAAAGATGCCGCTGTTTGTTCTAAAGATGCTGCTGCTTCATTTGAACTAATATTTAATTTATTAACATTTGAAAGAAGTATATTCGAACTCTTACCAAGTTGTAATCCCATAGATTTATTTTCAACTAACATTTCAGTTATAGAATCTCCCAAAGTATTTACACCATTTGAAAGTTTTAACAAATGTTCCTTTAAATTTTTTGTTGATATTTTATTTAAGTAGTTGTAATGAGCATATTCTTCTAAAATATGTAAAACATTGTCTATATTTGTTTCAAGATTATTTGCCATATTATTAAGTACATTTTTTAGTTGCATTAAAGCTGGATTTGAAACTTCTATATTTAATCTTTGGCATAAATCACCTTGCTCAAATTCTCCTAAAACAGCTATTGTTTCATCTATTAATTTTCTATCTTCATCTATACTTTTTTCTATTTTTTCAATATTCTCATTTACCTGTTTTGCTATAACTCCAAATTCATCTTCTGAGTCAATGGCTATTTTTTCAACATGAGCTATTTCTCTATTTAGGTATTGAAAGAAAGATACTAATCCATCTTTTATTTTTTTGAGTGATCTTAAAGATATACTCATAGTTATAAATATTGACAATGATATTATAATAACTGTTATAACTGATAAAGCTATAATTAAGAACATAATATTATTTGCATCTTCAAAAATTTCATCAGAATTAACACCACCTATTAAAAGCCAATTCCACTCCTCAAAATTTTCAAATACTACAAATTTTTCATGATTTTCCCAAATATATGTCAGGGTTCCATTTTTATTTTTTAATATCTCTTTTACTATAAAAATTCCATTTTTATCTTTTAGTTCTAAACCATTTTTGTTTTTCAATGTTGGATGAGCTATGAAATTACCATAATCTTTATCTTGTTCATTTGAGTTTATAATATAGTAATAACCAGTTTTTCCTATTTTTTTATCACTTATCGTTTGGTTTAACTCTTTTAAATTGTTTTCTATGTCAAACCCAATAAATGCTATTGCAATAATTTCACCATCTTGCTTTATTGGAATATATTTTGTCATATAACTTTTTCCAAACAAAACAGCTTTTCCCAAATATGTTTCACCTTGTAGTACTTTTGTATATCCAGGGTGATTTACATCTAATTTTGTACCAATAGCTCTATTTCCATCTTCCTTCTTTAAACTTGTTGAAATTCTGATGAAGTCATCATCTTTTCTTACAAAAATAGTAGCTACTGAGCCTTTTGTCATTTGTGTGAATTTATCAACAATATCAAAATTAAGATTTAGAGTTTTACCATCTATTGATAAAATAGGTGTTTGTAAATCTCCAATTTTAATATTTTGAGTTTTATCTATTTTTATATCTGATAGCATATCTATAAATATGTCACCGATTGTATCTGCACCAGATTTAGCTACTTTGTTAAAAGTATTGATATTTTCAACTAATAAATTAATTTCTTTGTGTACTGTATCTTCATTGTTTTTTTTCATTATTTCAAATGTGTTATTTACTACTAAAAAGGTTAATATACTCATCGAAATAAGAATAGATATAATTGATACAGAGATTACTTTTGCAATAACTGATTTTTTTATAAAATCCATTTATAATCCTTATTATTATGTATGGTTAAATCTTTTTTACCATAATTATAATAAAACTTTATTTAAAGTAGAAATTTGATAGTAATAATATGCTTTAATAGAAAAGAGATTAGATTATCTCTTTTTCTATATTTGGATTGAGAGTTGTTGTTATTTCATAAGTGATTGTGTCGTGTACTTTTGCTAATTTTCTTACATCATCAAAAATACAAACTTCTTCATCATCTGTATCTAAAGATAGGTTATCCATAGAAACTCTTCCTAAAACTTTATATCCTTTTGGTGTTGTATAAAGTTTTCTTTCATTTAGTCTTAAAAATCCATCTCCATAACCAACGTCATAAGTTGAAACTCTCATATCTTCACGTGCAGTAAAAGTTCCTGCATAACCTATACTTTGTCCTTTTTTTAAAATTCTAGTTGATAGTTTACTTGCCCAAAGTGACATCACTGGTTTTAATTTTGGAAATTCAAAAACTCCAGCATTATCTAAATATCCATATATTGCTGTACCAACTCTTGTAAAGTCTTCATCAAAATTTTCAGTTCTAAATAAAGCTGCTGAATTACAAGAATGAAAGGCTGGAATTGGTAATAAAAGTTTTTCACATATATTTTTTACACTATTTTTCACAAGAGAAAAATTTTCTTTTTGCCAGAAAAAATCTGCTGTTAATTCATCAGCTGCTTTATGGTGTGTAAATACTCCAGTAATATTTATATTTTTTTTAGAAAGCCCTAAAAAAGCCTTTTCTAATTCATCAATTGATATTCCATTTCTATGCATTCCTGTGTCTACTTTGATATGAATATTACTATTTTGTGGAAGTTTATCAATATCTTCAAGAGAGTTTAAAGCTATGTGAAAATTATGTGAATAAGTGTGAAAAGATTTTTCTGCCAATATTAAAATATAATCAAATAATTTTTCAATTTTTATAGCATCATCTATTGTTCTAACTACTGCTTTTTTTATTCCAAACTCTTTTGCTAAAGTTCCAATTTCTACTAATCCATGCCCATAAGCATTATCTTTTAATACAACCGCAACTTTTTGCTTTGAAGCAGCTTTTTTTGAAATAACATCTAAGTTATAAAATAGATTGTTTTTATTTAATAATATTTTTGCCAAAATTTATTCCTTAAAATCTTTAAAATATTCAATTATTGTTTGTGCATCTTTTTCATTTAACACATTTTTTAACTCTTCATATGAAGCATTTCTTATTTTTTCAAATTCACCAAAAAATAAAAGAAGCTTTTTGATTTTCGCTTCACCAATACCTTTTATTTGAAGTAATGATATTTGTTTATCTTGAGTTCTTTTTTGTTTTTTATGAAAATTTATTACAAATCTATGAGCTTCATCCCTTTGTCGTTGGACGAATTGTAGTCTTTTATCACTGGGAAGTAAATTAAAACTTTTAAATTCTCCATTTGAATTTTTATAGTGAATTATATCTTTTGCTCCACCTTTTGCTCTATGTGCTTTTGCATCTATTTTTTCTTTTGCAATAGCTATAATATCGAGATTTACTCCAACACTTTGAACTATATCATAAGCCAATTTTAGTAGAGTTTCTCCACCATCAATTATCCATAAATCAGGGGCTGGATTTTTCTCAAAACTTTCAACCCTTCTTATTAGCATTTCTCTCATTTGTGAATATTCATCTTTTGATTCAAGATTGTAGTGCCTAAAAGCTTTTTTATCAAAATTGTTTAATTCTTCATTCCAAACAATCATAGCTCCAACTGTTGCTTGTCCCATAAGATGAGAGTTATCAAAACTTTCAATGAGATATGGTAAAGTTTTAAGATTGAATAACTCTTTTAACTCTTCATAAATTGTTGTTTGATTTTTAGAATTTTCTATTCTTAATAGTTCATCACAATTATTTAGTGCAATGTTTATGATTTCTCTTTTCTTATCTTTTTTTGGATTTATAATTTTGATTTTTTTATTAAATCTTTTAAATAAAAACTCTTCAATATCTTCAATATCTTGAAGTTCGGAAGCTACTAAAATCTCTTTTGGTAAAAGTGGTATTTCATTGTCATAATAGTTTACAATAGCTCTTTTATATGCTTCATCAAAATCAAATTCTAAATCGTCATTTACTTTTATAAAATCATAATTTGAGGAAGCTAGTTTTCCATCTCTTAAAAACATTCTTACAATAACTGCTTTTTTGTTATTTGAGTTTATTGCAAAAATATCAATATCTTCATTTGTAGCTAAATCAATACCAGTTTTTATTTGTGATTTCTCAATAGTTTTTATTCTATCTCTTAAATTCATTGCATCTTCAAAACGAAAATCATCTGAATAAATTTTCATTTTTTCTTTTAGTTTAGAGATGAGTTTTGTTTTATTGTATATATACTCTAAAGCATTTTCAACTATTTTTTCATACTCATTTTTTGAGATTTTATCTTCACAAGGAGCAAGGCATTTGGCTATTTGGTGAAATAAACAGGCTTTTTTACCTTTGATACAGGCTTTTTTTTGAACTAATGGAACTATTTCATAGATACTATCTAACATATCTCTAGCACCACTTGAGTAAGGACCAAAATATTTTATATTTTTCCCTTTTTGTATTTTTCTTGTTATTTCAAGTCTTGGAAAATCATCATTGTCATCTATAAAAATATATGGATAAGTTTTATCATCACGAAGTAAGATATTATATTTTGGTTTTAATTGTTTTATTAGAGAATTTTCAAGAATTAAAGCATCATGTTCATTTGGTACAACTATCCACTCTAAATTTTCAACTTCACTAATCATTTTATATATTCTGGGACTTAATTTATCTGCGGGTAATAGTTTTGGAGTAAATTTGAAGTAAGATTTAACTCTATTTTTTAAAACTTTTGCTTTTCCAATGTATAGTAGATGTCCTTCTTTATCAAAATATTGATAAACTCCAGCATCATTTGGTAATTCTTTTAATTTTTCTTCTAAAATCATTTTGGAATTGTAGCAAAAAAACTCTTGTTAAATAGTTTATATATGCTACTTATTTGCTAGTAATAGATAATATAATCTCCACCTTAATTAAACAAGGGAGCAAAAAAAGATGAAGAGTCTAAATTTTGGTACAAAATTACTGATAATTTTGTTGGGGACTGTTATTTTGACGTTAGGGCTAATGATCTCAATTACAAGTAATGTAACTTATAACGCTATTGAAGAACAAGCAAAAGCTTATGTAAAAAAAGATGTTGAACGATGGGGTGAAGATATCAAAAGCAAGTTAAATTTATCTATTGCATCTGTTGATGCTTTAGAATCAAAAGTTCGTGTTGCTATTGAAAATGATGAACTTATCACGAAAAGTGGAATGGTAGAGTTTCAAAAAGATATTTTAAAAGCGAATGACTTATTATTTGCTTCTTGGATAAGTTTTGAAGATGATTCATATAATTTATTTAGTGCAAAAAGTGCAGATAGTACACAAAATTATTACACTCCAAATGGTCTTTTTGCACCTTTTGTGTATAGAGGTAAAAATAATCTTGATGTTGCACATCTACCTAATTTTGATAAAAATGCACCATATATAAAATCAGCTTATGAAAATAAAATAGTTTCGGTTTCAATGCCATACAATGATAGCACTACAAATTTACTAATGGTAACTGTTTCAAAACCTATTATTATAAATAATAAAGTTATTGGAATTGCTGGAGTTGATATTATTACTGATGACATAGATAAAGAGATCTCTAAATTAAAAATTCTTGATGCTGGATATTTTAATTTGATTGAGAATCACGATATTATAGTTGCACATAATGATAAAGCTAGAATAGGAAAGTCTTTTTCTACTTTAGCAAATGGAGATAAGGATAGACTTCAAGCTATTGCAAATCAAAAAGAGGGTAAACCTTATGAATTTTATTCTATTGCTAGAGCAACAGGTATGAATTCTTATTTTGTTACATATCCATTTGAATTTGGTAATACAGGAGTTTATTGGCTTATGATGGGGTCTGTACCAGAAAATATATATTTAAAATCTGCTTACGAAAATAGGAATTTTAGTATTGTTTTTGCAGCAGCTATTATAGTAATTATTGGATTAATCATAATATTTAATATGCGAACGTTGAGTAAGAACTTAACAATAATATCAAATGGATTGTTGGGATTTTTTGCATTTTTAAATAAAGAATCAAAAAGTACAACAGAGATAAAAATAGATAGCGAAGATGAATT